>NZ_CP025121.1 GCF_003640545.1 Candidatus Phytoplasma ziziphi
ATAGACGGCTCAATAGCAAAAATACCAGCAATAGCAACTTTTCTTTGTTGCCCTTCGGATAATTTAAAAGGAGAATTTTCGAATAAATCTTCATCAATTCCGACTTGTTTTAAAGCTTTGACAGCTTTTTTTTTCGCTTCTAAATTATTCTTATTAAAATTTTTAGGACCAAACATAACATCTTTTAAAATAGTGTTTTCAAAAAGTTGATATTCTGGAAATTGAAAAACCAAACCTATTTTTTTTTTCAAAGAAGTTAAAATGTTTGGCGATGTCTTTTTATTTATTCTCTTCCCGAAAATATCTATATAACCTTCTGAAGGGACTAATAAACTATTCATTAATTGAACTAAAGTTGATTTTCCTGAACCTATTTTGCCAATTACAGCTATAAAATCGTTCTCAGGATTTATAGATAAATTGATATTACGTAAAGCTGCTTTTTTATTTTTATTATAATAAAAAGTTACATCTTTAAATTGTATTGCCACAAAAAATCCTTTAATTGTTCGATTTTTTTTTGATTTATCTCTGATAAATCTTTTTCTTTTTGTAAATCATAATAGAGTTTTAACTCTAAAGGAAAATGATTAGAATAATTTTGTAAAAATAAAGAATCTGTAATTAAATTAGAAGGTTTATCGTATTTAATTAAATCACCTTTATCTAAAACCATAATTTTATCACTTTTCAAAGCAAAAGATAAATCGTGAGTTATAGTGATCAAAATTTTATTTTTTTGTTTATGAATATCTTTGATAATATCATAAATTTCTTCTGATCCTTGTGGATCTAAAAAAGATGTAGACTCATCAAAAATAATAATATCTGGTTCCATAGATAAAACAGAAGCTATAGCCACTTTTTGTTTTTGGCCACCTGATAATTCTTGAGGTTTAGATTCTAATAAATGTTGAATATTCAACATATTAGAATATTTCAATATTTTAGATTCGATTGTGTCACGAGATAATAATTGATTTTCTAAACCGAAAGCAATATCACTCTTAACATCGAAACCTACAAATTGATAATCAGGATTTTGGAAAATGATACCAATTAAAGAACGTAATTCTGTTAAATTATTTTCATTTAATTCAATATTATTAATAAAAATTTGGCCTTTATTTTTTTTTAATAAACCAACTAATATTTTAGCTAAAGTAGTTTTTCCTGAACCATTATCTCCGATAATAGAAATCCATTCACCCGAAGAAATTTCAAAACTTAAATCATTAAAAATTTGTTTATCTTTATAATTAAAACTTAAATTTTTAACAATTATCATCTTTTATTCCTATTTTCTTTTAATTTAGAATATTTTTTGATTTTTTAAAAATATTAAACAAATAAAATAAGGGCCGTAGCAGCAGAATCGCCTCTTCGACATTCGCTTTTAATAATTCTTGTATAACCGCTTGTTCTATCTTTATATTTAACAGATATTTCTTTAAATAATTTCTGTAAAACAGTTTTATCTGAATCAATTCTTTTATTAAATAAAAAAGTTGAAGCTAATCTGTGAGCATCTAAAGTGTTTTTTTTGCTTAAAGTAATCACTTTATCAACTACTTTTCTAATTTCTTTAGCTCTAGATTCAGTAGTAAAAAGACGTTCGTTCATAATAAAACTAGCAACTAAATTTTTTAATAAAGATTTTCTATGAGATGTATCACATCTTAATTTACTATAAGCCATATTATTGCACCTTTTTAATTATTAAAAATATTTTTATATAACTCTTTATTTATAAAAAAATTATAAATTACTTTTTTTATAAATAAAAAATTCAAAAATATAAAACTTACTTAAATAAAAATAAAAAACTTTTTTGTATTTTATATTATTTGTATTATTTTCAAAATCAATTATTATCTTTAAAATGAAGATCTAATTCTTTCATTTTTTCTTTCAATTCTTCGAAAGATTTTTTTCCTAAACTATTTAATTTTAAAATATCTTTTTCATTTTGGTTCACTAATTCTTGAACCGTATTAATTCCTGATTTTTTTAAACTATTAAATAATCTAACTGATATTTCTAATTGATCTAACCTTAAATTCAAAGCATGATTATAACTTTCTAATGTAGGTTCATAAACAAAATCTTGATTTTGAACTTTATCACATAAATTAACTAAAACATTTAAATGATCAATTAAAATTTTAGACGCTATTGATAAAACTTCTTTAGATGAAACAGATTTATTTGTTTCTATTTCTATAACTAATTCTTCTTTACTATTGATTTTTTGTTCTATATTATAATTTACTTTTACAACTGGGGTGTATAAAGAATCAATTGCGATAACTCCAAATTGATTTTTACTATAAATTTTATTATCATCAGCAGATGAATAACCAATGCCTCTTTTGATAGTTACTTCCATTTTAAAAGAAACATCAGGAGATAAATGAGCTATTATTTGATCTTTATTACAAACATCAATTCCTTCAACAGTTTCGAAATCGGCAGCTGTTACTGCTTTTTCGCCAACAACATCTATTTTTAATTTTTCTTCAAAATCTTCTTCTTGTGAAGTAGTACTAATAACAACTTTTTTTAAATTTAAAATAATAGACATAACATCTTCGTAAACACCTGGTATTACGCTGAACTCATGATCTACGCCTTCGATTTTAACATTTACAATAGCAACTCCTGGTAAAGAAGATAATAAAACTCTTCTTAAAGAATTACCTATTGTAATCCCTAAACCTTTTTCTAAAGGTTGAATAATAAATTTACCAAAAGATAAATCTGAACCTTCTTGTTTGATATTCATGTTAGGTTTTATAAATTTCAATTTTTTCATTATAACATTAACCTCTTCAATAAGTTTGTTTTTTTATCCACGAGGACGTTTAGGGGGTCTGCAGCCATTATGCGGCACAGGAGTGACATCTCTTATAGCAGTAATTTCTAAATCAGATTCTTGTAAAGAACGAATAGAAATCTCTCTACCAACACCAGGTCCTTTAACAAAAACTTCAATTTGTTTCATTCCTTTATCTTTTGCCAAAGAAGAAACTTTTTTAGCTACTTGTTGAGCGATATATGAAGTAGATTTTTTACTATTTTTATAACCTAATAATCCTCCGCTGCACCAAGCGATAGTATTTCCTTCTAAATCTGTAATAGTTATAATAGTGTTATTAAAAGTAGCTTGAATATGAGCTATCCCTACAGGAACATTCTTTTTACTTTTTTTTACTTTAACTCTTTTTTTTGATTTAACTTTTTGAGACATAATTAAAACACTCTTCCTTTAAATTATTTAAATTTTTTATCTCCTGCGGAAGTTCTCTTACGACTTTTTTTAGCTGTTTTAGCGTTATTTCTAGTTTTTTGACCTCTCACCGGTAATCCTATACGATGACGGATTCCTCTCTCGCATCCTATTTCTTTTAATCTTTTGATATTTAAAGCAATTTTTCTTCTTAAATTACCTTCTATATCATATTTATTGCATTCACTTTTGATAAGAGTTATTTGTTTTTCGCTTATTTCATCTTGTTCGTTGATATTTAATTTTTGTAATATCTTTCTAACAGTTGCTGGACCGATACCGTATATACTTCTACTTAAATCGAAAACAATATTTCTCTTTTTTTTATCTTTTGATATCTTTGTCATTTACCAAACTCCTTTGTTTAACCTTGTCTTTGATTATGACGACGTTTTTTCTTATTTATAACGTAAACTCTTTTTTTACGACGTACAACGATATCATCGTCACTACGTTTTTTAACAGAAGCTTTAACTTTCATTTTACATTATCCTTTTGTAAAAAACGATAAATAATACGACCACTATGATCAACTTTCACTTTATCACCTAATTGTATATGAATTCTACGAGTACGTATTTTACCAGAGATAAATCCTTCAATGATTCTTTGATCAAGAAGTCGTAATTTAAATCTTGCATTAGGTAACTTACCAACAACTACAGCTATAGCATCAGTAGAAAAGTTATTATCAATCGTTTTAGAACTCTTATTATCTACCATTATTTAAGTATTTTCCTTTTTTATTCATTTTTATAATTAAAATTATTAATATTTATTTCGTTTTATATCTTTATGTTAAAATTTCATATCCTGTATCAGTAACTAAAACCGTATGTTCAAAATGAGCGCTTAAACTCAAATCAGAAGTAACAGCAGACCAACCATCTTTTAATATTTTAATCTCTTTAGTTCCTAAAGTGAACATAGGTTCGATACAAAAAGTCATACCTGGTTCCAAAACATAATCTTCCGGAGTAAAATCGAAATTAAAAATATAAGGTTCTTCATGTAATTTCTTTCCGATACCATGACCTGAAAAAACTTCTATGATGCCGTAATTATGTTTAGTGCCGATTTTACCAATAGCACGAGAAATATCTGAAATCTTATTACCAGGTTTCACTTGTTCTATTCCTAAAAATAAAGATTTTTTAGTATTTTCCATCAATTGCTGAACTTTATTTGAAACTGGACCCAAAGAATAAGTCCAAGCTGAATCTACACAATAACCTTTATGTTTGATACCTATATCTAAAGTGACAATATCACCTAATTTAAGAATTTTTGTTTTAGAAGGTATTCCATGAACTACAACTTCATTCACTGAAATACAAATATAACCCCTGAATCCTTGATAACCTTTAAAAGCAGAAATAACTCCGTTTTTTTTCATCAAATCAAAAGCAATCATATCTAAATCAAAGGTAGAAATATCTACTTTTAAAAATTTTAATAATTCTTTTCTTATGAAAGATAAAATCTTTCCTGCCTCTTTCATTATAACGATTTCATCTGATGATTTAATTGATAACATACAAAAAAATAAACAACCTCTAATTATTCTGATTAATTTTTTTTAAAATAAAAAAATTTATTTAAAAAAATTTATTATAAGTTCTTTTGACATTATTTTTCGCTTTCATATCTTGTATCGATTCTAAAGCGACACCGACAATAATTAAAAGACTAGTCCCGCCAAACGGAATATTTTGAGATATTGTACTTCCTGCTAAATAATTAATTATATCAGGTGTAGAAGCTAATAAAGTCAAAAAACAGCTTCCAAGGAAAGTAATTTTAAACATTTCGCGAACTATTTTTTTAACAGTAGGTAATCCAGGTTGAACATCTTTTAAATAAGCATTTTGTTTTGATAAATGTTCCGCGACATCTTTCGGATTGATAGTCATAAAAGATGAAAAAAACGAAAATAACATAATTAATAAAATATAAACAAAAAAATATATTCCTAATTCTGATCGTGATTCTACAAAAATCCCAATATATTCATTAACTTTTCCATTTTTCGAAAACAACATTGATATTTGTTGTATTACATTTAATAAAGTATCCGCAAGAATAATTGGTAAAATGCCAGATGTATTTAATTTAATAGGAATATATTTATCAATTTTATCATTATTTCTATTTATAGCGTAATTAATAGGTATTTTTAAATAAGCTGAAGATAGGATAATTGTTAATATTAATAAAACAAAATAAGAAATTAAAATTAATATACGCTGTGTTTCGAAACCATTTGAATTAGATAACAAATATTTAAAAGTTTTAAATAATTTATCTACCATCCCTACAGCTATTAATATAGAAATTCCATTTCCTAAACCCTTAGAAGTTATTAAATCAGCTAGCCAAATAGATATAAAAACCCCGACTGTTAAAAAAAAGAGTGTTGAAAACAGAAGAGAAGGTCCTAAAACGAATTTTTCAGTTTGACACAAAGCCCATCCATGACCTAAAGATAAAAAAATAGTTAAAACTCTAGTAACTATATTAATTTTACGTTTTCCTTTTTCTCCTTGTTCTTGCCATTCTTTCATAAAAGTGAATACCTTTTGACTCAATTGAATAACAATAGAAGCGGTAACATAAGGAATAACTCCCAAAGATAAAATACATAAAGAATTATTATTAGATAATAATGATTTATTGAATGATGATCCTAATTGTCGCAAAACAGAAATTGCTTGATATTCAGATTTACTTAAAAAAGGAATATAAATACTAGTACCAATAACATAAATAAAAATAATAAATAAAGTGAAAAAAATTTTGTTAATTATCTTTTTTTTATCTACTAAAAAATTAATTAATTTTGTCATATAAAGCTACCTTATTATTTCTATATTACCACCATTTTGTTCGATAATATCTTTTGCTTTTTTAGAAAATTTACAGGCTTGAACAGTTAATTTTTTAGTTAAATCACCTTTAGCTAAAACTTTAACCAATGACTTATTATTTTTAATTATTTTCTTTTTAAATAATAAATCTTTTGTTATTAAAGAACCATCTTCGAACAGTTCTAATTCTTTTAAATTAACTATACAATATTTAATTTTATTAAAATTATTAAATCCTCTTTTAGGAATTCTTTGAAAAAAAGGTGTTTGACCACCCTCGAAACCTAATCGAGTACCGCCACCAGTACGAGCTAACTGACCTTTATGACCTTTACCAGAGGTTTTACCGTTTCCGCTTCCAGGACCACGTCCTAAACGTTTAATTGTTTTTCTAGCGCCTTTAACAGGTTTTAATAAATGTAACATCTTAATTGCTCTCTTTATCAATAATTTCTTCAACTACAACTAAATGATGAATTTTTTTAATAATGCCTCTGATAACTTCAACATTATCTTTTATAACTTTTTGATTAATCTTTCTCAAACCTAAAACATTAGCGTTTTTAATTTGATTTGGCGTTCTTCCGATTAAACTTTTTTTTAATGTAATTGATAACTTTTTCATTTTTGTTTACCTTTAAATCTTGCTATCAAATTAATGCCTCTAGTTTTTTCTACATCCTTGATAGTTCTTAATTTTTGTAATCCAATCATTAAAGCTCTTAAAGTATTTATAGGTGTTCTTGAACCTAAAGATTTTGCTGAAATATCACGAATACCTACTAGTTCGAAAACAGTTCTAGCTGCTCCTCCAGCGATAATACCTGTACCTTTTGCTACAGGTTTTAATAAAGTTTTAGAGGCGCCGTACTCACCGACAACTTCATGAGGAATAGTAGTTCCTGCAAGCGGAATTTTAACCAAATTATTTTTTGCTTTTTCCAATGCTTTTTTTATAGCATCTAAAATTTCTTGAGCTTTAGCGCTTGCAAAACCTACTCTACCTTTTTTATCTCCAACAACAACTAAAGCAGAAAAACGTAAACGGCGTCCACCTTTTACAACTTTAGTAATTCTATTAATTAAAATTACTTTTTCTTGAAAAATACTATTTACTTTTTTAAAATTAGTTTTGTCTCTTGAATTGCTTGTATTAATCAAAATATTAATCCCTCTTCTCTTGCAACATTCGCTAAAGTTTTTATTCGTCCGTGATACAAACGTCCATCACGATCAAAAACAACTTTACTAATACCTTTTTGTAAAGCTTTACGAGCGATAATTCTTCCGATATCTGAAGCTACTTTATTATTAATTATACTAGCTTTAATCTCTTTACTATGAGCACTACATAAAGTAACTTTGTTTTTGTCATCGATTATCTGAACATAAAAATATTTTTTCGAATAAAAAACATTAAAACGAGGTCTTTCTGAAGTACCTATTATTTTTTTTCTTAAACGTAAATGACGTTTTTTACGTAAAGATGTTGATGATTCTTTATTTATCATTATGTAAATAAATATCCTTTCTTATTTTTTAGCACTTTTTCCTGCTTTACGATGAACATAAGCGCCAGCTAAACTAATTCCTTTACCTGTATAAGGTTCTGGTTTACGTAATTTTAATATTTTAGCGGCAACTTGTCCTACAAATTGTTTGTCTATACCTCGAATAATAATTTGTTTATTCTTTATAATCTCTATTTCGACATCAGAAGGAATAGGTAAAACAACAACATGAGAAAAACCTAAATTAAAAATTAAATTAGAATCTTCTTTTTTAACAACATAATCTAAACCAACAATTTCAATTTTTTTTACAAACAAATTAGTTAAACCTGAAATCATATTAAACAATAAAGCACGTGTAGTGCCATGAATTTTTTTCATAAAAACTTCATCAGTTGGCCTCGAAATTTTAATTAAATTATCTTTAATATCGATATTTAATGAAGGATTTATTTGATATTTTAATTTATGCGAAGAAGATGCGATATAAATTAAATTTTGTTCTCCAATTTCGACTTTGATTCCCTCAGGAATTAAAATGGATCTTTTTCCTATTCTTGACATTATAGTCCCCTTATATAAATTACCAAATATAAGCTAAAACTTCTCCACCTATATTATTAGCTAAAGCTTCATAATCTGTCAAAATACCCTTTGAAGTAGAAATTAAAGCTATTCCTAAACCATTTAAAACTCTAGGTATTTTTTTAACAGAAACATGTTTTGATACTCTTTTTAAACCTAAAATAGTTCTTTGTTTATTACCATGATATTTTAAAGAAATTGTAATATTTCTTCTTGATCCGTCTACAATAAAACCTTTAATAAAACCTTCTTTTCGTATAACTTCTAACATTTTTACTTTTAATTTAGAAAAAGGAACCGAAACTTTTTCATAACACATTGTATTAGCATTACGTATTCTTGTTAATAAATCAGCAATAGGATTCGTCATCATAATTTTTCTTATTCTCTCTTTTACCAACTAACTTTCTTAACGCCAGGTAATTCACCTTTGTTAGCTAATTCACGAAATTTAATTCTAGATAAACCAAATTTTCTAATATATCCTCTTGATCTACCATCAATTTGATCTATATTTTTAAGACGAACTGGCGAAGATTGGACTGGAAGTTTAGATAATCCTTTGTAATCTTTTTTTCGTCTTAATTCAAGACGTTTTTCTATATATTTCGCAAATATTTCTTTTTGTTTTTGATTTTTAACAATTTTAGATTTCTTTGCCATTCTATAACCCCTTATTTAATTTTTTTATATTTATTAAAAATTTTATTTTCTAAAAGGCATTCCATAAAATTCTAATAATTTTTTAGCATCTTTATCGTTTTTAGCTGTAGTAACAATACAAATATCCATACCACAAACTTTTTTAACTTTGTCTAAATCAATTTCAGGAAAAACAATTTGTTCTTTTAACCCTAATGAGTAATTTCCTCTACCATCGAAAGATTTAGAACTAATACCTCTAAAATCTCGAGTTCTTGGTAAAACTATTTTAATTAACTTATTTAAAAAAAATTCTTTTTTATGACCTCTTAAAGTAACTTTTAAACTAATAGGCATTCCTTCTCTTAATTTAAAATTAGAAATGGATTTTTTAGCTTTAATAATTACAGGTATCTGTCCGCTAATTAAAGTTAACTGTTCATACAATTCGTCTAAAATTTTAACATTAGAAATAGCTTCGCCTGCGCACATATTAATAACTATTTTTTCTATCTTAGGAACTTGCATTACTGATTTAAAATTAAAAATTTCTTTTAAAGCCAAAAATGAATTTTTTGCGGTCAAATCAATATTTTGTTTTTTCATTTATTATCTACCTTTTTTTATATTAGGATACATCCAACAAAACACCAGTTTTTTTTGAATAACGAACTTTTTTACCTGATTCATTACGAAATCCGACACGAGTTGGAATGTTTTTTTCAGGATCAATTAAAGCTACATTAGAAATATGAATAGGCATTTCTTCTTTAACTATATTTCCTTTTTTTTCATCTTTAGAAGGATTTTTATGTTTTGTAGCTATATTTACACCTTCCACTAAAACTTTTTGTTCTTTAAAAAAAATTTTTATTACTTTTCCAGTTTTAACAGTTTTATTACCTCTTTCATCAATAAAAAAACGATCTTTTCCAGAAATAATAGCTACTGTGTCTCCTACTTTAATATACATCATATTTCCTCATATTACAAAAACTTTTTCAGCTAAAGAAAGAAATTTAGAAAATTTACTATCTTTTAGTTTTTGATTTTTAACTACAGGTCCAAAAATCCTTGTCCCTTTTAAAGTCATATCATCTTTAATAATAACTACTGCGTTATCATCAAATTTAATATAAGAACCATTTTTCCCTGCTAAACCTTTTTTAGTACGTAAAATTAAAGCTTTAGATTTTTCTCCTGCTTTTACCATACCAGATGGGATACTTTTTTTAATAGCGACCACAACAACATCGCCTATCTGAGCATAACGTCTTTTACTTGAACCAGGAATATTAATAACTAAAACTTCTTTGGCACCACTATTATCAGCTACTTTTAAACGGCTATTTATTTGAATCATATTATTCTTTTACCTTATTTTTGCTCAAAATAACATTTAATAAACGAAATTTTTTAGTTTTAGATACAGGTCTTCTTTCTACAAAAGAAACAAGGTCACCTAGTTTAGCAATTTCATGTTCGTCATGAATATAAAATTTGCTAGTTTTTTTAATTCTTTTTTTGTATAACGGATCTTTGTTATAATAATTAACAGCTACAACAACTGTTTTTTGCATTTTATCAGAAACAACAACACCTGAAAAAACTTTTCTATTATTATCGCGCATAATTTCCTCTCTTTTTTTTAAAAATGTTTCAAAAATCAAAAATATATTAATTTATTTTTTTATTTATCAAGTATGTAAATAAAATTAAAATTCAAAAAATATTTTAATTTTATTTAACAAATTATTCATTTGAATAACAAATTATTCATTTGAATCGCTTGATACTGAATTTGTATTTAGATCGCTTGATGATGAACTTTCATTTAAATCGCTTGATACTGAATTTTTATTTAGATCACTTGATGCTGAACTTTCATTTGAATCGCTTGATACTAAACTTTTATTTAGATCACGTGATGATAAACTTTCATTTTTATTATTAATTTTAGAAATTTCTTTTTCACGAATAATTGTTTTAATTTGTCTAATATTTTTTTTTATCTTACGAATACGAGATGTATCTTTTAATTTAACTAAATTCAAATTTAATTTAGCATCAAATAATTCTTCTTTTAAATTAAGAATTTTTTTATCCATTTCGTCATCAGACATTTTACGAATTTCTTTGATCGTCATTATTCTTGACCTCTTTTAACTATTTTTGTAGTAATAGGTAATTTATGTGAAGCTAATCTTAAAGCTTCTATTTCCATTTTATCTAAATTATTAGCATCACTAACTTCGAATAGAACTTTTCCTTTTTTAACAACTGCAACCCATAATTCAGGATTACCTTTACCAGAACCCATTCGAACTTCTAAAGGTTTTCTTGTTAAAGATAAAAAAGGGAAAATATTAATCCAAACTTTTCCTTCTCTTTTCATATGACGTGTCATCGCTATACGAGCAGATTCTATTTGTTGACTAGTAATCCATGCTCCTTTTTTTGCAATCAAACCATAATTACCATTAATAATTCTATTTTGTCCTTTTGATTTGCCTTCGTAACTTATACGATGAGGACGACGATATTTAGTCTTTTTTGGCATTAACATAATATATTATGTACCTCTTTTGATTATATTAAGACGTGCTTTTTTTAAAATTTTTCTTATCAGCAAAATGTCTTTTATTATTATTTTTTTTATTTTCATATTGAGAAGAAAATATTTGTCTAGTATCTGCTATGGTTTTATTAGGTAAAACCTCACCATGATTAATAATTACTTTAACGCCTAAAACACCATAAGTAGTATGGGCTTCTTCAAAAGCGTAATCAATATCAGCTCTCAAAGTATTCAAAGGAACGACTCCCATCGAAATAGAATCTCTTCTGGCTTTTTCAGCTCCGCCTAAACGGCCTGTAATAATAATCTTAATGCCTTTAACGCCGCTTTTTAAAGCTTTTTGAATAGCTGATTTTAAAACAGCTTTATAAAAAGCTCTTTGTTGTAATTGCATAGCGATATTTTGAGCAACTAAAACAGCAATTTTATTAATTGCTTTTACTTCGAAAATATTAATTTGAACTTTTTTATTAATTAATTTTTCTATTTTATTAATTAAACTATTTTTATTCTTATTTTCTGGACCTTGAATGATACCTATTTTTGAAGTATATAAATCGATTTCAATAAATTCATCATTTGATTTTTTTAAACGTTTAATTTCTATTTGAGAAATAGTTGATTTAGGATAATGATTTTTAATCAAAGTTCTAATTTTAAAATCTTCACCGACTAAAAAAGGAACTTTTTTATCAACATCATACCATTTAGATTCCCAAGTCCTAATTATTCCTAATCTCAAACCATTAGGATTACTCTTTTGACCCATTTACTTACATCCCCTGAATTTCTTTTTTAAATGAAGAAAGAAATATTTTTACACGACTCATTCTTTTTTTTCTTTTATCTGTTTTACCTTTAGCTCTCGGAAACAAACGAGGTAAGCGTAAACCTTCATCAACAAATATTTCTTCGACAAATAAATCATCTTTATTAAAATTAAAATTATGAACAGCATTTGCAACAGCACTTTTTAATAACTTAAAAATAACAGGAGCGGCTGATTTAGAAGTAAACATTAAAATAGCTTCTGCTTCTTTAACATGCTTACCACGTATTAAATCAACAACTAAACGTGTTTTTCTGGGCGCAATAGGTATTTGACTTGCGACAGCTTTAACTTTCATATAAATACCTTCTTTAAATTATTTTTTTGAAACTTTTTTATCGCCTTTCGCATGACCGCGAAAAGTACGAGTACGCGAAAATTCTCCTAATTTATGATTAACCATATCTTCAGTAATAGAACAACTAATATACTCTTTACCGTTGTAAACATCAATTTTATGACCAACAAAAATAGGCAAAATCACGCTTCTACGAGAACGAGTTTTAATAGGTTTTTCAGTTTTATTTTTATTTTGTTTCATTACTTTAAGTAAAAGAGATTCATCACAAAAAGGTCCTTTTTTAATTGAACGAGTCATATTTTATACACCTATAAATCTATTTTTTAGAATTTTTTAAAATTAACTTATTAGAATTTTTATTTTTCTTACGTGTTTTAACACCGAGAGCTTTTTTACCCCAAGGAGTCATAGGCGCTTTGCGTCCTATAGGAGCGCGACCTTCACCACCACCATGCGGATGATCATTAGGATTCATCGCTGAACCTCTAACAGTAGGTCTTATAGATAAATAACGAGTTCTTCCAGCTTTACCATTACGAATTAATTTATGAAATTCATTTCCTAATGTTCCTATTGTAGCTCTACATTCAGATAAAAATTTTCTTGTTTGACCAGAAGATAAACTTAAAACAACATATTTACCCTCTTTTTTAATAATTTGAGCTGAAGTACCAGCGCTACGAGCTAATTGTCCGCCTTTACCAGGTTTTAATTCGATATTATGAACTAAAAAACCTTCAGGAATATTTTTTAAAGGTAAACTGTTTCCGACTCTAATATCAGATTTTTCTCCTGAAAAAATTTTATCTCCTACTTTAACATCTTTTGGAGTTAAAATATATCTTTTTTCTCCGTCAACATAATTAATTAAAGAAATATTACAATTACGATTAGGATCATATTCTATAGTAGATAAATTTCCAGGTATATTATCTTTATTACGTTTAAAATCAATAAGACGATATTTTTGTTTAACTCCGCCACCGCGATGTCGTACTGTTATTTTACCTTGGTTATTTCTTCCGCCTGTACTCTTTTGAGGAACTAATAAACTTTTTTCAGGAGTAGAAGTTGTAAGTTCTCTGAAATCTTGTAAACTCATGTTACGATGTCCATTAGAAGTAGGCTTATATTTTTTAATAGCCATAATAAGTTTCCTTTCTTTAAATTTAAAAATTATACTAAATTATTTTTGTTTTTCTTCATTAAAAACATTTATTCTTTGGCCTGGAACCAATTTAACAATTGCTTTTTTACAACCAGAAGTATAACCTTGAAATTTACCTTTTTTTTTAAATTTAGGTAATACATTAATAACATTAACAGAAAAAACTTTTACTTTAAAAATATGTTCTATAGCTTTTCTGATTTCTATTTTATTAGATTCTTTTTTAACCTTAAAAGTATATTCATTATTAATTTCCATTTTTTTACTAGTAGATTCAGTAATAATTGGATCATGAATCACATCATAATATTTAATCATTATCTAGCGGTCTCCTCTAAATAATCAATAGCTTTTTTATCTATAATAAGATGTTTAGCATTTAAAATTTGATAAACACTAACATGCATAACAGTTTCTAAAGTTACATTAGATAAATTATTAGTAGAACGAACTAAATTATCATTTAATTCATTAACTATTATTAAAACTTTGTTTTTACCAATTTTAATTTGTTCTAAACATTTTTGAAAATATTTTGTTTTATGACTTTCTATATTAAAAAAATCAATTACCATTAAATTATTTTGTTCTTTTTGTAAAGATAAAGCTGAGTTCATAGCTATTTTTCTAATCTTAGCATTAACTTTGAAAGAATATTTTCTTGGTTTCGGACCAAAAGCAACTCCTCCGCCTCTCCATAAAGGAGAACGAATAGAACCATGACGTGCATTACCTGTTCCTTTTTGAGCCCAAGGTTTTCTTCCTCCTCCTGAAACAACTGCTCTATTTTTGGTACAATGTGTACCTTGGCGCATCGCTCCTCTTTGTTGATTCACGACATCATACAAAACTTGTTGATTAATTTTGGCGCCGAAAACATTTTCAGATAAAGTGATCTCTGATACAATTTCACCTTGTTGATTAAATAAATTACATTTAGGCATCATGATACTTCCTTATTTTTTTTAACAGCAGATTTGATAATTACAAAACTTTTATTAGGGCCTGGAATGCTTCCTTTAATCAAAAATATTCCTTTATCTGAATCAACACTATAAAGAGTTAAATTTTGTAAAGTAACTTGTTCATGCCCTAATTGACCAGGTAATTTTTTACCTGTAATATTACCTTTAATAGGACCCATAGAACCCGGTCTTCTATGATATCTAGAACCATGACTTTCAGGACCGCGACTTTGATTATGTCTTTTAATAGAACCTGAAAAACCTTTTCCTTTGTTGATGCCTGTAACATCTATAATTTCTTTAGAAGAAAATAAGTTTTTTTCTAAAATAGTGCCTTCTGGTAAATCTGATAATTCATTAACTATATTAGAACCAAAAGAAATTTCTCTAACAAAATATTTAGGTTCGATTTGATTCTTTTTAAAATGTCCTAAAAGAGGTTTTGTCATTAATTTTTCTTTTTTAGAATCAAATCCTAATTGTGTTGCTTGATAACCATCTTTTTCCAAATTTTTTTGTTGTAAAACAACATTATTAGACACATCAACTACAGTAACAGGAATTAAAAATCCTTCTTCAGTGAAAACCTGAGTCATTCCTATTTTTTTTCCTAAAATTCCCTTAGCCATTTCATCCTCTTTCTTAAATTTAAAAAAACAAAAATTATTTTAAAAAATATTTTTAAATATTTTTCTTTAAAAAAATATTGACAGTAGAAGGTAATTTGATATGCGTTAAAGCATTTATTATTTCAGGACTAGGATTAACAATTTGAATTAAACGTTTATGAGTGAAACGTCCAAATTGTTCTCTACTATCTTTATTCACAAATGGAGAACGAATAACAGTAAAAATTTCTCTTTTTGTTGGTAATGGTATTGAACTTATTCTTTCAGCGCCTATTTTCGTAATACTATCAGTAATTTTTTGGGCCGCTTGATAAGTTACATTACTATCATAAGATTTTAAAATAATCTTTATAACTTCTTTATTTTGTACCTTTTCTTTAACCATTTTTCAATAACACCTTTCGTGGCAACTATGATTAAAATATAAAAAAATATGTAAACATTTTTTTAATTAAAAAAATAATTTATAATAAAAGTTTTCTTTAATAAATAATAAATAATTTTATATTTTTTAATATTTAATAAATTACAAAAAATTAAATATTACAAAATATAAAATAATATTTAACTCAAAAAAAATAAACTTATTAAAAAAAGACAATCATTTAGATTATATATTAAATAACATATCATTACAATATAAAAATTATTATTTATCATTATTAAAAGCTGTAAAAAAACATATCGTGTCTTAATATAACAAAATATAACAAAAAAATCTATTTAATGAAAAAATATTTTTAAAATTAACAAATTCATATTTAAAAATTTTTAACAGCAACTCTTAATTTGGCAGAACAACTTCTAGGATTAGATTTTATTTCTTCTTCGCTAGGATAAATAATTTTTTTATTAACAAGACTTAAAGGAGTGAGAGGGATATTTTTTTCTAAAAAAGGTAATTTAGGATGTATTTTAGATTGACTATTGTTTTTAAAAAATTTTTTAACTAAACGATCCTCTAAAGAATGAAAACTAATAACAACAATTCTACCATTTGGTTTTAATAAATCAAGACTTTGTTGTAAAGCTTCTTCTAAAAATTTTAATTCTTGATTGACTTCTATCCTTAATGATTGAAAAATTCTTTTGGCACTATGACCTCTCTTTTTTTTCATATATAAAGGGTAAAATTTATCTGTTATTTCTACTAATTCTAAAGTTTTAGTTAAAGGTCTTCTTTTGATAATTTCTCGAGCTATTAATCCAGCTTTATACTCTTCTCCATAAAATAAAAAAATTTTTTTTAATTCTGCAAAACTGTAATTATTAACAATATAAGAAGCATCTATTTTTTGTTTAATATCCATTCTCATATCTAACAAAGAGTTTTGTAAATAACTAAATCCTCTTGTGTTATCTTCTATTTGAAAAGAAGACAAACCTAAATCAAAAACAATACCATCAATTGAAGAAATATTTCTTTTTGATAATTCTTCTTTTAAAAAAGAAAAATTATTATGAATCAAAAATATTTGTTTTTTATTTTCAAATTTCTTTTGACATTTTTGAATTGCATAAAGATCGCGATCAAAAGAATACAAAAAACCTTCCTTAAGTTTATTTAAAATAGATTCACTATGACCGCCACCGCCCAAAGTAGCATCTACATAAATTCCTTTAGGATTTATATTTAAATATTCTATAATTTCTTTATTTAAAACTGGAATATGTTTTAATAATGACATTTTATACGACCTCTAAAAAATAATAATTTATTTTCGTTGAATTAAAATATATTTTTTTAATTAAAGGTAATATTAAAGTTTCCATTCACAATTTCTGATAAAGCTTTACTTAATATTTTATTACCTTCGATATCATCAACATTTAATTTATGTTCTTCTATAACATGGGCGATTTTACTAGACAAATAAGCTAATTTATATTTAGAATCAATTCTTTTTAATAATTCATCAATGGAAGGATAATTTAGACCTTCTTTTTTATTTTCAAACATAAAAATGTCAATTTCCTTTTTTTAAAATTTCTTTTGAATAAAAATTAATAATATTTTTTATTTTATGACGTTCGGCAGTAATAATAGACATAATGTTATTTACAGAGTTTTGAATTTCATCATTAAAAACAATATAATCACATTTGTAAGCTAATTTCATTTCTTCTGAAGCTCTCAATATTCTTTTTTCGAGTTCCTCTTCTGTTTCGGTATCTCTTTTTCTCAAACGTTCTTTCAAAACTTCTTTATCGAGGGGTGAAATGAAAATGAAAACACTATCTTTATTAATTTTATGTTTTTGAATTTTCAAAGCGCCTTCAATATCGATTTCTAAAAGAACTTCTTTACCTTCTTCTAATTTTTTTAAAGTTTCTTTATAAGGAGTACCATAATAATTATTTACAAATTCACTATGTTCTAAAAAAAAATTTTCTTTAATTTTTTTTTCAAAATCTACTTTATTTGTGAAAAAATAATCTTTTCCTTCTTGTTCTCCTTTTCTAGGTTTTCTTGTAGTATAAGAAACAGAATAACAAAAATTATTATTAACTTGATTTAATAAAGCTGTTTTAATCGATCCTTTCCCGACGCCAGATGGTCCTGAAATTACTATCATCAAACCTTTACTATGTAATTTCATATATAAACCTATTGTAATTTTCCTAATTTTTCAAATTAAATAACTAAATTTAATAATTTATTTTTAATATAAATAACTTTCAAAATTTTACGATCTTGAAGTAAAAAATTAATTTTAGAATTTTGTAAAGCGTTTTTTAAAATAACATCTTGTATTTCGTTTTTTAAAACAAAAATTTTTGATTTAAATTGTCCATTTATTTGAATAACAATCTCAACTTTTTCATTTTCTATCTCTATTTCTTGATAAGAAGGCCATTGAGAATAAACTAATTCTTCCGCAGAAGATAAAAATTTTTCATTTAACTCTTCTGTTAAATGTGGCGCAATAGGGTTCAATAATTTTAAAAAAATTAGAATTTGATTAGAATTTATTTTTTTATCTTTATAAACTTTATTAATAAAAATCATTAATTGACTAATAACTTTATTAAATTTTAATTTCTCATAATTCTCAGTTACTATTTTAATAGTTTGATTTAATATTGGTTCTAAAATAGAACAATCATCATCTATCAAAAACAATGAAAAAATATTATAAATCCTATTTAAAAAACGCTGAATTCCTTTGAAACCGCTTTCTGACCAAACCTTATTATCTTCTAAAGGTCCCAAAAACATAATATAAAGTCTTGTGACATCAGCGCCATATTTCTCTAAAACTAAAGAAGCATTAACACTGTTGTCTTTGGACTTGCTCATTTTGAGATTATCTTCGCCTAAAATCATTCCTTGATTAACTATTTTATGAAAAGGTTCTAAAGATGAAACTAATCCTAAATCATATAAAAATTTATGCCAAAAACGAGAATACAATAAATGTCCTACAGCATGTTCTTTTCCACCTATATAAAGATCTACAGGCAAAAAATAATCTAAAGCTTTTTTAGCCTCATCAGTATTAATATCTTGTATACCTAAAGTATTTCTTAAGATATATCCTATATAATACCAAGAACTACCAGCCGTTTGTGGCATAGTGTTAGAATCTCTTTTATATTTTTTACCATCTTTTTCAAAATATAACCATGAAATTACTTTGGATAAAGGAGATTGTTCATCGTTCGAATTTTCAATTTTATCTAATGAAGGAAGTTCTAAAGGAAAAGTTTTATCTTCTTCTAGGTAAATATTATTATTTGCGTCATAATAAACTGGGAAAGGTTCGCCCCAATATCTTTGACGAGAAAAAACCCAATCACGCATTTGATAAGCATAATGAACATGACCTAAATTATCTTTTTCAGATATTTCAATAATTTTATTATTAGCTTCTTCAACACTAAGACCGTTTAAAAAAGAACTATTTATAAATGTATCTTTTTCTGACATCGAACGATAATGATCAAAATTATTAACATTAGATTCTGATTCATCAAATTTTAAAATAGGAATTATTTCTAAATTATATTTTTTAGCAAAATAAAAATCTCTTTCATCGCAAAAAGGAACTGACATAATAGCTCCTGTAGCATAAGAAGGGAGGACGTAATCAGATATCCAAATAGGAATTTTTTTCTTATTAAAAGGATGAACAACGTAACTGCCAATAAAAACACCTGTTTTTTCCTTATTAATATTTCTGTTTAAATCTGTTTTTTTCTTTGTCTCTTCTAAATATAATTTAACAGAATCCATAAATTCTTTTTTAGTTAAAATATCAACTAAAGGATTTTCTGGCGCCAAAACTAAAGCGCTTACTCCAAAAATAGTACTTGGTTTAGTTGTGAAAACTTTTAAAAAATGATTATTTTCTGATAAAACAGGAAAGGAAAAAATAAAACCTTTTTTTTTACCTATCCAATTTTTTTGAATATCTTTTAATTGAACAGGCCAATCTAATAAATCTAAATCTTTTAGCAACCTATCGAGATAATTAGTAATTTTTAAAACCCATTGTTTTTTTTTCTTTTTGACGACTGGATAATTACCTCTTTCAGAAAAAATACCTTTTTCTGTAAAAATGATTTCATCATTAGCCAAAACTGTTCCTAATTTTTCACAAAAGTTAACTTCTACATCTTGTAAAACAGCTAATTTATGTTCATAAAATTTTTTAAAAAACCATTGAGTCCAACCATAAAAATAAGGATCTGAAGTAGATAATTCTTTATCCCAATTAACTCCTTTACCTAACATCTTTATTTGTTTTTTAAAATTTTCTATATTCTCATAAGTAAAATATTTAGGATTTTTTCCTGTTTTTAAAGCATACTGTTCAGCAGGTAATCCAAAAGAATCCCAACCAAAAGGATGAAAAACATTATATCCTTGCATTCTTTTAAATCTATTAATAATATCGCTGGCAGTATAACCTTCGATATGCCCAATATGTAATCCAGAAGAAGAAGGATAAGGAAACATATCTAAACAATAAAATTTTTTCTTACTAAAATCATAACTTGTTTTAAAAGTTTGTTTTTTTTCCCAATTCAACTGCCATTTTAATTCTATTTTACGAAAATCATAAATTAACATAATAAAACCTTTATTTTGATATTTATTTAAATAAATAAAATAATTAAATTATGATAAATTACTTTCGACATAACTAACGATATCTTTTACAATTTTAAATTGTTGCATAACTTCGTCACTAATTTTAAGATCAAAAATTTTTTCTAATTCAATTACTAATTCGACAGCATCGAAAGAATCTAAAGCTAAATCTTCTTTCAATCTAGTTTCTAAAAAAATTGTATCTTCTTTTATAGATTTTTTTTCACAAATAAGCTTCTTAATCTTATCAAAAATCATTTAAACTCCTATATAATATAAATAAATTATTACTTATTTAAATAAATTAAACAAAATAAAAAATTAAACATAAAACTATATAAAAAATTAATTATATATAATTATATAATATTTTTTATATATTTTTATATGTTTAATTGATATAATTAACATTTTTTAATTTATTTAACAAAAAATATATCTCATGATAAAAACAAAAATTTTTAATTATATAAATAATTAAAAAAAAAAAAAAATCAAAGTTTCTTTTTATTATTTTTTAATTGATTCAAAATTTGTTGTGCTTCTTTAAAAAGTTTATAAAAAATAAGACATTCTTCGTACATTTTTTCAATAAATATCGGATCTCTTTTGATCTCTTGCACTTTGGCATTTTGATAACTTTGGAATACCAAAAAAAAAGCTTTTTCAGAAGAAGAACAATACATCTGTGCTTGTACTTGTGCATAATAATACATAGGAATTTGATCTTTAAGAAAAAAATTTTGCCAAGTTTTAGAATTAAAAGATATGGGACATTTAATTTCTAATAAACTTTTTGTTTCGCTATTCCAACCATCTAAAGATGCTGAAAAAAATTCTTTAACACAAACTAAAGGTTTAAATTCTGTTTTATTCACGTCATTAAAAAAATTTCTAGCTTGCGGTTCTAAAGCTCTGCCATGACGCATAAAATCATTATCTTCTATTTTCTCATCAAAAAGTTTTCTTTTAAAAAGATTTTGTTTGTTTTCGAAAGGATTTAAACCCATAATTGTTGCTACTTCTGAAGCGTTAATATATTTTTTTCTATGTTCAAACCAATCGCTAGAATTTTGTTCTAAATCAAAACTATTCATAAAAAACCTTTCTTTTGCGTAATTTCAAAATTTATTAAAATAATAAAAATAATTCTAATTATAATATAAAATAAAAAAATATTTTAGACAAATTTATTTTTATTAAAAAATAATTAATATGTCTTTTAAAATTATTTTTTAATAATAAAAAATATAAAAAAAGAAAAAAATAAATAAAATATTTTTTTAAAAATAAAAAAATTAACTAAATTTTCTACATTTTTTCTAAAATAGGCACTCCTAAAATTTTTAATCCTTCTTTTAAAATAATTAAAAGACTTTTAATCAATAAAATATTAGCATATTGTAATTTTAAATCATTATTATTTAAAATTTTTTCTTTTTCATAAAATTTATTAGCATTTTTAGCTAATTGAAAAAGATATCTAGCTAAAATACTTGGCATATTAGACTCTTGAACTTTTTCTAATACAGAATCAAATTGATCCATTAATCTAATCAAAACATAATAATGAAATTTTTCATAATAAGGATTTAAATCATTTTTTGTTAATTCATTAATATTAAAATCTTGTTTTTGAATAATAGAATTTAGTCTAACTACCGTATATTGTAAATAAGGACCTGTATTACCTTCAAATTTTAACATTTTTTCTAAATCGAATTCTATATCTAAATGACGATCGTTTTTTAAATCATTAAAAATAATAGCTCCAATAGATATTTGACGAGATATTTCGTTTATCTTTTCTGGAAAAAAATTTCTATCTTTTATTATATTTTTAACTTCTATTTCTGCTTTATAAATTATATCTTTTAATCTAAAATTATTATTTTCTCTTGTAGATATTTTCATATTTTGAAATAAAATTAAACCAAAATTAACATGTTCTAATTGTAAATTTTCGTAACCAATCTTATTAATTACTAATTTTAATTGTTGATAATGTAATTTTTGTTCATTACCTACTACATATAAACATTTAGAAAAATTAAATTTTTGATAACGATATAAAACACATGCTATATCTCTTGTTAAATAAAGAGTACTTCCGTTTTTTTTCTGTATTAAAGCTGGTGATAAATCATTTTCTAAAGGAATAACATAAGCTTCATCATCTAATACAAGTATTTTTTTATTCTTTAGTTCTTCTAATAATTGAATCGCTTTATCATGAAAAAAAGATTCACCAATATAATAATCAAACGAAACACCTAATAAATCATAAATTTGATGAAATTCGTTTAAAGAAATTTCTTTAAAATATTTCCATAATTCATTTATTTCTTTATCTTTATTTTCCAAAAGATAAAAAATTTGTCTTGCTTGTTCATCTAATTGTGGATTTTTAATCTCTTCTTGATGAAATAAAATATAAACCCTTTGTAATTCATTAATAGGGTCTTTTAACATATTTTCTTTTTTGGCCCATTTTTGATAAGCTACAATTAATTTTCCAAATTGAGTGCCCCAATCGCCTAAATGGTTAATGCTAACAGTTTTAAAACCTAACTTTTGATAAACTTTTTTTAAAGCATTACCGATAACTGTAGAACGTAAATGTCCAATAGAGAAGTTTTTAGCTATATTCGGAGAAGAATAATCTAAAACTACTATTTGATTATTAAATTCTTTTTGACAATAACTCTCATCGCTATTTAAAATATTCAATAAAATGTTTTGAGTGATTTTTTTTCTATTTAATTTAATATTTAAAAAACCATTTTGAAAAAAAACATTTTCTATTTGTTCCAACTCTATTAAATCTTTTTTAAAAACTTCAAAAATTTCTAATAAATTTTTTTTTAAAATTTTAACATAACTAAACAAGGGTATAAAAAAATCAAATTTATCTTCATTCAAATTATTTTGTAAAAATATAGAGCAAACATATTTATCATTTAAAATTTTTTCTATTTTTGTTTTAATTTTTTTTAAATACATAAAAACTACCCTTGATTATTTATTATTTTATAATTTATTTAATTTGATTCTATTTTATTCAAAAATTCTTGAAACTGTAAAGGTAAAGAGGTTTCGAATTTTAATTTTTCACCAGTGAAAGGATGAGTAAATTCTAATTTTTTGGCATGTAATAACTGTTGTTGTAACGTTTGTTTTTTTGGACCATATAAACAATCACCGACAATAGGATGTTTTAGATAAGATAAATGAACTCTAATTTGATGCATCCTACCTGTTTCTAATTTTAATTCTAATAAAGAAAATTTTTCAAACTTCTTTAAAATTCGAAAATGAGTAATAGAAGGTTTTCCTTGTAAAGAAACTTCCATTTTTAAACGATTATGAATACTTCTTCTTATAGGAATATCACAGGTACCACAATCATAACCTAAAAAACCATAAATCAAAGCCCAATAAATTCTTTTTATTTCTCTCTTTTTAATTAATTTTTGCATTCTAATCACAGCTTCTTCTGTTTTTCCTACAACTATTAAACCTGTAGTATCTTTATCAAGACGATGAATAATTCCAGGTCTGTTTCCTTCTGAAAATTGAAAATCTTTAATTTGATAATATAATCCATTAATTAAAGTAACTCCAGAATAACTAAGAGAAGGGTGGACTATTAAATTTTGAGGTTTATCAATAACAACTAAATACTGATCCTCATAGATTATTTTTAATTTTAAATTAATAGGTTCAAAAATATTAGAAGAAAAATTTTTTTCAATATTAGGAACTTTTATTGTATCATTTGTTTTTAATAAATAACTTTTTTTAGATATTTTATCATTAACAATAATCTGACCAGAATCAATTAAAGAACCACAATATTTTCTGCTAATATTTAATTTTTGTGTCAAAAAAAGATCTAAACGTATATTTTTTTCTTTATCTTGAACGATTAATAATCTCATAATTCACCACAAAATTCCAAAAGAAATTCAATTTTACTAAAATAAAGAAAAAATGTACCATGTCAAAAAACATAAATACATTTTTTATTATAAAACTATCTCAATATCTAATTTAAAAGAAATATATTTTATATTTTTTTAAATTTATTAAATTATTTATTTATTTTTTTAATTCAATAATTTTCAATTTAATGAATTAATATCGTCTTTTGTATCTGAAAATTTTTTTGGATCAGAATCATTAATTTCATAAACTTTTTCTTCTTGTTTCTCTTCTTCTGATTGTCTTTCGATGTCTTTTTGTTTTTGTTCTTCTGCTTGTCTGTCTTGTTCTTTTTGTTTATCAAACCAGCTCAATTTATTCGTTTCTGCTATTTCTTGAATATCTTTTTTATTAAGAGTTTCGATCGCTAATAAATATTCTGTAATCTTAATAAATAATTCTTTATTTTCGGAAATTATTTTTTTAGCTTTCTCATAACAATTAAATATAATTTTTTGTATAGTTTGATCGATTTCTAAAGCTTTAGGATCTGAAAAGTTTTTATGAAAATTATTACCTTCTTCAAATTGAACTAAACCTAAATCACTCATTCCGAATATAGTAACCATTTTTTTAGCAATATTAGTTGCCATTTTAAAATCTTGATAAGCTCCATTAGAAACATCATCTAAAAATAATTCCTCTGCTGCGCGCCCACCTAAAAAAGAAGTAATTTCTGCTAATAATTGTTGTTTAGATGAAAAAAAGCTATCCTCTTCGCTAGAAAATAAATTATAACCACCCGAATTACCACGCGGAATAATAGTTACTTTTTCTACTTTTCGGGAATCTTTTAATTTTAAACCAATAATAGCATGTCCTGCTTCATGATAAGAAATCATTTTCTTTTCTTTTTCAGAATATTTAACGCTTTTTTTAGCTGGGCCCATTAAAATACGATCTATAGCTTCACTGATAGTTTTTTTATCGATAACATCAGCATTATTTCTAGTAGTTAATAAAGCTGCTTCGTTTAAAATACCTTCTAATTGGGCTCCACTAAAACCAGAGGTAACTCTAGCTACTTCTTCTAAATTAACATCAGGAGAAATTTTTTTATTTAAAGAATGTAATTTTAAAATAGCTTCTCTATCTTTAACGCTTGGTAAATTAACAATAAAACGACGTTCTAACCTTCCTGGTCTCAATAAAGCAGGATCTAAAAAATCAGGTTGATTTGTAGCAGCTACAACAATAACTCCTTGATTTTGATTATATCCATCTAATTCAATTAATAATTGATTTAAAGTTTGTTCTTGTTCACTATTACCGCCATAAGAATTCATTCCTCTTTTGCGAGCAAGTGTTTCGATTTCATCTATAAAAATAATACAAGGAGCATGTTCTTGAGCTGATTTAAATAAACTTCTAATACGTGCAGCTCCTAATCCTACAAACATTTCGACAAATTCTGAACCCGAAACAGCAAAAAAAGGTACTTTAGCTTCTCCGGCAAGAGCTTTCGCTAATAATGTTTTACCAGTTCCAGGAGGTCCAGATAATAAAACTCCTTTAGGAATTCTAGCGCCCATCAAATAATATTTTTTAGGATTTTTTAAAAAATCTACTAATTCGGCTAATTCTTCTTTTTCTTCTTCGGCGCCTGCGACATCTTTAAAAGTTAATGTAGGTTGTTTAAATGAACTTTTATTTTTTTGTGTTTTAATTTTATCTCTATCGGAAAAATGTTCAACTAATTGGCCTGTAGCACCAGTTAAATATTTTAATAAAAAATACACAATATAAACAGCAAAACATATACGCAATGCGCTTAACAAAGGTCCGAATCCTCGAAACTCTTGATATTCAATAGGTCCTTTGAATTTGTATTGGAATTTGTCTTGTAATTTTTCCTTTGCATCTGTTATAAATTTTTCATATTGGTCATTTGACACAAATTCGTAAATGTCTGTTGATTTCGAACTATTTTTATATTTAATATGTATATTGTAAATAGGATTAAAAGGACTAATTAAATAAGGTTGTATTTCTTTTATATCATCGAAATTCGAATATTGAAAAGAACTTATATCTTTATTTTGGTTTTTCCAAGTAACATTGTATAAAGAACATACAACACCTATTATTAAAATAATTCCAATTAAGCCCCAAACAGCTTTTGATAAATATTTTTTCATATTCATACTTTTTTTGTCCTTATAAATACAAGTTAATAATTATAAAATAAATTGATAAATTGATTTTTATTTAATCAAATCTATACCTATATAACTACGTAAAACTTCAGGTATAACAATATTTCCGTTTTCATTTTGATAATTTTCCATAATCGCCATCATTGTTCTACCTATAGCTAAAGCAGAACCGTTCAAAGTATGTAAATATTGTCTTTTTGTTTTTTTATCTCGAATAAATTTAATATTTGCTCTTCTAGATTGAAAATCTTCCGCATTGCTTATAGAAGCTATTTCACAATATTTTTGCTGTCCAGGTAACCATACTTCAATATCATAAGTTTTGCTCATACTAAAACCTAAATCACCAGTAGATAAAACAACCACTCTATATGGCAAATTCAATTGTTGTAAAATATATTCAGAATCTTTCAACATTTGTTCTAAAACTGCATAAGAATTATCAGGTTCTACCAATTGGACTAATTCTACTTTATTAAATTGTTTTTGTCTTAAAATGCCTCTTGTGTTTTTTCCAGCTGCTCCAGCTTCTTGCCTAAAACAAGTAGTATAACAAACATATTTTAAAGGTAATTGATTTACATCTAAAACATCATCTCGATGTAAATTAATCATAGGAACTTCACCTGTAGGATTTAAATACCAATTTTGTTTATCTAATTTTAATTGAAAAATTTCTTGTTTAAATTTTGGAAGTTGTCCTGAAGAAAACATAGATTTTTCGTTCACAATAAAAGGAGGAAAAATTTCTTTATATCCTTTTGATACATGAGTATCAATCATAAAGTTAATTAATGCTCTTTCTAATTTAGCGCCAATTCCTTTTAAAACAACAAATTTACTTCCTGTAATTTTAACAGCTTTTTCAAAGTCTAAAATATCTAGTTTCTTTCCTAACTCTAAATGATCTTTTATAGAAAAAGACATTTCTTTAGGTTCAGAAAAACGTAATATCTCAATATTATCTTCTGACGTAGTTCCAAAAGGGACAGAATCATGAGGCAAATTAGGAATATTTGATAAAATATCTAAAATTTGCTTTTCTACTTCTTGAAATTTTTGTTCAAATTCTTTTAAATTTTTTTTAAAAATTTGTTCTTTTTGAAAAAAATGTTCATCCAAATTATCTTTTAATTTCGATTCTGAAATTTCTTTTGATAAATTGTTTTTTTGAAATCTTATTTTTTCTATTTCATTAATTAATTTTTTTCTATCTTTATCTAAATGAATAAGTTGCTTTAAAAAAAATGAATCTGTTTGTCTTTTTTTCATTTTATCTAAAACTAAATCCATATTACTAAGAACAAATTTCAAATCTAACATAAAAAATCCTTTTTATTATGATAATTATTTTCTTTTTTTAATTAAAATTATTAAAAAAAGAAAAAAATTATCTTTATTTTAAAATACTATTTAATAATTTAGATATTTTAGATTTATTTCTAGATACAAAATTTTTATGATAAATTCCTTTAGATACACCTTTGTCTAAAGCTCCATTCATCTTATTAAAAAAAATAATAGCTTGTTCTTTATCCGCAGAAGCAATGAATTTATTAAAATTATTATCTAAAGTTCTCATTTTTGATTTATAAGATTTTCTTTTTAATCTGCGTTTCGCATCAGTTTTAACACGTTTTTTTTGTTGTTTAATATTTGCCATATTTTTATATCCTTTTTTTATAAAATTTAAATTATTAATACACACATTAATATTTTATAATATTAATATTAATTTATGATAATTAAATATTATATAACTATTATATTAAAAAGAATTATATAACTATTATATTAAAAAGAATTATATAACTATTATATTAAAAAGAATTATATAAAGAACTTTATATAACTATTTTTAATAACCTTTTTAGAAATAAAATAAATATTGTTTTAATCAATAAAAAATTAATAATAAATCTTTTTTTTAACAAACCAAAAAATAATTTTAATTTTTCAAAAAATCAAAATTATTTTGGAGAATTTATTTTCTTTTTCAAACGAAGAATACAATAAGATAAAAAATAAAAAACAATAGCTAATAAAAAAATATTTAAAAAGAGATAAGAATAACCTTGTTCTTTTCTATGCGATCCTAAAATATCTCCTAAAATTCCTTTTCGCTTAGGATTAATCATACCATAAGGATAATATTCTGACTTCCATAAAAAATTCGCAAACAAAAAAAAGAAAAAATAACATAAAGGATGAATTAAACCCAAATAAGTTTTTTTCAGACTTAAACCATGATTAATTTTAAAAAAATAAAAAAGAATATACAAAAAAGGAATAAAAGTATGTTGAAAATGTTTAATCTGGAAAGGTTTACTTATTAAATCATCTTTTTCTTCTGGTCGGTCAATAAAATGAGTAACAGTGCAAGTCAATAAAATATCAATTACAGCAACGAACATTAAAATAGAAAAAATTTTTTTACAACGAATTGAGGTGAAAAACAACAACATCACTATCAAAATCAAAATATTACTTTGAGAAGTAAAATGATGTATCAAACGGAAACAAAATGAAAATCTGTCTTTTTCATCATTTTGATAACATTTATAAAAACGAACAATAAAAGTAATTAAACAAATTAATGCTAAAACAAAAGCATAACACATAATTAAAAAATTATCATTTGTTTTAAATCTTTTAGTTATATCGTTTTTTTTAAATCTTTTTGTTTTCATATTATTTCTTATATACCTATTTAAATTTAGATTAAGCATTTAAAAATAAAAATATATTTATTTATAAAATAAATTATTTATACAATTACAATTTATTTTAACATAAAAAAATATATTTATCTTTAATTTGCGCTTTCATAAGTAAATTAAAAAAATTTTATTTTAATTTTAATAATACAATCAAAAAAAATATTTTATTAAATTATTTATTTTTACAAATACCTTAGCCCTAAAAACAACGAAATAATCCAAATTAATCCTAACAACCAAACTTAAATTTGGTTATATCGTTTTTTAAGCTAGAGATTATTAAAAAACATTATTTTAAAAAACCATAAAATAAGGTTATAAAATTTAAAAAATACCCAAAATAAATTAGGTATTTTTTAAATTAATTATATATTTGAATATTATTGTGTATTCTTGCTTTTCGTTTCCTTTACTAGATAATTGTTCTTATTTGATCATTAATATAAAATGAGAGATATGAAAATAAATAAAAAAACCAAAAAACAAAATTAAAGGGTCTATAATAAACATTGTTACACTTAATAACTTATCTTTTTGAAAAATTTTTTTGAATTTATTGTATTTCGAGATTATGAGATATTTCTTCTTTTGATATTTTGACTAGATTTTTAACTAATTCATCTTCTGTATCTGAGAATTTTTTGTTTACGTAAACATTATATAATTTAACTTGTAAAAAGTAATATAACAATAAAAAGAAAAAAAATAGGATTAATTCTGTTCGTTTGTTATTATTTATTTATTGATTTGTAATTAAAATTAATTCAATAATAAAAATTAAAATAAACATTAAAATAAGATTTATAATCAATAATCTTTATAACATTGTTTTTTTGATTAATAATTTTTTGTTGTTTGTTACGAATTTAAAAAGTTATTTCTATTTTTCTTTTTAAAGATTATTTTTGATTTTTTTAAATAAATATATTTTTTGTTAAATTAAGATAATTAATTTTAAACAAAATGATTAAATATTTTCGAAAAAATTATTTAATAAAAAAGTTCTTTAAATTTTAAATTTATATTTTAATATTTTATCTTTATATTCTTGATATTTTTCGTCTGATTCCAAAAATATTAATAAACACTTATTAAATAAATCAAATATTTCTTTTATATTTATCAATGTTTCTTCGATGGGCGTCATAAAATCATTAAATATATTTAAAAACTTTTCTATTTTGTCATATTCTTCCGAAATTTGTTTTATATTTTTAATTATGGTTTGTTGAGTTGCTGTATTATCATCTGTTTCACCTTTAGATAACAAAATTTTTGTTTGTGTTTTTGAAAAATTATCAAATAATTTAGTTACATGAGAATTTATTTGTTTTATCATTGCTCCTACGTAATTTGTAAGAGTTTCTTTAATTATTTTATTTATGTTTTTTTTTATTTTTTTATTTATCATAAAAAGATTTAAAAATTTGTTATTGTTTGGTTTTTGTCTTATTTCGTTAATTGTTTCGTTAATTTTTGTTTCCATGATACATTTGTCCGAAATTCCTTTGATTCTATTAATCAATAATTCTCGCAAGTTTATCATTTCCTTTTTATATATGTTTTCTATTTTTTTATCAATTTCATCTAATAAATTTAATTTATTGATTTGATCATCCGAATAATCTTTTATTATTTCTATTCTTTTATTTTTGGAATCTATTGTTTCTAGTATTATTTTATCTTTATAATGTTTTTTGTATATTTCATTATATGTTGTTTTTATGTTTTCTAAAAAATCTAATATTTCTTTTAATTGCGATGATGTTTCTTTATCTTTTTTTTCTATTATTTTGTCGTTCTCAATTTCGTATTTAACATCTGGTTTTAATTCCTCTATTAATTCCTCTATTTTTTTTCAATTGTTTCCTTTTGTTCATTTTCATCTTTTGTTTCATCTATATCGTTAAATATATCTATACAACATAAATATAACCTTCTTAGAAGGTATGAATTTGTATTTTCTTTTTTATTAGATTCTTTTTTATTCGAACATTCGAAAAAAATTTCTATAATTTTTTCTGCTATATGTTTTTTAACTGCTTCATTAGAAATTTTTTTATTAGAATACGATAATTCTTTTATATCTTTATTTTTATAAATTTGTTGAATTTTAAAATTAATTTCTGGATATTTATTATATAAATATTTCCATAATTCTTTATGTGGTTTTTCAATATCTTTTTGAATTTCTTCAATATCTTTTTGAATTTTTACATCTTGTTTTTGTAATTCTTTTATTTTTTCTGAATTTTTGCAATTCGAATAATTTATTTCTTCGGACCCAGATATAAAATCTATTCCATCATCATTAAATAATTTTTCAATTTTATTTTTTACATCTTGTTTGTTTAATTCTTTTATTTGTTCTAAATTTTTGTAATCAAAATATTTTTTTTCTTTAAACAAATATATGAAATTTATTTCATCATTATCATAATTTTCAGATATGTTTTTATATAATTTGTAAATATTTCTATAATTAACATTATTTTTTCATTATATACAAAATCTAAAATATCTTCATTGCTGGTATCTAAAACAATTTCTAAAATTTTTTTAATTATAGAAAAATCGTATTTTTTTATTTTTTCTTTTAAATTTGTTCTAGTTAAATTTATGCATTGTTTTAAAACAAATTTTTTTGAAACATCATTTGGCGAACATTCTTTGATTTGCTCTTTTAAATCTCTTTTGTATTCCGAATTGTTTTTAAATTCTATGTATTCTTTTAAAAAATCATTTAATGAATATTTTTTTAATTCATTTTTGGTATCATATTGCTTCATTTTTTCTATATAAAAAGTTTTATTATTATTATTTATATATTCATCATTAATTATTTTATAATTAGAAAGTTCGTTATTTATATGAACGACATCGCATCTTAATTGATAAAAATCTTTTGCTTTGGCAGACCAAAAAGCTTTTGATTCATTATTTGCAACAATGTTTTTAAAAACAACTTCATATTGGACACCATGATTTTTTTTATTTTGAATGAAAATATCCGGAATAATAACTATATTTAATAAAATATTAAAATAATTATTTGAAGATGTTTTGACTTTGAACATATTTTTGATATTTTTAATCATAAATATTAATATATTTCTTTGTTCGTTGAATAAATCTAATTTTTGAAATATATTATCTTCAACTGCGTCTTCCATTAAATATGCACAATCAGGATATTGATATTGATGTTTGTTTGATATCCATCGAATACATAATTTTTTATTTTCATTAATATCAAATTTAATACCAATGATTTTATAATTTATTTTTTCCCATTCTTCTTCATCCTTTTGCCGTTCTTCTTCGTCCTTTGCTCGTTCTTCTTCATTCTTTTTCCGTTTTTTTTTCGTGCTTTTCATAAATTGTTTTTAATTTATTAGGTAAGTTGTTGTTTTCGAGATTAATTTCAGACTTAAAATACCAATAACTATATTCTTTATTTTTTTCCAAATATTCTATAATATTTTTTTCCAAATGTTCTATAATTTCATCTATCTTATTTAAAGGTTTATTATCGTCATTAGAAAATAAATTTGCTTTTTGAAAGTGTTCTATAATATTTTTTTTAAAATGTTTTATAATTTCATATATATTATCTAAAGGTTTATTATCTAAAGATTTATTATCATTATTAGAAAATAAATTTGATTTTTGAAAGTGTTCTATAATATTTTTTTTAAAATGTTTTATAATTTCATATATATTATCTAAAGGTTTATTATCTAAAGATTTATTATCATTATTAGAAAATAAATTTGCTTTTTGAAAGTGTTCTATAATATTTTTTTTAAAATGTTTTATAATTTCATATATATTATCTAAAGGTTTATTATCTAAAGATTTATTATCATTATTAGAAAATAAATTTGCTTTTTGAAATTGTTCTGTAATTTCATCTATCTTATTTAAAAGTTTATCATTATCATTAGAAAATAAATTTGCTTTTTGAAATTGTTCTGACATATTTTTTACTCCATTTATTTTTTTAAAAATAAAAATAATATTCCATAATAATCAAAAAATAATATAATATAAAATTTATTATTTTTTAAATTTTATATTAAAAAAACAAAAAACAATTTTTATGTGCTGTTAATAAAAAACCAAACTTAATTTTAATAATTAAGTTTGGTTGTTATGTATAAACACGAATTAAGTTAAATTAAAAATCTTTAATTTTTCCGTCTTTTTTTACTTTGCTGATTGCAAAAAAGATCATACAAAGGATCAATAAATAGATTCAGCAACTGTTAAATTTTTTTGAATTAATAATTAAAATCATTTTCATTTATTTAGTGTTATTTTAATGATGAATAAAAAAATATTATAAACGCATAATTTTATAAAATATAATAAAATATAGTATATGTAATAAATTTCTATGAAAAAACTTTTTTCTTTAAAATTTATATAAAAAGGTAAAACAAATGCAATATAATGATTTTATAAAAATTGTTTCAAATTGTTTTATTTATTATTTAATAGGATCTATTCCGATGGGTTTAATAATAAGTAAAATTTTTAAAAATAAAGATTTACGTTTATTAGGTTCTAAAAATATAGGTTCTTCTAATGCAACTAGAATTTTAGGATTGAAATATGGTTTTGTTGTTTTTTTATTAGATTTTTTAAAAGGTTTTTTGGTTATTATAATTAAGCCAGATTATCGATTATTATGCGCGATAGCAACCATTTTAGGACATATGTTTTCTGTTTTTAACAAATTTAAAGGAGGCAAAGCGATAGCAACTTCTGTAGGCGTTGTTACAGTTATAGACCCTCTTATTGGAATCTTAGGAATCGTATTTTTTATTTTATTTATAAGAATTTCGGGTTATGCTTCTTTAGCTTCTTTATTATCGACTTCATTAGTTAATGTTTTTTTATGGATTTCGTATTTAATAAATAGAAACAAGATTAACATTGATTTTTGGACACTTTTAGGATTTCTCATTATAACTATTTTAATTTTTGTAAAACATTCTAGTAATATACAAAATTTAATCAAAGGAACAGAAAACAGATTTAATTTTGGTTCCAAAAATATTCTTAAAAAAATTAATAATAAAAATATTAGTTAATTTTTTTTAATATTTATCATTTTATTAATTTCATATTTAAAAATATTTCCATTTAAAAAAGCATTTTTGAAAAATCAAAATATATTCGATTTTTCAAAAATGCTTTTTATTTTATTATATAAATTATTTATAAATTAAAGATTAATTTTGGAGGCCCTGGGCGGATTTGAACCGTCGATCAAGCTTTTGCAGAGCCATGCCTTACCACTTGGCTACAGGGCCCCAATGTATCAAAATAAAAAATTTAAAATTTAATAAAAATATTTATTCTTGAATCATTAAAAGTTCGATATCTTCTGTTTTTCTAGGAATATTTTTAGTTAAATTAATATTACCATCTTTTTTGATTAAAATGTTATCTTCAATTCTAATACCTAAATTCAATTCTTCAAAATATAAACCGGGTTCTACAGTAATAACACTGTTTTCTTTGATAGGTTCGTAAACATTTCCCACATCATGAACATCTAAACCTAAATAATGACCTAATCCATGATAACAATATTTTTCTATATTCTCGTCTACTTTCATAAAGCCGTTTTTTTGCAATCTTGTTTTTAAAATATCTTTTCCAAATTGATTCATTTCTTGAAAAGTATATCCTGGTCTAATCCATTCAATAATTTTTCTATTAACTTCTAAAACTATATCATAAATAATTTTTTGTTGAGATGTAAATTTTCCACTAGCAGGGAAACAAAAAGAAATATCAGAAGCATAATTATTATATTTTACACCTAAATCTAGCAATACTAAATCATTTTGTTTAATTAGATCTTTTTGTTTATTATAATGCAAAATAATAGCATTCTTTCCAGAAGCTATAATAGTATTAAAAGAAGGATGTAAATCATGATTAGCTAAAAAATAATGATAAAATGCTGATATTTGATATTCATACATACCAGGTTTTAAAACTTTAGCAATTGCTCTTAAAGCTTTATCATTAAAAGCAATTGCTTTTTTTATCAAATCAATCTCTGTTTCGTTTTTAATAACTCTCATATTTATTAAAAAATTACAAGAATCATAAATATTTATATAAGGATAATTTTTTTGAATCCATTCGGCTCTCAATAAAGACAAATTAAATTTGTTATTTAAATCAGTATTTGATAAATCTAAATAAAAATTTTCAATAAGGCCATATTTAGAATTTTGAGCAGTATTCAATAAACGAGTTAAAAAAGAATTTAAAACATCAATATTTAAAATATTCATTAATGGAATACAACTTGCATTTGATGCTTTTTCAAAACTCAAACTTTCTCCATCCCATTTTTGTTTTAATACATCATGATATTTTAAAAATAAAAAAGATTCTTCATTACCATAACAATCCTTAATAATTAATAAAACAGAATTATCTTCTTCTATACCTGTCAAATAATGAAAATTTTTGTTTAAGGCAAAATTTAAATCAAGAGAAAAATCATTTAAATTCGAAAAGAATAAAGAGATACTACCTTTTTTCATTTTAGATAACAATAAAGAACGATTTTTTTGATAAAAAGACATTTTGTTAAAACTCCATTAAAATTTATTTTTTTTCTCTGTGGACAGTATGTTTGCGTAAAAAAGGACAATATTTTTTAAATTCTAAACGTCCAGGAGTTTTTTTCTTATTTTTATAAGTATGATAATTTTCTCTACCACATTCTGTACAAATTAATTTTACTAAATCACTCATTTTTTAAACCTTTTATTTTTGTTATTATTATATTTGTTTTCTAGGCGCAATTAGAAATTATTTTTTTTAAAATAAAAACTATAAAAAATCATTTACTCTAAAAATTTTCAAATATTTATTTTAAATTTCTTCCGAAGTTAAATCTTTAAATGTTTTGCTTATTTTAAATACTGGAACAAATCTAGCTGGAAGAGTTACAACTTTATCGCTTTTTGGAACTTTACATACTTTTTCTTTTCTATGTCTTAAATGTACTGCTCCTAAATTACCAATAACTACTTTAATTACTTTTGAATCAGGACTTTCTTGTCTCTCTTCTTTTAAGCTTTCTACCACAACATCACTTAAACAAGACAAAAATTCTCCTACTTGTTCTGCTTTAACATTTAACTTTTTAGACATCTTGCTAATTAATTGTAACTTATTCATTTTAATTCCTCTAATTTTCATTAATTTTTAAAAATTTTGTAAAATCTATTAGAATTTTAACATAAAAAAAAATATTATCAACATAAATATTACAATAAAAAAATATTTTTGTTATTTTAACATTTTTCAAAAATATTTAATAGAATAAAATCAACGGGTTTATGTTCAAAAATAACCTTATAAGCGCTTTCTATAATTGGTAAACAAATTTTATTTTTAATTGCTAAATTATAAAAAACTTTTAAATTATAAATTCCTTCGATTACTTGAGTAGCTTGATTCAAAATTTGATCTAAATTTTTGCCCATTTGAATTTTTTTGCCGGCTTGATAATTACGAGAATTTTCATTAAAAACAGTAACCGTCAAATCTCCTAATCCTGTCAAACTCAAAACAGTTTCGATAGAATTCGATTTAGAAAACAAAAATAAAATCTTTTTCATTTCAGCAATTCCGAAAGTAATAAACGCTGAACGAGCATTAGAAGCGAAATTAACGCCATCTAGCATGCCACTGACAAAAGCCAAAGCATTCTTAAAAGAAGCGCATATCTCAGAACCTATTACATCATTAGAGACAGAAACTTTTAAATAATTTTTATTAAAAAATATTTTAGCAATTTTTAAAGCAAATTCTTGATTTAAAGAAGAAGCTGTTAAAAAAGTAATTTTTCTCAAAATAACTTCTTCAGCGTGAGAAGGGCCAGCAAGAAAAACATAATTTTTAATTTTATCAGCAGATATTTCTTCTGTAATAATCTGAGAAATAATTTTATTACTTTGAAATTCGATACCTTTAGAAACATTGATAAAATTTTTACTTGAAATTAAAATATTATTAATTTTTTTGAATAAATTTCTCATATTTTGAGCAGGAACAGATAAAAAAATATAATCAGAATGGAAAAGCGCTTTTTCTAAATCATTAGTTGCTTTAATTTGATCAGATAAACGAACATCAAAAAAAGGATGTTTTTGTTCGTTTATTTTTTTAATATATTCAATGTTATTGTCATAAATTAATACTTTATTCGAATTATCATCTAAAACTTGAGCTAAAGTCGCTCCCCAAGCTCCGCCACCAATAATAGTAATTTTTTCCATTACAAAAAAACTTCTTTCTTTTTAAAAATTATTTTCAAAGGAATTCCGCTCAATTCTAAATTTAATCTTAATTGATTTTTTAAATATCTTTCGTAAGAAAAATGAATAAATTTAGGATCATTAACTAAACAAACAAATTCTGGACATTTCGTAGCTGTTTGTTTTAAATAATAAAATTTGGCTTTACCTTGATTAAAAAAAGATGGAGGATTAATTTGAGTAGCTTCGTGTAAAATATCATTTAATAAATGAGAAGAAAAAGTTTGTTTATAATTATTAAAAACTTTGTCTAAAGCTTGAAACAAAGTATGAATTCTTTTTATATTTTTCGCAGATAAAAACACTATTGGAACATGATTAAAAAATTTAAATTCTGTTTTAACCATTAATTCGAATTTTTTTATGTCTTTGTCAGAAGGTTCTAATAAATCCCATTTATTCAAAACAATAATACAAGGTTTTGAATAATTAAAAATAATAGCAGCGATATTTCTATCTTGCTCGGTAATATTATAACTTATATCTAACAAAAAACAAACAATATCGCTTCTTTGAATAGCATCCAAAGCTCTTAAAAAACTATACTTTTCATGTTTTTCATAAAATTTTTTTTTTCTTCGCATACCAGCGGTATCTATTATATGATATCTTTGATTATTTTTTTCAAATATAGTGTCAACGGCATCAGTTGTAGTCCCTGGTAATTCAGATACAATCATTCTTTCCTGCGACAACAAGGCATTAGTTAAAGTAGATTTTCCAACATTAGTACGACCTACTAAACAAAATCTTAAATCTTCTGTTTCATCATTTTCTATTTTTTTATTACGTGGCAAATAAGACACAACTTTATCTAATAATTTACCGATACCAATTCCATGTTGTGTACTAATTCCTATGATATCACTAAATCCCAAAGAATAAAATTCATAAACATTTTCATATAAATTTAAATTATCTATTTTATTAACAGCTATAATAACTTTTTTATGACTACTATATAACATTTTGGTTATTTCTAATTCTTCTTTAGTTAATGTAGTAGTTTGACCATCAGTAACCCAAATAATTAAATTAGATTCAGAAATAGCTAATTCGGCTTGATGTTTAATTTGTTGAATTAAAGGAACATTATCAAAAACAATTCCTCCAGTATCAATAATAAAAAATTTTTGATTTAACCATGTAGCTTCAGCATAAATACGATCTTTAGTCGTCCCGGCCTCTTCATAAACAATCGCTAATCTTTTATTTAAAATACGATTAAATAAGCTTGATTTGCCTACATTAGGTCTTCCTATAATAGCTACTTTAAAATTCATATTTTACTCTTATTAATGATTATTGTCAAAATATATTAAAATAAAAAATATCAAAATATTTTTATTTTTTATATCAAAAAAAATTATAAATAAATAAACTCAAAAATTTTTAAAAATTAAAAATTTTATTTAAATCAAACAACATATTAATTATATCTTTTTTTATATAATTCAAAAAAATTATAATATTCATCAAATCAAATTAAAAAACTTTGAAAAAATAAAAAAAATTATTTTAAATTATTTTTATTAATAAAAAATAATGACATAAAATTTTAATAAGCTCTAGCGAATAAAATAGTTTGATTAGCTTTCTTTTTAGTTACAGGGCATATTTTAGTAATTAATTTTTGTGAAACAATAACTCTAGCTGTCGCTCCTGTTTCTTCTTTGATAATTTTTTCTGCTTCATTCTCATAAACACTCATTTTAATATAGCCTTTATTTTTAAGATTTTTTTTAAAATCTTCATAAGTTTCAACTTCTAATATGTTTTCATTTAAAAAATTCAAAGCTTTTTGAAACATTTCTTGATGAATAGTTTTTAATAAAATACAAATTTCTTTCAATAAAGACTCTTCTTTGATTATTTTTTTTTGAAAATTATGTCTTGTAAAGATTGTAATGTTATTTTCTTTTAAATCTCTTAATCCTAATTCTATTCTCAATGGAATACCTTTTAATTCATAATGACTAAATTTCCAACCAATATTTTTATTTTGATTATCTAAAACAACTCTATATTTTTTAGATAATTGTTTATATAATTGATTAGTTTTTTCTAAAACTTCTTCGTTTTGAGATTGAACAGGAATAATAACTATTTGGATAGGGGCGATATAAGGAGGTAAAACTAAACCTTCATCATCTCCATGAATCATAATCATAGCTCCTATTAATCTTGTAGAAATCCCCCAAGAAGTTTGTTCAGCAAATTGAGTTTCTAAATTAGAATCTTGAAATTTAATTTGAAAATTTTTAGAAAATTTATTTCCTAAATAATGTGAAGTTCCGGCCTGAAGAGCTTGTTTATCGTGCATTAAAGCTTCAATAGAATAAGTCCATTCAGCACCTTTAAATTTTTCTAATTGTGTTTTTTTTCCTGAAACAAAAGGAATAGCTAATAATTCTTTTCCTAATTTTTTATATAAATTCAATATTGTAATAGTTTCTTTAATAGCTTCTTTTTTAGTGGCATGAACTGTATGTCCTTCTTGCCATAAAAATTCTTTACTTCTTAAAAATGGTTTAGTAGTTTTTTCCCAACGTACAACATTACACCATTGATTAAATAATTTTGGTAAATCACGATAAGAAAATATTTTTTTTGCATAATATTGAGAAAATAATACTTCTGAAGTAGGTCTTATAATTAATTTATCTAATAATTTTTCTTTATTAACTTCTTCAATTGTAATAACTTCTGGAGAAAAACCATCAATATGTTCTTTTTCTTTTTTAAATAAATTTTCAGTAAATAATAAAGGGAAATAAACATTTTGATGATTAAGTTTTTTTAATCTTTTATCTACGAATTCTCTAATAAATTCCCATATAGCATATCCATAAGGTAGATAAATAAAAAAACCTTTAATATCTGAATAGTCAAGCAATTCTGCTTTTAAACAAATTTCTTGATACCATTTGCCGAAATCAAGAGAACGTGGAGTTATCTCTTTAACAAATTTAGAATTTTTCATATAAAATAATTTCCTTTTTTATTATCAAAAATCAAATTAATTAAAAAATCAGAACAATATTTGCTGACTAAAGATATTAATCAAAAAAATTTCTAAATAATATAAATAATTTTTAAAAATAATTAATTAATTTTGTTCTTTCAATAATTTAGAAAAAAGAGGAACTTGATCTATTTTTTCCCAAGAAAATAAATTATCATTATGTCCAAAATGACCTTCACGAGAAGTTATTTGGAATAAAGGTTTTTTCAAATTTAATATTTTAATTATTCCTTGCGGAGTTAAATCAAAATTTTGTTCAATCGTTTCAAGAATTAAATTTTCCGGAACTTTGTTCGTGCCAAAAGTATTTATAAATAAACTAACAGGTTTATCAAAAGATATGATGTAAGATAGTTGTATTTCACACTTATCACATAAACCAGCAGCAACAATATTTTTAGCTAAATATCTAGCCATATAAGCACCACTTCTGTCAACTTTAGAAGCGTCTTTGCCGCTAAAACAACCGCCTCCATGACGCACTTCTCCACCATAAGCATCTTGAATTATTTTTCTTCCTGTTAAACCTGTATCAGCAGCGGGGCCTCCAATAACAAAACTTTTAGAAGGATTAATAAAAAAATTAGTTTTTTCATTAATTAAAACGGGATTAATTATCGGTTCGATAACATATTTTAAAATATTCTTTTTTAAAAATTCTTGTTCAATATTTTCTTCGTGTTGAGTAGACACAACAATAGAGTCTATATAAAGTGGATTATTATTTTCATCATAAACTAAAGTAATTTGAGTTTTACCATCTGGTCTTAAAAAAGGTAAGATTTGTTTTTCTCTAACTTCAGTTAATCTTAAAGATAAATTTCTAGCTAACAAAAAATTTAAAGGTAAAAAAAGATCAGTTTCTTTTGTTGCATAACCAAACATTAAACCTTGATCTCCTGCTCCTTTATTTTTGACAATTTTTGTTAATTCTCTTGATTGTTCATGAATAAAATTTAAAATAGATATTTTTTGATAACAAAAATTTTCGCTTTCTTTATTATATCCAATTTCTTTAACAACATTTTTGATAACATTTTCAATATATTCTGAATCAAACTTAAATAAAGTTTTTATTTCTCCTAAAACAATAACTATTTGTTTTGTTACTACGGTTTCGATCGCTACTTTAGATTCAGGATCTTCTTTTAAAAAAGAATCTAACAAAGCATCTGAAATTTGATCCGCTATTTTATCCGGATGACCTTTTGTAACTGATTCGCTACTAAATTTTTTCATAAAATATTCCTAATTATTTTAATTCTTTTTTTAATTAAAAAAAATTTTAATAAATTCTTTTTAATTAAAAAAAGATTCATTGAATCTTTTTTTAATTAAATATTAATTTTAATACAAAAATTAAACTACAACTATTAAACAAGCTTGTTCTTTACCATTTACTAATTTGATAAAAAATTCTACTTTATCATTTTCTTTTAATTTTTTATATTTGCTATTTTGATAATGTCCTGGAAGTGGTTCTGTATTACCTTGTACAATGTTATTAGAGTGACAAAATAAATCATCTTCTTCTCTTGCTCTTTTGTCAACTAACTGTTCTATTTCTGAATTGTCAATCCCAAATTGTTCAGCGATTTCGCTAAATGGTAATTCACCGATAGGTGTTACTGATTTAATAAAACCAAAACTTTTTTCGAAATTGTACCATTTTACGCAACCTTGCCATTGAACTTTTGTTTTATTTTTCATTAATTAATTTTAAAACTCCTTTTTTTATAATTAGATGAAACACCTTTTTTATTATATAATAAATACTAATAAAATAAACATTTTATTATATTTTAAATTCATTTAATATGATAAAATTAATTATAATTAATATTATAAACAAAAGCCTTTATAGTTTAATGGAAAAACATGTCAATGGTAATGACAAAATACAAGTTCGATTCTTGTTAAAGGCACCAGTATAATTTGATATTATAAAATATTTTTTTATGTTATAATTTAAAAGTAACCATTTTTATAAATTAAAAAATCGCGAATGTCGTATAGTGGCTATTACTTATGCTTGCCAAGCATAAGACGGGGGTTCGATTCCCCTCATTCGCTCCAAGAAATAAAAATAATAAAAAATAAAAATCATAATTATAAATAAAAAAGCTATCTTAAAATTTTAAGATAGCTTTTTTATTTATAATTTACTTTTAGATTTTAAATATTTAAGAAAAATAGTTCTTTTTTTATTTTTAGTTAACAAACCACGTTTAGAATGAAAATCAAATGGATGTTGTTTTAAATGTTTATTTAATTCTTCTATTTCATTAGATAATAAATCAATTTGTGCTTGTATGGAGCCAGTATTAATCTCAGAATTAGTAGCCTTTAAAATAATCTCTTTTTTTTGTTCTTTATTTAAAGCCATATATCATTTTTTCCTTTCAAAACTCTTCTATGCAATGAATTAAATTTATATTTTTAAAAATTGTTCTATATCTAAAATAAAAACAGTAACTCCTCCAATAGTAACTTCGGAAGATAAAGGAGCGAAAACACTCATTTCATTTAAAATATTATTAGGAATTAATTGTGTTTTAGTTTTAGAAAATTTTCTAAAAATATCTAAAACTTTTTCAACCTTTTCCTTTTTTATACCGATAACAAAAGTAGTATTAGTTTCTTTTAAAAAACCGCCTTTAGTAGTTAATCTAGTATTAAAAATATTTTCTTGATTTAAAGATGTTTGTACTTTATTAGCGTTTTCATTAGAAATTATAGCTATAATTAATTTCATTTCATTATCCATATTAATATTATATATTATTTTTTAAAATAAAACAATTCATTAAATTAGTTCAGTAACAAATGAATAGAATAAACATGACATAAATTACCTAAAATTACAAATAAATGCCAAATAAAATGATAATATTTTTTATATAATTCGTTATAAAATAAAATTCCGGCACTATAAAAAACACCTCCTAAAAATAAAAATAATAATATATTATTATCTTTCTTTACAATGTCCCATGAGTCGAATATAACCCATATACCACTCCAACCTAATAATAAAAATAAAATCAAATGAATTTTATCGCCTTTGTTAAATTGAAATATTTTCAAAAATATTCCGATCAATATTACAAAAGATTGCGAAATACAAAAAATTAAATTAAATAAATTTGTATTTTTTGAAGAAAATAAAAAAGGTAAAAAACTACCCCATATTAATAAATAAATACAAATATGATCGAATCTTTGAAAATGTCTTTTAGCTTTTGTAAAAGATAAAGAATGATATAAACAACTCATTAAATAAAGCATAAACATAGTAAATGTTAACAAAAATAAAGGAAATTGAAAACCTTTGTTATTACAAAAAACACAAAAAATAACAATACTAAAAGGAACCATTACACCATGAGAAACAGCATTAAAAATTTCTTCAAGTATAGTTTGTTTTTCGGTTTTTCTTTTTGGCCATTTCATAATTTTTTAAACCTTTTCAAAATTTTTTTATAATTTTTATTTAAAATTATAAATTTATTTTTCTAAATTCATACAGAATGTTTGTTACAATCGTTTGATAATCATTTTCTTTCATTTTATTAATATTATCAGGTAAAATAATTTTAATTTCATCACTAGAAAAACGAGGTAATAAATGAACGTGGTAATGGAATACTCTTTGCCCTGATATAAAACCATTATTATTTAACAAATTAATGCCCTGACAATTAAAAGTTTTAATTAAAATTTTACTTATTTTTTGGACCACGCCAAATAAATGTCGAAAAACATTTTCAGGAACTTCTTCAATAGTTACGTATTCCTCTTTAGTAACAACTAAAGTATGACCTTTAGTAGCTTGCATAATATCTAAAAAAGCAATAACTAATTCATCTTCATAAATAATGTAACCTTTAATTTCTTTTTTAATAATTTTAGTAAAAATAGTAGACATATTTATACCTCTAATTTTATATAAAAACTTTATTTTAATAAATAATAAAAATTATTTTTTTTATTATTTATTAAAATAATGTAAATTCATAATTACTTTTAAAATTTTGATATTTCAATTTCAATAAATAAAAATATTTTTTTATTTAAAATATCTTTTGATATTTTTAAAATTACATTTGGCTATTTTTTGAAAAAAAATAAATTCTTTATTTTTTTGATAAATTTCATTTATTTGTTGATCTACTGTATAACCTGCTCCTAAACGTAATTTTATACCTATTTTATTACTTAATTTATCCATTTCCTCTAAAAAAATATTTCTAGCTATAATAGAAGCTAAAGCTACACTTAAATATTTAGATTCGGCTTTAATTTCGAATATAATTTTTTTATATACTTTTTTTTCATTTTTTAAATAATTAAAATAATTTTGAGGACTAGCAAACTGATCTAATACAACCATTGCATCTTTATTTATTTTTTTTAAAAGATCTAAAATAGCTTTATTATGTAATAAAGCTTTGATATTATTTAAATTATATTTTTGATTTAAAATATTATATTCAGAAGGAGATAATATTTGAACTGAATAAGAAATTTTATCTTTTACCATCAACATTATTTGTTGAATTTTACAATTTGAAATTTTTTTAGAATCTCTTACCCCTATTTGTTGTAAAAAAGGAATCTGTTCTTTTGTTACCAAAGCGGAACAAACAATAATAGGACCAAAAACATCTCCTATTCCTACTTCATCTGAACCAATAATGTTTTTATCGTTTATATCATCTATTTCTTCATTAAAATGCATAATATCTTTATTATTTGGAATTTTAAAATTAGTCAAATTATTTAATGATTTATCAAAATTTAAATACAAAAGTTTTCTTATATATTCGATTTCATCACTAACATCATTTCCTTGAATTAAACAAGTGCCGTTATTATAACATGTTATTCTAATTTTTGATTTTTTTATTATTAAATAAATATCCTTTTGAGACCCAGACAAAATAAATTTTTCATAACTTTTTTTTAATGTTTCGAACTGTTCTAATTTTAAATTTTTAAAAACATGTACTCTTCTCATACAAAAACCACCTTTAAACAAATTAAGATAAATAATAAAGTTTTATTTTATTTATTCAAATCCCAATCAATAGGTAAGATTTTATTTTTGATTAAATAAGAATTAGTTTTAGAAAAAGGTTTAGAACCGAAAAAACCTTTATAAGCTGAAAGGGGTGAAGGATGCGGACTTTTTAAAATATAATTATTCTCTATATCAATATATTTAATATATTCTTGGGCTAATTTTCCCCACAAAATATAAACTATTTTTTCTTTTTTATTTAAAAATTTAAAAATATTTTTAGTAAACTCTTGCCATCCAATATTTTGATGACTTAAAGGTTTACCTGCTTCAACTGTTAAAATACTATTTAATAAAAAAACACCTCTTTTAGCCCATAAAGTTAAATTATTAGTTTTAGAGATTAAATTCACATCATCTCGTAATTCTTTAAAAATATTTTTCAAACTAGAAGGAGTTTTTTCATTTTTAACACTAAAAGATAAACCATGAGCTTGATTTATATTAAAATAAGGATCTTGCCCTAATATAACTACTTTAACATCTTTAAGAGGAGTCATAACAAAAGCTTCGAAAATGTTTTTCAAAGGAGGATAAATTTGTTTTTTTATTTCCGATTCAACTTCTAAAAAATTAATTATATTTCGAAAATATTTTTTTTGTCTTTCTTGATAAATGAATTCTTTCCACGTCATTTTATCACTATTATTTATAAAGATTATTTTTTTTCTTCGAACTTAAAAATAAATTTTTCAATAAAAAAGGCATATTAGAGAATATAAACAAAATCAAAAAGAAAAAACATAAAAATGTTTTAAAATAAGAAATAGTAAAAATATGTTTCGCTAAAATACCATCGTATTTCGTAGAGGAACTATCTTTCTTTTGATTATTATCTCCTTTTGTTTCAATTGTTTTTAATTTAGTATTATTGGATACAACCCTATGAATAATAGGTATACCATCAGTCATATTTTTATTTTGAAAAATGACAATATCGCCTATGACAATATTTTCTTTTTCTTTATCTGGAATTTTCTTAACTACAACAATATCCTCTTTTTTTATTAAAGGTTCCATACTTCCGCTTGCAACTTTATAATAATCAATTCTAAAAATGTCCAAAATTTTCTCAGGACCCCAATAGATTCTGCAAATAGATACCACAAATAAAAAAAGACAAAAAATATTTAAAATTAAATTAATAACAAACACGACGCTTCTTAAAAAATAATAAATATATTTTTTATAATCATTTGTATTTTGAAACATATATTTTTATTTCTACTTTCATAATCTAATTATATTAAATAAAAGATGTTAATATAAATAATTTAATAATATTTTTTCATAAATAATAAAAAAATTATTATTAAAAATAATATATCGAAAGTTAAAAAAGAAAAAATATCAAAAATAAATTCTAAAATTTATAATCTGAAATTCAATTTAACTACTTAAGCTAATCTATATTAAACTTTATAAAATAAAAAATAATTTAAATAATAAAAAATTAATATAAAAAAATAAATTTTTTTGTCTCAAAATTTAAATTATACAAATAAAATCATAATAACAAAAATAATTATATAAACATTTATAAAACAATATTAGAAATCTAAAAGTGAATATATTTTAAATTTCTTTTATAAAGTTTTCTACAATAGCATAATTTTTATCTTTAACAACAATTAAATTAGTTTTGACGTGAGGTAAAATATTGAAAATTCTTTGAGGAGGAATTGCAATAAAAAATTGTATTTTTAAACTATTGAAAAAAGACATCATAGCATCTATTCTATTTTCGTCCATATTATTAAAAGCTTCATCAAAAAATACTAAACATCCTTTGGATTCACCATTTTCTGCTAATAATTGTTCAAAACAAATAGCGATAATAATATAAAAAGGTACTTGAGTTTCTCCTCCTGATTTTTCTCTAAAAATTTTAGAAAAAAAAGAAAAATTACCATCTTTATCATAAATTTTAATATCATAATTTAAATAATTACGATAATCTAAAAATTGATAAGATATATTCTCATATTCTTGTTCAAAAGACATAATCTTTTGAAATAATTCATTCAAAACAATATCTTTATAAGATAAATTATTTTCATCCAATAAATCATTTTGTTCTAATTGATGTTCTTGTATATCTAATTTATTTTCTTGTATAAACAAAGAATAATATTTGTGATATTCAGGTTCCTCAGAAGGTTTAGTAATAATCTGATAATAATCTTCTCCGAAGGGTCTATTTTTTAAAATCTGATTTAAATTTTGAATTTGTTGTTGTGATTCTATAATACTTTTTTTTAATTTATTAATAAATTCTTCTTTAAAAATAATTTCTGTTTTTATAGTTAATTCTTTGGCTTCTTGTTCATATTTAACTAAATTTTTTGAACTAATTAAATTGTATTCTTTCGCGAAAAAATCAAAACTTTCTGGCTTAGCTTCGATATTTAACAAATTATAATTATCAATATATGTTTTCATAGCAAATATAAGATCAGTATTTAAAATATTTTTTTGTTTTTCGATGCTTTTTAAATTTTCTTGAATACTTTTAGAAATCATTTCATAATTATTCGGATATTCATTTAAATAATTATGAATTTGCACAGAAGCAGCTTCAATATTCAAAATTTCTTTTTTTTCTTCTTCAAATAATTGTTCTTTATAAAAAATTAACTCTTCTTCTAAATTATTAATTTGAACAATATTTATTTTTTCTTTATTTTGATATTCCGCAATTTGCAATAAAATTTGTTCTAATTTTTGAGTTTTTATTTTTTTTTCTTCTTGAGTTTCAAAGATATTATCTTCTAATTTAGTTAAATCAGGATTTAACTGTAATTGTGTTATTTTTTCTTCAATATTAACTATATTTTCCTCTTTTTCTTTTTGTTGTTGAAAAAAAGACGAAAAATCCCAATTAACAATAGAAGACATTTTACTTTTTTTTATAAAAGAAATAATATTTTCATTCTCTCTAAAATAATTTTGTTTATTTAAGAATTCTTCAGTTTGTAAATTTAACTCATTTAAAATAATATCCTTACGTATTTTAAAAGAATTAAAACCTATATAAGGAATTTTATAAATTTTAGGATTTAATTTTTTAGCAGTATAATTACTATAAATCATTCCAGAAGGAGTAATAGCTGTTTTATGATTTTTTAAATTCTCAATATTTAATTCACATTTTATATGTGATAATAATATCTTAACATACTTTAAAACATCTTTATTATCACTAGAAATATGTGAAGCCAAACTATCCAAATTATTAGGTATATCAGGTATTTTTTCGATATTAACTAAACCTACATCATAAATTTTCAAATCATCTTGTAATTTTTCATAAATTTTTAAAGCTGAATCGAAATAACGATGATCTATAATTAAATTGAATTTTCTAACACCTAAAAAACCTTCTATAGCGTTTCTCCATAACTCATCTTTGATTTCGATCAACTCGCACAAAGGATAAACAAAAATATTTTTATTATATTTATTTTTTAATTTTTCTTTTAATAAATTATTGATTTTAAAAAAATGATCATTTTTAGAAACATAATTTTGATTAATCATTTCTAATTCATAATTATTTTTATTAATTTTCTCTTTTAAAAGAATCATTTCTTTATTTAAAATATTTTGATTAATATTAATATTAATTATTTTTTGAGATAAATAATTAGATATTTCAGCAAAATCTTCTTTTAATATAAAATTTTTTTGTTGTCTAGAATTTTGCAAAAAAGAATTTATTTTTTGAATACTCTCTTTTAAAAAATTTTCTGGATTTAAAGCAAACAAATTTTCTAAAATGACAATTTCTTCTGCTAATTGTTTTTTTAAAATATCTATTTGTTCTTGACTTTCTTTAACAAATCTTTGATCCTTAGTTAAATCTTTTTGCAAAGAATATAAAACAGAGCCTAAATTATTTTGAATCTTATTAGTTTGTAATTTTAAAATATAATCATTTAAATATTCTATAGATTCATTATATTTTTTTTTATTCAATAATAATTCAGATAATTCTTTATTAATTAATTCTTTTGTTTTAATTGTATTTTCTAATTTTTTTTCATTTTTTTTAACTAAAACCATTTTTTCTGTTAAAAAATAAATTTTCACTTGAACATCTATTTTTTTCAAATTTTTATGAATTTCTATAATTTTAGCTAATTCTTTTAATTTTATTTTTTCTATTTCTATTTGAGATTCGATTTTTTTTAATTGTCTAACGTTATTTTTTAAACCACTAATATTAATAGGATTTTCTTCTAATAAAAAATCAAAAATAAATTTTTGTAAATTCAAAGCTTTAAAAGCTAAAGCTTTCGGTAATATTTTTAAGTATTTAGAAATATTAATTTGTAAATATTTACCAACTGCATTTTGATATTGTTTTTTAGTATCAAAGAAATTAAAATCTTTATTAAAAGTCCTTAAATAATCACGCATATCTTTAATATTTCTTATTTGATCATCAAATGAAAAAATATCTTTTTTTAAATTTATATTAGAGACAAGATAAAATTTTTCTTTTAATAAACCTCTATAAGGTAATTCCAAAACACAACCTAAAATAGTATATTCTTTTTGAGTTTCATCGTAAAATTCTAAAGCAATATGAGTAATAACATCATTATTTCTTACAAATTCTTTATTTTCAAGACCGATTTTGCCTTTAATATAACTTTCTAAAGAACGCTTTGCATTTTCGTTAGCAGCTATATTAAATTTAACACCATTTCTTTCGCCTATCAAAACATATTGTAAAGCGTCTAATAAAGTAGATTTACCTGACCCATTTTCCCCTGAAATTAAAATATTATCTTTAATTTCTATATCTTGATAAGAAAATAAATGCCAATTGATTAATTTTATTCTAGTTAATTTTTTCATTTTCAGCTTCATCAAAATCCGAATTTAATAATTTTTTATATTGTTCGACCATATCCAAATCAATGACATAAATAATAGAATTATAAATTGTTATGATCGAGTCATCAGATAAATCATTATCTATATAATTGATAATATTATATCTTCTAAATAACATTAAAATATTTCTTATTTTTTCTTTAGTTAATTTTTTAACTTCTTTATAAACAATACTGTTTAATTTATGATAAATATCTTGTAAATATATTGTAATAACATTACCATAATTAGATTTAATTTCTCTTTTTTGTTGAAATAAAATACGTAAAATTAATAAAATAAGGCTTTCTTCTTTTCTTAATTTTAATTTATTAAAATGATTTAAATTTTTAATCAAAATAACTTCATCGTATTTTTTAATTTCTAATTGAAAATCAGAAAGTTTAAAAAAAGAAGAAAATAATTCTTTATATAATAAAATAAAACGATAATCATTGGCGTCTTCTATTTTTTGAATAGTTAAATAATTAACTTGAAATAATTTATTCACAATTTTAGAAAAAATATTTTTCTCTTGTTCTTTTAAAATTTTAAATTTTTCTACAAAAATATAAAATTCTTTTGTCTTTTGATCCATTGAAAAAATCCTTCGCTAATTAATGAATAAGAAAAAAATTATAAAATAAAAATTTATTTCATAATTTTTTAAAATAATAAATTATTAAACTAAATCATGTTTTTTAAAAAAATCATACATTTTATCATCGATAATATAATCGGATATTAAATTCGCTTGTTGTCTAACTTCTTCATATTCGCAATTACCCATCGCGATACCTATATCAGCGCGTTCCAACATTTCTTTATCATTACAACCGTCTCCTACACAAATTACTTCGTAACCAGGATATTTTTCTTTAATTTTTTGAATTCCATGAAATTTATTAATATTTTTCATTGTCAAATCAACATGACTATCCCAATAATAAGTTTTGAACAAATCTAACTCATCTAAAAAAGATTTCATTTTTATTTTTTCTTCTCCGAACAAATTCAACATAAAAACTTTTTCTTTTAAATAAAATTCATTATCAACAGAAATATCGAATTTTGTTTGCCAATATTTAATAATTTCCGTTTGATGTAATTGATCTTGATAAAAACACGATGATTTATCCATGCTTATAGCCGCGCCTACAAGTTTATATTGAGAATGCAATTTAACTCCTTCTAAAAATTTTTTAATATAATCAACAGGAATCGGATTCTCATCAATAATTTGTTTATCTTCTAAAACTAAAGCGCCATTAATCAAAACTAAATATTTAAAACAAGGTAATAAATCACTAATAACATCTAAATTAGCATGATTTCTTCCAGTAGCGATACCTAAAACTATATTAGGATTTTTAGACAACTCCTCGATTAACTTCTTAGTTTGTGGTAAAACTCTTTTTTTTTCATTACAATACAAAGTATCATCTATATCAAAAAAAAATAATCTTTTTTTAATAATAATAAGGCCTCTTTCTTTTTATTAATTTTTTTATAATAATTTAAAATTATAACAAAAAATAACTTTTTTTGAATAAAAAAACAAAATTACTTTTAATAACTTATACTTCAACACGAACATATCTTGTTAAATTAATTTCAAATTTATTTCAGAATTAAAATTATTAAAAATAATTTTGTTTTATTTATTAATAAAATTTAAAATGTGGTGTGGATAATGAGACTCGAACTCATAAGAATAAAATTCACATATCCCTCAAACATGCGCGTATACCATTCCGCCATATCCACAAAAAAATAATAAAACAAAATCTTATTATTTTTTTAAAAATCTTAAAAATTTATATTTTATTAGCGAAAAAATAAATTCTAAGTATTCAAAATAAATCAAAAATTAATATTATTCTAACACAAAAACATAAGGATAAATATTATTATTATTTTTAATTTTCTCTATTTCTAAATTAGGAAATTCTTTTTCCAAAAATAATTCTATTTTTTCTAAATTTTTCTCAAATACATTTTCTTTATGATAAAAAATAGTCAAAAAATTATTTTTCGAACTAATCATTTTTTTTAATAAATTTTTAACTAATAAAATTAAATCTTTATCGCTTTCTATAGTTTTATTTTCGAAAATTGATGAAAAAATATCTAAATTAATTTGTTCTTTTTTAAAATTCAAAATCTTACCTAATTTAACCTTTTTCATATTTTTTTGAATATTATCCAAATTTTCTTTTAAAGAAATAGTTTTATTAAAAACTAAAAGAGCGCTATAAATTTCATGAATACTTTCGGTCGGTATAATTTGTATTTTAAGTTGAGGATATAATTTACAAACTTCCTCGATAATAGAGATTACTTTAGGTTCATTTGGAAATAATACTATATTTTCGGCATCAACTTTATTAATTATTTTGTTCAAATTTTCTATTGAAAAATCTTTTGTCTTTAAATTAATAACAAAATCAGATTGTAATTCTTTCAAAGTATCAAAAACTTCTTTCTCTTCGTATTCAGAAACAAAAGTAATAATAGAATATTTAACTAAATCTTCTTTATTTTCGTTTTTATTATTAGCAATAAATTCAGAATGTTGTTTTTTCATATCATCAACTTTTGATTTTATCAATTGACCATGCAATAATAAATTCTGTAAAACATCATCTGGATTATTAGTATGAATATGAATTTTTAATAAATCATTATTTTTAAATAAAATTAAAGAATCTCCATAATAACTCATTTGTTTTTTGTAATTATTAATATCGAATTTATCTAAATTATTTAATTTAATAATAAATTCTGTACAATACTGATTTTTGAAATCACTTATTTCATGAATATCATGATTCGATTTTAAATCAAAATCTTGAACATCATCATTTTCTAATTCAACATTATCTAAATATAATAACATTCCTTCTAAAATGAAAATAAAACCAGCCCCACCGCTATCAACTACTTTTGATTTTTTTAAAACAGGTAATAAATTAGGAGTTTTTTGTAAAGAAATTTTAGCATTTTCAATAGTTATTTGGATAACTTGCTTAATAGTTTTAATTTCTTCTTTTTGTTTTACAGTTTCTTCGATAGATTCTCTTAAAACAGTCAAAATAGTTCCTTCTACTGGTTCAATTACTGCTTCATAAGCTTTTTGGTAACCATTAACCAAAGAAGAAATAAATTCTTCAACATTAATTTTATTCTTTTGTAAACGATCAATGTAATCATGAATTCCAGAAAAAAATTGTGATAAAATAACTCCTGAATTTCCTTTCGAACCCATTAATAAAGCATCAGCTAAAACTTTAGTTACTGTAATAATAGAAGAATCATTTATTAATTGAAGTTTTTTAACTCCTTCCATCATAGTCATTTGCATATTAGTACCAGTATCGCCATCAGGAACAGGAAAAACGTTTAAATCATTGATTTGTTGGTGATTTTTTTTCAAATTAAAAGCGCCGTTTATAATCATTTTTTTAAATAAATCGCCATCTATAATTCTGTATTCTGTCATTTTATATTATAAAATCCTTTATTGTTTTGATAATTTATATTACTAATTATTTCGATAAATTAAAAATAATTATTTATATTATTTTAATTTTTTTAAATAAATAAAAACTAATTATATTATAACATAGTTGAAATATTTCAAAATATTGTTTTAAGATTGAATAAAACCTTATATATCTTAATTTATAAAAACTAAATATGTTTTTTTAATAAAAATATATTATAATAAGAGATATATTACAATTAAGATTAGAACAAGGATAAAAGTAAAAATATTATGAGTAAATGTTATATTACACAAAAAACAACATTATTCGGGAATAGACGTAGTCATGCAATGAACGCTACTAGAAGAACACAAAAAGCTAATTTGCAAAAAGTAAAAATTATAAATGAAAAGGGTGTAAAGATAAAAGTTTACATATCAGCCCGCGCATTAAAAAAATTAAAAGTACAAAGAGTTTAATTTTTTAAAAAAAATTCAAAATAAAAAATAAATAATATTTTTTTATTTTGAATTTTTTTATTTTTTAACTTATTATTTTAAAGAAATATTATTATATATATAAGGATAACTTAATAAACCTATAACACAAAAAGATAAAAATAATAAAGAATCAAAACGATCTAATAAACCGCCATGTCCTGGTATTATACTTCCGAAATCTTTAATTGAAAAATCTCTTTTCAATTTAGAAGAGATAAGATCTCCAAATTGAGACATAATGCAGCTAAAAAAAGTAAAAAACCAAAATGGTATCGTTTTAAATCCGAAACAACATAAAATAATAATAAACGAAACTATAACACCACAAAAAAAACCTTCCCAAGTTTTTTTAGGACTAACACTCGGATATAAAAGATTTTTACCAAATAAAATTCCGCCTAAAAAAGCGAAACTATCACTAGAAATAGTAATAATAAAAAGATAAAGAAACCATTTATAATCTAAACAAACTAAAGTAAAAAAACAAGCACTAGAAAAAACAATATATAATAAAATTAATAAAAAAAAATTTAAATTTTCTGTTCTAAACTTATGAATAAATAAAAAACATATCCATAAACAAATCAAAAAAAACAAAAAACAAAATAAAAAATATTCTTGCGCAAATATTTTTTGTAATAATTTTATAATCGGTTGTTCTTCAGACGAAAAAACCGATCCATCGTTCTTGTTATGAAAAAAATTCAACAAAAAAGATAAAAAATAACAAAAAAATAAAAAAACAAAAATAAACAAAATAATTTGTAAAAATTTACTTTTTGTTAATTTCGTCGCATTTAATACTTCTTTGACAGAACCTATCATAATTACAAAAATACCAAATAAACAAAAATTAGTAAAAAAATTTAGATCAGAAATACAATAAAAACATAAAGTTATTAAAAATAAAACTAATCCAATATAAATTTTGTTAAAAGATATTTGTTTTTTCATTTTTAAATTTTCAACAATTCATTTTTTTTCTTAATTGTATCTGTATCAACTAATTTAATAAATTTATTATTTAAATTTTGTATATCTTTAGAAAAATGATCTTCTAATGTATCTGTTTCATTTAATTTTGTTTTTTTACCTTGACGAATAATATTTCTTATTGAAATTTTAGCTTGTTCTGCTATTTTATCAACTTCTTTAATTAAAATTTTTCTTTTATCTTCTGTTGGCCGCGGAAAAACTAATTTTACAACTTGACCATCATCTTGTGGCGTTATTCCTAAATCAGAATTTAAAATAGCTTTAGAAATTTCTCCAATAATACTATTGTCAAATGGTTTAATATTAATTTGGTTTCCTTCTGAAACGCTAATAGTACTAATATTTTTTAAAGACATTTTTTCATTATAATAATCAATAGCTATTTTATCTAAAATTTTAGGATTAGCTATCCCTGTTCGAATATTAGTAAATTTAGATAACATTACTTCTTGAGCTTGTAACATTTTCTTTTCTAAATTTTCAAAAATTAACTTCGCTAAATCTTTCATTTTTATCCCTCTTAGAAGTGATCAAAGTACCTATTTTTTCTTTTAAAATAATTTTTTTAATATTTCCTTTTATATTCATATCAAAAACTAAAATATCAACCTTATTTTCCCAACACAAAGACACGGCAGTCATATCCATAATATTTAATCTTTGAGCTAAAATTTCTTTATAATCAATTTGTTTTAATAAAAAAGCATCTTTATGTTTTTTAGGATCTTTATTATAAACGCCTTCGACACCATTTTTTGCCATCAAAATAACATCTACATCCAATTCTACTGCTCTAAGAGCTGCAGCAGTATCTGTTGAAAAAAAAGGTAAACCTAGCCCAGTTCCTAAAATCAGAACTCTTCCTTTGTTTAAATGTCTTAAAGCTTTTTCTTTGATATATGGTTCTGCAACCGCAATAACAGGAAAAGATGTCATCACTCTTGTTTGAATTTTTAAATTATTTAAAGCATCTTGTAAAGCTAAAGAATTAATAAGAGTTCCTAGCATTCCCATATAATCAGAACGACTACGTTCCATTCCTAACTCTTGACCTACCAAACCACGCCAAATATTACCAGCACCAACAATAATTACAATTTCGATACCTAAGTTTTTAATTTCTTTTATTTCTTCAGCAATTGCCTTAACTATTTGAGGATTAATGTTAAAATCTTCTCCTTTTAATGCCTCTCCACTTAATTTTAAAAGAATCCTTTTGAACATTAATTTACTCCTTTTAAGATAAAAATTCTTTTCTTAATATTTATCTTATTTTTTTATAATAATAAACAAAAATTAATTAATTTTTAAAAATCATTTTTTTCCCACTTCGAAACAATAATAAGCAATAATATCAGTTTTGTTATGTGCTAAATATTCTCTTATGTTTTGATTACTTTCCATATAAAAAGGTTGTTCTAATAAACAATTTTTTTCGATTAAAGCGTTTAAATTATTTTCTATTATTTTTTCTAATAATTGATCCGTCAATGGTTTACGACTATTCTTTTGTTTAATTTGTTCTAATAAATTTTCTTTTTCTTTATTTATAAAATCGTTATCTACTGACTCTTTATTTAAAAATTTAGGTTTCATACCAACTATATGAACAGGCAAATGTTCTTCAGCGTCAGCAGAAGATTTAGTTAAATGAACTAAAGAAGAAATTTTTCCTCCTTGATGTTTATAAAAACCAAACCCTTCTTCGTCTTTTTTATAAATTATTTGAATGCGTGATAAAACAATTTGTTCTTTAATAATAAAAGTTTTTTCTGAAATTAATTCTTCAATGCTTTTTCCGTTCCATTGATATCTTAAAAAATCATCTAAATTTTTAATAGAAGAATCAGCTTCTAATAAAATTTTTTCTAATTGATTATATAAATCAATAAAATGTTCATTTTTAGCTACAAAATCTGTTTCAGTATTCAACTCATATAAAATAGCTTTATTGCCTTTAACAACGACATTCGTTAAACCTTCTAAAGTTTCTTTCTTTTTATCCGGATTATAAGAAAAAATACCTTTTTTTTTCAATAATTCAATTGCAGCTTCAATATCTCCTTGAGTCTCTTCTAAAGCTGTTTTACAATGAGTTATTCCTGCTTGTGTTTTTTGTCTTAATTCTTTGATCATTTTAAGTGTTATTTTCATAATTTTTTTATTTCCTTTTTTATTTTTTAAAAACTAAAAATTATTTTATTTTAAAATCGTAATTAAAAAATATTTTACTTAATTTTAGATCAAATTATAAAAAATTTACATAAAAAAAGATGTTATTAGACATCTTTTTTTATGTAATACATTTTAATTAAAATATAATTAAAAAACTTTAATGTAACATATAATAAAAAAATATTATTTTATACTTGGTTGTTTTGATTCTAATTTTTCTTTTTCTTTTGTATTTTGTAAATTAATTTTAGCATTATTCATGCTTGTCTCAGCTTCAACTACAGCATTCGCGATAATAGAAGTTACTAACTTAACTCCTTTGATAGCGTCATTATTAGCAGGAATAATATAATCAACTAAATCAGGGTCACAATCACTATCAATAATACCAAAAACTTTAATATTTAATTTACGTGCTTCAGTAATAGCTATTACATCTTTTTTAACATCTGCAACAAAAATAGCTTGCGGTAATTGATTCATATCTTTAATTCCGCCTAAAAATTTTTCTAATTTTTCTCTTTTTCTTGTTAAAGTCATAATTTCTTTTTTAGATAAACCAGACCATAAACCATCTTTTTCTTGTTTATATAAATCTTTTAAAAAATTAATTCTTTTAAAAATAGTTTGAAAATTAGTGAAAGTTCCGCCTAACCATCTATATGAAACATAATATTGTTTTGCTCTTTCAGCTTCTTGTTGAATAATTTCACGAATTTGTTTTTTTGTTCCTAAAAATAAAATTTTGCCATTATTTTTAATTAATTCTACTATTTTAACATAAACAGATTCAATGGCTTCAATTGATTTCCTAAGGTCTATAATATGGATTCTATTTCTTACAATAGGTACTCCGTTTTCGTTTGAAAAAAGAAAAGGTTTCATTTTATAGTGACATTTTCTTACTGCGCTACCAAAATGAATTCCTGATCCTAATAATTGTTTAATAGAAACGACAGATGACATAAAAGCGAAAATTAACTCCTATTTAGATTTTTATAAAAATTTAGAATATTTAAATTATCAATGATAAATAAATTTTTAAAAAAATTAAACTCATTATTAATCTAAAATCTTAAATAAAATTCAATTTATATTATTAATTTTATATTTTTTTAAAAAATATTTGTTTAATCCTAATCTAATTTATTTTAACATATTTTTATTTTTTTATAATTTAAATTTGAATTTATATTAAAATTTTCAATTAGTACTTCCGAATCCATTTTCACGAATCTTATTACTTTCGACTGAATCATCATTAGTCAAATAAAAATCTTGTAAAATTCCTTGCGCTATTCTTTCATTTTTTTCAATACTTACTTCTTCATTAGATAAATTATATAAAGGAATAAAAATATGTCCTTCATTTTTTAAATTATTATAATAATCACTATCTATAATGCCTACACTATTAGGCATAATTAACCTTTTTTTTAAATATAAAGAAGATCTAGGATAAATACACAAAACTTTATTCGAATCGAAGCAAGCTTTTATCCCTGTCGGAATCAAAACTAATTCTTTAGGTTTGATAATAATAGAAATAGCAGATTCGAAATCATATCCTGCGCTAAAAATAGTTTGTCTTCGAGGTAAATTAATACCTTTATCTTTAAAAGAAGTTACAATTTTGAAAAAAAATTTGACTTTATTATTCACATTAATTTACCTTTTTGTTTTTTTATTTATTTTTTTGTCAAAATTCCTAGGATGATTTTCTAAAAATTTATTTTTTAAAAAAATATCAGAAATATAAGTATAAATTTGAGTTGTTTTCAAATTAGCGTGCCCTAACAATTCTTGAACGACTCTTAAATCTGCTCCGTTATTTACTAAAATAGTAGCGAACGCATGTCTTAAAGCGTGAGGATATAACGCAACTTTTTCTCCGGTTTGAAGACTTAATTTATTTAAAATAAATCTAACTCCTTTACTGCTTAAAGGTGTACCTTTATAATTTATTAATAAAAAATCATTTTTTTGTTTATTCGATTTATTTTTTTCATCTACAAATTTATTTCTAACATTTGACAAATAATATTTTATCATTTTAACTAAATTTTTATGAAGAGGCAAAAATCTTTCTTTTTTTCCTTTACCATAAATTAAAATTTGACTATTATTCAAATAAACATTTTTTATTTTTAAATTAATTAATTCACTTATCCTCAAACCACAACTATAAAGTAAATCTAAAATAATATAATTTCTATAACCTAAAAGTTTTGTTATATCAATAGAATCAAATAATTTTTGGATAAAAGATTCAGATAAAATTGATGGTAATTTTCTAGGATTTTTTTTTAATTTAATTAATTTAAAAATATTATGTTTTATATTATATCTTTCAATTAAAAAATTATAAAAAGTTCTTAAGGAAGAAATTTTTCTCATAATGCTAATGTTAGAAAAATTTTCATTACTCAAATAAGAAACAAAATAACGAGCTTCATTTTCTTGAGATAATGTTGATAAATTAAATTCTATTTTTTTTTGAAACAAAAAATTTTGAAATTCTTTTACATCATGAATATAACTCTTAATAGTTAAAAACGAATAGTTGCATTCGATTCTTAAAAATAATTCAAATTCGTTAATAAAATCCAACTTTTTACATCCTATTACTATTTATTATAGTAAAATAATTAATCTAAATTAATTATAAAAATTATAATCTTGAATAATCATCTTTTGGATATTTAAATATAAATCAAATATTTTTGAAAATTATTCATAAAAAATAATAAATTTTACTTCTAATCGCTATTTATAAGAACATAAAAGTTTTAAATATTGAGATTTGAAAAATTTTAAAACATTAGAACCTTTAAATATTAAAAAAATAATAATCAAAAAAGGAGAAATCAATGATAAAACTTTCCACTTCCTCTTATCTATAATTTTTGATAATGGTATCTTTTTGACAACCTTATATAAAACATCTTCATAACTGATTTTTTTTTCGAAATCTAATATTTCTTTATTAGCAATGCCTTTAGTTGTAATAAATTTATCTGTTTTATTATTTTCTTGTATCTCATGCAATACGAAAGGATTTTGCTTCAATATATAATTTGTTCTAAATTGTTTATCGACATAAAAAACTACATGATCACGTGGTTTTAAATTTTCACACTCTTCAACGGTTAATTTTATAACAACGACTAAATCATTTTTTTTAATGTCTGGCGACATACTTCCGCTAGATACATAACAAATATTAAAAAACATAAATTTATGAGTGTACTTAGGAAAAAAATAATTACAAATATTCATAAAAATAAAATAAAAAACAATAAATAAAAAAAAATAATACAAAAAAGAAAACAACAAACTCAAAAATTTTATTAATTTAAAAAAAATCATCCTAAATACTCTTTTTTATCAAAAATTTCAAAAATAAATTACAAAGTTATAAAATTCTATTACAATTGTTCAACTTTATTCTTATATTAAATTATTTTTTACTATTTTTTACTATTTATTAAAATATTTTTAACTTTTCAATTATTACTCAATGAAATCAATTAGAATTAAAATAATTTTTAATTCTAGACATATAGTCATCATTTTGTTCTGTATTAAGATTATTTTGGATTATATATTGACGTAAATTTTTAGGCATAAAAATTCTAATATCTTCTTTATTATAACCTATAACAATAGATTTTTCATCATAAATAATAGGTTTTTTACAAATAGAAGGATTTTTTATAATAAATTTTTTGATTTCTTTAATAGTCATTGAAAATAAATCATTTTTTTGTTTTTTAAAAAGTTTAGAGCGAGTAGATATTATACTTGTAAAGTCTATATTATCATAATGTAAAATTACATCAATATCTTCTTCAGTTAATTGACAACTACTTAAATTCTTTTCTTGATAATGAACATGATGTAAATCTAGCCATTTCTTAGCTTTTTTACATGAAGAACAGCGATTACTAGTTAAAATACAAATCATAAATCATAAAAATTCTTTCTTGTTAAAACATTTCTTTGACAATTGTTTTAAAATTTTTTTAAAAACAATAAATATTAAATTTAAATATAATTTAAAATAAAAAAATAATTTTATAAAATAAAAAAATAATTATTTTAAAAAAAACTTCCCCTTACAATAAATATATTTTGCAAATGTCAACAACTAAAATATTCTTAATTATAGCAAATTTTATTAAATCAAGCAACAAAAATGATTTTTAACAAATTGTCCAACATAAAATAAAGATCTATTTTTTTATATTAGGAATAAATTTAAATTAAATAAAGGAAAAGTATAAATTTCTTTTAAAAAAATTATTATCTACCATTATAAAATCAAAAAGATAAAGACGATATAATTTTCGAAATATTCAAAAAAAATATCAAAGAAGTTAAAATCCAATTTAATAAAAATTTAAGAAATACAACAATTACTTTTCCCAACCTATAAAGAAACCAACCATAAACACTAAAATTAAAAATAATGAAACTAAAAAAGCACCTGTAGAATCAACTAACAATGTAAACAAAAAAACAAAATATATTAATAATAATATTTATAATCTTTATTTTTTTATATTTATAAATTTTATAAAATCAAAAGCAAAAGCCTTCATTAATTTGTCAAAATAAAACTTTTTCAAATTAATAATTTAAAAATTAAATCATTGATTTCAAAATAAATGATTTAATTTTTTTCTTTTATATGCAGATAAGATTAAAAATAAGATTTAAAAATTATCTTTTAAAAGGTACATATAAGTTTTTTTTTTTTTTTGAATACAATTCTTTTATACAACATGATACAACATGATATTTACTGCTTACATGATACAACAAAATTAAGATTATTATTTTAAAAATTAAATAAAATTTAAAAAAAATTAACATAAGTATTTGTTTAAACTATTTTAAACAAATACTTATGGGAGGATTACATCTAAAATGACATATCTAGAAAACCATAATCAAAATAATATTAAACATCGCTTCAAAAGGCCAAATGCCAAAATCACTAGCTGGTTATGGTTCTTCCGCTGATAACCAAGACGCTGACAAATTATTAAGGCGAAATTCATCAAATATTTCAAAAGATCGTGAACTATTAAAAAAAGAATGTCAACGATTAATCAAATTAAATGAAATTCCTTTAATCAAAATCGCTGAAAAGTTATTTTATCAAAAAAAACTTTCTCGAGCAGACGTTATTGAAATTATTAAGAATTATCCATTAAAAAAATAATTCGAACTAGGACAAAATTTGAGACTCGAACAAATACTAAAATAAAATTAAAAATATAGTTTTTTTAGTTTAATTCGTTCTTTCTTTTTCATTAAAAAGCTAAAATAAGTCTTATCGAAAACTTAAAAAATTAGATGGGGTGTATATATACAGTCTTCCCAAAAAAGATAAAAAAGACAAAGTGTATTTTTATACTATTTTATCAGATAAAAAGGTATTATTTATAAAAATAAATTGTAATTAATCTGTTAATTATTGATTTCCTGTTATTTGAAAAAGTTCGATAAAAAACAAAAAAATTTACAATTAAAAACATTATGAAAAAAATAGCAAAAAAAGTATTTGGTAAATCTATTAAGAATTTAAACGTTGATAATTTTGTAATTACTGGTGTTTCAGGGGTCGCTAGTGAAAATTTAACCAATCTTGTAGGTGATATTTTAGAACAAAATCCTGACGCTTTAGAAGTAGATAGTAAAATTATTAGTATTATTGAAGATTTTATGATGGGATGTATAGATTTTGTTGATGATATTCCAATAGTGAATAATTTAGCCAAAGCAGGATTAGAAGGTTTCAAAACTTTCGGAAAAGAAACTATTTATCCAGTAAATATTTTGAATGAAGTAGACAAAAATGTTTTTAATAAAGATAAATTATAAAGAAATTGAAAATCCTTTGGATATAGCAAAAAATATCAGTAAAGGAACAGCTATGGCAGCAGAAAGCGTTTTTAAAGCATCTGTTCATACGGTTAAAGATGTTAGTTATAGAATTATAGATACTTTTTCCAAATTAAAATTTTGGTAATGGGATAAAAAAAGTAAAAATTATGAAAAAAATAAAATTATTTAAATTAATATGTTTTTTTACGGTTATACTTTTGAATATTATCTTTATTATTTTATCAGTGCTACCCGAATATAATATATTCGCAGAAAATATATCTAAAACGAAATTACCTAATAAATATTTTATTTTTTTTATAAGATGGATTGTTTGTATAAATTTTTTCCTTGTTTTTATAGGAATACAAATATATATTGTTTTTAAAATTTGTAAAGGTAGTGAGCTTGTTTACAAAGATCCTAATAAAGGGGGGAACTCGAAAATATTAATGTTTCCGAATCTATATCCAATTTAAGAATTGGCCGAACTAAAGGCGAACCAACATCATTTTTTTTGATAATCATTTTTGCAATATATTGTTTTTATTAACTATTATATTTTTAATTATATCAATGATTCTTAAGTGTGTTTGGTTAGGAACTATTTTTATGTTTATTTTCGTTACATTAATGTTGTATGCCGCATTACGCAATAGTTTATCTAATCTTTGGGTTCTTTATGTTAAATTTTTCAAATGGTTAGGATTTTCTTAGTTTGAAAAAGATTTTAATAAAACAATAGCCAAAAATAATTATTTTCCTATAAGTGTATTTTATTATGAAAAACAAAAAGAAAAAGAAAAGATGAATAAAAAAATAAAAAAATTATATGTGTAAAATATTTTCGATAATTAAACCATTAAACCAGATTATAATATTCAAAAATAATCTGGTTTTTTTATTATTAAAAATAAAAAAATCTAAAATACTAAATAGCGAAGTTATTACCTTAATAATTTATTTTATAAAATTTAACTTAAAAGTTCTAACTTTAGAGAATATATCAAAATATTTTTCCAAAAATTTTCTAAATATTATTCAATAAAAAAACGTTTATTATTTTATTTATTATAAAAAAAATAATTTTTTTCATTTCCATCTTGGAAAAACATATTATAAATAATAAAATTTATCATTAAAAAATAAAAATTGAAACCATTATTTTTGATAGTTTGAACTCGTAATTTTATTATAATCTATATTATAAATGGCTTCAAATTTAGATGCATAACGATTCAATTTTGATTATTATGTTTGTATTGAGTTTTGGCGAATTATAATAATATGATTAAAAATTTTTTTATATTTAATAGTAAAAAAATTCTATATAAAAATTAAAATGTTTTTTTATATAGAATTTTTTGTTGTTAATATTTATTTTTTTGAGTTAAAAATATATCAGATTTCAAAAATTATTTTGTTATATCCATTCAAAAAAAATTCTAAAAATAATTTTAATTATTGTTTTATTTATGTTAAAATACAAACGTAAATTAAAAATTATTTTTTAAATTTATTTAAATTTTAAAAGTCAATTTTATAAAAACTGTTTAAAAAAATATAACAGCGCGCTATAACATCATATAAACGACACAACCCGAACGTCAAACTTTAATTTCTAATATTTATATCACATCGTTTTGCTTATGCTTATGATATAAACAATTTGTTTTAACATATCGCGAAACATTCAGTAATATGATATTTAAATATTGTAAAAATATTAACATATCAATATTTTTAACATTGTTTATATCATTTGAATTGTTGCTGTTAGTTATTTTTGTTTTCGTTTTTAATTTCTCCTTAAGAGTAATTAATACCAATATTAATAAAAAAATATAAATAATAAAAAAATATTTTAAAAAAATTTTATAAAGTTATCTTTTATATTAACAAACCGAATTTAAGGTCAATTACTAAGTTTCCTTGAAATAAATGATTTTACTTTTTTCTTTGACATAAGATAAAATTAAAAAAGATTCCCAAATTATTTATTGAAAAAGAATATATAAGTTATTTTTTTTACTACAATTCTTATATAAAATAATAAAAAAAATTCAAAATTTAATTTTAAAAATAAAAAACTTTTTTTTAAATAAAATTCAGTAAAGGAGAATACCTCAAATATGAAATCTCAAATCCAAAAAATATGTCTTTTAGCGGTAGTACCTACGATTATCATTGTAATTTTTATGATATTAAAATATTGGTTGGTTAATAAATTAAGGTTGGTTAATAAATTAACAACTCCAAACGCTCCTATTGCGGCAGGAGTAGTTGAAAAACAAAATAAAAAAGAAACGCCAAACAATGGCGCATCAGGAATACTAACTAATGATGAAGTTGAAAAATCTGGATTAATATTAATTGAAGAAAAAAACACAAAAGCACCTGAAACATCTAACATTGGAAAATATGGACAAACACCTAATGATGAAGTTGCAACATCTGGATTAATATTAATTGAAGAAACAAACACAAAAGTACCTGAAACATCTAACATTGGGAAATATGGGAAAACACCTAATAATGAAGTTGAAAAATCTGGAGCAATATTAATTGAAGAGACAAACGCAAAAGCGCCTGAAACATCTCACATTGGAACATCTGGAGCAATAGCGATTAAGGGAATAAACAAATCTAGAGCATCTAAAATTGACACATCTGGAACTAACAAAAACAATTCAAAAGGTAAAAAATATTTAAAATTTTACACCAAATTAAAACAAAAAGTAATGCAAAAAAACATTTATTTAAAAAAGTTCATCAAATTTAAATAATTAAATATCTTTTAAAGATCTTCGAATCGAAAGGTCTTTTTTTATATCTAAATATTATTAAAGGAGTATTCAAAACGAAATTAATCATTTTCAAATGAATTAATTGCTCTTTTTTAATGCAATTTGTAATTTTACAATTGAAATATCTTTTGAAAATAAGGGAACATTTTTAAATTTAAAAAAACATTTAAGTTTTTTAAATAATTTCTTATTTTCAAAAGATATTTATAAATATTATTTTCGCTCATCCGCTATATAATTAAGTCCAAAAAGGAACAAAAAAATTAATAAAATAAAAAAATATTATTTTTTTATATACAAATTTTATTTTTATAAAAAAGCATCCAATAAAAAAATCTTTTTGCCAAAGGTTTAAAATATTTTCATAAAATAAAAAAATTATTTGTTTCAAGTTTGAGAAGAATTAGACGACAATGAATAATTTAATTTAATTACAATATATTTATTATTACAAAAGAACAAATAATAATTAATTACTTTTGTATTTTTCAGTTTTTTTAATTTTAGTAATTATTTTTTGTAATAATTTAACTTTTTAATTAAGTTATTTTATTTTATGAATTAAATTCAGTAAGTTATTACTTTTATTCAACCTCAAATAACTTCTTGATAACCTTTAATTTAGTGTTATTATATATTCCGTCACAAATTCATTTAAACATTTTTTTAATTAATGTTATAATTAATTTTAATTATATATTTCGATTAGCATATAAAATATATATAATTAAATCGAGTTAGTACAAAATATTAGAGTTAGACAATTGCTAAAATAAAACAGAACTTGGAATTAATAAGTTATTTTGAGATAAAATTTTATTTTTTATTGCTTCTTCGGTCTATGATTTCAATTTTTATTAAAGTGTTTTTTAATTGTTCATCGGTTAAATTAAATAGTTTGAACAAGTTTTGATTTATTAGAATTATTTCTTTTTCGTTTTTTCTAACGCGTTTAAGAAATTTAAAATAAATTATAACATCCATAAACAAACTTATAGCAATAAATATTTCAATTATTAATTTTAATGTTTCTATTTCCATAATTATATCATCCCTTTCTTAGTTTTTAAAATAAAAAAACATTTTGTGATTAATTTTGAAATAATTTAATACTTTTATATTATAATAATTTACATAAAATTTATTATTTTAAACTTTTTTGTTTTTTTGTTAAATTTGTTTAATGATTTATATTGACAACATCGTTTTCATAAACAGCGTCCGCCTTCGCAATCATTAGAAATAATATATTTTTAACTTCTTCCCGCTGCTTTTTACCGCTTTGGAAAAATAAAACTTTTTTACAGTTATTAAGTTTTAAAAAACAAACTATTTATTTTTCAATAAATAGTTTGTTTTTTTTCTTTTATATGGAGGAAATTAAAAAAAGAAAAAAAGAGTATTAAAATTTTAAAAGCAATTCAAACAGTAGAAAAATTAACAAACAACAAAAGAATATCAAAATAACAAATTTAACATAAAAAATGACGACGACAAATCACAATTTAAAATTTTTTTAATATTTTGAAAAGAACCATTTTTGGCCTAGTTAGATTTTGTTTTATAAAATAACTTATAAAATTTGAATTAATATTAGTTAATCCAAATTATGACTTAATCCAAATTTTTGATTTTTTTGATATAAATATTTTCTTCCGTAATCAGTAATAATTAATTCTGTATTTTTATTTATTATATATCCTAATTTGATCGCTTTCTTTAAACATGTTTTGTAACGTTCTGAAGACCATTTTAAATCTTTTTTTACATCATTTATATAATTTTTTTTATTTTGTTGAAAATGATTTTCTAAATGCATTAATAAAATAATTATCAGAAAAGATTTTTTATACAAATAATGTTTAATAATTTTAGCTATAATGCCGTTTTTAGGTTCAAAATATAAAACAATCAAAAAAATAAATAAAATAACTACTGAAATTAATCCCGAAACAGGCAGATCAAAATAAATTCCTAAATAATAACCCAAACTAGTACTTACAAAAGATATCCATAAAGATAACCCCCAAGCTATTGATAATCTTTTAGTTAACAATATAGCTGTAGCGGCAGGACCAATCATACAAACAATAGCCATTATGGTACCAACTACATCAAAAGAAATAACAGCTGTCAAAGATGTTAAAGTCATCAAAGCATAATTAATAAAAAGAGAAGAAAATCCTAAAATATTAGCCAAAGAAGGATCAAAAATAAAAATTTTTAATTCTTTATAAAAAATAACAACAAAACATAAACTTAATATTAAAATAGGAATTATTTTATATAATTGTGAAATATGAGCTAATTCGATATGCCCTAAAAGAGCAGCGTCAGTATCTATATGAATATCTCTAATATATATACTAATAATAATAATTGCTAAAGAAAAGAAAAAAGTAAAAATAATTCCGATAGCTGAATCTTTTGAAATTTTACTATTTTTACTTATTAATTCTATTAAATAAAAAGTTAAAATTCCTATTAAAGTCGCTCCAATAATTAAAAAAGGAGAGTTCAAATCTTTTACTATCAAATAAGCAATTACGATTCCTAATAAAACACTATGACTAATAGCGTCTATAACCATAGAAACTTTCTTTAAAATCAAAAAAACACCTAAATTAGCTAAAGATAAAGAACAAAAAATTAAAATTAAAAAAATATCTATTTCGAAAGAATTTACAATCGTATCAATAAAATGCATAATCAAATGTCACCGTTTATTAAATTTTCCACTAAATTAATTCCTTTGGGAGTAATTTTAATTTTTCCAGATTCTTGTTGTAAATATTTCTCATCAAATAAAAACAAATCTATTTTTTGAAATTCATCGTATTCTTCGTTATGATAAAAATGTATTAATTGCCTAAATTTTGTAATTTTGTTTTGATATTTTTTTTGTTGCCAAATTTTTTTAAAAATTCCGTATTTAGGAGCAAATAAACAAGTTAAAAAAATAAAAAGAGTATTCACAACTATAATAATAGGTCCTGTTGGCATATTATGTATATTCAAGCTAATAATTATTCCGATAAAACTAGATAAAAAAGAAATTATAGAAACAATTATTATATTTGTTAATAATCTATCACTTATATAACGGGCTATTACTCCTGGCATAATTAAAAAAGCACTAGTTAAAATAATTCCTGTTATTTTTAAACTGATTATAATTAAACCTATTAACAAAGTATTTAAAATTAATTTTAAAATAATATTATTAAAACCTATACTTTGAGAAAAAGACTCATCAAAAGTAAAAACTTTTAATTCTTTCCATAAAAAGATGATAGTTAAAATAGTTAAACAAGTTATAACGCCGACCATTATAACATGTTCTTGCGAAATTAAAGCAATTTGGCCTAAAATAAATTTTTCCAAAACAGCAATAGAACAATCATCAGTTCCTTTTTGGGCATAAGCCATCAAAACATTTCCTAAACCAAAAAAAGAAGCTAGAATCAAAGATAAAACAGTATCTGATTTAATTTTAGAATATCTTTTGATCACTTCCATCAAAAATAAAGATACTAAAGAGGCTCCAAAAGCGCCTATCCAAATAACCCATTCACTAGTATCTCGAAAATAGATATAAGAAAGAGCGATCCCTGGAAGAACAGTATGTGAAAGAGCATCCCCTATTAAAGATTTTTTTTTCAAATTAATAAAAATACCCAATATACCAGATGTTATTCCTAATAAAAAAGAACCTATAAAAATTTTAAAAGCAGTATAAGTATTTAATAAAGAAAAAAACGATTTCACATCACCAATATTCATTTAATGTTTACTCCTTTTAAAAATATTATTTTTTTGCATTTGTTTTATTTATTTTTTTATTTAGTTGATAATTTTTATAAGTTTTTTTTATATTTTCTGAATTAAATACTTTATCAGTTTCGCCACTAGCTATTTTTTGAATATTTAATAAAATAACATGATCAAAATATTGTTTCACAGTTTCTAAATCATGATGAACTACAACAATAGTTTTTTGTTGCTTTTGTAATTCTTTCAAAACAGTTATAATTTTTTTTTCTGTTTGAATATCGACTCCTTGAAAAGGTTCATCCATTAAATAAATATCACCTTCTTGAGCTAAAGCTCTAGCTAAAAAAATTCTTTGTTGTTGCCCGCCCGAAAGTTCTGAAATTTGACGATCTTTAAGTTCTGTTATTCCCACTTTTTCTAAAGAATCTAAAACTATTTTTTTATCATAAAGAGTAGGTCTCTTAAACCATCCTAAATGTCCATATCTTCCCATCAAAACAACATCAAAAACAGTAGTAGGAAAATCCCAATCTACAGAATTTCTTTGCGGTACATAAGTTATTTTTTTTCTTATATTTTTATATTTTTCGTTATTAAATAAAACTTCTCCTGAGATTTTAGGAATCAATTCTATCAAAGTCTTAATTAAAGTAGATTTCCCTGCTCCATTAGGACCTAAAATAGCTGTCAAAGAACTTTTATAAATATCGATATCTATATCCCATAAAACAGGTTTCAAATGATAAGCAACAGTTAAATCTCTAATTTTAATTGATATTTTTTTTTTCATAATAAATATTTCTTTATAATTTTCATATTATTTAAAAACGCACCTACATAAGTAGAGTGTTTATAAGTGCAGCCGTTTAATGTTTCTTGTCCGTCTTTTCCTAAAGAATCAGAATATAATTCTGCATTTTTAGGAATCAAAATAGGGCCTAACCCTCTTTTGTTTCTAGATTTATCGACTTCTTCTTTTAAACTTTGTAAGGAATCTTTTGGCATTGAACTTTCTGTAAAAATAGCTTTGACATTGTTATTAGTTAATTTTTCTGCCAATTCTATTATGTCTTTCATATTCGCTTCTGTTTGCGTTGAAATCCCTTGTATAGAATGCAATTCAAATTCACATCCATGTCTTTTAGAAAATTTTTTCCAATAAGAAAAAGCATCATGAGCTGTCACTAAAATTAATTCATTATTATTTTGTTTTTTTGAATCTTTTAAATATTTTGTTTCTTTAATAATATATTGTTTTAAATTTTCTAATGATTTTGTAAATAATTTATAATTGTCGTCTAATTGTTTTTTATCGTCTGAGTTAGGTATTATTTCGTATAATTTATCTTTCAATTCATCAACTACTTTCAACCATAAATCGATATCAAACCAAATATGAGGATCACAATCTTCAGAATTTCCTTCTTGTAATATATCTTTTTGTTCTATATCTTTTTGTTTTAAAATATCGCCAATTGGGAATAATGTATCATCTTTGGATAAAAGTTTGAAAGCTTCGACCATTTTAGCTTCTAAATGTAAACCGTTAACAACTACCAAATCCGCTTTTTTAATTTTGCTGCGATCCGATAATTTAGTTTTATAATTATGCGGATCTATTCCTACTCCCATTAAAGGATCATTGCAAATAATACTTTCTATTTTTTTGTATCCAGAATCTTCATCTTTATCTACTTCGCCTATCAAATGCCTTATCGCGTCATCTAAAATAGTAGTTGTCGCTATAACAACAATTTCTTTTGTGTCCTTTTTAGGAGTTATTTTTAATAAAAAAGCTGAAACAGGAATTATTAAAATAAAACAAGTAATAAGAATAATAAAAAAAAATCTAAAATTTTTTTTAAATATTTTCAACATTATAATAATTTCCTTAATCTATAATTTTTTTAAATATTTTAACATTATAATAATTAACTTAATCTATTCACAATAAAAGAAAATTAAAATGATTATATTGAGTTTCGTTCGTTCTAAAAAATAATTAAAATTAACTATAAAAAAATTATTAATTCTAATGAAAAGAAAATTAAAATAATTATATTGGATTTCGTTCATTCTAAAAAAGAGTTAAAATTAACTATAAAACATTTATTAATTTTAATTAAGAGAAAATTAAAGCGATTATATTTGATTTCATTCGTTCTAAATTTGATAAAAATTTCATTTATAAATAGCTTAAAAAATAAATCAATTCAAAAATTATATATTAAAAAAAAAGATAGAATCAAAAACTAATGAAAATGGATTTCCCAAACATTAAATATTTGAAAAAAATAAATTTATAAAATAGTTTAATATATTTAGAAAAATTTAAAAATTAAAATTGTAAAATCTCGATTTTATAACTACACTTTAATTATAATATATTTTTAAATATATTGTCAAATTATATTTACAAAAATTTACCATTCCTGCTTTTTACTGCTCTTCACTGTTCTTTATTGCTTTAATGATTTAATACTTTTTTTAAAATTACTAAATTTGAAATATTCAAATTATTTACTTTATGTTTCAAAAATAAAATATCAAAAATAAAATAAAAATAATTTTCTAAAATTTTAAATACTAAATTTAGTATAAATAGTTAATAATATATATATATATATATATATATATAGTTATAAATAAAAAAACATCTATAAAATATATTTGTTCTATTTTTGAACATAATTTTCGAAATAAATCGAAAATAACGAAAGAGGTTTTAATATTGAAAATAAAAAATATTTTTTTATTTTTAATTATTCCCAGTATTATTCTTATTTTGATTATTTTTTTTATTTTTGCGATACAAAAAGAAAAACAAAACAAAAAAGAAACCATTATTTATGAACAAAAAAATTTTTTTAAAACTCCGAAAAAATTATTATCCAAATTTGACAATAATTATTCAAAAGCTTTAGCTTATTTAGGATTAAACCGATTTATTATAGGTTTACAAAATAATATATACGAATATAAAACGTTATGGATAGGCGATAAAGAAATATTTATAGAAAAAATTTTAAATGGTAATTTAGGGACAGCATCCTCTCCTTTAATATTTGGAACTATTAATTTTTTAGGAGAAAAATTGAATAAAAAAATAAACTTATTTATTAATGATTATCTAGCTTATAATTCTATAAATAAATCTAATTCTGAAACACAAACTTTCATATTAGAACTTAAAAATGATAAAAATCATTTTTTTATAAATGATTTCGAAGATACATTAGGAGATGGATATTGTTTTTTTAATGCTATTGTATTTTTATTAGATCAAGAAATAAATAATTGGAAAAATATAATTTTTTCAGATATCCCATATACACAAATTTTAACAGATAAAGAAATTTTACAAATTTCTGTAAATTTATAAATTTTTTTAATTATTTATTTATTTCCGAAATTTTTTAATAATACAATTATTCTTTTATATATTATTTCTTATATAATAAAAATGTTACAATTAAAAATTAGATTTAATTATTTTTTATTAAAATAAATTAAATTTATATTACGAAAGGAAATGTTCTTAAACTAATGAAAGACAATTTATTTGAATTGCCACAATTAAAATATGCATATGATTCTTTGGAACCTTTTATAGATGCAAAAACAATGGGAATTCATCACACTAAACATCACCAAACTTATATTAATAATCTTAATGCAGCTTTACAAAAACACCAAATAAATAATAAAGATTTAGAATTTTTATTAAAAAATTTATCTTCTTTACCAGTAGATATCCAACAAACTGTTCTAAATAACGGAGGAGGACATTTTAATCATTCTTTTTTTTGGACTATTTTAAAATTAAATGAGATATGTAATCCTTCTTTTAAAATAAATCATTTAATTCAAAAATATTTTGGCGATTTGGAAACTTTCAAAGATCGTTTTGCAGAAAGCGCAAAAAGTCTTTTTGGAAGTGGTTGGACATGGTTAATTTATGATTTTCAAAATAATTTAAAAATCGTCAATACTCCTAATCAAAATACAGTTTTAGATATAGGACATCCTCTCTTAGGTTTAGATCTATGGGAACATTCTTATTATTTAAATTATCAAAACCGCCGTCCAGATTATATAGAAGCTTTTTATAATGTTATCAATTGGAGTCAAGTCGAAAAATATTTGAAAAAAGCTATTGAAAATAATTCATCTTCGAAAAAATAATTTTTTCATTTCAAGATGAATTAATAGATGTAAAAAAACGAGCTCTTTTTAAAAGCTCGTTTTAATTATTTTTTTTATATAATTATTATATATTTCAATGTTTTTTGATATATTTCCATATTTCGATTACAAATATAATTATAGATGGCAAGGCTAAAATTAAAATTAAACAGAAAAAGAAAATCCTTGATTTCCAAGACATATTTTGTTGTTTTATAAACGGATGTTTAATTTGTTCTTTGTTTGATTTTTTATCTTTTTTAGAATTTATTTTTTTTTTCACTACTAAACCTCTTTTTAAAAAAAATTTTTATATTAATTCTTTAGTAAAGAATCAAAAAAATATTGAATTATATATTAATTATATATAAAAAATATTTAAAAAATAATATTTTCAATTATTTCATTTTATAATAAGGACATGAGAATGGAAAATTATATTAAACAAAAATTAAAACAATTAAATTTTGAAAAAGTAACACCTATTCAAAAAGAAGTATTCGAAAATTTTTCGAAACCTTTTCATTTAGTAGGAAGTGCTCCTACAGGGACAGGAAAAACTCATGCTTATTTATTGCCGATTCTAAGTCAAATTGATTGGAATAAAAATATTATTCAAGCGGTTATTATTGTACCGACTAATGAATTAATTTTTCAAGTATTTAAAATGATCAAAGAAATAGAACAAAGAACTTCTCAAGTAAAAATTTTTTACGGAGGTATGGATAAACAAAAAATTTTAACAAGTTTAGAAAAAAAACAACCTCCTTTGATTATAACTACTTTAAATAAATTAATGGAATATACTACTGTTTTTAAAAAACTTAATATTTTTAAATCTTCTTTTTTAGTTATAGACGAAGCAGATACTTTATTTGAACAAAATTCATTATCTTTATTAGATGTTTTATTAGCGAAATGGAAACCTAAAATTTTATTATTTTCTGCTTCCATCACGAATAATATGAATCCTTTTATACAAAAATATTTCGGAAAATCATTATTTTTAGATGTTCATTCTCAACAAAAATTAAATTTAACATATTATCTTTTACAAAGTTCTCCTGATAAACGTTTGAACGATTTAATTCATTTCATGAAAAATTTAAATCCTTATTCAGCTTTAATTTTTGTTTCTAAAAAAGAAGAACAATCCAAAATATATGAATATTTAAAGAGTTCTAATTTTAATATTTTAAATTTCTCCTCTGATTTAAATGTTAAAAAAAGAAAATATTTAATGACAGAAATTAAAAAAAACAAATACCAATATATTTTGACTAGTGATTTATGCGCTAGAGGCCTAGACTTAGATATTGAATGGGTTATTCACTATAATTTGCCTTCAAAAAATTTAGAATTTTTTCAACATCGTAGCGGAAGAACAGGAAGAATGGGAAAAGAAGGTAAAGTAGTTCTTTTTTACGATGATAAAGAACAAGCTTCTTTAACAACAATTCAAAAAAATTATAATATTGTTTTTAAAAAAATAGCTTTAACTGCTAATGGTTTTAGTGAAATAAAAACAACAAATTCACAAAATATTAATAATAAGAAAAATAATATTAATAAGAAAACTTTTTCTTTTTCGAAAAAGAAAAAGTTTATTTCGAAAACAAAAACAAATTCTACAATTAATAAAAAGAAAGTTATTTTTTCAAGAAAAAAATGATTAAAATAGGTAGCCATGTATCATTTAAAAAACCTTTTTTTTACTTAGATTCTTTTAAACAAGCTTTATCGTTTGGTTCTAATACTTTTATGATTTACACTGGAGCACCTCAAAATACTCAAAGAACAAATATATCTCAAACTTACATACAAGAAGCATTAAAAGAAATGAAAATAAAAAATTTTGAATTAAATGATTTAGTAGGACACGCTCCTTATATTATTAATTTAGCTAATCCTTCTTTAGAAAAAAGAAATTTTGCTATCTCTTTTTTAACAGAAGAATTAAAAAGATTTTCTCAATTACAAATTCCACAAATGGTTTTGCATCCAGGAAATCATCTTGAACAAACTAAAAAAGAAGCAATTAAATTAATCGCTATAGGAATTAATCAAATTTTAAGAAATACAAATTCTTTACAAATTAAAATCATTTTAGAAACTATGGCTGGGAAAGGAACAGAAATAGGTTCTTGTTTTCGGGAATTAAAAGAAATTATTGATTTAATCGATAACAAAGATAGAATAGGTGTTTGCTTTGATACTTGTCATGTTTTTGACGCAGGTTATGACATTAAAAATAATTTTCAAAAAGTAATAGAAGAATTTGATAACATTATCGGATTAAAATATTTAACTGTTCTTCATATTAATGATTCTAAAAATAATTTAGGCAGTAGAAAAGATAGACATGAAAATATAGGTTACGGAAAAATAGGTTTTGGCGCTCTTATCAAAATTATTTATTATTATCCTTTTGCGCATTTACCTAAAATATTAGAAACTCCTTTTATCAATAATATGCCTCCTTATCAAAAAGAAATTGAAATGATAAAACAAAATAAATTTAACTCTTATTTAAAGGAAATGTAATATTTTTATTTTATAACACAAAAATATTTATAAACAACAAAATTCTATCTAATATATTACTATAAAATTAAAAAATAATTTTTTTATTAAAATATTAAATAATTATTAACGAAATATTAATAAATTATAAGAAATATACTTAAAATAAATAATTTGTTATAATATTTGCTAATATTCAATTAGGATTAAATTTAAATTTAATTTAGTAAAAAAATCAGAGTTGTATTTAATTAATCTCGATTTATATTTAATAATAAATAATTCTTTGTTTTATTATTAAAATATTATTTATATATTATAAAGATATGAGATAATTTTATTATGAAAAAAAATATAAAAAATATTCAATTAACAAAAATACTTTTAGCTTCTCTTGTAATTTCGGTTTCATTAGTATTATTTCAAATCAATTCCGTTTATTTAGATAAAAAATTTAAGATGCCTATTATTTATTCTAATTATTGGAATTTTTGGCATCTTCCTTTAATTTTTCTATGTTTATTTTTTTCATTAAAAGATACTTTGTTTTTTCTTTTTGTATATATGATATTAGACATTAGTTTATATTCGTGGCCTAAATATGCAATGAGTATACCATATATGTTAGATAAAAGCGGAGGAGCTACAAAGACAACTGCTTTTTTAGTTTTTTATGGTAACTTTATTCCTGTTTTAGCTTATATTTTTATTGCTATTTTTATGGATCTTCGCAAAAATAATTTTAAAAAAATAATAATGTGTTTTATTTTGATTGTTTTAGTACAAAGTATATCAAGAGGATTAAGTGGATACTTATATTGGTACAACGACATTATAAAAACATTACAAAAAAACAATTACACAAAATTATTAAATTGGCTTCAAGATACTCCTAAAATGCAATTTATGACTATTTGGGTATTAAATTTAATTCCTGTTTTGACATCCAATATTACTAATTTTATTGTATTTTTTATTATAAAAAAAAGAGTTATTAAAACTTACGATCTTTATTCTGAAAATTATTCTTTTAAGCAAAATATTTCTAAAAGTTAATATTTAATTTTAACTGTAGGACGCACACGTACTGTTTACTGTTATAAAATTTTATAAATAAATTCATTTTTAATACTGAAAAGACTAGTTAAACAAACTAGTCTTTTTTTTGTTTTTAGTAAAAAGAGGTTTTAAAAATGAAGAATTTTAGACAACATGTAGCGGAAATTGAATCATGTTATTTTAATTTATTTTTTAATCTTCGCTGTATCTCGCTCCATCAACAACAATTAAATTTAAATTATACACTAAGTTATTTTTTATTACTTAAATTTAACTCCATTTTTCAATTAGTTATTGTTTATCAAAAAGTAAATAAAGAAAGAAATTTTAAAAAAAGAGATGAAATTTAAGACTTAAAAACGAATTAATCGATAAGATGGCGTTAATTATATTACTCTTATCAATAAGAGCGATAAAGACTCAATTTTAAAAAAAATAAAGAATTATTTTTTAATTAACAATAACATAATAATTAAAAAAACATTTAAAAAAAGAGTTACTAAACATTTAGTTTAGGTTTCGATGCGACAATGATTATATAACAAATTATCAAATCGGAAATATAACAAGAGAAAGAATTAATTATTTATCAATTAAATTTTAATTAATTAAGAAATGAAAATACAAAATAAAAACAAAATCAAAAACAAGAATTAGTTATTAAAAATGAATTAAAAAAACATTTACATTTTTTTAAAACATTCTATTGTTTTATAAATTATATTATTTGTTTCAAAAACTTGACATTTTATTGAATTAATAATATAATAATAAACAATAATCATATATATTAGCAAAATATTTATTTAATGAAAAAAATATATATTTAGATTAAAAAACCTGTTTTTATATAGGTATTTATTTATCATAAAAAATTTTTTATTAATTTTAAAATATGGAGGTTTTTATGTCTTTAAATGTTATTCCAAATTTAAAAGTTAAATTATTATTTTGTTTATTTCCTTTTATCTTATTTATGATATCTAATCAAGTGTTGGCTTATGAAGACAATGAAATTTACGAAAGAACGATTAGGGGAACTGAGATTGTTCATGTTCTTTTAGATAAAAAAGCTAATAATGATAATGTTTCGAATTATATTAAAAATCATTTTAATTCTTCTTTTGATAATAATGTTTCTAACACTCCTTCTTATAATAAAGAAAGAAATGGCAGTATTCATTGGTATATTAAAGATAATGATAATGATTTATTAGCTGTTTATTTTGATGGTGGTTCTCGTAATGGCAGAAATGAGAATTATGATTTTATCGATCTGAGATGGTTAGGTAACGGTTCTCCTCATATGTATTGTTTTTGGAAAACACCAGAAGTTGATCTTTTACAACATAATGATATTTTGAAAGCAGAACACGCTAAAAATAATGAAAATTTAGGAATTTATTTAATATGGAAAATACCAGGATTAAAAAAAATTACTACCAAAAACATTATGAAAAAAATAGCAAAAAAAGTATCTAGTAAAGCTATTAAGGATTTGAGCGTTGGTAATTTTATAATTACTGGTTTTTCAGAATTAACTAGTGAAAAATTAACGGATCGTGTAGGTGACATTTTAGAACAAAATCCTGACGCTTTAGAAGTAGCTAGTACGATTATTAGTAAATTAGAAAATTTTATAATGGGTTGTACTGACGTAGTTGATGATATTCCGGGAGTGAATAATTTAGCCAAAGGAGGTTTAGAGGGTTGGAAAACCGTAGGAAAAGCTAAAAGTTATCCAGCAAATTTTTTGGAAGGTATTATAAAAGGTGACAAAAATCAAGATTATAAAGAAGTAGAAAATCCCTTAGATTTAGCAGAAAATCTAGCCAAGGGAGCGACTGGAGCTGTAGAAGGGGTTGCCAAAGGCGACTGTAAATACAATTAAAGATATAGGTTATGGCATCGGTGATACTTTATGTAAATTAAAATGGTGGTAAGAAAGTTTTTTTGAAATAAAAGATGAGAAAAATAAATAAAAAAAAATTAATCAAAGATATTATTGTTTTTTTGATTTTGACTTTTATTTTCATTATTGGTGCCTTTGATCATAAAATAGAAAATAAATTCACTTTTATAAGTGTGATAGTCAATATTTCAAAGTTTTTATCAGGATTAATGGCAATCGGATTATTGTCTTATATTTGTTTTAAAATTATGAAAGGAAAAACAATTATTTATAAAGATCCTAACAAAGCTAAAACATTAGACAATATTGCTTTTGGAGAGACTTTTCCCGGTGGTGGACGAAAACCCTTATACTCAAAATATGATATATATGACAAAGAATTTCCTTTAAACAAAAATTATTTTTTACGTAAATTCATGATTTGTATTTCATCTTTGTTATCACTTGTCATTATTTTATTTATGATTAATATTTTTTATAAAATTAATTATTATAAAATTTCTGATAAATTATTAATTTTACTTGTTGTTCTTGTTTTATTATTAGCAATATATGTTATGTTAGAGTTTTTTAGCGATTTATGGTGTTTTTATGTTAAATTTTTTAAATGGCTAAGAATTTTATCATTTTTAGAAAAAGATTTTAATAAAACTATAAACTCACATAATTATTTCATTATCAGTGTTTTTTATTACGAAAAACAAACAAAACAAACAAAATTAAATTATATAATACGTTGTTTTATACTTATATTTATTACAATTCTATTTTTATGGTTTATTGTATAAGTTAAAGCGAAATATTAAAAAAAATAAAAATAATAAATGTTAAAAATTTTAGTTTTTTATATTATAAGTCGTACTGTTATAAATTTTTATAAATAAATTCATTTTTAATACCAAACAGACTAGTTAAAAAACTAGTCTTTTTTTGTTTTTAGTAAAAAAAGAAAATACTCAACTATACCATTTCGTTAAACTATTAAATTAATAACAATTTTATTGTTCTTAATTTATTTAAATAAAAAAAGAAAGTAGAAAATTTTTGAAATTAATATATAAAATAAAAACAAGAATTAGTTATTAAAAATGAATCAAAAAAACATTTACAATTTTTTAAAACATTCTATTTTTTTATAAATTATATTATTTGTTTCAAAAAAATCAACATTTTAAAAATAATAGGTGATAATAGGGCAAAATTACTTTTTTATTATTTAATATTAAAAAAATTATTTTATTAAATTTTTGAAAGAATATAAAAAATGGCAAGAAAAAAATAGAGGCTTTGGAAATTTTTTGACATATTGAGTGCTTCCTGTTACCGCTATTGCTATATCTTTTATGTGGTATTTAGCTAAACAAGATTATTTAAATTTTTTATTTTCGCCTAAAACAACAAAACCAAACATAACAATACTAAGCGCTAAACTAATAATTTTCTATATTATTATATTAATTCATTTTTATAAAAAACTCAAAATCAAAAAAGATCTTTTTTTATTATCGGATCAAATTAATTCATTTATAAAAAAATATAATTTATATCATTCTATTTTTTATTAATTACAAAAAATAAATCAAACTATTTTTTGGATAAATAGTTTGATTTAAATATAACTTTTTAACTAATTCTATTTTAATGAAGTAGGACATTTTAAAATTATTATAAAACTTAGTTTATGATCAACTATGTTTTTTTATTTCGTAAATGAAATAAAAAAATAAATGAATTTAAAATCAATATTTATCCATATATTTTAAATTATTATTCGAATTTTAAAATTGGATTCAACAATTAATATTATATATTTTGGTTTTGTTAAAAAATAATGTATAATATTATGAAAGATATTTAATTAACTTAGAAATATAGAAATTGTAAATTTATTATTTTTTTGTTGCCTGAAATTAATATTTTTGGATTATAGCGATGTAGAGTTTGTTATTGGTTGATATAGAATAAATTTATTTTAAATTAAAATAAAATATATTATTTTTCCTAAAAAAATTTATTTATATTATTTTCAGAAATGCAATTTTAGATAATAAAATTTAATATTAATAAAATTTTATTTTATTTTTTTATTCTTTTCAGTAATAAAAAGAATAAAAAATTTCAAAATAATTTTTTTATTACAAATGAATTACTAAATATTTTTAATGAAAATAAATATTTTTATTTTTAATAATTAGCAAGGGAAAAATGAAATGAGTATTTTATTCAAAGATTTAAATTTATTAAAACAAATCCAAGACGCTTTAGAAGAGTTAAATTTTGCGACTCCTACACCAATTCAAGCTTTAGTTATTCCAGAAATTATAGAAGGGCACGATATAATAGCTCAATCACAAACAGGAACAGGTAAAACCTTTTCTTTTGCTATTCCTATTATTGAAAAGATTGACCCTAAAGTAAAAAAAGTTCAATCTTTAATATTATGTCCTACAAGAGAATTAGCATTACAAGTATTTTTAGAAATTCAAAAATTATTAAAATTTTATTCTGAAATGAAAACGATTGTTGTTTATGGTGGAGAAAGTTATATAAAACAATTTCAAGAGTTAGACAAAAAACCACAAATTATTATTGCTACTCCTGGAAGAATAATAGATCTATTAGAAAGAAAAAAAGTAGAATTATCATCAGTAAAAATCTTAACTTTAGATGAAGCTGATGAAATGTTAAAAATGGGTTTTCAACAAGCTGTCGAAACTATTTTATCTAAGATTCCAGCAGAAAAACAAACTATTTTATTTTCGGCTACAATGCCTGATGCTATTCGTGAAATAGCTTTTAAATATCAAAAAAATCCTAAAATTTTAAAAGCTAAACAAGATCAAATTGTTGTCAAATCAATTGAACAATTTTATTTTGTTATAAAAGAATTTGATAAAAATAAACTTTTAGTAAGGCTTTTAGATCAAAAAAATCCTGATTCAGTAATTATTTTCGCTAATACTAAAAGAGATGTAGATACGATTTTAAATTATTTACAAGATAAAGATTTTTTAGTAGATGCTATTCATGGTGATTTAAAACAAAACCAAAGACAATATGTCATGAATAACTTTAGAAAAAAAAATATTAAAATTTTAGTTGCTACCGATGTTGCTGCTAGAGGTATAGATATTTCTGATATTAAAATGGTTATTAATTATGATTTGCCTCACGAAGAAGAAGTTTATGTTCACAGAATCGGTAGAACAGGAAGAGCTGGAAAAACAGGTTCAGCTTATACTTTTGTCGGTTTAAGAAAAGTTTTTCAATTCAAGAAACTAATGAATTATTTAAAAGAAACAATAACTTATTTAAATGTTCCGACGGTAGAAGCGATTCAACAAGAACAAAATAAATTTTTCGAAGAACAAATTTTACATTTAATACAAGAAAATCAAAAAACAGAAACAAAAGAAAATCCTTTTATTGATACTTTATTAAAAGACAAAGAACCTAAAGAAATTATTTCTGCTCTTTTACAACATTTAGCTCCAAAAAATAAAAATTACGAACATATATCAGAACCAAAAATTTGGAAAGGAAATGATTTTAAAAATTCTTATTCTAAATCAAATAATTTTTCAAATGACTTTAATAAAACAAATAATAATTACAACAACAGTTACAATAAATTTAATAAAAAACCAATGACAGAGTTAATTATTAATTTAGGAAAAAATGACGGTATCAATCCTTCATTGCTTTTAAAATTATTAAAAGATAAATTTAATATTTATAGCAAAAATATTGGAAATATAAAACATTTTCATAATAAGACTGTTTTCGAAATTCCTATGAATTTAGCTAAACAAGTTCAATCTCAAAATAATGTTTCTTATAATAATAAAATTTTGCAAATTCAAATGAAATAAAAAATACCAATTTATTTAAAATAATTAAATTAATTTTTAAGATTAAATAAAATAAAAATATTATTTATTTATAAAAAAATAAATAAAATTATAAAAATTAAAGGAAATTATTTTTATGTTATCAAAAAATGAAATTCAAGAGATTTTACAAATAGGATTGAATAAAGGTTTTGATTTTATTGAATTATTTTTTGAAGATAATATCTCGAATTCCTTAATAATTATAGATAAAGAAGTGGTGAGTTACCGTACAAACTATATTTTTGGATTAGGTATACGTTTATTAAACAAAATGGATGAAATTTATATTTATACTAATAAAATAGAATATAAATATATAGTTTCTTTAATAGAAGAACAAAAAAATGTTAATAATGGCGAAGTAATTACAAAAATAATTCCGCTTGGAGAATCTAAAAACATAAACAATAATATAAAAATTAATTTTAATAATTGGACTATTTCTGATAAAATTAATAAAATGATGAAATTATCCAGAATTATGAAAGAATATGATTCTAAAATTATTCAAAGTATAGTTAATTTTGAAGAAAAAGAACAAAATATTTTAGTTACTAATTCTAAAGGTGTTTATCAAAAAGATTTTCGACCTTATATTATGTGTTCTATGACAGCTGTTGCTAAAGATGAAAAAAATATGGAAGAATTTAATGAACATCATGGACGTTCTATGGGTTTAGAAATTTTCGATCTTATAGATTTTGAAAATACAGCTACAAAAACAGCTAAAAAGGCAATTATGTTATTAACGGCCGAAACAATTAAACCTCAAACTATGACTTTAGTTATTAAAGGTGGTTCAGGAGGAGTTATTTTTCATGAAGCTTGCGGTCACTCTTTAGAAGCGACTGCTATCGCTAGAGGATTATCCCCTTTCTGTGATAAAATAAATAAAAAAATAGCTTCAGATGTTGTAACTGCTTATGATGATGGTACTATTCAAAATTCTTGGGGAAAATTAAATTTTGACGATGAAGGCCACCCAACACAAAAAAATATTTTAATTGAAAACGGAATATTAAGAAATTATTTAATAGATTATCGTAATAGCTTAAAAATGAAAATGAAAGCTACTGGTTCATCCAGAAGACAATCTTATAAATATTCACCTACTTCTCGAATGAATTCTACTTACATTGCTGCTGGCAAAGATACACCAGAACAAATTATTAAAGATACTAAAAAAGGTTTATATGCTGAAAGTTTTGGTGGCGGAACAGTTATGACTACTACAGGAGAATTTAATTTCATGGTTAAATCTGGATATTTAATCGAAGACGGAAAATTAACTAAGTTTGTTAAAGGAATGATATTAATAGGAAAAGGACAAGATGTTTTATTAAAAATTGACCGTGTCGCTAATGATTTAGATTTGGATCAAGGATATTGTGGTTCTGTTTCTGGATATGTACCTGTAGATTTAGGTCAACCGACTATTAGAGTTCAAGATATGATTGTCGGAGGAAGTCAAAAAAAATGATTAACAATAATAATATAAATTATAAAAAATGGTTTAATACAGCTTTATCTCAAAATTTTGAAGCTTTAGAAATTTTAACTGATAGAAAAAAAAGCATAACTGTAAATTTAGAAGATGGTAAAATTCACGAACATGTTCAAAATGATGTTTTAGGAACAACTATTAAAGGTTTATTCCAAAACAAAAAGTCTTCTATGTATTTAGAAAAAATAGATGAAACTAAAATGGAAGATATTTTAGAAAATCTTAGAAATCAAATTTCAGTTTTAAATATTAAAGAAAAAGATATTATTTTTGAAGGTTCTCCTTCTTATCCTATGGTTAATAATTCTAATTTTGATTTTTCACAAATTAATATTCAAAAAAAATATGATTTATTATTTCAATTAGAAAAAGAATTATTAAAAAGTGTTTTATTAAAAAAAATCGATACTATTTCTTATGACGAAACTTACTTAGAAAATAAAATAGTTAATTCTAAAGGGTTAAATTTAGAAGAAAAATTAAGTTTTTTAACTATTTCTGTTTCTTGTGTTTTTCAAAAAAATGAAGATATAGAAGAAATTTATGAATATTTTGTAGTTAAAGAATTTGACAAATTTGATATTCAAAAATACGCTGAAAAAATAATATCTTTAGGAGAATCGAAATTAACATCTCAATCTTTAAAATCTAAAACTTATCCAGTTGTTTTTTCAAATAAAATTTTTGCTAATTTTTTAAAAAATTTTAGTTCTATTTTTAACGGTATGAACGCTTATCGTAATTTAACTAAATTAAAAGATAAACAAGGCACTACAATAGCTTCTCCAAAAGTTACTTTGATTGACGATCCTTTATGTAAAGAAGCGCTTTGTCAATATAAATTTGATGATGAAGGAGTGGCTTGTTATACCAAAAAAATTATTGATAAAGGTGTTTTTCAACAATTTATTCATAATTTAAAAACATCACTTATTTTTGATGTTAAACCTACTGGTAACGGTTTTGATAATTCTATTTCAATGACTAATATGTATTTAGAAAAAGGAACCAAAACTTTCGAAGAAATGATTTCTTCTATCGACGAAGGTGTTTATATCGATTATATCATTGGTTTTCATGCAGGAATTAATGATATAAGCGGAGATTTTAGTCTCCAAGCGGCTGGTTTTAAAATAGAAAAAGGTAAAATCACTAAACCTGTTAAAATGATTATTGTTTCTGGTAATTTTTTTGATATTTTATTAAATTTAAAAGAAATAGCTAACGATTTAGTATTTCAAGTTTCAGGTTTCGGAAGTCCTAGTGTTTATGCTGGAGATTTAACTATTGCTGGTGAAAATTAATTAATTAAGTGTTTTTATAAATTTTAATTTTTTTTAATTATTAATATATAATTATGTCATAATTTAATATATAGCGTTTTAAATAAAACATTTTATAAATTAAAATTAAAAATGTTCAAAATATTTTTTAAAATTATTATAAAAGGATTTTTTTTAGCAAAAAAAGATATGAATTATCAAGCCTTATATCGAAAACATAGACCTAAAAATTTGAAAAATATAGTCGGACAAAATATAATTATACAAGTTTTAAAAAATGCTATTAAATATCAAAAAATTCATCATTGTTATTTATTTAGTGGCGATAAGGGGATCGGAAAAACTACTTTAGCTAAAGTTTTTTCTAAAGCTATTAATTGTTCTTGTTTCCTTGCAAAAGAAGATTGTTGCGCAAATAATAATAAAGATGTTTGTAAATCATGCGCCGCCATTGATCAACAAGCTACTTTAGATGTTGTCGAAATTGACGGCGCTTCTTATAGCGGTGTAGATGATATTAGAGAATTAAAAAAACAACTACATTATAAATCTAATTTATTAAAATATAAAATTTATATTATTGATGAAATTCATGTATTATCTTCTAACGCTTTTAACGCTTTATTGCAAATATTAGAAGAACCATCTTCTAATGTAGTAGTTTTTATTTTAATTACTAGTGAATTTAATAAAATTCCTAAAAATATTTTATCTCGCGCTCAACATTTTCGTTTAAATAATATTTCTTACGAAGATATACAAAATAGATTAAAATTAATAGTTTCTATAGAAAATATAAATATATCGGAAGAAGCTTTACAAAAAATCTCTTTTTATTCTAATGGTAGTTTAAGAGATTCTATTAATTTATTAGATCAAGTTCGTTCTTATAAAAATGATATTATCGAAGAAAAAGATATTGTAGAAATATTAAGCATAATTTCTGAAAAAAAAATCGCAAAATTATTTCATCTTTTATTCCAAAATGATGTAAAAATTCTTATTTCTTTTTTACAAGAAATTTTAGAATCTAACATAAATTATGTTCTTTTTTTAAATGATTTTATTAATTTTGCTTTCAAAAAAATAATTAATTGTTATGAAAATCCTGAAGAAAATTTTCATTTTTTAAAAAAATTGAATTTTCAAACCAAAGAAAAATTTTTCCAAAAATTATCAGAATCACAAAATAATTTAAAATCATCCGAACATAAAAAATATTTATTAATTATTTGTTTCATTCAAATTCATGATTTATTAACAACACAAATAAATGTTCCTAAAATAGAAAATTTGAACAAAATTAATAATAATTCGTTAATAAAAACAAAAGATACAAATTTTAAAAAAGAATTATTTCCGAAAAATAATTATAATTATAATAATATAGAAAAAAAAGAAAAAACATTTAAACAAGCTTTTTTAAATGATATTATTAATATTTTGATTTCGCCTAATAATGAAGAAATAAATTTAATTTGTAAAGGATGGAAAAAATTAGAAAATTATCCTATTCCTAAATTAGCTGGTATTGCTAGATTATTATACCAATCGAAAGCATTATTAATAAATTTTAATAAAGAGTTTCTTTTATCATGTGAAAACGAAGAAGATTATAAAATATTATTAAAAAACGATAGTAGAATACAAATTGAACAAATTTTAAATGCTAAAAGAAAATTAATCAATAAATATTTTGTTATTTTAAATAAAGATTGGGAAAAAATAATAAAACCTGTTTATTTAAAATTTTTAGAAACTAAAAATAAGGAAGATTTAAACTTAAATTCTTTTGAAACCGATTTTTATGAAAAAAATTCAACATTAAAATTAAACGAAGGAATTTTTATAGAAAAAGCTAAAGAATTATTTACTAGTGAAAAAGTAAAAATTATTCATGAATAGGATTTTATATATGAAAATGTTTGATAAATTAAAAAAAATTCAAGAAAACATAGATAAAGAACAAAAAAAATTAGAATTAAGAGAATTTACTTCAAAAGTAGGCGATATCGTTATCATTATGCAAGGAACAAAACAAGTAATTGATGTTTCTATCAATAATTCAGATTTAATTAATAATTTAGATTTAATTCAAGAAAGTATTTTATTATCTTTCAATGATGTTTTAAAGCAAGTAGAAAAAGCTTCTCAAGATTTACTTATAAAAGCTGCGAAAGATTATGATTTTTAATTTTTATAAAATAAATAAAAAAATAATTTTTAAAAGAGGTTATTAATTTTGGCAAAAAATAATAAAAAAATTGATTCATCAAGTCCTATGATTGATATTTCTTATCAAATTTTATCTCAAAACAAAGAACCCATGCATATCCAACAAATAATAGAAGAAGTTTTCAAAATTAAAAAACTAGATATAAATAATAAAGACATTTGCGTTCAATTATATTTAGACATTGTTTCTAGTGGTTGTTTTGTTTTTTGTGGAGATGATCTATGGAATATTAAAGCGAATAATTTGCATTTTTGGGATAAAGATGTTTTTGTCAACCCAAATGAACAAAAAATAGAAATTCCAAAAAATTTAGAAAAAGAAATTTTAGATTTTAATGAATTTGATTTAAAACCAAAATCAAATGAAGAAAATAACGAAAACGAAGAAGAAAAATTAAACGATATACCTTTAGATAGTTTAGATATAAATGACGAAAAAGAAGAAGTAGAAATTGATGATATCGAAAAAAATAAAAACAACGAAGAAGAAGATGAATATATAAATGATTATGAAGAATATTTTTATAAATAATAATTTAAAATTATTAAATTTTTTATTTACTTAATTAAACAAATTATATTTAAATTAAAAAATTTAATAATGGAGAATTTATTATGTTTTTAGGTTTTTATAATTACGCTGTTTATTTAACTTATTTAAACGCATCATTTAGTTTATTAGGAATGTTTTGCCTTGTTTATCAAAAATTTGATCCTGAATCTATAAAATTAGCTTCTATTTGTATATTATTATCTGGTATTTGTGATATGTTCGATGGAAAAATAAGTAATTTACAAAAAAAACGTTCTATACGAGAAAAAAAATATGGCATTCAAATAGATTCTTTAGCAGATGTTATTAGTTTTGGTATTTTACCTATTTTTATAGGATATGGATTATTCTATAATATAAAAAAAATAAATCATAATTTCTTATACTTATTTATCTTTATAAGTATTTGTTATATTTTAACTGTTTTAACTAGATTAGCTTATTTCAATGTTCTTGCTGAAGAAAATTCTGACGATAAAAAACCAAAAACAAATTTAAATTTTTTTGTAGGTGTCCCAGTCACTTTATCTTCTGTTATTTTTCCTTGTTTAATTTTATTTCAAAATATAATATTGACAAAAACAAATTATGACACAAATAAAATTTCGAAAATATTTTTCGCAACATATTTATTTATTATGTGCCTATTGTCTTTTTTATTTATTTTTGCAAAAATTAAATTTCCGAAAATTAAAAATATTATTTTTTTAATATTTACATGTTTATTATTTTTTGTAATAATATTAAATTTAATCATATTTAAAAAAACATAAGAAAGAGGGATTAGTTTCTTTATAAAAAACATAATTATGAAACCACATTTTTTATATTATAATTTGCATAAAAGTTTTTGGAAAAGAATATTTTTAAGAATTTGTGTTTCTAAAATGATTACTTATTTAACAGGTTTTTATGTAAAATCTTTTGTTTCAAAAATACATATTAAAAAAGCAGTTACAAGAAATAACATAGATTTAAATTTATTTCGAAAAACAACATTTTCTTCTTATAATGATTTTTTTACACGTCAATATAAAAATATAACTTTTTGTAAAGAAACTTCTTTTTTTATAAGCCCTGGCGAAGGAAAAATAACTATTCTTCCAATTAATAAAGATAGTATTTATTCTATTAAACAAGTTAATTATCATTTAAGCGATCTTTTAAAAAATAACACTTTGCCTTCTTTATTTATGGATGGTCATTTCATAATTTTAAGATTAAGACCTATCGATTATCATCGTTATATTTTCATTGATGAAGGTATTCAAAAAAAAGAAAATTTTAAAAAAATTAAAGGTAAATTTCATACTGTACATCCTATTGCTTTTAAATATTTTAATGTTTTTTGCGAAAATACCAGAGAATATAATATTTTAGAAACGAAAAATTTTGGCACAATAATTCAAATTGAAATCGGAGCTTTATTAGTGGGGAGAATTCATAATCATCCTATTACTAATTTTAATAAGGGGCAAGAAAAGGGTTTTTTTTCTTTTGGTGGTTCCACTATTGTTTTATTAGTCCAAAAAAACAAAGTAATTTTCGATCCAATTATTATGGAAAATAGTCGTAACAAAATAGAAACAAAAATAAATTTAGGAGAAAAAATAGGTTTTAAAATAAATATTTAATTAATACTTTTTTAAATTTTTATTTTAAAATTTTTCAAGAAAGAAATTAAAAATGGATAACAAAAAAAAAGAACAAAAATTTATTTTTATTACTGGAGGAGTAGTTTCTGGCTTAGGAAAAGGTATTATTGGTGCTGCTGTAGGTCAAATTTTAAAAAAACGCGGATTAAAAATTTTTATGAAAAAAATCGATCCTTATATCAATATTGATTCTGGTACTATGAATCCTATTCAACACGGAGAAGTTTTTGTAACTAATGATGGGGCTGAAACAGATTTAGATTTGGGCCATTATGAAAGATTTTTAGATGAAGATTTATCAAGAGAATCTAATGTGACTACAGGACAAGTTTATCAACATGTAATCAATAAAGAAAGACAAGGAGAATATTTAGGACAAACTATCCAAGTTATTCCTCATATTACTAATGAAATCAAAAAAAGAATTTTAGAAATAAAAAACACTACTAATGATTATGATATTATTATTGTCGAAATCGGCGGTACAGTAGGTGATATCGAATCCTTGCCTTTTTTAGAGTCTATTAGACAAATTCGTTATGACATAGGGTTTCATAATACTCTTTATATTCATAACACTTTAATTCCTTATTTAAAAACCTCTAAAGAAACAAAAACTAAACCTACTCAACACAGTATTAAAGAATTAAGATCTTTAGGCATTCAACCTCAAATTTTAATTTTGAGAAGTGAACAAACTATTTCCGAAGAAATAAAGAAAAAAATTTCTATTTTATGTGATGTAAGAGAAAATGCTATTTTCGAGAATATTGACGTAGATATTTTATATAAAATTATTATTAATTTAAATAAACAAAAAATAGATGATTTTATTTTAGATCATTTTCAAATAACAAACTTAAAACAATCAGATATATCTTCATGGACAAATTTAATTCATAAAATTGAAAATTTAAAAAATAAAATTACTATCGGTTTAGTAGGTAAGTATATTTCAGTACATGACTCTTATTTATCTATAATAGAGGCTTTAAAACACGCCTCTTACTATAATAATACTCAGATCGAAATTAAATGGATTGATGCAGAAAATGTCAATGATAAAAATATAGTTTCTTTATTAAGTGATTGCCATGGTATTTTAATTCCAGGAGGTTTTGGATCAAGAGCTTGCCAAGGGAAAATACAAGCTATTCAGTACGCTCGTATAAATAATATTCCTATTTTTGGTATTTGTTTAGGAATGCAATTAATGGTTATTGAATATGCTAGAAATGTTTTCAAATTAGAAAAAGCTAATTCTACAGAAATCGATATTAACACTTCGCTTCCTGTGATAACTCAAAAAATAAAAGGCCCTTTATTAGGAGGAACTTTAAGATTAGGTTCATACCCTTGTTGTTTAAAGAAAAATACTAAAAGTTATGAAATTTTTCAAAAAGAAATCATTCATGAAAGACATAGACATCGTTATGAGATGAATATGAAGTATATTTCGCTTTTTGAGAAAGATGATAATTTTATTATTTCAGGAATGAATAATGAAGAAAAATTACCTGAAATTATAGAATTAAAAAAACATATTTGGTTTATAGGAGTTCAATTTCATTCTGAATTTTTATCAAGACCTTTTAAACCGCATCCTTTATTTAAAGATTTTATAAGAGCATCTTTACAATTTTATTCAAATATAAAATAAAAAAAACATTCAAAATATTTAATTTTGAATGTTTTTTTTATTTTTAAATAACATTAATTAATATTATTTGTTAATAACTGCAATTGCTGCTTTTAAGTAAGTATCTAAGGCTGTAACTGCTGTTTGTAATTTAGTTGTGTCCTCTGGTGTAATAGCTGTTGTTTTTGCTTTTAACGCTGCAAGTTGATTTTTAACTTCATTTATTTGGTCAAAACCAATTTTTTTAGTACCTTCATTTGCATCGTCTAGTTTTTTATTAACTTTGTTTACTTTATCTGTTATAAATTTTTCTAATACGTCATGTTTTTCAGCCGCTGTTTTAGTGCCATTTAAGTCGTTTGTTAAATCTTTTACATTTGTCTCAGTAATTTTTGGACCGAATGGCCAAACTTCTTTATACCAACAAAGTAATAAAATAGATAATAATAAAACAATTGAACCAGTAACTGAACCAACAACTATTTTGCCTTTTTTAGTTTTTAAAAAACTTTCTTTTTGTTGCATTTTCTTCTTTCCTCTCATTAAAATTATGATTTATACAGTATCCAAAATGTAGATACACTTTTATTAAATCTGTTCTTAGATTCAATACAAATATTATAACATATTTTATTATATTTATTATAATTTAAATTATTTAATTTTATTAAAAATTTTATAAAGAATTTGATCTGCTTTATCGTTATTTTCTATTTTTAAATTATTTTCATTACTTAAAATTCTCTCTATATAATAAATTGATTTTTTTTGATTTGCGCAAGCTATATTTATAGATCTTTTTATATCTTTGTCAGAATATTTTTTTTCTAAATACCAATTTTTAATAATTTCTAGCTCATATGCAGCTAAATTTTCGCCTTTTAATTTTTCTATTTGTTCTATAGTTTCGGTTATATATTTATTTTGTTTTTTAATTTGAACATTTTTATCTTTTTCTAAATAAAGTTGTTCTAATTTAGAAAAAGTATTATCTAAATTAAAAACTTCTATTAATTTATCATTTTTTGTCTCTTGTGATAAGCAAAAAAAATCTTTTTGAATTAATTCTTCTAAAATATTTTCTACTTCATTTTTAGACAAATTAATTTTTTTGGCTAAAAATACAGAAGAAAAATGTTTATGTTCATAACAATCAAATAAACAAATTAAAACCATCGTTTCTTGAAATGTTAAATTCATTTTATGATATTCACGAATTAAAATTTTTTCAATATTTAAATAACCTTCTTCATAAAGCATTTTAAACATTCGGTATATTCCTTTCTTTTTCTATTTTCAGTAAAGCTTCTTGGGCCGCTTTTTGTTCAGAAGCTTTTTTAGTTTTTCCTAAACCTCGTCCTAAAAATTTATTTTCCAAATATACTTCCGTTATAAATTCTTTTTCATGGGCTAAACCTTTTTCAGAAATAATTTTATAATGAATATTTTGTTTATTAGTTTGAATTAATTCTTGTAATTTAGTTTTAAAATCTATAATATTGATAATTTTTTTTAAATAAGGTAAGATAATATATTGAAAAGTTTTTTCTGCTTGATCGTATCCTAAATCTAAATAAATAGCTCCAAATAAAGCTTCGAAAGCGTCTGCTATAATAGAATAATTATTATCATATCTTTTCTTTTCGCCTTTACCTAACAAAATATAATTCTTTAATTCTATTTCTTTAGCGTAAATTAATAAAGAATCGATACAAACAGCTTGCGCTCTTTTTTTGGTCATAATACCTTCATTATCTTTATTTTTTTTATATAAATAACTGGCCATTAAAAAATTAATAACAGCGTCTCCTAAAAATTCTAATCTTTCGTTATTATTTTTTCTAAAATGATGTTCATTAGCGTAAGAACTATGTGTTAAAGCGTTTATATATATCTTAATATTTTTAGGTTTAATATTTAATCTTCTAAATAATTTTTTTAAATGCATAATTACTCTTTTTTATATTAATTTTTTTGTAATTTTAGTTAAAAAATTTTTTTCAATTAAAATTTTAGCTTGCAAAATTGCTTTGCAAAAAGCATAATCATTAGAATCGCCATGCGCTTTAATTACAATTTTATTTAAACCTAACAAGATCGCTCCACCTATTTCTTTAGAATCTATTTTTTGTTTTATGTTTTTTAATTTTTTAGAAAATAACATTTTACTCATAATTTTTTTGAACCAATTTTCAGTCATAACTTCTTTAATAGATTGAAATAAATTTTTAAAAGCTCCTTCATAACTTTTTAAAATCATATTAGATGTAAAAGCATCGCTTAATAAAACATCTGCTTCAGTATTAAAAACATTTTTAGATTCTTCATTTCCTTTAAAAATTATTTGATCATCTTTTTCTAATAAATCATAAAGCTTTCTTTCGAAATCTCTTCCTTTATTTTTTTCAATCCCTATATTTAATAATTTTACTATAGGTTGATCAATTTCTAAAAATTCTTTAGCTACTAATGAAGCATAAACAGCAAATTTTGCTAAATTTTCTGGTTCAATTTCGATATTCGCTCCTGCATCTATTAAAATTTTTGTTTTATTATCGAAAGTTTTAAAAAAAGGGGCTAAAGCTATTCTGGAAACTGCCTTCATAGTTCTGATTATTAAAAAACTTGATAAAACTAAAGCCTGAGTAGGCCCTGCTGAAACAACTCCATCTACTTCGTTTTCTTTAGCTGCTTTTAAAGCTAAAAACATAGAATGGTTAGGACAATCTCTAAATTCTTCTCTTATATTTTTTATATCCATTTGAAGAAAAAAAGGAGTATGAATAACATTTATCCGATCTTTTACCGTTTTATAAACTGAAGAGGGAATTTTATTTTCTATTATGCAATTTATTTTTTCTTGATCGCCATACAAACAAATATATAAATTTGTTTCTTGAGATAAAGCCATTACAATTCCTTGAACCACTGTCTCAGGAGCTAAATCTCCGCCCATAGCATCTATTGCTAATTTAATCATGTTTATTAATATACCTTTTATTATTTAATTTGATAAATATTCAAAATCTTTTTTAATTTGATTTAAAATCATATAATCTTTTGTTATATTTAAAAATTGAAATTTAAAAAAACCGCTTTGTTCTTTTCCTAAAAAATCTCCTGGGCCTCTCGTACAAAGATCAAAATCACTTAATTTAGCGACATTATTTTCTTTTTCTAATATTTTTAAACGTTCGTTATCTTTGGTAGAAACTAAAAAACAATAATTTTGTTTATTATTTCTCCCAACTCTTCCTCTTAATTGATGTAACTGACTTAGACCAAAATATTCCGCTCCTAAAATGATAATAGTTGTAACGTTTTCGATATCAATTCCTACTTCAATAATAGAAGTAGATAACAAAATACCTTGTTTATTTTTAATAAAATTTTGAATATTTTCTTCTTGTTGTTCTGTTGTTTGTTTGCTATGCAAAATATAAAGATGCTCTATTTTTTGTTTCTCTAAAAAAACAGTCATATTTTCAATATTAAAATTTTTTTTATTATCTTTTATAGCGGGAACTGTAATATAACTTTGCTCATTACGCAACTGATTTTGTTTTAACAAAGGTATAATCATTTCAAAAGAACATTTTTTAGTAATAATATTATGTTTATTATGAGGTTTTTCAATTAATAAAGAAATATTTAATAAACCAGAATAAATAAGGGCTAAAGTCTTAGGAATAGGCGTTGCTGTAAGATATAAAATATCTGATGTTAAACCTTGAGCAATAGTTTTATTTTTGAGATCTGTTCCAAATTTATGAGTTTCATCGATCACAATCAAACCTAATTGAAAAAAATCTATATTAGCTAATAAATGGGTCCCAAAAATCATTTTATATTTATTTTGTTTAATTTGTTCTTGGTCAAATTTCTTAGTTTTACTTTTAGAAGTTATAATAATAGATTCTATTTCAGGAAACAGTTTTTTAAAATTTAAATAATGTTGTTTGGCTAAAATTTCTGTAGGAGCCATCATTAACACTTGTTTATTTAAATTAATTATTCCTAAAGCGGCTATAAAAACTGTAATTGTTTTTCCAGAACCAACATCCCCTTGAATTAATCTTTGAGTAGGATAATCTTTTTTAAAATCAGAATAAATTTCATTAACTATTTTTTTTTGATTCAAAGTTAATTGAAAAGGAATTGTCTTAATCATTTGCTTTACATAACTTATATTACACTTAATAGGAGTTTTATAAGGTAATTGTTCTTTTTTTCGAAACCATTTTTTAATTATAATAAAAGCTTCTTCGTATTTAAATCTTTGAATCGCTTTATACAACATTTGTTTATTGTCAGGAAGATGAAGATTTCGGAAAGCCTCTTTCCTATTGATTAAATTATATTTTGTTACAATTCTTATATCTAAATTTTCTTTAATTTGCAATTTAGAAGATTGAAAAATTTTTTGTATTAATTTTTGCAAAGACTCATCAGAAATATCTTTTAAATTATAAATAGGTTTCACTTTGTTTTCTATATTAGCTTCTAAAGTAGCAAAAGAAGCTATAATTGTATTATATCTATTATAATAAGTACCTTTAATAAATATTTTTTTATTATATTCTAAAATTTTAAAAAAAAAATTATTAAAAATAATTACTTTGAATTCTGTATTTTGACTTGTTAATATATGAAACATTTTAGCATTTTTTTTAAAAAAATTTCTTACAAAGACAGGTCCTTTTATTATAATTCCGTATAAATTAACTTTTGTTTTATCTGTTATTTTATTTAATTCAGTTAAAGCAAAATCTTGATATTTTTTAGGCTTTTTGAAAATAAGTTCTTTTACATTTTTGATATTATTCTTTAATAATTGAGAATATAAATCAGAATTTTCAAAAATTTGTTCTAAATCAGATGTCATTTATTCACCTCGGTTCATTAATTATATTTTTGAATTTTAAAATAAATTATGGCATTTAATTATAGAAATTATATTATTAAAAAAGTAATATTAATTTTATTAAAAAATTTGACAAATGTTACAAAAATTAATATTACTTTTTTAAATAAAAAAATTATTTCTTTTTTGAAATATTATGTTTCTTAATAAATTATAACATATTTACGATTTTTCTTTTTCTCCTTTTTATGAAATTGTTATTATTTTTTTACAGAAATCCTTACAAAAAATAAAAAAAACTTATAAAACCTAGTTTTAAAAGACAGGTTTTATAAGTGCGAATTAATTTAAATTTCTTTTTGCGACAATATTAAGTTTTAAATTACCAAAATCTCTTTTATAAAATTAAATTTTTTTTCGAAAAAACATTTTACAACCAAAAACGATTAAAACAAATTTTAACCAATAAAAATTTTCTGAAATCATCGCAAAGAAATCTTTTGAATCTGTCTTCTCACTTATTTTATAATTCAAAACAAAAGATTTTATTTTATCGTGTATTTGTTTTTCTTTAATATTTTCTTTTTTTAATTCATCCTTAGCGATAACAAAAGCTGCTTCTTTAATTAAGTCTATTTCTTGATTAGATATTTTTTGATTCAATACATTATCTATTAATATATATCTATTTATATTATCAGATATTTTTTTCTTTAAATTATTTTCTAAATGTTTAATATTCTTTTCAATTTCTTCGTTAAGAAACTTAATTATTTTTTCTAATTCTAAATCATTATAAAATAATTCTTTTTTGGTTTTTTCTTCTAATAAATTTATTATTTTATCTTTTTCTAAATTACAATTAATATTTAATTGTTTTAATATAGTTTGCCAATATCGATCAAAAAGTTCTTTATTAACTTGATTTTCTGTCTTATAAATTTGATTTTGGATATCTTTTAAGGAATATTTGTTTTGTATTACAAAATAATTATAAACATCTTGATTTATTTGTTTTTTAATTTGATCTATTTCTAAATAGTTAAATACTTTTGTATTAAAAGTTATCGCATTTATTAAATTTAAAATTTTATCGCGTAAATTATTTTCTTTATTTTGTATTAATTTACCTTTAATATTAGACAAAACTTCATTTTTGATTCCTTTTAAAAATAAAAAATTATTTTGTTGAAATACTTTGTTTATTTGTTTTGTAATATCTCTTTTTAATTCAAAAGAATCTTCTAAAATAATTAGTTCATTTTGTTGAGTAATTTCATCATAAATATTATCAGTTAATTTTTCTTTAATTTCTTCAATATACTGTAATATTATTTTTTCAAATTCTATTTCATTATTTTCCGTTACTTGAGACATTTCTAATAATTTAGTTTTTAAATTGTCATCTGATGTTAAAAAATGGAATTCGTTTGTATATTTTCGCATTAAACCTTCTATTTGCATTTTATTATGTTTAATTTTGTCAATATTCCAAATAAAATAAATTTGCTTCGCTTTTGCTTCAATTGCTACATTTAAAATTGATTCTAAATTAGAAGTTTTTTTCATTTCTTGTATTTCTTTGCTTTCGGTTCCTTCTTTGAAATAAAACCCTAATAATTCGTCAGGAAAAGGATTATCCGAAGAATAAAAATTTTTTATTCTTTTTAAATTATCGGAATCGACTTCAAATTCTACTGTTTTTCCTTGAGAATTTTTATTATAAACTAATTTTTGATGTAACATATAATCTGTTTGAATTAATTGAAAATATTTTTTTTCTTCATCATTAAAAGAACTATCAATAAAAAGATGTTTTATCGGGGTATTTTTATATTCTTGAATTGTATATAATTGTTCTAAGGAAGGTTTTATATGATCATGTTCTTCCCAATTAATAACATTTTGTTTATTTGTGAACCTATCCATTACCAATTGCAAATCTATTGGTAAAATATTCAAATGTTTATGTTCATAAAACGCAACATTTATTGATTGTTCAAACAATTCTATCATCTTCCTAGGTGTTCTTAATTCGTCTAACCCTGAATTAATTATTTGTTTTGATATTTTATCTAAATATTGATAAGCTCTTATATCTAAATTATATTTTTTAGAAATTTGTTTTAAAAAAATATTTATATTTTTTTCATTCCAAAAATCAATTTCTATTAATTTATTAAATCTACTTAAAATAGAATTATCAATATCATCTTTAAAATTAGTTGTTGCTATAACAAAAACTGGTTTGTTTTTATCTGTATAAGTACCATCTATTTGAGATAAAAAAGAAATAACAACGTTTCCATGATCAGAATTTAAACCGTCACTGTGACGTTTTTTAAATACCGCTTCGCATTCATCTATTAAAATAATACTCGGTGAGTGTTTTCTAGCTTCATCAAAAATATTTTTAACCAATCTTGGAGATTCGCCGACATATGTTTTAGAAAAATCAGAAGATGTTATAGAAAAAAAAGGTAATCTTGATTCTTTAGCAAAAGCTTTAGCTAAATAAGTTTTCCCCGTACCAGGAGGGCCATATAATAAAATACCTTTAGGGGGCTCGTTATTACCCTTCGTTTTATATTCTGACGTCTCGCCAGTTAATTGAGTTAAACTTTCTTTTAATTGTTTTTTAGCTTCTTCATTGCCTATAACTTCTTTAAAAGTCGGAAAGTTATCTGTTTTTTTCAAAAACATTTTGACATTTTCTGATTCATCTTTTTTTTTAATTTCTTGTTCCTGTCTCATTTTTTGAAAAAAATCCAAAGTTTCTCTATTCATTGTATTCATATGAGACATAGCTTCTATAAGTAAATAATTAAACATATTATTATTTTGTAAAGATACTTCTATTTTTTGTTTATATTTATCTAATTGTGATTTTAAATTTTCTAAAGAATTTATATGATGTCTGATATCTTGTTTTAATTGATTTTTTTCCTTTTGATTTAAAATTTGATTTTGTTTAATTTGTTCTTCTTGCATTTCTAAATTTGCTTGCAAATAATTAATTTTTTTATTAGATCTCTCGATAAATTCTTCTTTTTGAGACATTTGTTCTTGTAAATTTTTTATTTGTTTTTTAATTTGATTAATTTTTTCGCTTAAAAATCTCTGTTCTTCTTGAGATAAAAATTTATTTTTTATTAATTCTTGAACTTTTAAATTTACATCTTGTTCTAAATTTGCTATTTTTTGAGACAAATTTTCTATACTAGATTCTTTTTGTTTAATATTTTTTTCTAAAATGGAAATTTGTTTTTGCTTATTATCAATAATATCTGTTTGCTCTTCAACTGTTTTTTTTAATTTATCAATATTTTCATAAGCAATATCTAAATCATTTTCCAGTTTATCTAAAGATTTTGTTTGTGTTTTTATATAATTTTTTAATTCGTTTTTTTCTTCCTCGTTTAAATTTTTAATAAAAATAATCTCATCTTTTTGTTCTTGCAATTGATTTCGCAAAATATTAATTTCTTCTTGTGTTTGAATTAAAAAATTTTCTTTAGAATATAATTGGTTTTTCAAATCTAAAATTAATTTTTCTTTTTCATCAATTTGATTTTGTAATTTTTGTTTTTCTTGAGTCGTTAAAAATTTATTTTCTTCAAGTTGTTCTTTTTTATTTTTAATTTCTTGTTCAACTTTTATAATTCGATCGTTCAAAGAATTGATAATATTTTCTTTTATTTTCATATTTTGTTCTAAATTTGCAATTTTATTTTGTTTTTTTTCAATAATATTTTTTTGTTCCTCGATGGTTTGCCTTAATTCAGTTATTGTGTTTTGAGCAATATCTAAATTCTTTTTTATTTCTATTAATTGTTGTTTGTTCTCTTCTATATCATCTTTTAATTCTTGTTTTTCCAATGCATTTAAATTTTTCATTTCAATGATTTCGTTATTTTTTTCTTCTAATTGTTGAAGAAGATTTGTAATTTGTTCTTTATTGCTTTCTAAAATGAACTTATGAGAAATTAATTTTTCTCTTAATGCATTAATATCTTTTGTAAGTGATGAAATTTCTGTATTCAATATTTTTTGTTGGCTTTCAGATAATAAATTATTTGTTTTTATTTTATCTTGTAAATTTTTAGTTATTTTGTTAATTTCTTCATTTAAATACAAAATTTGTTTCTTATTATCTGCAACGCTTATCTCCAGCATTTTAATCTTTTCATTTTTATTTTGAATTATTTTTTGTTGTTCTTCTTTGGTTTCAGCTAATCTATCAATACTTCTTTGAGATGATTCCAATTTATCTTTCAAAACGTTTAATTTTTCGATTTGATTTTTTAAATCTTTTTGAAATTCTAATTTTTCTGCCTCTTGTAATATTTTATCGTCGGCAATTTTTTGATTATTTTTTTTTAATTCAAAAATTAAAAATTGAATCTCTTGTTCTTTAGATTTAATTAATTCTTCTTGTTTTTGAGATTCTTTTTTTATTTGTTCAATTTTAATTTGTGCCCCCATAGATTCTGTTTTTTCTTTTAACCATTTTTTATTATTTATTTCTATTAAGGATTTTTGTTGATTTAGTTCATTTTCCAAAGTAAAAACTTTACTATTTTGCTCTTCGATATTTTGTGTTAAAATATCTATTTTTTTATTTTTATTTAATATATCTATTTCTTGTTTTTTGAATAAATCAATATATGTATTTATTTTCGTTTGCAAAAAAGAAATTTGCGCCTCTATTTGTTGAATATTTTTTTGTTTATTCAAATTTGCTTTTTTTTCAGCTTCTAAAATCATAATTTCTTCAAAAGTATCTACTAAAAATTGAATGTCTTTTTTAGATAAAAATTCAATATTTTTAGGAGACCACATGCTCCACGAATAACCTTTATTTCCCTGAAAATTTTGTTTTTTATAATCTAGATATATTCTATAATTATCGAAATCTATTTTATTACCTAGAAACACAAAGACATATTCATTTTTATCGAAAACAGTTTGTGCAATTGTATTTTCAAATTTATCTATTATATTATATTTTTCTAATAAACTAATTCGTTCTTCAATAGTCGTTTTCGTTTCACCCATATAATAAGGTTTATCAAATTCTTCTAATATTTTAGTTAAAACTTTTTTTAATAAATTATTATTTTTTAATTTAGGATAAATTTGTTGTAATTTTAAAATAACTTTATAATTTTGATATCCTTCTATTTGAATATCATTTAAATTAGAATTAAGCGCTTTTATAACAGGTTTTATATTTAAAAAAATTAACATTATCAATATTAATAAATTAATATTTAATAATATTTTACATTTTGTCTTCATTTTAGAAAACTTTCTAATCCAAATTACTTTATTAAAATAATTTATTTGATAAATATTAAACACTTTGATAAGAAAAAATTTTATTTAAGCATTTTAACTTATTTTATTTTATTAAATTGAAATTTTATTTTAATTTTTCAATTATTAATTCTCTTTTGTATAAAAAAATTTTTTCTATTTATTTTTATTCAATAAATAGAAAAAATTTTTTTATTTTATATCCGATATTTCTTTTAATATAATTTCAGTAATATCTTTAATTGATTTAGGACTTTCATCTACTTTAATTTCTGTTAATTTATTATTTTTTTGGTAATATTCAATTAAAGGAAAAGTTTCTTTTTTATAAACTAATAAACGTTTTTTAAAAGTATTTAAATTATCGTCTTTTCTTTGAATTAAATAAGTATTGTCATTATCGCAAAAACCATATTTTTCAGGAGATTTATTTTCTTTATGATAAATTTCTCCGCATTGAGGGCAAACAATTCTTCCCATAATTCTTTTTTCTAATAACTTCTCACTAACATTAAAATAAAAAACTTTATTTAAAAAAATTTGTTTATTAGCTAATTCTTCAGTTAAAAAACTAGCTTGTTCCAAATTACGAGGATAACCATCTAAAATAAATCCTTTATTAATATTTTCGTTAGTTAAATATTTACTTATCATAGAATTAGTTATTTTATCAGGGACCAATAAACCTTTATTAATATAAGATTTAACTATCTTACCTAAATCCGTTTTGTTTCTTAAATTTTCTCTAAAAATATCTCCTATCGAAATATGAGGGATATTTAAATGTTTCGATAAAATTAAAGATTGAGTACCTTTGCCAGACGCCGGAGGGCCTATTAAAATTATATTCATGTATTCACCCTTATTATATAATTAAATAATAGAATTATGAAAATTAAAAAATAATTTTTTTACAATTTATTCCGATTTAATTATTAGTAAAAATAAAATTCTTAAAACTGAAAAAATTTTTAAAAAATTATATTTCGATAATATAATTATATTTTATAAATATTTTATTTAATAAAATATTCGAAAATAAAAAAAATAATACTTAATACTTTAACATATAAAACGTTATAATTTTCAATAAAAATTTTAAATATTTATTAAATTTCATAAATATTATGGATTGAAAATTGTTTTATTATTTCGTTAAACATAAATTATTATTATATATCTTTTTAATTTGATGTATCATTTACAACCCACTATTAACCGAATATAAAAAATATGAGTGTTTTAATCCAATAATGATTTTATCCTGTATTTTTATAAATATATACAATAATTTTATCAAATTTTTGATTATTTAAAATGAAAATATAACAAAAAACTATTTGCGATCCAAAATAATACTCAAAGGATAAGGATTTTTCCTAAATAATTTATTTATGTGATATTTTATCGTTAACATATTTATAAATAATGGATATAAATAAGATAATAAAAAATAAAATATTAAATTGATTACGAAATGTATTTTCAACTTTTCTAATAAAAAAGTATCAGCATCATTATTAAAATAAGCAAAATAACAAATGACCAAAGTTAAATGCACTCCTAAACTTTGAAAAAATGACAATTTAAAAGAAAATATCCTAAATATTTTTTTGATATCTTTTTTAAAAGCACCTAAGGATTGTAAAATACCAATTTCTTTTTTCTTAAATTCCATTCTGTTTTTTATAATATAATTCAATTGAAACAAAGAATTTAAAAACAAAATTAAATAAAAAACAAAAAATAAAAAATAATGGGCCATCGTAAGCTCATCACGCAAATCACGAAAATTTTTATCAATAAAAAGATTAAAAAATAATATCGTCGATATAATTAATAAACATCCAGGAAAACCTATAGACATAATGGCTCTAAAATATAATTTTTTACTATTTTTGAAAGTATTTTTTGTAAAAGAAATTGCTGATGAAAATGTAAGATAAGATTCGGAAGAAACATTATCAAGTGAATTAGAAAAATCTTTTACATCAGAAGAGAATATTTTTATTGGTGTTTTTTCAAAATTAGCTTTTTCTTCTAAAATATCTTTATTTTTTAATAATTCTAACATTTCTTCTTTAGTATAATATTTTTTATCATTATCAACAATAGGTTCTACATTTAATTTTTTTGAAATATCTTTAATAATAGAACCATTTTTTAATTCTATCAAACGATCTCCGTATTTAAGAGCATTTTCTTTGTCATGAGTATTTACGATAACTAACTTGTCTTTAGATATTTCTTTGAATAAATCAAAAACTTGCTGTCCCGTTTGTTCATCTAAATTAGAAGTAGGTTCGTCAACCAAAATCATTTTAGAATTTTTCAGTAAAGCGCGTACGATACCTACTCTTTGTTTCTGACCTCCAGAAAGTTGATTAATTTTCCTGAATTTCAAATTATTTATTTCTAATTTTTGTAATATTTGTTCTATTTTGTCAGTATCAATATTTTTATTTTGTAGCTCACATGTTATTTTAATATTATCATAAACAGTTAATTCTTCTAAAAGATTAAATTCTTGAAAAATAAAACTGACAAAATTATTCCTATAAGAATTTAATTTTTCATTATTAAATTTTTGAGTAATGTTCAAATCATGAACATAAATATCTCCTCGACTAGAACTATCTAATCCGCCTAATAAATATAATAAAGTAGATTTTCCAGAACCAGATGCCCCTGTTATAAAAACCAATCCTTTATCAGGGACATTAAAAGAAATATTTTTTAATATTTGTTCATCTTTAAAAATTTTACATAAATTTTGTATTTTTAACATATTCTCTATTTATTAAACCTTTTGTGATATCTATTTTAAACAATATTTAATTTATTATAAATCTTATTTATATCCTAAAAATTTGTAATTAAAACAAAAAAAATGTTTAATTTTATTGAAAATTTTATTGAAAAAATTAATATAAATCGAAAAATAAAAATTTGTTCAAACATGAATTAAACTTATTTTTTATAATCAAATTGAAATACTTAATTATATTAATTATAACATAAAAAAATTATAAAAAAATATGTAATAAAATATGAAAATATAATAAAAAACTCTTTTTTTAAAAAAATAATAAAAAACATTATTTTATTATTATAAAACAACTAAAAATAAATCTAAAAATTTTGTAATTTTAAACTAAATTAATGCATTTAAAAGTATCAATTTAATTCCAAAGCGCACAAAAATAAATTACAACATATAAAAATCAACTTTTTATAAATTTAATGTATAATATATTTGTTAATTATTGTTTATTAATAGAATTATATAGACTAAAAAACTATCAATTGATATATTTTTTTATTTCGCTTTTAATAATGATAGAAAGGAAATATTTATGTTAATTAAACCTTTAAAAGATTATGTCGTTATAAAAAATAAAGAAGAAAAAAAGAACACAAATTCAATTATTTTAAAATTACAAAATCAAAAACAAGAAAATAATTGTACAGGCATTGTGGTAAGTTGTGGTCCTGAAGCATCCAAAGAAATTCAGCCGAATTATGAAGTGGTTTACGAAAATTATGCTGGAACCAAAATTACAATTGAAAAAGAAGAATATTTAATTCTAAAAACTGATAAAATAATAGCTTTATTAGTTTAAATTAAATAAAAACTAATAATTTTAAAAAATGAAATAAAAATTTAATAGGGGGATTTAATTTAATATATGACAGCTAAATCAATTCTTTTTGGCAAAGAGGCTAGAAAAGAAATTTTAAATGGAGTGGACATTTTAGCAAATACTGTCAAACTTACTTTAGGCCCTAAAGGAAACAATGTTGCTTTAGAAAAAAGCCACGGATTACCTGTTATTGTTAATGATGGCGTTACAATCGCTAAAGAAATAAAATTAACAGAACCTTTTCAAAATATGGGCGCACAATTACTACGTGAGGCTGCTACAAAAACTAACGATAATGCAGGAGACGGAACGACAACAGCAATTGTTTTAGCTCAAAGTATGATTCATAAAGGTTTTCAATTTGTTAATTCTGGCGCTAAATCTGTTCTAGTTAAAAAAGGTATTCTTGTGGCTTCAAAAAAAGTAATAGAACAAATTTTAAAAAAATCTAAACCAATTTCTACACAAGAAGAAATAGCTAATATCGCTACACTTTCTTCAGGCAGCAAAGAAATAGGTGAAATTATAGTTTCTGCAATGAACAAAGTTACTCAAAAGGGAATAATTAGTATAGGCGAATCTAAAGGTTTAGAAACTGAATTAGAAGTTGTCGAAGGAATGCAATATGATAAAGGTTATTTATCAAGTATTTTCGTTAATAAATTGTCCAATATGTCAGTCGAATTAGAAAGAGCATTAATTTTAGTAACTGATCATAAAATTAATAACATTAACGAAATTAATCATTTATTAGAAGAAGTTAAAGCGAAATCTCAACCTTTGTTAATTATAGCTAATTCCTTTGATAACGATGTAATTAATATTTTAGCACTAAATAAATTTCATGGTATTTTAAATATAGCTGCTACTGAAGCGCCTGATTTCGGAGATAATCAAAAAGAATTATTAAAAGATATCGCTATTTTAACTAAAGCTAATTTTATTTCTAAAGATTTAGATATGCAATTACAAAATATCAAAATCGAAGATTTAGGACAAATTAAAAAAGCAATTATCAAACAAGATAATACAATATTAATGGGTACAGATAAAAGCTCAGATTTAACCAAAAGAATTGAAGAAATAGAAAATCATATTCAAAATACAAATAATGAACATGAATTAAAAAATTTAAAATCTCGTTTAGCTAAATTATCTGGCGGAGTAGCTGTTATTAAAGTAGGGGCAGCTACAGAAATAGAACTAAAAGAACGAAAATTAAGACTTGAAGACGCTTTAAATGCTGCTCAAGCAGCTGTTACCGAAGGTATTTTAGTTGGCGGTGGAAAAACTTTAGTAGAAATTTATAAAGTTTTAAAAGAAACTTTAAAAGATTCTAATTCTGACATTCAAAAAGGAATAAACGTTGTTTTAGATAGTTTATTAACTCCGACTTATCAAATTTCCGAAAATGCAGGTTTTAATGGAAATTCAGTTGTTATAGAACAATTAAAACAAAAAGAAAATTTTGGATTCAATGCTGAAACAGGAGAATATGTTGATTTATTGAAAGAAGGAATCGTTGATCCTACTAAAGTGACAAAACAAGCTATTTTAAATTCTGCATCTATCGCTTCTATGTTTGTCACTACTGAAGCGGCTGTTACTTCTATTAAAGAAAAAAAAGATTTTTCTCCGATTCCAGATAATAATCTTTTTTAAAAAAATAATCATTTTATAAAATCAAATTAATAAAAAAATAGTTTTCTTATTTATAAAGAAAACTATTTTTTTATTATGACACAAATAATAAAAAATGTTATAATTGCTAATAATATACGATTTATTTTAATTTATTAATTTTTTTGTTTTATTTTAATTTGTTTTGAATATATTAAAAGAAAGTAAGTTTTGAAGTATTAATTATATGAAATTAATTTTGAAATATATTTTTAAATATAAAAAGCTTCTTTTATTAAATATTTTCTCTTTTTTATTAATAATTATCGGAGAATTATTAATTCCCTATGTCATAGGTGAATATATTGTAAATCCTAAACTTAAAACACAATTTATAAATGTTTTTTTATTTTTATGCATAATAGTTTTGATGGTTATTGTAGGCAATTTCGTTATAACTTTTTGTATTTCTAAAATTGCATCTTTGGTTTTTAAAGATTTAAGCACAGATTTATTCAAAAAAACACAAACTTTTTCTTTTATAGATATGCAAAAATTAGGAGTTTCCGCTATTGTAAGCAGAATTACCTATAATGTTTATCAAATAATGAATTTTGTAATTGCTTTTTATAAAACGGTTGTTTCTATGCCTATTATGTTAGTTTCTTGTTTTGTCATAATTTACAAGATTCATCCTTCGTTATCTTATGGTATATTAGCTATAATGTTTTGTTTTATCTTTATTTTAATTTTTATTATTGCGAAAAATTATTCTTTATCAATTGAACAACACAATCTTTTAGAAGAAATGAATTATAAAATTAGATCTGGCATTACAGGAGTGAAAATAATTCGAACTTTAAATCAAGAAGAAAATGAAGAAAAAAAATTCGGAAAAATAAATATATCTTTTAGAGATTCAATTATTAAATTATTTAATTCTATTCTTTCAATCGAACCTTTATTTTATTTCTTATTAAACCTGTCTATTATTATCACTATTAAACTTGCTTCTGATTTAATTCTAGAAGGAGCAATAGATATTGGCAAATTATATATTTGTATAACTTATAATGTTCATATTTTATCTTCTATTTTGAGTTTTTTATTATTATTTATGATGCTTCCGAAAACTTTAGTGGCTTTAGCTAAAATTCAATATTTATTTAATATTAAACCTTCTATTAATAGAAACACAATAAATTCAGAATTTTTAGAAAATATTCAAACATTAGAATTTAAAAATGTTTGTTATCGACACCCTGATAATTCTAAATTAATCTTAGAAAATATTAATTTTAAGTTGAAAAAATCAGAAATAATTGCTTTCGTAGGAAAAACAGGATCAGGAAAAACTACTTTAATGAATTTGATTCCTCGTTTGATCGATCCTACTCAAGGAATTATAGAAATTAATGGGATAGATATTCAAAATTATGATTTTAAAAATTTAAGAGATAAAATTGGTTTTGTTTCTCAAAAAAATATTTTATTTAAAGGAACTATTTTTAGTAATTTATTATTTGGCAAAGAAAATGCGGATATCGAAGAAATGTTGGAAAAATCTAAAATAAGCCAATCATATCAATTTATCCAAAATAAAACTCATAAATTAGAAGAACCTGTAAGCGAATTAGGAGCAAATTTCTCTGGCGGTCAAAAACAAAGACTTTCTATCACAAGAGCTTTATTAAAACAACCAGATATTTATATTTTTGATGATTCCTTTTCTGCTTTAGATTATGAAACTGATTTAGCTATTAGACAATCTTTTTTAGCTCAAAAAAAGAAAGATTCTATAGTAATAATAGTGGCGCAAAGGTTAACGTCTATTTTGAATGCTGATCAAATTATTGTTTTAGATAATGGAAAAATAGTAAGCATCGGAACACATAAAGAATTGATGAACAAATGCCCTGTTTATCAAAAAATCGCTTTTTCTCAAAAAATTGAAGAGGTCTTGTAAAATGCAAAAGATGTATAAATATTTACGTCCTTTTAAAAAAAAAATAATAATTAGTATTATTTTAATTTTTTTAATTGCTGTAATTCAATGTTACATTCCTTTATTTGAAGGAGAAAAAATTTTAAACTTTATTAATAATAAAAACAATCATAAAGATCAAAACGCTTATAAAAAACATATATTGTTTTTTTTAAGCATAAATGTCGTTTTATATTTATTATGCGCAATAAGCAAATTTATTTATAACAAATTTTTGATCAATTCCATCCATAAAGGAATTAAAAATATGCGCCAAGATATTTATAAAAAAATTAATAGATTACCTATTAAATTTTTCGATCAAAATACTGTTGGCGATGTTATGAATAAAATGACTAATAATGTCGATATCATTTCGAATGGATTACAACAAACTTTTGCTTCTATTATTTGTGCGTTTTTTAATATAGCTATTTTATTAGTTTGTATGTTGTTAGTTAATTGGCGTTTAGGTTTTGTTATTTCTTTAATGATTCCTTTTTCACTTATTGTGATCTTTATTATTAACAGAAAATCTCGTCATATTTTTATTCAAAGATTCGATAAAACATCTGAATATAATGGTTTTTTACAAGAAAAATTTAACGGTCATAAAGAAATTATTTTATATAATCAACAAAAAAACATTATTAAAGAATTTAAAGATATTAACCAAGATTTATCTAAAATGATTTTTAAATCCAATTTTTTTTCTAGTTTAGCCATTCCTATTATTAATTCTTTTACATATATTATATTAACTATTGTTATTGTTATGGGGTATTACTTAATGCTTCCTATTGATGATAAAGGTTTTTTATTTACTTTAGGTTTTTGCACAATTCAATTAGGGATGTTCGAAGCTTTTATTCAATATGTTTGGCGTTTAGGAAATCCTATTAATGATTTAAGTCAAATTTTTGTCGTTATTCAATCAACTAAAGCTGCTATCCAAAAAGTTTTTGACTTTTTATATGAAACCGAAGAAAAAGAAGATGAACCTAATTGTATTACTTTAGATAAAGTAGAAGGTTTTGTTTCTTTTTCAAATGTTTCGTTTGGTTATTATAAAGATTCGCCTGTTCTTAAAAATATTAATTTAGATGTTTATAAAAATCAAACAGTAGCTGTTGTTGGTTCTACTGGTTCAGGAAAAACAACTTTAATCAATTTATTAACTAGATTTTATGACATTGATGAAGGTTCTATAACAATTGATGGAGTAGATATTAGACAATTACAAAAAAAATATTTAAGAAAAATTTTAGGATTAGTTTTACAAGATGTTTGGCTTTTTAAAGGTACTATTTTAGAAAATATTCAATATGGTAACGAAAGCAAAACAAAAGAAGAAATTATAGAAGTAGCAAAACAAACTCAAATTCATGATTTTATCATGGCCAAAGAAGAAGGTTATCAAACCATCATTAACGAAGAATCAGATAATTTATCACAAGGCGAAAAACAGTTAATTACGATAACTAGAACTTTATTAAATAACCCTTCTATTTTAATTTTAGATGAAGCTACTTCGGCTATTGATACTCAAATGGAAATGATTTGTCAAAAGTCTATTCAAAAATTATGCGAAAACAAAACATCTTTTATAATTGCGCATCGTTTATCTACAATTATAAATGCTGATATTATCGTAGTATTAAAAAATGGTGTTATCATTGAAAAAGGTAAACATAATGAATTACTTGAATTAAAAGGATTCTATTATAACCTTTATCATAGTCAATTTAAAAAATAATAATAAAAAATATACATTATCTTTTTTAAATAAAATATTAAAATAAAAAAAGACTATCTCTGAAAGATGGTCTTTTTTTATTTTATAAAATATTATTTTTTTATTATTTAAAATTTACTTTTGAAATTGTAACAATTTGAAAAAATAATTTGTACTATTAATAATTACTTTTGACGGTAATTTTAAAAAACATTTATTTTAGATCAATCCCAATATTTATTTTAAAAAATTATTTTTTTTTTTTTTTAAAAGAGCGTTTTATTTATTTTAGATTGTTTTTAAACTAATAAATCTATCTCTTCTTTATTAATAGTTTCTTTTTCTAATAATAAATTAACTATTTTATCTAATAAAGATTTATTTTCTTTAATCACTTTTTGACATTCTTGATAACATTGATCTATTATTTTTTTAATTTCTGTATCAATCGCTTTTTTATCAGAAAAATCAGAATCTTGAGAAACACCTAAATCACTCATTCCATATTTAGTCACCATTAAACTAGCTATTTTAGTAGCTTGTTTAAAATCCTCACAAGCTCCATTAGAAACATCGTCAAAAACTAATTCTTCAGCTACTCTACCGCCTAAATAAGAAATAATATTCGCTAACATTCTTTTTTTAGAAGAAAAGAAAGTTTCTTTTTCAGGTAACATTAAATTATAACCACCAGCTGAACCTCTTGGGATAATAGTAATCTTTTGAACTTTTTGAGCGTGTTCTAATTTTAAACCAATAACGGCGTGTCCAGCTTCATGGTAAGCCACCATTTTTCTTTCTTCTTCTGTATATTTAATTGATTTTTTGGCTGGACCCATTAAAACGCGATCAATCGCTTCTTCTAAATCTTCCATAGTAATCATTTCTTTTTGATTTCTTACTGTTAAAATAGAAGCTTCATTTAAAACTGCTTCTAATTGAGCGCCACTCATACCTGGAGTTTGTTTCGCTAATTGATTAAAATTAATATCAGGAGAAATATTTTTATTACGAACATGAACTTTTAAAATAGCTTCTCTAGCTTTAACATCAGGCAAACCAACTAAAACTTTACGATCGAATCTTCCTGGTCTTAATAAAGCTGAATCTAACATATCCGCTCTATTAGTAGCTCCAACAACAATAATTCCTTTTGATTTAGTAAAACCATCCATTTCAGTTAAAAGTTGGTTAATAATACTACCATCATCATTTTTGATATCGCCTCTTTGTCTTCCGATAGTATCTATTTCATCAATAAACACCACACAAGGAGCGTTGTTAATAGCTTCTTTAAATAAACTTTTAACTCTAGAAGCTCCAACGCCAAAATATTGATCTTTAAATTCAGAACCAGCTACAGCGTAAAAAGGAACATTAGCTTCTCCAGCTAAAGCTTTCGCTAATAAGGTTTTACCTGTTCCTGGCGGCCCTTCTAATAAAACACCTTTAGGTATTTTAGCTCCTACAGAAGTATACTTTTGAGGTCTTTTTAAAAAATCAATTAATTCCTTCATTTCTTCTTTTTCTTCTTCGTTGCCGGCAACATCTTCGAAAGTAAAGTAAGATTTTTGTTTGGAAGATATAAGAGGGTTAGAATTTAATTTACCTTTTTCGCGATTGATAGCAAGAATAATGTAAATAGAAAATATCAAACTAGAGAACAACTGAATTTGATTAAAACAAAATGCTAAAATATCTAAAAACCAACTGAAAGGTCTAATATCTAACCATTGATAAAATACTTTATGTCTAGGTATTAATTCAAAACTAATCTCATCTTTAGTATTTTTAATAATATCTGAACAAAATGTTTCTCCCTGTTTAGTTTTCAATTCTATTTTATAAATTTGTCTTATTTGATAAAATGGTTTATCTTGAAGAAACATTGTTTTATATTTGCTATATTTTATGCTTTCGCTAATATAGCTACGTGATATTTTAGAAATCATTTCCGTTTCAGAAATTTGTTTTCCTTCTGGTTGAAATTTTCCGAATGGAGCAAAATTTAAAATTATTAACAAAATAATAATAATAAATAATTTTAATATATTTTTTATTGAATTCGAAAACATTATTTGCCTCTCTTTGTTTTTAAAAAAAATTATTTTATTTAAATTAATTTAAAGAATCATACGATTGATTTTTAAATCCAAAAATTGAATAATATTTATTAAATTCAGTTTCTACATTTTTTAAAAAATTGACTTGTTTCGGTTGATATAATGGTATCATAAATAAATTTTGATAAACTTTTTTTTCTAATTCCGGTATTTGTTTGTTTTGTTCTGAACTTAATTTATATGTTCTTCTTGTGCTACTATTGTCTTGTATTCGTTTTTTCTCTTCTTCAGATATAAAACATTCTGGGTTACGTCCTGCTACTTTAATATTAATATCTGAACTTGAAAAATCATTTAGTTTATATTCTATCTTAATTTTATGATTACCATCATTAGATATTTTTTCTATTTGTTCTTTTAATTGTCCGATAATTTTTTCATTTGTAATTACGCCATCTCTAGTTGCTAAAAATAATATAATATCACCCTGTGAATTTGTTTCTGTGATATATTTGTGAAAAAACATTTTTGCTAATTCTTGGTCATAACCTAAATTATTTTTTAAATTAATAATTTTTTGTTCTATATTTTCTGTATTTATGTGTAAATCTAATAAATCTTTTCGGAAACATTCCAAAATATTGTTTTGATGTTTTTCGGTTTTGTTATAAGGGAAAATAGAAGTGTTTTTATCACAATATGTATCGTTCATATAATCCAATGTAGGATGTAAAAAAACATTAGTAATGGATTTTTTATCAATCCCATAAAATAAAGCTTTTTTTAAATTTATATTTTTTACTCTTTCACCTTCTAAATTAATAGTTAAAGAATATTCTTCAGGTGCGCAAAATAAATCTTTTTGAAATTTATTAAAAAAATTATCATCTAATTCAGCTCCATGTTCTACTACGTATAAACTAAGTTCGCCTTTTTCAAATAGTTCTTTTTCTCTAATTGCGTTTCCACTATTGTGTTCTATCAGTATTTTAATTGTTTCATAATCTGAATGCGAATTAAATGGTTCAAAATGTTCTGGATTTCTTTCGAAAATCCATTTTGAATCGTTATAACCAGTTTTAACTTTAAATGGGCCATAAGAAACTAAAGGATGATCCAAACTTGTACCATATTTTATTTCTTCTCTATTTCCTTCATTAACACAAGATCTTTCGAAACTGTTTTTTTCTAATAAAACAATGTAATTCAAAAATTTAATAACTTCATATAAACTTTTATTATTTTGTAAAATCAATTCAAATTTATAATTTTCATTGGGGAAAATTTTTAATTCCTCGAAACCTATAATTTCTTTAAAATCTCCAAATTTGGAATTATAAGTATCAAAAGTATATTTTATTGTATTGGAGTTTATTGGTATTTGGTTTTCAAATTTTGCATTTTCTCGTAATTTAAAAATAAATTTTTTATCTTTTTTGTGAAAAGATTTGTTCCATCCTCCATGGGTACCTATACATTCTGTAAAATCATTAGGTTTTTCGATTTGTTCGACTAAACCAAATTTTAATTTTCTTGGAAGTTCATATGGTTTTTGATGAATAATTTCCTTTTTTTGTTCTTCATTATAATTATTTAATTCGTTTTCATCTACAATTTCTTTAAAAAAAGGACTTCTTAAGCAATTTGATGATAAAAATTCTTGTGTATCAGTATAACATGAATAAGAGCCCATGTCTAAATTAGGGAATAACTGACCTATTTCATTTGGAACAGAATAAATAAAATTAGATGAATTTCTTTCGTTAATTACTTCTTCATTTTTTGTTTTATTTTTATTAGTATCTTTTTGTGTATAATCAAATATTTTTTTTGCAAATAATATCATGATAAACGAAATAATTAATATAAACGAAATAATTAATATTTTTTTATGTTTTTGATAATAATCTCTTAAATCCATTTTTTTCATAAATTAAAATCCTTACTTTTTTTATAGTTTTACATATTATAAATTGTAAATTTTATATATTATATGTAAATTAAACATATTATAAATTAAAAAAAAAACAAGTCATAATATTTCAATAATGTTTTTAATTGAAATTAACTTATTTTTAATTATTTATTAATCATTAAATTGCCTTTTGTAATTTCATTTTGATAATTATTTGACCAAATTTATTTTTTATCTTTGTAAATTTATTGTATATTTTTGATTTTTAGTTATTAAATATTGTTTTATTATAAATTTAAATATAATAATATTTAAATTTATAATAAAACAATATAGAGAAAAAACCCAATCATTAAATGACTGGGTTTTATTATATTAAAAGGATTTTTTCTTTTAATAAGAATCAAAATTATAAAAATCAGTTAATTTTTTAATAATTCTGATTATTTTTAGGGTTTTGATTTCATTATGAAAATCTTTATTATAGTTGAAATAATTTTGTAATTCTTTTTCATCAAAATTACTGCTAAAAAAAATTGGCAAGTTATGTTCATAACGATAATATAAAAGAGGTAAAAAAATATCATCTCTAAAAAAAATATTCATGTTTTCGGAACCAAAATCATCTAAAATTAAACAAGGAATGTTTTTTAAATAATTAAATTTATTTTCTAAAATATCACTATTATTCCAAGTATTTTTAAATTGTCTTGTTAGATCAGGCATAAAAATAAATAATACAGGAATATTTTTTTTAATTAAATTTTTAGCTAAACTTTTAAGAAGAAAAGTTTTTCCTGTACCAAATTTTCCGTGAAAATAACATCCTTTTTTTATATTAGAAAAATTTTTAATTATATTTTTTATTTGCATCAAAGCTTTTTCTTTAGTCGAAGAATTTTGTGTTTCAAAATTTTTTAATTCAATGTTATCTAAATTTAAATTTTGATGAAATAAAATATTTTTTTGGTATAGATTATTTTCTAAATTAATTTGTTTAGATTTGGAAGTTTCTTTGTAAATAATGGAAATATAAGGTTTTGTTTTTAAAATCATTTGATAACCAAAACAATTTTTTTGATCTTTGTTTTTTAAATAGTTATAAACTGCAATAATATCTTCATCATTTATTTTTAGATTTTTAGTTTCGTCATGTTGTTGAACGAATTCTTTAATTTTTTGAAAATCTAATTTTTCGAAAGGACACATGATATTTAAACACCTTTAATCATCCAAACCTAATTCTTTTTCTACTTCATCTAACCATTTAGGACGATTGTGTTTATAGGTTTGTGTATTTTGAAATTTATTATCTTCCATTAAAAAATCATAGGCTGTTTCTGTCGAAATAATTCCTTTTTTAGACCATGAATTTAAAATAGTTTTAAAATAATTAAAAGTAGGAATAAAGTTTTTATTTGTATTTTTTTTTATTTTTAAAACATACATAAGTAAAGCGTTAATAACGCCAATATCTGTATTTGTTTGTTCTATTAATTTGAAAGCTATATCAATTAAATCAGAATAAATATGAGCACTTGTAGCAAAATTTTTTATGATTCTATTTGGCTCTGTGTTTTTTAAGTAAAGAATCATTTCATTTTCTTCATTTATATTAGGGACATTAGTTAATGTTATTTTTTTGAAATATTTTCTAGTTAAAATTATTTTTAAATTATTTAAATCTATATTTTCATTATTTTTATTGATAAAAGTTTCTTTATATAAAGATGCCATTTCTTCAGGTTTTAGTCCATAAACAAAACTTAATTTTGTAATATATTCAATACTTTTCCATTCTAATAAAAAAGGTTTTTTGAAACGTTGTGGTAATTTTTCGATAAAAATTTCATAATTAAAATATTTTTGTAATGAAGAGGAGGATTTGTTATTTTTAAAATGTTGAAAATTATTTATTGTTTTGGGTAGATGTATTTTTTGAAAACGATAAATGTCTGAAAAATTTTTACTTATATTTTCGTAATTTTCTAATATTTTTTGTTCTTCGTTGTTATCAAAAAAATTATGTAATTGTGAATAAAGTTCTTCTCCTATTTCGCTTAATAAATATTGATTTAAAATCGGATCTTGAAAAAAATTAATATAGTTTAAAGGAGATTTTAACAAATAAAGTTTTTCTTTTGTTTTATTTTCGAAAGTTTGTAATAAATTAATTACTTCAAGTTTTTCTTTATATTTGATAAAAGTATCTTCATCAATATTTAATAAATCAAATAAAAATTGGTGATTATAATTAAATTGTGATTTATGATTTTGGTTTAAAAAATAAAAAGTATTGTAAAGACTTAAAGCTCCTAAACCTATCAAAGGTTGATAAAGTAAATGTAAAATTTTTTGTTCTTCATTATTCAAAATATAATTATTTTTGATATTAAATTTTTGTAATGTAAACAAAAAATCACCTCTTTTGATTTATATAGTTGTTAATTATGTTTTTGACATTGAGAACAAAAATAAGAACTTCTTCCTCCTATTTTTATTTTGTGAATTTTATTTTTGCATAGAGAACAATTTTCTTTGTCTTTTTTATAAACTAAGAGTTGGTGTTGATAAGAACCTTTCACTCCCAAAGCCTCAAAACTACTAATAGAAGTGCCGCCATAAGAAATTGCATTTTTTAATATTTTTTTTGCTTTTGAGATAATGATTTCTATTTGTTGTAAAGTTAAAGAATCTGTTTTTGTTTCAGGATGAATTTTAGCCAAAAATAAAATTTCACTAGCATAAATATTACCAATTCCTGATATTACTCTTTGATCTAATAAAATTTTTTTAATTACTGTTTTCTTTTTGTTAATTTTGTTAAAAAGAGTTAAAGCTTTTATTGAAAACGGATCTTGGGCTAATTGATTTAATCCGCTTTCTTCTAAATATGTTTCTTTTTTGTATAAATGAAAACGTCCAAATTTTCTAAAATCATAATATCGGAAAATTTTATGATTATTTAAAAATATTCGAAAATTTTCATATTTGTGGATTGTCTTACATTCTTCTAAAGCGTGAATATATATTTTGCCTTCCATCCGAAAATGTCCTACTAAAACCCAATCAGAGCTTAAAAAAAATAATAAAAATTTACCTTTTCTTTCGATATCTACAAAAGTTTTTTGTTCGAGATTGTTCAAATTATGAATACTTTGTAATGAAGGTTGGTGAAAAACTTCTATTTTGTCTATTCGAGAACCAATTATTTTTTTTCTTAAATTACGAATTGTAATTTCTACTTCTGGTAATTCTGGCATTTTTTTCACTTATCTTCATTAATTTGTTATAATATTAAATTTTTTTAATAAAAAAAGAAAACCATCTATAAATGAGATAGTTTACAATATGAATTAAAAATTAAAGCAGAAAACTAAAGATTTTTTATTTTTCTGCCGCTTGTCGAAATTTATAAACTGTTAAAATATATTTATTTTCAGAATATTCTTCCATTTCTAATTTACTTTTAACAATTTGAATGATTTGTTCTGGTTGTAAAAAAAATTCTGGATTATCTTCGTCAATATGATCAAATTTAATTATTACTTCTAGCAAACAATAATCTTTATTTTCGAAATTAAATTGAAAATTTTCACAAAACCATTCTCTTTTTTTATTTTTATTTTTTTGTGGAATATATCTATTCTTAATTTCGATATTAAAATTATTTAATAAAATAGGTTTTTTTAATTTATTATATATTTCCTTAAAATTCATGATAAAAAATATAAACTCTTTTCATTTTATTTTTCTAAAACATAAATTAATATATTAATATTATATAAAAATATGTAAATTATTGTAAATATAAAATAAAAGTAATTTTTATATTGTTAAAATAATAGGAATTATAATTGGTTTTCTTAAAGTTAAGTCATAAATTTTAGGAGTTATAAAATCCACAATAATCTTTTTTAATTGATTTTTATTGATTTTGTCATTTTTATATAAATAATCTTCTATTATTTTTTTAATTTCGAAAGAGAATTTTTTCATTAATTCTTTGTTGCTTTTCATGTAAATAAAACCACGTGAAAAAATCATTGGGAAATTTAATATTTTTTTATATTTTAAATTAATACTTGTGATAATAGAAAATAACCCTTCTTCGCTTAAAATTTTTCTTTCTTTTAATACGCAATTACTAAGGTCATCTGTTCCTGATTCATCAATGAAAATATTATTTGCTGCTATTTTACTATCTAATTTTTGAACAGATTGTTCATTGATACCAACTACATCTCCGTTATCTAAAATAAAAATATTTTCAGATTTAATACCGCAATCGATAGCTAATTTTTTATGAGCCATTAACATTATATGTGATCCGTGTACAGGAATAAAAAATTTAGGTTTAACTAAATTTAATATTAATTTTAAGTCGTTTTGACTCGCGTGCCCTGAAGCATGAGTATTAACAACGTCTCCGTGAATAACAACATCTACATCCATTTTGAAAAGCAAATCTAAAACTTTATTTATGCTATCTTGATTACCAGGGATTGGAGAAGAAGAGAAAATAACCGTATCTTTTTTAAATAATTTAATTTGTCTATGAATACCATGCGCCATTCTGCTAAGAGCGGCCAGCGGTTCTCCTTGCGATCCAGTACAAATTAAGGTAATATTGTGATATTTTTCTATATTATTTCCATTTACAATTGTGTCTTTTGGAATATTGAGATAACCGTTTTTGATTCCGTTTTCGACAGCTTTTTCCATACTACGTCCGAAAATAGCTATTTTTCTTTTTGTTAAAATACTAGCTTCAATAATTTGTTTGATGCGGTAAAAATTAGAAGCAAAAGTAACGATTATAATTCTTCCTTTAATTTTATAAAATAGTTGATCGATGGTTTTTCTTATTTCGTTTTCTGAAGGAATACTTTCTTTATTTTGTGCATTTGTAGAATCAGACAAAAGACATAAAATATTTTTTTTATTTAATTCCGCGAGTTTATCGTATTCCGCTAAAGGACCAACAGGTGTATTATCGATTTTAAAATCTCCTGTATAAAAAATAATTCTATCTTTATTGTTGAATACTATACCAAAAGTATCAGGGATAGAGTGATTCATTCTTATGAAAGAAATTTCTGTATTTCCGAATTTAAATTTAGAATCATTATTGTATTTTGTCATGATTCTTATATATTTATGTAATTTATGTTCGATTAATTTTGATTCAATTAAATTGAATGCTATACCAGAAACAAATATATTATTAATTTTAATTTTTTTTAATAAAAAAGGAATACCACCAATATGATCTTCGTGGCCATGCGTAACAAAAAGACCAACAATTCTATGTTCGTTTTGTAATAAATATTCATAATTAGGAATAACATAATTAATACCTAAAAAAGAATCTCCAAAAAAAGAAATACCTGAATCAATGATAAATATTTTTTGTTCGATTTCTAGAATATACATATTTTTTCCGACTTCACCTAGACCTCCTAGAGCGTAAAAAAATATATCAAAATTTTTTAATTCAGGATTTTTATTTAATAAATCCATTTGTTTATTTCCTTTATAAATTTTATTAGTTGTGATTTTAAATTTATGAATTAATAGTTATTAAAATAGGTATGATAATTGGTTTTTTTTGTGTTTTTTTAAAAATTAATTTTGATAATTCTTCTTTTAAATAATTTTTAAAATCACTCCATTTGGTTTGTCTATTTTTTGTTAAAAAATCTTCAATTAATTTAGAGAAAACAATTTTTAATTCTGATACTAATGAAGTAATTTTCGTTTTATCTAAAAAACCTTTATTAATTAATTCTATATTATTGCCTACATTTTTTTTAAATTTTAAATCTAAATTACAAGCTATTATAATAACACCATCGTTAGCTAATAATTCACGATCTTTTATAATGCAATCGTTACCTTCTAATACTGGCGTTCCATCAATTAAAAATTCTCCTAATTTGTTAAAGAAATTTTTATTAATATAAGGAGCATTTTTAAAATTATAATTCCAATCATCAGCGTTTTCAAGCATAAAAATTTTATTTTCAGGAAAATCAAAATTTTTAGCAATTTTTTTCATTTGGTATTGGTGACGATATTCTCCTGCAATTGGCAAAAGATATTTAGGTTTCAATAAATGTAAAATTAATTTGAAATTTTCTTCATAATTATAAGAAGCTGTTAATAAATCTTTTACTAATAAGTCAACGACAAAACCATGACGAGCTAAAGCATCTAGAGTTTTAGTTTGAATTTTATCAATTCCAGTTATTTCAATCGATAATAACAAAATTTTATCTTTAGGGTGTAATATCATTAATCGATCTGTTTGTTTACACATTCTTTGTAAGCGATAAAGAGGTTCAAAACGTTTTCCAACTATAATTACTACTAAATTTTTATGTTTTAAATAATCTTGCATGCCTTTTAAATTTACTAAATAACCGTTAGGAATTTTTAAGTATCTTTTTTGAATAGCGATATCTACAATTTTTTCATTTTTTCTACCTAATAAAGCTATTTTTAAATTAAATTCTACTGCGATATCGATAATTAATTGAATTTTTAGTAAATCTGGAATTAAAAAAGAAATAATAATATTATTTTGTATACTTGCAAAATAACTACTTAGAGCATATTCTAAAGCTTCGCTTTTGTGTTTTTTTGCAATATTAAAAGCTCCTTGAGAAGCGATCATTAATGCTAGAACTTTTTTAGAATTTAATTTAGATAAAGCTAAAAAATTAGTTTGAAAATTTTGATTTTTAGATTGTAAAAAGTGCATTTCACTAATATATACTAGATAACCTTCAGATGTTTCAAAAGATAAACCTAAAGTTTCTGGTAAAAAATGAGCCAATCCGAAAAAATTTACTTTTGTATCTATGAAATCAATTTCAGAATTTTCATTTACTGTTTTAAAATCTAATTTAGATATATCTAAATTTTTATGATTTTCTAAATTAGATTTCAGAATATTTATAACAAAATCAGAAGCATAAATAGGAGCTTGTAAATACTCCATTAAATAAGGAAGAGAACCAGAATGAGTTTCGAAAGCAGAAGTTATAAAAATACCTTTAATTTTTTTTTTTATTTTTTCTAAAGCAGTATACTCAGGAATTATAGAATCTATTCCGCGCATAGACATATTAGGATATTTTAATCCTGAGTCTAAAACAAAATAAGAGGAACTGATTCTTAATAAATATAAATTTTTTCCATTTTCGCCTATTCCTCCTAAGACTGATAAACCAATTTCTTGCATATGCGATAAAACTCCTAATAAAAAATTTTTATAATATAAAATATTATTAGTTTGTTATTAATAAAAAACTGACAATATTTTTAAAAATATAGAGAAAGTAAAATAATAAAAATGCTTAAATATCCTTTTCAAAAAAAACACATAAATAAATCTAATTTAGGTATGAATTTAGAACGAGATATTAATTTAACTAATCTATTTTATCAAGATAAAAAAATTGCTTTAATTTATAAAAATGCAATACCGATTCAAGTTGTTAAAGTTGATTATTCTTCTAGGCAAAGAGCTAAAATTATTGAAGCTTATTATCATTCAAAATCTTTACCTGATTATCAAGGTATTTATCGCGGCAGATATTTATGTTTTGATGTTAAAGAAACTAATAATAAAACTAGTTTTTCTTTATCTAATATACCTCCACATCAAATACAAAAATTACAACTTATAGAACAATTTCATGGCATCGCTTTTTTTATTATTAATTTTAAAGCTAAAAATAAATATTTTTATCTTCCGATTAATTTTTTAAATGATTATATGCAAAATTCTAAAATGAAAAGTATTAATTATAAAATTTTTGAAGAAAATTTATATCAAATTCCCGTATCTTATTCGCCTAGGCTTAATTATTTGAAAATAGTAGATAATTTCATATAATAATTTACAAATTAATAAAATTTTTAGATTAAAATAAAAAAATTTCATTTTCTTTAACAAATTTTTTTATAAAAAAGATACAAATACTAATAATTAAATTAGTTATTATAATTGAAAAAAAGAAATATAAAAAAATAACTATATTACCCCCGTCATCATGATCATGGAAAATATGTTTTAAAATATGATTAGAATTTGTCTTGGGGTAAAATATAAAACTAAATATAGCATAAGAAATAATTTGAATAACTGTAATCAATAACAAACTATTTACTATATCTTTATTTTTACATAAATTATTAGAATGACTTGACCGAAACAAACCTGTCAAAGAACAAGCAATATAAGGAATTATAAATAAAAATAATAAAATACTTATTATTAGTGTTTTATCATGATTTATTTCTTTTAATAAATTATGTCCATGAAAAATATGCGAACTTTCTAAAATAATATGTATAAGAACAAATAGCAAATTAGATAAAATACTATATTTAAAACCAAAAAAAAACCCTATTAATAAAAGTGGTAATAATTCTAATTTTATTAAAGAGTTTTGACAATTAGCACCAAAAATTGGTTTAGTTAATATAAACTCCATAATTAAAGACATGGATATAAGAAAGGAAATTATAATTATTTTTCTTAATGAAATTTTATTCATTTTTTGAATTATTTTCTTTCTAAAATGTATAAAGTACGGATTAATATTTTGATTACAGTTTAAAAAATTCAAACTTATACTATTTTTTTATGTTATTTTTTTCTAAAAAATTAAAATAATTTCATAAATTTTTTTAAAAAAATTCTATTTTATAAGATGAATTATATTTTTCAATTTCTTAAATATTATAACAAATATATCGGTAAATATAAAATAAATTCGTTAATTTATTTATTTTTTACGAATAATGAATTAAATTTTAAAAGTTTTTATTTTTGAATTTATTTGTGAATATAATAATTTATTATTCGTTTTATCTCTCATTACCATAGGTAATCAAACAGTTTTTATTTATTAGAGTTCAACTTAAAAGTTAAACTCTATTTTTTTTAGCTAAAGTAAGTAGTTATTTATATATGGTATTAACATATAGTTAATAAACAACAATTTAACTAATCGCCAATTTTAAAACAAAATTAGTAATAACAAGGAACTAAAAAAAGAGCAAGCACGGAATAAAACGTTCTTTTTTAAATTGATATGTTTTATTTTGTTTAATTTCTAAATATTTTTCTAATAAATTGTTTTCTTTTAAAATATAAATATCCTTTAGGACAACTTGTTTTTTCATTTGTATTTAATAACATAAATAAAATGTCTCCTTAATTTAGGTAAAAAAAATAAATTTTAACTTTAAAATCAAAATTCTTAAAAATCCAAATTCTTTAAATTAATTATGGCATTTTTTATTGCATCCTATATTTTAAACATTTTTTCTTTTTATTATTTAAAGAAAAAATTATTTATTATAATTTTTTTTATTATTTTTTATCGTCAAGGATAAATAAAAATAAGATAAGGAAATTATATATGGTGAAATATATTAAAAATTATTTAGAAATAGAAAATGAAATTAATCAATTATTTGAAATTTATTCAAAAGAAAATTATAAAAATAATTTTATTCGTGAAAAAATATTTTTATTATTTTATGAATATGTAATTTTAAATATCATTTATAAAATCAAATATTATCCTAGAATTTTAGAAATAAAAGATTTGGTAAACGAAGGGACTTTGGTTATTGATAGTGCATTAATTAATTATATTCATAAAGAATATAAATGTGATTTTGTCACTTTTGCTAAAGGAAAAATTAGGCAAGAAATTGATAAATTAATTCGTTTGAGTTATTCTCCTTCGATTCCTATAAGAATTTATAATGATAATAAGAAAAATAGAAAATTAAATAAAAATATTGAAATTTTATCATCTCAATATATCGAAAAAGAGATTATTATACAAAATGATTATAATCCCTATTTTCCTAAAATTTTAGATCCTCATCAAATATATATAAAAAAACTTAATCATGAAATATTTTTAAATAAAATAAAAAAAATATTAAATTCGTTTGAATATCAAGTGTTGATATATAGTTATGGAATTTCAAAAGAAAATGATTCTTATCAGTATGTTTTAGATGATAAAGAAATATCATCAAAATTAAATATAACAAAAAAACAAATTTATAAATATAGAGAAAAAGCTATTTCTAAAATTAAATTTCATAAATAAAAATATATCAATTTTAATTTTTAATTTAATAAAATTTTTTTATTAAATTAAATTTGATTTTTATAAGTAAAAAATAAATATTATGACCTGAGCATGTCTTAAAACTACTTATATTTATTTCAATTTATTAAAAAAATAATTTTAATAAATTGAATTTTTTTTCTTTATTTTTTAATTTTTTTAAATAATTAATTAAAAAAGGGGATAAAAAATGGAGCAAAGAGAAAATCAAGAAAAAGAAAGCAGATTTAAAAACTTAAGTGTATTTGGGCAACAGTTAAATTCGATTTTAATGCAAATTGTTGTTGTTTGTTTGGTATTAAATATTTATAAAGAATGGGATTCGGAAAAAATTAAAAAATTTAATATTTCTCTTTTGTTTTTTCTCAAAAATTTTATGGCTTTTCATTTCCAAATAATTTTATTAAATAAATTTTGGAATCGTTTAAATTTTACTAAAAAACACAATGACCTTGTTCCACCAGATATTAGTTTGTTACATGATAGAGCCAAAAATAAAGTATTGACAGATGAAGAATATCAAGATAAATTATTAAATGAGTTAGAACAAGATTATCAAAAAATATTCAAAGAAGACACTAATAAACTTATTTCTGATTTTATTTCGCAAACAATTTTAAATAATTTAAATGAGGTTAATGATAATAAAGATAGAGATATTATATCTAATAATGAAGATTCTGACAACAATAAATCTAATACCAAAGATTTGATCGAAAATCAATCTAATAACGCAAATTCTAATAATAATGAACCCAATGAATAATTTTTTGAAATAAAAAAATATTTTACATTTTTAAAAAAATTTGAAATAAATATTGAAAGAAACTAAATTTATTAGTTTCTTTATTTTTTTATATTTTATTTTTCAAAATTTTATTATTAATTTGAATATGGAAATTCTTATTTAATAAATTTATTTATATATAAGTTTTGTAAATCTAAAGAAAAGGTTTTATATTAATGAAAATAAATCAAAATCAAGTAAATACAAATAAATTAAAAATTTTTATTGTTTTTTTTATTTTAACAATTATATTTTCGGTAATAGCGGTTTCTATTTATTTTAGTCAAAAAAGAAAAGACGAAATTAAATTAGAAAGTAATTTTCCTATTTTCAAGGTAGAACTTTTAGGCGGTAATAATCAAAATAAATATCTTATACCGTTTTCGATTCCTAATTTAAATAAAGATAAATATGAACATTTAATAAATATTGAACATAGTGTTATTTTAAGTTCGCAAAGCATGGAAATTAAAGACCCTTTGTTTTTAAAAATTGAAATATTTTTCGATACTCAAAATACCTTTCAAAATCCAGAAAAATATTTTGATTATCAAATTATTACGACTAAAGATAAAGAAGAAGCTAAAATTTATTCTCCCGAAGCTAAACCTCAGTATTCAGCGATGCATCCAAACGAAACACAAACTATCAAAATTAATACTCAAATTCAACAAAAAGATCTTATTTTGGCTAAAAATCCCAAACTTTTTTTAGTTTATGATTATGAATTAGTAGATAAACAAGGGAAAATAATTACTGGTGGTTCGAATATTGTTTCAAATAAAACATCTAATATTGTGCATAATTAATTTTAAATTTTTGTCTGATAATTAAAATGATATTTTTATTTTTTCAAAACAAACGAAATTTTAAGAATTGTTAAAAATTGAAAAAAAGAAGGTTTTGATTATATGTTCGAAGAACAAGATATTAATAATATTAAAACACAAAAAAAATATTTTTTATTTTTTTGTGTTTTTTTATTTATTGTGCTTTTGATTTCTTTTGTATTAATTATTTATGTTTTAATTCACCATCAGGCGATTACTACGAACGAAAATAAAATTGAAAAAATACATAAAAATATTTTAAATTTAGAAAAATCAAATACTTCTATAAGTAGTAATTTAAAAAAACTCGAACAAGAAATAAAAGAAAAACAAGATAATAAAGATAAATTAATTACTGAAAGTGGATTATCGCAAAAGAGTATTAATAATAAAAATAAAGATATTTTATTTGAAAGTGATAATTTTAAAGTTCAAGATTATAAAAAATTTCCAAATTTACAACAATTAGCAGGTTTGAACGAAGCTAAATCTGTAGCTAAAGGTTTTGTTAATTTTTTTCAAAATAAAAAAGCTTATGAAGATAGAGGTAAAGTAGTTATCCCCACAGGTTTAATGATGTATGGTACGCCAGGATGTGGTAAAACTATTTTTGCGGCTTCAATAGCAAGAGAAACAGAGTTACCTTTTATTGAAGTATCGTGTTCTATTTTCGCTCAAGAATTTGTAGGCAGAGCTCCGAAAATGGTGGCTGAATTATTTGATTTAGCTAGAGAAGTGGCTGTCAAAAACGGTAAAGGAGTTATTATTTTTTTAGATGAATGTGAAAATATTTTTTTAAATATTGATAGTTTAAAACCTGGTTCTGAAATTGCCAATGTTGTTAATGAATTTAAAATCCAATTAGAACCTCGAGAAGAAGATCGTCTAGAACAACCTATTTTTGTTATTGGAGCTACTAACCATATTGATGGTATAGAACCTGCTATTTTATCACGTTTTACTCATCGTATTGAATTGAAACCAGGAGATGAGGCGGAACGCCAAACTCAATTGAATGATATTTTACAACGTAATCAATTTCCTATTACTCAAGAAGCTAAAAAATATTTATTAGAGGTAATTAATAAAGCATTAGATCATTTGCCGCCGCAATATGAAAAAACAATGAATGGTCTTTTAGTAGAAAGTCCTACTCAAAATAATTACAAAAAAGCTTATCGTGTTTTAGAAAGTTTTGTTAAAGAAGCAAGTTTAAAATCTATTGATCGTGAAATTATGGCTACAAGAGAGCAAAAAGAATGTTCTAATCCGAAACACAAGGAACATTTTAAGAATAATATAATTTTTGCTGAAAATAATCAAAAAAAACAAAAAACAGATTCTATTATTTTAGAAAATTGCTGCGAATGTAAAGCGATTAATGTTGAAGATTTGCAAAAAGCTTATCAAATAATAATTGATGATACCGGTCAATCTTTAAAAAAGTAATATCTTAATAAAAATGCAGACATTTCACTTATAAAAATATAATATTGAATATTCTCTTAAGAATGATAAATTTATAAATATGACTTTATATTATGAAAATAAATAAAAAGGAGAATTAACTGATGTTATCACCTTTTAATTTTATGAATATTTTTGGAAATTTAAAAATGTATTTAACATTTTTTATAGTCGGAATAATTATTTTTTTTATCATTTCGTTAATTAATAAATTTCGCGGAAAAAAATCTTCTATGAAAGAAAATTTAATTTATCTTTCGATTATAATAGGTATTTTGTTTTTGATTTGGTTTTTTTTATTCAAAAAAGAATCTATAACAAAGAATTATGATAAATTAATTCACGAAGTGCATGAAGGTATCGATAAATATGATAATATTTGTAATAAATATCAAGGTTTAGCTTCTAATTGGGAAAAAGAACTCCAAGAAGCTGAAATAGAACTTAAAAGACTTTATGAGCTTCAAGAAATTAATGAAAAAGATAAAGAAAAAATTCAATCCATTATGACTCAAAATGAAGAAAATATTTCAAATATTAAAACACAATTAATTAATATTCATGGCGAAATTTCTATTGAAAAAGGCAAATTAAGAGATTTGGAGAAAGAAAAAGAAAAAATAGAAAAAGAAATTAAAGAAAAAGAAAAAGAATTACTAAAAGAAACCAATGAACAAAAAAAAGACAAATTATATAAAGAAATTAATATTTTGAGAGAAAAACATATCAACATAGTAGAAGAAATAACAGATACTAAAATAAAAATTAAAAAATTAGAAACAACAGAAGCATCTTTAATTAAACAGTTAAAAATAGTAGAAGATTTTAAACAACATCTAATCAAATCTATGAATGAATTAAATATAGAATTGAAAAAATTAGCATCTTATATTGTTACGGTAGAAGATAAAAAAAAAGAAATACAAAAGAATATTGATGAAGTGAAAGCTAAATTAGAGCAAATAAAAACAGAGCAAACAGCTTATAAAACTGTTAAATCTATTTTATTGACGTTAAGACAAAATGCTGATAATTGGGAAAAATCTAATGAATTTTCATGGGGGAATATAACAAGAACTTTTTTTAAAGCTTTCGATCGAGTAACTGATGTACTTACTGTTAGAACCAATTTTAATATATTATCTGATGGAAGCTTAAATTTTAAAAAAGATTCTTCTACTCAAATAAATACATCTTCAATAAATTTACCAAAAGACCATCCTATATATATCATGATAGAAAATTTGATCCAAAAAACAGGGGAAGAACCTAAAATGATAAGCACGGAAATATTAAAAATTTATATCGAAGATATCAATAAAGAATTAATGAAATTAGATACAGAATATAAGTTATACGAAGATGAATATAAAAATTATAAATTACAAAATGACAATAATAAAATTATTAAAGAAATTCGTGAATTCAAAGTAAAAACAATGAAAGAAAATAATGAAATAATAGGCGATTATAGTCGATGGATAGAAGAATACGAGATAATAACAAAAGAATTAAATAAAAAACAAGATGAAATGTTAGAAAAAGAAAATCATTTTAATAAGATAGATAATTTAGAAAAACAAAAAGATAAAATTGAAGAAAATATCGAAAATAAAGAAATAGAATATACAGAATTGCAACAACAAAATCCTAATTATGCTAAAATTCAACAAATAATTGTTGATAAAAAAAATAAAAAAATTGGTATACAATCTCCTTTATTTGAAAGAAGAAGAACAGGTAATTAATGTAAAATTATTAACATAATATTGAGAATATAATATTAATAATTGTTTATAAAAAATATATAAAGGGTATAAACAAATGTTTCTTAATAAAACTAAATTTTTTTTTATAATTTTATTATATTTAATTATTATAATTTGTTTTAAATCTATTTGGGCATGGAGTTATTTTCATATTCGTTTTGGCGAAAATATTTCGGAATCAAAAATTAATTCGTCTCAATGTCAAATTAAATTAGCTAATATTGATGAACTAATAGCAGAATGGATAAAAAATGAACCTAATATTCAAATATATGATGTAAATATTCAAGATGTATATAGTGTAAAAATTTTTTTACAAGATTATAGATATATAAATACTCAATTGGATAATCATATACCTGGTTATAATGGTTTTGGTAAATTCAATTTAAATTTTATATCTTTGAAAGACCCTCCTAAAGGATTATTAGGAGTTTATATTGTTCCTAGAGAAAATCCTTTTCAAATTAAATATTCTGAACAACAATATTCAAATACTTTAAAGGATTTATTAGACAACAACACGACCATCAAAGAAGTTTATTGTTTTTGGAATGTCAAAGAAAGAACTTTAAACCCAGATGTGAAAATTATTCATATTGTTCAACATAATGTTGCTGACGATAAAATTGCTGATTATATAAATCAATATTTAGATTCAAGAGGAATTTACAGAGAAAATAGATATATTCGAAAAGGATGTTATAATATGTCTAAACGAACAGGAATTAGTATTCCTTTGCCCAAAGGAAAATTTAATTATACAGATGTAGTTAATATTTATTTTGATGACGGAGAACGTTTTATGTGGCAGGATGACAGAGGAGAAATAGAAACTCTTTTGAATATGCCTAATGGAGCTAAAAATATTTATATTTTCAGTTTAGATAATTTAGATTATAGGCCGCCTAGACCTATGCATATACCAATGCATAAAGATATTAAGCGAGGTCAGAATTTTGGAATTTCTTTTGATTAGATTTGAATCAAATTTAAAAGTTAAACAAATTATTAAAATTATTTATTTAATTTATTAATTTATATTATGTTTTAATATTTTTGAATAATATACTACTTTATAAAATTTATCAAATTATTTTTTAAAATTTTTAAATTTTAAATATTGGAGAGGGGATTTATAATTGAATTTGGCTAATAACCAATGTTTATTATAATAACAAATAAAATTTTTTATTTTTTGTTTTAATGTTGAGAAATTTTCTTGATATAAAGAGGGTGTATTTGTTTTTAAATATCCTTTTAAGGTCCCAAAGTAAGATTCTATCATTGCATTGTCATTCGGAACGGCTTTTCTCGAAAAACTAATAAGAAAACCTTTCTTTTTTAAATAATTTTGAAATTTAACGTTTTGATAAATACTTCCTTGATCCGAATGCATAATACAAGGGGCTTTTAATTTTGGTAATTTTTGAAAAGTTTTTTTGACTAGTTCTAAATTAGGATGTTGACTCATTTCATATGCTAAAATTTGATTATTAAAACCATCCATTATAACTGATAACCAAAATTTTCCGTATTTAGTTGCAAAACAAGTTAAATCAGTATATATTTTTTCTAAAGGTTTTTTTGATTTAAAGTTCAAATTAATTAAATTATAATTTGATTCTATTTTTTTATAAAAATGTTTTTTATGATAGGGTTTTCTATATGTCATTAACCACTTATTTATACGCATGATTTGTAAAACTTTTTTGTTGTTAACTATTTCTTTGTAAGTTTGTAAATAAAGAGTTGTAATTTTGCGGTAACCAAAAGAATATTGATTTTTTTTGCATAATTTGCCTATTCTTTGTGTAATTTTATTATAATCAGTTTCTTTTTTTTCTTTTTGTGGTTTTGTTTTTTTCCAATAATAATAAGAATTTCTATTAATGTTTAATAATTTTAAAATATCTTTAGTTTTAAGATATTTTTTATAGAATTTAATTAAAATAAAAATAAATTCTCTAAAATTAGGTTTTTGATAATTAATTACTAGTTGTAATAATTCAATTTCTTTTTGTTTTATTATTTCTTTTTTTTGAATTTTTGATTTTTTCATATTTAATTTTTTCCTATTTTCGAATAAACTTTTATAAAAAAAGAAAAAAATTATAAAAATAATTTAATGTTTTTCAAATGTTTTTATATAATAAATAAGAATAAATTATTAATTTAAAAATTTATTTTTAATAGGTTTTATTCATATTTTAAAATATATTAAATTTTTTTGGGTATTTTGTTATTTTTGTTTGCATATATATAGTGAAGAAGAATATTTTACTTTATTATATAATCTATTATATTTTATTTTTAGTTTACAAAATTCAAAAAAATATATTTTTTGATGCGATGAATAAGATATATTAAAATTATTTTTTATTATTTGTATTTTATTTTTTTTAATTATTCGGATGCAGTTCGGTAGGTTAAATTAATATAAAATGTAAAAAATAATTTTTTAATGTATAATAATTTATGTATTAGAAAAAATAAAATTTCGAAAATGTGAAAAGAAGAGTTACTTTCCTCTGCCTGATATATCAAATTTTAATTTGTTTTTAGGCCATCAAGCACATGATAATATAATTATAAAAAGATATATTTTTAATAAAAATTTATCTTGATATTTATTATGATTATATTTGATAGTAAGAGAGTACTTTTGATAAGTATTTTTTTTTTATAAAATTTATTTTTTTGAAAAAGGAGTTATTTAATATTAAATACAACAAAACTAATAAAAAAGATATAAAACTTAATGTTTTGTATAACGAAAGAATACCGCAAGGAGAATATTTCGTAATTGATGAAAACGGTGATACATTAGGTGTTTTAGAAAAAGATAAAATATTTAAAATATCTGAAGAAAAAGATATAGATGTAGTAATGATTAATCCCAATTCTGATCCTAAAGTTGTTCGTTTGATGGATTATTCACAATTTCGTTATAAGCATCAAAAAAAATTAAAAGAAATCAAAAAAAAACAATCTATAGTAGATGTAAAAGAGATTCGTATGAGTCCAACTATTGATGATAATGATTTGAATATTAAAATTAAAAAAGCTTATAATTTTTTAAAACAAGGTGATAAAGTTAAGATTATTATGCGTTTTAAAGGAAGAATGATAACACAAAGTAATTTTTTAGGTAAAGGTATTTTTGATAAAATTATATCTAATTTAAAAGATGTAGGCAGTTGCGATATAGTTCCGAAAATGGTTTCTAATCAAATGTTTACTTTTTTATCACCTAAAAAAGTTAAATAAAAAAATATTGATTATAATATTTCTTATAGAATAAGAAGGGCATCAAACAGTGATTATGATAAAGAAAAAAAATCACAAAGGTTTAAAAAAAAGAATTAAAATTACTGGTACTGGTAAATTTTTAAGAAGATATGCTTATAAAAATCATTTAGCTGGTTCAAAAACAACAAAACAAAATAGACAATTAAGAGGTATTACGAAAGTAGATATTTCTGATGTAAGAAGAATTAAATATCTTATTTAATTTTCTAAATTAAATTAAAAAAGGCAAATATAAAGATGGTTAAAGTAAATTTCGTTACAACAAGACATAAAAGACGTAAAAAAGTATTAAAATTAGCAAAAGGTTATTTTGGTTCCAAAAGTGTTCTTTATAAAACAGCTAACGAACAAGTTATGCGTTCTTTACAATATGCTTATAGAGACAGAAGACAAAAAAAGAGAAATTTCAGAAAATTATGGATTACAAGAATCAGCGCGGGCTGTTTAAATAATGATATTCGTTATTCTCAATTTATGCATGGGCTTTTATTATCTAAAGTAGAAGTTAATCGTAAAATGTTAGCTGATATGGTTCATAATGAACCTCAAATGTTTTCGAATTATGTTGATTTATCCAAAAAAGCTTTAGAAAATAAAAAAAATATTCAAAAACTAGAATTACAAAAACAAGAAGAAAAAAATAAACAAGAAGAATTAAAAAAACTAGAATTACAAAAACAAGAAGAAAAAAATAAACAAGAAGAATTAAAAAAACTAGAATTACAAAAACAAGAAGAAAAAAATAAACAAGAAGAATTAAAAAAACTAGAATTACAAAAACAAGAAGAAAAAAATAAACAAGAAGAATTAAAAAAACTAGAATTACAAAAACAAGAAGAAAAAAATAAACAAGAAGAATTAAAAAAACTAGAATTACAAAAACAAGAAGAAAAAAATAAACAAGAAGAATTAAAAAAACTAGAATTACAAAAACAAGAAGAAAAAAATAAACAAGAAGAATTAAAAAAACTAGAATTACAAAAACAAGAAGAAAAAAATAAACAAGAAGAATTAAAAAAACTAGAATTACAAAAACAAGAAGAAAAAAATAAACAAGAAGATCCGAAAGAAACTGAATCTGAAAATAAAAAAAATGTCGATCAAGAAAAACAGACAAAAGATATAGATTTGAATAGTAAATTATTACCCGAATTAAGAACATTAGCAAAAAAACACCAAATTACAAATGTTTCTAAATTAAAAAAAGCAGATTTAATTAATCTATTACAAGATATAATTAATAAAAAATAAAATTTGTAGGGAGTTTAAATATAAAGAATGATAAAAGAAGAAGTTACAAAAAAAGACATTTTTTCGACTTTAGCAAAAGGTTTATTTTTTTTAATAGTTGCTATTGCATTTTGGTTACATGATAAATTTACAATTACAATTAGTAGTTATGACATTAATATTTATAAGATTTTGTTAGGTTGTTTAATCATTTGTATAACTTATTTATTAGTTTTACCTAGTTTTAAAAAAAACACAGGTTTTGTTAAGTTTTTATTTTTAATTGAGGCTTTTATATTTGTTTTAGTTTCTTTAGGTCTTATATTTCATTTTCTTATAGATACAGAACAAAAATTTTTGAAAAATATTACGGAATTACATTTTATATTTTATTATATTTTTATAATTCATAGTATTATTAAATTATATATTGGTTTCAAATTAAGTGATAAAAAAGATATCTTTGCTTCTTTTAAATTTGTTATATATATAGCAACATTAAGTACAAGTTTTTTTCTTATGGGAAAAGAAGTTGATGTAACAGAATATATTATGATTATGTTATCTATTTTATTTTTATTATTTTTTGTATATTATTTATATTTAGCATCAAAAAAAATTAGTATTTTTAATAATAAAGAAAAAAGTATTATTGAAACAGAAGAATAATTTAAAATTTCAAAAAGGGAATTAAATTTTATAATGTCTGATTTATTAAAAAATTTAAAAGATTTAACTATGTTAAATGGTATATCTGGTCAAGAAAAAAAAATTAACAATTATATTAAAGAAAATATTCAAGGAATAGTTGACAAAATTGAACATGATAATTTAGGAACTTTAATCGCTTATAAAGGTATTCAAGGACCTAAAATTATGTTAGCTGGTCATGTAGATGAAATCGGTTTAATGGTGACTGATATCACCAAAGAAGGATTTGTTAAATTTCAACCTATAGGGGGTTGGTTAACTAGTGTTATGTTAGCTCAAAAATGGGATATTAACACTGATAAGGGGGTTGTAAAAGCAATTACTGGCGCAAGACCGCCTCATGTGTTATCTTATGCAGACAGATGTAAAAATCCTGATATGAAAAATTTATTTTTAGATCTTGGTGTTTATAATAAAGAAGAAGTAGAACGTTTAGGTGTTAAAATTGGAGATATGGTTACTCCTCGAGGTGATTTTGAGGTTTTAGCTAATGAAGATTTTATAGTCGCTAAAGCTCTTGATAATCGTGTAGGTGCTTTAGTAGTTATGAAAGTACTTGAAGCTTTAAAAAACAATCCTAATCAATGCGTAGGCGCTTTCACAGTTCAAGAAGAAGTAGGTTTAAGAGGAGCTCAAACAAGTACAAATAAAGTTAAACCTGTTATAGCTGTTGCCGTTGATACTGGCATTGCTGATGATGTTCCAGGTGATGTTAATGCTAGTGCACAAGTTTTAGGAAAAGGTCCGCAAATTAGTTGTTATGATGGTGGTTTAATTCCTCATAAAGCTTTAAGAGAATTAATTATTAAAACAGCTCGTGATAATAATATTCCTTTCCAAGAGCCTAAACCAACAGGTGGCGAAACTGATGGTTCAGCAATACACTTACGCAACGAAGGGGCCGCTACTATTGTTATTGGTGTTCCGACTCGTTATCTTCATTCTCATACTTCTGTTGTTAATAAAAAAGATATCGAAAGCACAGTTAAACTTTTAGTTTTATTAGTTCAACAATTAGACGATAAAAAAGTTCAAGAAATTTTATTTAATTAATAATAATTTCAATTAATAAAAATAGACTATAATTATTAAAAAGGATTTATTTTATTTTTATAGCTATTTTTAAACAAATCGAAGAGGTTTTATTTTTATGAAAAGAACATATCAACCTAGTAAAATAAAAAGAATTAGGACACATGGTTTCAGAACTAGAATGTCTACTCCTGAAGGACGTCGTGTGCTTTCTAATAGAAGAAGAAAAGGTCGTATTAGATTAACTGTTTAGTAATTCGAATATTTTAAAAGATTATATTCATTTTTTTAATTTTTTAAATTAATACAAAATTAATATTTTTAAAGAACGTAATAAGTTATAGTTTATTGTCTTTTTGAAATAGTCAATTTCTTGTTTTATATATTTTTATTAAAAGATTATAACTATAATGATACGTTTTTTATTTTTATTGATGAAAAATTTTTAAAAAATACATTTAAATTTAAATATTTTCTTTTTAAAATAAGTTTTGATAAAATTTAAGGAATTATATATATAAATTTTTAGATATGAAAAAAAAATTTATTTTAAAAAAAAAAAGCGAAATAGATTTGATTTTTAAATTTAAAAAAAATGTAAAAAATTATTTTTTTATATTATATTACATTAAAAATGAAAATTTAGAAAATTTTAAATTTGCTTTAAGTATTAACAAAAAATATGGGAAAGCATACGAAAGAAATTTAATAAAAAGACGTTTAAGAATGATTATCCATAATAATATATCTTTGATAGATAAGCATATGTCTTTTGTTCTTGTTATTAAATTTGCGGCCAAAGAGTTAAATTTTTATAATTTAGAAAAAAAATTTTTAATTTTATTAAAAAAGTCCTCTTTGAATTAATACAAAACAAGGTAGTTGATTGTGAATAATATTCCAAATAAAAAAATGAAATTATTTCAAAATTTTTTTATTGTTTTAATTTTATCTTTAATTTTGCTTTTTGTTATAAGAAGCTTCGGGCCTAAACAAATTGATTATAAAAAATTAAAAAATCAAGATATTCAAATTATTTTTAATAAAGATATATTTGAATCTATTAAAGATTACGAATTTGAAAAAAATATAAAAAGTAAAATCGATCTGGAGTTTGCTTTTGAAAAAAAATATATTAGTATATTTGTTTTTGGTTTCGATCCAAAATCTAAAAATATTATTTTAGAAAAATTAGAAAAAATCCCTTCAGATAGCGATCCATCAGCAAAAGAAATAATAGTAAAAATAGAACAACAAATCCAAGATAAAATAAAAGATGAAAATAATGTTTTTTATTTTGAAGAAAAATTATCATCTAAAGAAGAAACATCTCAAATTCAAGATTTTTTCACTATTAAAACAGGAACGAATCTGGAATATTTTAATAAAAAATATGAAGACTTAAGTAATTCAAAATTAAAAATTGGAAAATTAAATATTAAGCAATACAATGATCTCCAAATTATAAAATCCAAATTTTTAGGTATTTTCGACAAAGATAAAAAGTTTCTTACACAAAACAATGAATCTTATTATAATGAAATAATTAAAACAAAAATAAATAAAAATAATAAAAATGAAATAAATTATTTTAATTTAAAATATGACGAAACAGACAAAAACGAACAATATACAAAGATTCTTGTAGATGATAAAGGTACTTTACCTATTCAATGGCCTAATAAAATAGAATGGTACTTTTTTTTAGGTTGGGGTTATATTTGGAATGTTTTAGTTGTTTTTATTGGTTATTTTTTGCATTTGTTCTCGTTTATGTGTATCGGAGAAGGATGGTTTTTTGGAAATTTAGGATTAGGTATTGTTTTAACTACTTTATTAATAAGAACTTTATCATGGCCTATTTATACAAAATCTAGTACTTTTAGTATGAATATGAGTTTGGCTCAACCAGAAATTAATAAAATACAAGAAAAATACGCTTTAAAAAAAGATAGAGAATCTATGCAGAAAATGCAAATGGAAATTTTTAAAGCATATCAAAAACATAATTTTAGTATTTTTAGTATTTTTATATCTTTTTTGCAAATGCCTATTTTGATAGCAATGTTTCGAACTTTAAATCGTTTTCGTAATCCTGGTGGCATTTTCCCTGTTATTGAAAATAAATCTCCATTTTTAGGATGCATAAATTTAAACCAAGAAACCTCTAATACTAATGGGTTTATTTTTGCAAAAATTGTTTTATCTTTAATAGTTGGAATCAGTATGTATTTTTTAAATAAAATTAATTTAAAAAAACCTTCTTATTTAAAAACAAATACCAAAATTTTAAATAATGAACAAAAAAATAAACAAAAAAATCAAGAAATGACTATGAAAATAGTTAATTATGTTATGATTGTGTTTATGGTTATTAATGCTTTTAATGATTCAGCTTTATCTTTATATTGGATAACTGGAAATCTTTATACTATTTTCCAAATAACAATAAATCGTAAAAAGATGGAAAAAAAATATCATATATTAAAAAATAAAAGTTTTTGATAAAATTTTAATTTTTTAATAATAATTAATTTAATTTAAGAAAATTTCAAATATTTTGGAATTGAATATAAGAATAAAAATCAAATTGTTTTCAAAAATATTTTGAAATAAAACAGTTTGATTTTTATTTTTTTAGATATTTTTTATAATAAATTAAGTTTCAAAAATGAAAGGTTTTTATATATAATTATTTTATTATGCCGAATGTAAAGAAGAAAATAAAAATTTTTGGTTTATATCCTATTATATTTTTGATATTATTTTTTATTCTTATTTGTAATATTTATTATATTCAATCTTGTCCTGATCTAGAAAGAATAGATATAACTAAACAGTTATGGAATTCTTGTTTAACTTCTTTGTTTTTTATAATGATATTTGGAATTGGCTTGAATTTTATTGGTGACAAAATCCCTTTTTTTAATAAATTAGGTTTAGGTTTTTTACTTTGTATTTTGGTTCCTTCTTTTTTAGTATATAAAAAGATTATATGCAAGGATATACATGATCAATTAAAGTTTTTTATTTTTGAAAAAAAAGGAATTAATTTTGCTAAAATTTTTATTGTTTTCGTTGTGATAGGCAGTATTCTAAATATAGAACGTAATTTATTAAAAAGAGTGATTATAAAATTTATTCCTTTATCTTTGTTAACTGTTTTAGTTTCTTTTCTTATGACAGGGTTGTTAGGTTATCTATTAAACTATAAACCTGACAGTTCAATAACCAAATCTCGTGGGCCTTTTATAGATTCTATTTTTTTTATTTCTGTTCCTTTAACTAATGGAGGGACTAATTTAGGCATTAATAGTTTAGCAGAACCCTCTTATGAAAAATGTTTCGGTATAGGTAAAGAAAAACTTAAAAGTATTTTTTTAGCTCCTCTTATTTTAGCTAGATGTGTAAGTATTTTTTTAGCTGGCGTACTATATTTATTTTTTAATAAAACTAAATATAGTGGTCAAGGTCAGTTAGAAAAACAGAAAACAAATCATATAGTACATAATATTTCTAAAGATGTTTTAGATTATAAAAATATTGGATCTGGGTTATTAATTATTTTAGGGATGTATTCTTTATGTAATATGATTAATCAAATGTTATCTTTTAATAAAACATTTGGTTTAGATACTATGGTATATATTATTTTTTTATCTTTAATAATAAAAATTTTTAATTTGATTTCTGATGAATATCAAAAGTATATAGTGCAAATTGGAAAATTTATGAGCGTTAATTTTACAGCTCCTGCGTTAGTCGCTTTAGGTTTAGATACTGATTTTAATATTTTATTATTAGGTATAACCAATTATCGCATTATATGTATGGTTTTCGTTTCTTTGATGATTGCTATTACTGTTTCTTTTTATTTAGCTTTATTATTGAATTTTAATCCTTTAGAGTCTTCTTTAATATTGGGTATTTCTTCTCATAGTATCGGAAGCACTGGAAATCTCGGAGTTATGTCTATTAGTAATAGAATGTATTTATTACCTTTCGCAATGATAATTACTAGAATTACAGGAATTTTTGTTTTTATTTTTTCTTCTTTTTGTTTTATTAAAATTTATCAATAAAAATAAAAAGATATTTAAATAAATATAATTTTGAATTTAAAAAAATATTTTTTTGTTGTAGTTCAAAAAAATAAAAATTTTATTAATTTAAAAATTTAAAAAACTAACTTATTTATGTTTTTTAATTCTTAATGTATAATGAATTTAATTTTTATTTCTTTTTATTATTGTATTTTCTTAATATATTTTTTCTTCTTTATTTTCTTTTGGTTATTCATTCGTATCGTTATAGGTAAATTAAATAATTTTGATTTTTAAGAGTTTAACTTTTAAAGTTAAGCTCTATTTTTTTACCTAAATTAAGGATATTTTTTATATATGGCACTAAATAAAAAAAATTCGTTTAAAAGGGCGATTATATTTTAGAAGAAAAAAATTTATTAGAACAACATTTAGATCTTAAACAACATAACCCTATTAATTTTTGAAAAACGAACTTATGATTCTGAATGTTTTATTTTTTTGTTTTAAGCTTTTTTATTACTGAATTTTATTTTTAAAATTTATTTCAAATTCTAAAAATATTTAAAAAAATAAGATTTATTCGTGTCAAAAAATTATTCTCAAATTTTTAATTTTTTAATAATACATATAAATAAAAAACTAATTTTTGGTTTTTATAATAAAATAAATTATTAAACTAAAAATATAATTTTTTTTAAGTTTTTAATGAAACTTATTTTTTCATTTTTAATAAAATAAAGGAATTAAGTTAAAAAACTAATTTTTTCATTTGTTTCCCCCTAGCCCAAAATAAACGTAATAATCAAAATTACCACCTAAAATCAAACTCAAAAACTAAAATTTGAGTTTGATTTTTTTTATTGTCAAAACTCGGAAATAAAGGAGAAGAAAAATAAATTGTTAAAATGCAAACACAAAAATTTATATTAAAGGAATGTTTTAAATTATTAAAAACATTTTCAATTTTCAAAATGATATTACATAAACAAGCTAACAACAATTTTAATTTTGAAAATAATACATTTTATCTCAGTTATGATTCCATTTCTGAATGTTATGAACTCTTAGAAGAAATGAAAAAAACAAAAGAAAATTTGCCTTTTGAAATTAAATTCACAGAAAAATTAGAAAGTAAATATGATTATAGATTTAATATGAAAACAAAAAAATTATTATTAAATCAAAATTTGTTCTTAGATATTTACGAAAAATTACAAAAGAAACAAAAATTTTTATCATCTCTTAAAAAATGGTGATATATAAAAAAAGAGTTTTAAAAATAATAGATTATAAATGAACTAGTCATTTTTTATTATTTAAAAAAAAGGAGTTAATAAGTAAATGACTAAAAAAATAATATATAAAGCCGACGGCAAAACAAAGGAGTTAATAAATAAAAAAAATATAGAAAAGAGATTTTAGCATGCTAAATCCATTATCAATTCATAACATTTTAGGAAGTATTATAGGCGTTTTAGTTTTTGCAATTATTTCCCGATTAATAATTTTAATGAAAAATAAAAAAGAAAAAACAAGTTTAAGCGCTTTTCAAGATAACAAAAAGAAAATTAAAAATCACAATTCAGAGATAATTAAAAAAAAAGAAGAAATTCAAATATTAATTAAAAATATTACTTCATTAAATGAAGCCAATAAAGACATCAAAACAAAAATTCTGGAAGAGTTCAACAACAGAGATAACCAAGATATAAAAGAAATCGTAACTAAATATGCAAAAATTACGAATACATCAAAACCTCAAGAAAACAAAGGTAATATAGAATCAAAAGACAATATAGCAAAAGCACAGATTGAAAGCAAAAAAGATTTAACCAATAAAGGCTCTTTAATAGAAAAAATACAAGAAGCACAAAAAAAAGCTTGATACATATTTTAAATATAATAATGAATCCAATAAAGCTAAATATTATTTAGTTTTATTGGATATCGAATGAGGCATTTTATGAAAAACAATAACCAAAAACAAAAAAAATATTTTTATGTAGATTTTGAAGTGACGACAGGCCAATATTTAACATTAAGAATTCCAAAAGACGGGGACGGGAATCAAAATGGGTCGAACAACGATCGAGCAAACAAAAAAACGAATATTAAAAAATAAGATAAATATTACGGCGGATATGTTATTAAAATTGGAATCGTTTATTAAGCAATTAACACCCAACGAGGAAAATGGCGAAATTATAAGAACAGCCACAAAAACCTTATTAGCTATGCAAAAGACGAATATGGCAAAAATTCAAACATCTCATACAATAACAAACAAACGAACTAATTATTAATTCTTTAAAGAAATAAAAATTGGTTATATATTTTAAACCCTCTTAAAGATAGTTAAAAGAGGAAGCAAATCATAATTAAATAATTAAGCCAAGTGAATAATTATTTAATTATTTTTAGGGGTTAATGGTTTTTAGTTAACAATTTAGCTATTAATTCAAACTTCCTCTTATCTTCTTCCATATATGGTTTGCTTTTTGTTTTAACTATCTTTAAAGGGTTAATTTAAAAAAGGATAATAAATTAATTTATGAATAATTACCAAACATTAAAATGTAAAACTGGTGAAGATAATAAACTAGAAACATTAAAATTTAAAATTGGCCAAGATAAAAAACTAGAAAAAATAACTGTTAATAATAAAGAAACCACTGACGCATTAACCAAAAATATCAATCGATACCCACAAGTTGACACGAACGATTTATTTAATAAAATGAAAACAATTGTCAATGAAGACCCAGAAATTAAAGCGTTAAATATCAATATTCCAGATTTTGAAATAATGAAAGTTTATAACTATTTATCAAATAGAAACAAAATTATAGATGGTTGTTATAAACAAATTTTACAAACCAAGCCTTTTATTTCTATTGTTTATAAACAATTTGAAGGAGTTTGGGAAAAACAAGAATTCATAAACTACATTCAAAAAATATATCAATTATTTACACAAAATAATATTTTTTGTTCTCATTTCAGTTTTAATGGTTTTCAATCAAAAATCAAAGACCATGAAAGAGCTGTTACAGAAGCTAAAAATTATTTAATCCATAAAACTAGTAATGCTGATAATCAAAAAAGGCATAAAGGTTTTTATATTCTCGGCGATACACAAACCGGCAAAACTCTATTTTTAAAAAGTTTTACTGATGAATGTTTAAGAAAACAAATATCATGTTTAATGTTAAACATGCAAGACGTCGTAAGACAATTTAAAAATACAGGAGATTCCGAATTATTAAGAATATACGAAAAGAAAATAGAAACATTGAAAACAATCGACGTTTTATTGTTGGATGATTTCGGTTTTCAAATGTCCCCCCTGTTTCGTGATGATGTTTTAATGCTTGTTTTAAATTATCGTTTAGAAAATAATTTATTAACAGGTTTTGCTAGTTCAATGAATTTAGGAGAAATTGCAGAGTTTTTATTTAGTTTTAAAGATTCTGGTAATTTTCCAGCTAAGATTAACAAAATAACAAAACAAATACAAGCGTTAACGCATTCATATTATTTCGGCCCCAAGAAGTAATATTTAAATAAATCTTCTAAGGAGGATAACAAATGAAAACAAAAACAACAAAACAAAAAAAAGGAATTATTAAATATGAGTCAATTAGTATTTAGCGTTAATTTAGGAGTAACTGGTGGCATCGGAGGGCGTTCATGGGAAAATCTCAAATTAGATTATTATATTAAGGAGTTATTCTTTATGTTGTGCCAAAAATCCCAACCTCTACCATAAACATTAATAACTACCTTAAAAACTGTGTTTGATGATTTTAATACGAAGGGACGTAATATGAGTGATTGGTGGAAACCTATTCCTTTTAAATATAATTTGCCCTCGATAACTGCTGTTTTTATTTCAATCCTCTTACACATGAGTTTAGAAAATACATCACGGACACTGTCTATGAATGTTATCGAGAAATGATACACCTTAATAGCACAAGAAAAACGTTCTATTTTGAAGAGGCTAACAGCTTAAATAATTAAAATATATTAATACATGGACCTAGGCACGTCCATTCAAAAACTGTTATAAGAGAGGGATTTAAACTGAAAAACTTTTTAACTAATTTTTTAATATCAGCGCCCATTATGAATCACTTAATGGAGTATATTTCGTTTGTTTTTAGCTTAACAATAACTATTATTTTGTTAGTTATGGGAATGATAGTGGTTTTTTTCAGTTTTGTTATTTGTTTGTATATTATAGGTTTTTTTATAATAGCATCACTCAAATTAACAAAAAAAATATTTCAACATGTTAAAAACATAACCAAAAAACATAAGAATAAGTAAGAAGAACCGTCAGAGGTTAAAATTTTAAAATAAAAAAATAAGGAGGCTTACTAATGGCTACATCGCTTAAAAATATTAAATTTATAACAGTATTTCATGTTTTTCTGTATACAATTATTGTCGTTTTTCTTTTCACTTATACAAAAAACGAAATTCTTACAAAAAAGAATTACCCTTGGACAACAGAAACGCAATTACACAAAAATAATACAGTTGCATATTTAAACATTCAACGTAATATCGCTGATGCAAACTTAAAAATTGCTACTACTGATGCAGATAAAGCAGCTATTCAAAAATCAATAGACGTCATCACTAAACAAATAGACACTCTAATTGACAAATAAAAACATCTAAATAGATGTTTTTATTTACATGTTTTTTTAAAAAAGAAAAGAATAGGAGGAAGTAATGAATGTTAACAGAAGTTATTATTAAATCAAGAAGAAATAGAATGACTTTAATAAAAAAATTTTTACAAGAAAATTGCGATTATGACGGCCAAGTTATTTTATATAAACCAAGTTATAATCATAGACCAGATGGTAATTTAAGATGGACTATCAAAGATGCACCTAAAAACGTTTATGCAGTATATATAACAACTGGCGAACGTATAGGGAACGATGATATGTATACATTGGATCAATTAAAAAATGATAGTAAAGATACAGAAGGTTTTGTTTTTATATCTAAACCGACGTCTCATAAATCATCTTCAAATAAAAAAATAAAAAAACCGAGAAAAAAAGCAAAACCAAAGAAAAAAACTTTTGGTTTCTTTTAAGCAAAATAAAAAAAATAAGAAGATGTAAAAAAATAAATTATTCATTTGTTTTTTTAATTTTCTTATTTTTTTTAGAAAAGGAAAATATATGAATACTTTTAATATTATTTTAGGACCTAACGCAACTCCAAAAGATGTAGAAACTTATTTATTCAACAAATTTGGCATAACTAAAAAAGTTGTTTTAGGTTGTTATAACAGCTCTTATGCCGATTTTAGATAATGACGGATTATATAATAAAAAAAGCGATTTAGAAGAAGAATTAGAAACTAAAACAGAAAACGTGAATGAATTAAAACACCAATTAAAACAAAAAAATCCAAGTTATGCTCGCGCTCAACAACGCATTCAAGCTAGACGAGTTGGTAAAATCCCTGAAATGGTTATGATTCCAAATAATTAAAATTTATTTTTTTAAAACATTTAAAAAATAAAGTTGTATAATAGTGATAAGCGATATATTTTTATCACTATTATCAGGAAAGGTAAATAAGTTATGAAACAACCCAACTTTTTTCAAAAACATTTAGTAACTATTATTATCATTTTACTTTTTGGAATAGCAATTATCATAGGCATTCACCAAGGATTTAATGATTATCAAAACAAAAAAAATTCTTTTTCTCCTTTAGGACAAACTCCAGAAAAAGATTCCTTAGAACCTGAAACCACCCCAACTCCTTCCAGATCTAAACGCTCTACGGAAAAACCACCCCAACCGAAAATTAAAACCACTGCTGCTCGTTTAGAACAAATTAAAACTTATCTTTTTACCGAACCTACTGACACTTCTAAATTACCATCAGATCTATCAGCAAGAGAACAAGAAGAAATCAATAAACTAAAAAATAGTTGGCAATTATCATTGAATTTATTAAAAGAAGAAAAAGATGCCATTAGCAAAGAACAAAAAACATGTGACGAACACCAATCTCACTTAAATTCTATTCAACTTCAAATAGAAAATTTAAAACAACCACAACAACAACTAGAACACCAACGCGACGAAAAAAACCAAGAACTTAATAGATTAAAAATTAATAGAAAACAAAACGAAGCTGAAATCAAAAAACTTCAAGATGAAGTGCAAGAAATAGTTGAAAAAATCGGCAAAATAAAAGTTAACATTAATAAATTAAAAGCAAGGCAAAAATATTATCAAGATATGTTATCTAGCGCTGAAAACTACAAAAGAATTTTAGAAGAAAGATATGAAGATGCAGAAACAGTATATAGAAATTCAATCTTACAATCCCTCAACTCTCTCTATGAAATCACCTCAACTGATCTCTCTATGAAATCACCTCAACTGAGGGATAAAAAAATTAAAGGAGTTATAAATTAATGTTTAAATTAAAAAAACAATTATACTTATTTAAAATAGTTTTATTCATTTGTTTAGGATTATTATTTGTTATTAACAACAATAATAATCAAGTTATGGCGATGGAAAATAGTAAAACTATACAAGAACAAAAGGAAGAAAGAATAAGAAAAAATCACGAATTAGTTCAAAATAAAATCATTATTATAAACGAAAATCTTGAAAAAAGAGAACAATTAGAAAAACAAATAGAAGAATTAAAATCACAACCAAAAAACAAAAAAACAAATAAAGAAATAGCCAATTTGGAGAAAGAGATTATAAATTGTACACACTTTATTGGTTTTCATAGAAATCAAATTAAAATGATAAGAAGATATGGTTGATTATAAGCTAATTTAATAGAAAATAAACTTGAAGGTACCCGAAGGGTTAAAAACAAGGTTTATTTGAAGGATTGAATAGAGATTATTTACAAGAAACCAAATCAACCCCCTTATTATCCTCCCTCAACTCCCTCTATGAAATCACACCAATTGAGGGATAAAAAAATTAAAGGAGTTATAAATTAATGTTTAAATTAAAAAAACAATTATACTTATTTAAAATAGTTTTATTCGTTTTTTTAGGATTTTTATTTGTTATAAATAACAATAATTATCAAATTATGGCGATGGATGATAATAGTTCTTCATCACAAAATAATAATTACATTTTAAATAATTCTTGTGATTTTTTTTTAGAAACGCAATCAGTTTTTATTAATGAACGAAATTGGCAACTCGCTGGAGAATGGAAAAAAGTAGTTTTAGAGATGCAAAATATGAATAAAAATATCAATCCAGAATTATATCAAAAGTTATTTGCCTTATCGATGAAATTGGGTTCATTAATTCAAATTACAGAACAACAAGGAAAATTAATTTATGAATTAAAAGAAATTAGAAAAAAATTATAACCTCAATAAACATGAGACAAAATCCACAAGATTTATTAAAACAAGAAGAAGAAAAACACGTTAAATTCCATGACTTAGATAAACAATTTTTTTCAATTAAATAAATATTATAAATAATAATTTTGCAAAAAAAAGCAATTAGAAGAATAAATAAATAAGGAGTTATAAGTTAAAATGATGCAAATAAAAAATAAATTACATCTTTTACCATTATTTTTAATGAGTTTTTTAGGATTATTCGCTTTCATCAATATTAATCCAGTTATGGCAACGGATCCAAAACTTCCAGAAACTAGTAGCAGGCAACCTGTTAATCAGAACTTTACTATTGAAGAAAACATAATTAATTTAAAACAGAAAATTTATGATAATGCAACCAAAATAACAAACATAGATAAAGAATTACAAGGAAGTATCACTGATAATCAAAAAGAAAATCTCTTAAAATTAAAAGAAAATTACAAACAATTAATTGATAATCAAAAAGAACAATTAAAAACTTATAAAAACCTTTTAAACAATTTAAATGATGAAAATAACTAAAAATATTATCAACATAAAAATTATCTTTTTTATAAAAAAACCCCTTTCCAAAAGGGGTTTTTTTATTTAACCATACTTACTCATCCAAATAACAAGACTTCTTTAAACAAGAGTCTTTTTTTTATCCCTTTTTACCATTTGTCAGGCAAAAAAAAATTAAAAAAGAATTAGGAGGTTATTAAATAATGTCTAAAGTAATTAAAATTCCCTGTATCTAAAAAATTAATAATTATGTTATTAATTATTAATTTCAATTTTGTCCTTTCCATCAATGCTCATTCTTCTTTTTTTCATAATCAAAACGAAACCAAAATTAAATTAGCGGATTACCAAACCCTCCAACAAGAATGGTTAACCTTCCAACCTAAAATGAAAAGGTATGATATCAGCGTTTTATCCAAAGAAAGTATCCCTGAAATCCTAAAATATTTCAACATTGAATTTGATGAACGTGATTTACCAGAACCTGCCTACAATGATTATGCCGAAGGTTACTTCTGGTGGTTCCTAAAAGATCCTCCTTCAGGACTATTGGGTGTCTATTTTAAACCCCGCTCTAATCCCTTTAATATTAAATATCCTGCTGCAGACAAAAAACACACCTTAGAAGACCTTTTAAAATACGAAATCGCTATCGAAGAAGCTTTCGTATTTTGGGATGCTCAACAAAAAACTCAGGAAGAAAAGTGCAATGTGCAATTAATCAACATCAATCTCTTTGTTGATCAAAGTAAAGAAGAAGCGATTAATAATTACTTAATCCAACAGAAAATCATCCAAAAACCCAAACTAATTAAATTAGGTTGTTATAACCCCACTCCTAACACTGGTTTGGTTGTTCCTTTCCCTTTAGGTGGATTTCTAAGTTTTGAATTTGAGGCTATTTATTTCGATGATGGAATTCGCCTCCTCCCCCAACTAACTTATACCATTGAAGATTTGCTGAAATTATCAAATGGTGCTAAAAATGTTTATCTTTTCACTTTTAGCACCCAAAAAAGAATTAAAAGCATCGAATTACCTGATGCTATTGATCCTTACCAAGCCATTCGAACATGGAAAAGAGATAATAATTTATTTGATTATGAAGGTGAATTTATACGCCAAACTGATAGCATGAAAGTGGTATTGTCAGCATCTCCAAATAGAAAAGAGACTATATCGTGTGAACTTCTCCAACTTAAAAATATTTTTGAAACCGAAAAGGAAAAATTTATTATTTCTTGTAAAGATGAAAAAGTAAAATTGCGTATTTTCAATAATTATAGTTCTGAATATATTAATTGGTTAAGGCAATGTTATATTAAACCTGGCATTTATTATACAGGCGACGAAGTCCGAGATAAATTTGGACGTTTTTGCAAAACCATTTATGATGAAAATGGTAACACCCATTATTATCAATATGTTTCGGGATTTTTCTTTGATAATTGGTATATTGACGGCAATGAATGCGCTCGCACATATTACCATTTTTTAGATACTACACCACCACCCAAAAAACCAGATATCCTCGATTCTTAATTAAAATATCATCCAAAGACCCTTCACAAGGATCTTTTTTATTACCCAATACTTAAAAAAGAAAGGAACCATTAAATATGTTCATTAAAAAAATATTACCATCTTTATCCATTAACATCATTATCTCTATTTTATTAACACCTTTAATTTTTATTAATTATTTAATCAAATTCTATCTTTTTACTTACCAATTAAGCATCCAAAGATTAAAGAAAGGTATCGTAGTTAGATTTTATCAATATCTAACCACTATTAAAACTAATAATCATGTGGAACCGCATTAATACTTGGTTAACAAAATTAAATAATTGGTTTGTTGCTATAAGTAATTGTTTTTTTAATAATCAAAACCAATGGCTTAATTTAGTTTTATTAACCATTATTTTATTATTTTTACCTCATCTCTTATGTTTAATTGATTTTCTTTTTAAATTTTTACATTATATAATTAAATTTATTTATTATTTAGGCCAATATATCATCTCATTATTTAAGAAAGAAAAATAACCATGCAAATCACATTATCCCAACGCACCAAAGAATGGTACCAACATCGAAAAAAATATATTAACGCTTCCGAAATCGGCAGTATCACAGGTAATGATAAATTCCGTTCTTTAGAACAATTAGTCCATGACAAACTCTTTGACACTACTTTCACAAGCAACAAATACACCGAACACGGAAATAAAACCGAACCAATCGCTCGCGCTTTCTTTGAAAAAACAACTCAATTAACTTATCCTGATACCATCTTTACGGATGACAAAGAAAAAATTTTTTCTGCCTCACTTGATGATTATAATGCTAAAACCAACACTCTCTTAGAAATTAAATGTCCTTATGTGGATGAAAACAATAACATCTCCTCCACTTGGAATGGCTTCTTTTTCCACCAAGAAGTCCCTATTAACTACTGGGCTCAAGTTCAATGTCAATTATATTGCAGTCAAACTAAATTTGCTTATTTTTTAGTTTATTTTAATGATAATGATTATCATGTAGTTAGAATTTACTTAGATAATAATTTTATTACCAAAATGATTCAAGATAGCAAACGATATTTAGAACTTTTATCAAAAACTAAACAAGAATTATCACAAACAACTTATTTAAAACGATTAAGTAAATTTAAATAATAATTAAAAAACCCTAAGACCTTCAAATCGAAGGTCTTTTTTTATACCCAAAATCTAAATTAAAAGGAGAAAAAAATGAAATTAATAGTTTTTGAAGGCTTAGATGGCAGTGGTAAAACAACTTTAATTCAAAAAATTAGAAAACAATTAGAAAAACAAGGTCAAGAAGTAATTACTCTACAAGGGTTAGGAAGTTCCTCCATCGGCCAACCTCTTCGTGATATCTTTTTAACTAATGCCCAATTAAAACCATTAACTCGCTATTTATTGAGTTTTGCTAATATGCAACAAATCCAAGAAGAGGAAATAAAACCACATTTAGAAACTAATAAAATCATTTTAATAGATAGATGGTTAGGTTCTAACTTTGCCTATCAAGCTTATCCTCGCAACATTGATAAAAATTATCAGCTTTTTAATTTACTTAATAAACAATTTATTAAACCAGATATGACTGTTTATCTCAAAATCAAACCACAATTAGGTTTAGAACGCAAACAAAACCAAAAAGATCATAAATTAGACGTCATAGAAACTCATCCTTTATCATACTTTCGCCAAGTAAGCCAAGGATATGAATTATTCTTAGAAATAAAAAACCTCGGCCACAAATTAATCTTAAAAGAGATGAATAGCAAAACAACATTAACTAACCAAAATCAAATAATCAAACAAATAGGAGCACTATCAAATGGCGATCATAACTAAAAAAATCTGCCAAAATGGCAATACTTACATCTATTTTTCTAATGGAAAAATCAAAACCATTCATAAAGATGGCATCATTACCTGGAAAACAAAAAGAATTTTTAAAACTAAAAAAACCAACAAAAGACCTTAATTTAAAGGTTTTTTTATTTAAAGAAAGGAATATCAAATGTTAAATAACCAAGATTTTTTTAATATTCAACAATTTAATACTAATATCCAAACTGTGGAAATCTTAAAATGTTTTTTTAAAAAAACTACCTTTAATCTTTCTGTTGACAAGTATATGAAAACCAATTACCAACAATTAAACCATTATTTTAACCAAAATAACATCAACTCTCAAAGTCAAAAAGTCATTTGTGGTAAAATCAATGAATATTTAATTTTATTATACTTAAACAATAAAGGAATCACTAATTTATACCCTCAAGTAAATTTATTTTTTATCCCTGACATTAAATTTGATTTAGTTTTATTTACTAAAAAGAAAAGAATCATCGCTTTTAATTTTAAAACATGTCTTCGTGAACGCTATAAACAAGCCATGATAGAGGCCCAACAACTCAAAAAATTAGATACTCGTTTTGAGTTTTATTTATTAATCAACAACGAACCAGAAACTCAAAGACTAAACAATAAAATCAACCAAGGAAAAATCCAAGGCATTAATCAAGTAATTAACTTATTTTCCAATTCAGCCAACAATTTCTTACAAAACTTAATTACCCGTCAATTCATCCCTTTTTCTAACATCAACATCATTAAAAAAATAAAAAAGGAGTTAATATAAAATGTTAACCAACGAACAAAAAGCGTTAAAACAAATCATTTCCTATATGAACCAAAATAAAGCTGAACAATTAAGTTTTTATTTTCAGCTCATTGATCCACAATCTTTTTTAGATAAACAACATACAAAAATCTTTCAGGCCTTAAAATATTTAACTTTAGGAAAAATAACTAATCATCCCTTTGATAAAATAAAGTCTCAAAATGAGATAATCGAAGAATTACTCACCTATCTTCAAACCTATTTCCCCCAAGATAACTTTACTAAAGAATCATTATCTTTTTTAAGTGATGATTTTAGTAAGGAAAATAACCTTAATTTCTTAGATAACTTAAAACATACCTATACCCAAGAAAAACTGTTCCGACAACTCTTAAAAATTATTAGTCCTTCTTTTGAAAATAAAGATCCTTATCATAAGGATCTATACTATCAAGAAATCTTTGAAAAATTAAGAAAATTTATGTCCTTTATACCTCATTCCTCCGATAAGACTTTGTTAACTTTAAATCAAATGGTCTCTTATCATCCTGAATTTTTTGAAACTGATAATCAATCAAAACAAAAAATTCAAGAAGAATATTACCGTTTATCAGAAACTTTCCGAGGTTTAAATCAAGCCACAAAAGGATTTAAAAAAGGCCAAATTATCACCATTGGGGGCTATACAGGTTTAGGAAAAACCACTTTTGTTTACAACCTTCTTTTAGATATCACTAAAACCAAACACCAAGAAACTCATCATCATCCTCATCTCTTAGTTTTTTCTTATGAAATGACCTTAGAAGAAAATTTAAGTCGATTATTAGCCCACCAAACTCAAATTCCTCTAGATGTTATTTTAGATAAAAATTTGAAAGATTTAAACATCACACTACTCAAATACACGGAAAGGATTGAACTGTTCCAAAACTTTAGACACTTTTTATTTTTTAAAAATTCTTTAAGGCTAACTATTAAGTTAGTCTTTTTTTCTTTTCAAAGACTAAAAAATAATTTCCTATCTTTTCTAAAAATATTTTTAGAAAGGAATTAAATGTTAAGAGAAAAATTATTTAAAGATTTTTTAAAAAGTAAAAAGAATTTAGAAATGCGTAATCAATTAATCGATTTACATTTGCCCTTAGTAAAAAAACTAGTTTCTAAATTTAAATATTACCCATGCGTACTTCAAAAAGATGATTTATACCAAGAAGGGGTTTTAGGATTAATCAAGGCTTTAGATAATTATGTAGATTTAGGTTATGACTTTATCGCTTATGCGACACCAACTATCAAATCAGAAATCAGAGAATTAATAAGAAAAAGTCATTCACCTTCCGTTCCTCAAAAGATTCATAAAACCAATAACCCTTCTTTTCAAGAAGAAAAACATATATGGCATTATCAAATCCTTAACCCTCATCAATTATGGTTAAAACAAATTCATCATGAAATTTTTTTAAAGAAGCTAAAAACCAAATTAAGTAAAAAGGATTTTAACGTCATTAGATTAAATTTTGGAATTCCTTTAGGAAATATCAACGAAGATTATCAACCTAGTTATTCTAATCACGAAATATCCCAAATACTAAATTTAACCTTAAGACAAGTAGAAAATATTAAAAACATTGCTATCAAAAAATTAAAAAAACGTTAACCTTTCTCGTCCGTAATGACTTTAAACTAGTTATTCAAAACAATAAAAAAATAAAAACCAGATTACTTTCAAAGTAATCTTTTTTTGTATCAAAGCCCAACATAAAATTTTTGAAACAACAGTAATAAACGATTCCAACATCAACAAATCAGATAGTCTTAAATACATTTGTTTTCAAAAATTTTATCTATAAATAAATAAAAAATATATCAAAAAGAAGGAAAAATAAAATATGTTAAATAAAGTTCAATTAATTGGTCGTATCACTCATGATCTTGACAAACAATATCTTAAGGTTAACAATGAACAAGTCCCTAAAATAGATTTTCAATTAGCGGTTAACCAAAACAAAGACAAAGTACAATATATTCCTTGTGTGGTTTTTAGAACCCAAGCTGACAACATGAAAAAATACTTACATAAAGGATCTAAAATTTATCTAGAAGGGACATTATCTGTCCAAAAATACACCAACAACGAAGGTCAAAAGAAAACAAATACAAAAGTAATCGTACATAATGTCATCTTTTTAGACAATAAACCTCAAGAAACTTTACCTTTTTAAAACAATAAATTCATAAAACTCAATAATAATCAAATAAACTTAATAAAGACCTGAGCGTTAACTCAGGTCTTTTATTTTAAATCATTTAATTATTTTTAGTCAAAAAAATCTAAAAAATAATTAATGCAATTTAAAATTAAAATTAAAAAATTTATGATTTTTGATATATTAATAATTTATACATTTAACAAAAACCATCCAGTTCAAAAGTAATAGGTGATAAAAGAAAAAAATTTTTTTTATTATTTAAAAAAAAGGAGTTAATAAGGTCAAATGACTAAAAAAATAACATATCTAGCCGACGGCAAATATATTCATCATTATATTCACGAATTTAATGACAAAGGTCAAAAAATTAAAGAAATAACATATCAACCCGACGGCGAAACTATTCATTATATTTCCGAATTTAATGACAAAGGTCAAATGATTAAAGAAATATTTTATTGTATCGACGGCGAAACTATTGATTGTATTGAAGAATTTAATGACAAAGGTCGAATAATTAAAAAAATAATATATCGATATGAAAACAAAAATTAATTATTTTGATAATATCATTTGTTTATTGATGGGGATGATAATCGCCATTTTCGTATATATTCAATTTATAGAAAAAACACCTGCTAATTCTAATATAGAAAATATACCTTCAAATTCTAATTTCCAAGAACCGATTACTATTTTCAAAGATAAAATTATTGAAAAAGAGATTATTAAAGAAATTGAAAAACCTGTTATTCAAGACCAAGACATTAAAAGGTTCAAATTTTAGAAAAACTATAAAAAAATAAAAACAACAACTACCCATAATCTCACCAATAAAAACATCAATCAAGAAATCATTATTAAAAATTATGAGTAGAATTAAAATTTTTACCATCGTTTCACATCATTAAATTTTAAGCGAAACTCTATTTTAATTTAAATAACAATAATTTTCAAAAAAAATCAAAAAAGGAGAAACCCAAAAATGACTAAAAAAGAATTAATTAAAAAAATCGCTTTATCCAACAAAACTTCTGCAACTAAAACAGAAGAATTTTATAACTCATTTGAGAACGCTCTAATTGAAGCTATCACATCCAACGAAGAAGTAATTTTATCCCCTCAAATTGGTAAATTCAAATTAAAAGCAAGAAAAGCATATGTAGGTAAAAACCCCAAAACAGGAAAAAAACTAGAAATACCTGCGAAAACCGTTGTCTCTTTCAAATTATCTAAAACCATTAAAGATAAAGTAAAAGATTTAACATTAGAATAAACCCATATCAACCAACAAAGGAGAAATTAAATATGAATAAAATCATTAAGAAAAAAACAAAACCCAATAATCACGAAACAAACCAAAACCAAGAAATAAAAACAATGACTAACCCCAAACAAGAAAATATAACTATTATCCCAATAAAAAAACGCAATTTATTAAAAAAAATAGCTTACATAACGATCATTTTACATTTTATTTTACAAGTCATTATTATTTACTACGATAATAAAATTCCCTGGTTAACAACAGGAATTAATAATTCTCTTGAATTGATTAAATCTCTCATCCTAGGAGGAACTAAATAATATGAATAAAAACATAAAAAACAAAAATAAAATATTAACTATTATCACAATTATTATCGCTATCTTTTTCACTACCGCATCCATTTTCGCTTTAACTAATTACTTTTCTAAACAAAGAAAAGAAAAAATTCAATTAATGAACAATCTTCCTTTTTTCACTATTGAACGAACTAAAGGAAATAACGAGGATAAAATTCTTATACCTCTTCCTATACCAAACTTCAAACCAAGCAAATATCAACATTTAATCGAAATGGAACATAAAGCTGTACTTAACACAAATGGAATAGAAATTGACGGTCCTTTATATTTAAAAATAACTTCTTCATATGATACTAAAACAACTTTTGAAAATCCGACAAATTTTTTTAATTTATCAATGAAAGTTAATAATAATGAATATGATGAATCTCAACGTCCTTTAATGGCTTTAAAAGAAGGAAATGGAACTATAACAATCCAAATCGGTATCGAACAAAAAGAAATTATTAAAGAAACTATCGATGGAAAAAAACCTGAATTAGACTTAATTTTTGATTACGAATTAGTTGATTCTAAAGGCAATTCTTTCAGTGGCGGCAATCAAACTATTAAAACCTCAATTGTTCAAACAGCTTAATTGATTAATAAAGACCAAGTTTTTCTTGGTCTTTTTTTTATGAGAAAGGAAAATAACCGAATGAAAAAGCAAATCGAACAAAAACCACTTTCAAAACATTTAATGATAACCATCATTATCTTATTTTTTTGTTTTTCTCTAGGAACTTATGTTTGGATTCATCACCAAACTTTAATCGAAACAGAAAAACAAATAACAGAGCATCAACAAGTAATCAAAACACTTCAAAAGCAAAATGTAGATGTAACCAAAAAAATAGAACAACAAAATGTAGATATAACCAAAAAAATAGAACAACAAAATAAGCAAGAATCACAAACTTTATTAGAAAACCGATCCTCTGCAATATCAAACTTTGAAGAAGATAAAAATCAATTCCAACCTACTAATCCCCAAAAATTTCCAACTTTTGATAAATTAATTGGGTTTAAACAAGAATTAAAAGCAGTCAAAGGTTTTATTGATTATCTTAAAAATCAAGAAAACTATCAAGGTATTGGTGACGTGGAACCTCCATTAGGTATCTTGTTATACGGAGTTCCAGGAACAGGAAAAACAACTTTAGCAAGAGCCTTAGCCAAAGAAACCAAACTCCCATTCTTTGAAGTAAGTAGCTCTTTATTTTCACAAAAATATAAAGGCTTAGCTCCGCAAATGGTTAAAGATTTATTTGAAGCAGCTAGACGCGAAGTAGACAAAAACAATGGCGCCATTATCTTTTTAGATGAATGCGAAACTATTTTTACAGATTTAGGTACCTTAGAAGCAGGGTCTGAAATTGCCAATGTGGTTAACCAATTCAAAACTGAAATGACATCATTTGAAAACAACCCTGAAAAACCTATTTTCATTATCGGCGCGACCAACCACGAGGACCAAATCGATGAAGCCATCAAATCAAGATTCACTTACAACATCGAAGTAAAACCTGGTAACAAAGCTGAACGTCAACAATTTTTAGAATTCTTAATCAAAAGAAGAAAAAACCCTTATAGCGACGAAGCTAAAAAATACTTATTTGAAGTGATTAATGAAGCTTTAGAAAGATTACCACATCATCAACAATTCTTAAAAGCTAATCGTACTTTAGAAAATATTTTAAAAACAACAGTAATCGTCTTCGCTCAAAATAGAGGAACTGGCGAAAATAAAAGAAATGAAATCAATCAAGAAGATTTAAAACAAGCTTATCAAATGATCGTTTCCCAAAACACCGAAATATTAGATCAAATCGAAAATCAAAAGAAAGGCGAAACTAAATAATGTTATCACCACTAGATTTATTTAAAGGTTTTATTAACTTTAGAGCCTATTATACTTGGGCCATTACGGCCATCTCTATTTTTAGTATTTTCTTTTTCTTCAAAAGAAAATACGACAACACACATAACAACTACAGCACTACTTGGAAAGGCTATTTAGTTTATTTTTTAATTATTTTATTTCTTTTTAGTTTTATTTATTTATCTTTTTTCAAAACACCACCATCATCTAAATATGTCGGTCAATTAATTGGTGAAATTGATAAAGCAATTGACAAATACGATGAAACCATTAATAACTACAAAGGCCTTAAATCCGAATGGGAAGGTGAATTAAAAAAATGTGAAGATGAATTAAAAGAATTATATAAAGCCAAAGAAATAACCCAAGAACAAAAAGAAAAAATAAAAGAAATCTTAGGTAAAAACGAAGGAAAAATTAAAGAACTAAAAGAACAATTAAAAGATAATACAGGTAATATCGCTATCCTAAAAGGTAAACTTTTACAATTAGAACAAGACAAAGAAGCCAAAGAAAAAGAAATTAAACAAAAACAAGAAGAAGAAAAATTAGCATCCCCCGATGACAAAATAAGATTACAAGCCAAAATCTCTAAATTACAAGACGAACGAAATGAAATAATGGAACAAATAGCACAAGTTTCAACCCAAATCGGCAAATTAGAAGCCGCCCAAAAAAAGTATGAAAATATGCTATCTAACGCTATCAAACTAAAAGAGTCAATACAACGCGATTTTAATGAATTAACATCAGGCGAACAACAACTTTTCACTAAAATCAAAAACGAGGAGGATCGTAGAGCTGAAATTCAAAAAAACATTGATGAAATCGATGTCAAAACAGCAACTATCGAAATAGAAAGAAAACAATTAGAAATTTTACGACAAGGCGCAGACGCATCCAAAATCGCTCTTGATGACTGGGATAAAAAACACGAATTTAGTTTTGGTAACCTTCGAGACGCCCTTTTCCAAGGTGCCGAATTATATATGGATGCTTTTGGTGGGCGCGGTTTCTTAAAAGCAGTAGCAGGCGGAGTTACTAAAAAAGTCGCTGGAACTATTGCCAAAGCGGGTTTAGTGGTCCATGAAACTCATCGAGTAATTAATTTAGCCAAAGATATATTTGTGAATAAAGATGGAACACCTAAAATGATGTCAAAAGAAACTTATGACTCTATTTGTTCTCGTATTGACCGCGAAACAGACAAACTTGATGCCGATTACAAAGACTATAAAAAGAAAAAAGAAGAATATGAAACTCGTCAAGAAACTGTAAATTTAAAGAAAGAAATACAAACAGAGAAAAACCAATTAACTGAATTTAAACAACAAGACGAATCTGTAATCAAAGAATACGAAACCATAACCGAAGATTTAACAAACAAACTAAAAGAAGTTTCAGGAGAAAACGTACAAAAATTAAGACTAAAAGAAAATGATCTCCGCGAACTTTGCAAAACCAAAAACGAAGAAATTGTAAACACAAAAGAAGAACTAAAACAAAAAAATCCTAGTTACGCTCGCGCTCAAAAACGCTACGAAGAAAAACAAAAAGAAAAAAAATATGCTAAATTTTTTCAACCAATTACTAATAAATAATCATTAAATTTAACCTAATAACCTTTTTATTGGATATTTAAAAAATAAAGTTGTATAATAGTGATATATTCATATTTCAATATTTGATAATAATCACTATTATCGGAAAGGAAATGAAATTTATGAATAATAATTTTTTTAAAAAATGTTTAGTAACTATCGCGATTATTTCACTTCTTGGATTGTTATTATTAATTTGTTTTTACCAAGGAACTAATGATATTAAAAAAGAACGAGAATTAGGTAAATCACCATCATTAAAACATGAATTTAATCAATCAACACCTTCAAGATCCAAGCGCGAAACCGAACCTCCAAAACTTAAATTTCAAACAACTCAATCTCATTTCGATCAAGTTAAAGCTTATGTTCTTTCAGAAACTGATGACAAATCTTTATTACCAAATAATCTTTCCCAAGAAGAAAAAATAGAAATTGATAAAATTAGAAAATCTTGGGAACAAATTTTAGGATTTATAAAACAAGATCAAAAAAACATCGATGAATACCAACAAAAATGTGATAATTATAATCACGAAATTAAAGAAATTAAAGATAAATTTCCTTCATTAAAAACTCAACAAACTAATTTACAAAAAAAACACGATGACAAAGTACAAGAAATCAATCAAGTAAAATCACAATTACAAAATAAAAAATCACAACTACAAACTCAAGGAATATCAATTTATAATAATCCTGAAATTGATAAATTACAAGCTGAAATATCTAAATTACAAGACGAACGAAATGAAATAATGGAACAAATAGCACAAGTTTCAACCCAAATCGGCAAATTAGAAGCCGCCCAAAAAAAGTATGAAAATATGCTATCTAACGCTATAAAACTAAGAGATTCATTACAACGAGATTATGATAAATCTCAAAAAGATGATCAAAAACAAACCATCTCCTCCCTTAAATCCCTCTACAACATCACCTCAGACGAGGGATAAAAAAATTAAAGGAGATTTAATTAATGGTTAAATTACAAAATCAATTTAAAATAATAAGTATTTGTTTATTTACTTTTTTAGGATTATTCTTAATTACTAATAATGTTCATCAAATAATGGCTGCACCTAAAAAAAATCATGGAAAAGATATAATTTCATCAAAAGAAGAATCTAAAAAAGATGTAAAAAATTTTTATGAATTACATAATACTCTTGAAAATTATTCAGAAGAAGACAGAAATAAAATTATTCAAATGTTATCAAACCCAGAAATAACAAAAATATTAGAAAAAAAAGCTAAAGAAACCAAAACTCAAGAAAAAGGTTCTTCTTCAAAAAAACCCAATAAGAAACAAAAATAATTTATATAAAATTTTATTATTTATAAAGACCCTTCAGGTCTTTTTTTATTTAACAAATATATATAACTGGTAAGGTAACCAAATAAAACTAGATAATATGTTTCATTAAAATTTTAAATATAACTGTCTCTTAGAAACTATTTCAAAAACCACATTTTTAGGAGGTAATCAATATATGCCAAAATTAACTAAAATACCCTTTATTTAAAAATTCCATAATTATTTTAATTATCATTCTTTTTCATTTATCTTCTCATTCCGTCTCCGCTCATTCTTATTTTCATCGTCAAACTAAATCAAATATAAAACTAGCTGATTGTGAAACTCTTCAACAAGAATGGTTAACATTTCAACCAAAAACAAAAAGATATGATATTAACATTTTTAAAAGTACTGATTCTATAGAAAATAAAAAAAATATTAATTCCTATTTAGCATATTTTAACTGTAATATTGAAATTTTACTTTCTACTCCATCATTTAATAGTTATCAAAATAAGATTTTAATAAACGATTTTAAAAATCCTCCTCAAGGACTTTTAGGCGTCTATTTCAAACCAAGAATAAACCCTTTTAAAAAAGGATATCCTGATGAAAGTTACAAATACACCTTAGAAGACCTCTTAGAATACGAAATTGCTATCGAAGAAGCTTTTGTTTTTTGGGATGTCAATCAAAAACCGCAAGAAGAAAATGTAAATAAAGAATTAATAATAATTAACATGTTTGCAGACCAAAATCAAGAAGAAGCGATTAATCAATATTTAATTGAAAATAACATTATTAAAAAACCAAAAATCATTAAATTAGGTTGTTATAATGCTACTACTAATACTGGTTTGGTTTTGCCATTACCCACCGAAACTTTGAATAGTTTAAAAATTGAAGCTATTTATTTTGATGATGGGATTAGAATTATTGATTCAAATAAACATAATTTAAATGATTTATTAAAACTTTCAAATGGAGCCAAAAACATTTATCTTTTTGCCTTTAATATTCAAAAAAGAAAAGTAGTAATTGAATTACATGACTCTTTAGATCCTTATCAAGCCATTCGTAATTGGAAACGCGAAAATAATCTTTATACTTCCCTTACTTTAATTAAAGAAGGAGAATACGATAAGGAAATAAAAGAAGTTGAAATTGGTTTTGAAGTATCCGCTCCTATAGGTAGTAAAAAATTTAATATTCCTTTTAAAGTTAAAATCGTTTCCCATCTTTTTGAAACTGATAATAATATTTATTTACTTCTTTGTAACGATAGCTCTTTCAAAATTAAATTAGCTAAACAATATCAAACTAATTATATAAATTGGCTAAATCAATGTTACATCAAATACGGTTTTTATTATTCGGGCGATGAAGTCCGTGCTAAATTCGGCCGTAGTAGTAGAATTATTTATGATGAAAACGGCAATCAACATTATTATAAATATATAACTGGTTTTATTTTTGATGATTGGTATATCGATGGTAACGAATGCTCTAAAAGATATTATCAATTTTTAGATACCACATCGCCCCCTACAAAACCACAAGAATTAGATTAAATTTTTAATCACAAACCAAGACCCTCATCAGGGTCTTTTTTTGTTTAACAACGTAAAACCTTGGAAAGGAAAAAAAACTATGTTAATAAAAAAACTCTTTCAATCTTTACCCAGTAATCTCATCTTTTTAATCATTACCTTATTTTCACTTATTCCATTGATAACCATTTATTATGTCATTAAATTCTATCTTTGCACTGTCAAACTAAGTATTCGCCAACTAAAACAAGGAATAGTGGTGCAATTTTATCAATATTTAACCACGAAGAATTCAAATTATCATGTTGAATCTATTTAATACTTGGTTAACTAAGTTAAATAATATTCTTCATAAAATAAGTAGTTATTTTCTTATTTATCAAAATCAATGGTTAAACTTGGGTTTATTAATAATTATTTTATTATTTATCCCTCATTTATTATATTTAATTGATTTTATCATTAAAACTATTTATTACCTTTTCCGTTTATTTTATTATTTAGGTAAATATTTGATATTATTAATTAAAAAAATATTCAAGAAAGAAGAAAAATAAAAATGCAAATTAGTAATTTAAACCAAAGGACGAGAGCGTGGTACCAACACCGCAAAAAATACATCAACGCCTCCGAAATCGCCTCCATTACGGGATTAGATCCCTTTCGTTCCATGGAACAATTAGTCCATGATAAACTCTTTGGCACGACTTTTACTTCCAATCAATATACTCTTCATGGACAAAAAATGGAGCCAATCGCACGTCAATTTTTTATTAACAAGACTAATCTAATTTTTGAAGATACTATTTTTACTGACGATCAGGTTAATCTTTTTTCTGCTTCTTTGGATGGTTACAACGAACAAAACAAAATCGTTTTAGAAATAAAATGTCCTTTTGTGAACGAAAACCAAGCAATATCATCCACTTGGACTCAGTTTTTAACTCATCCTCAACTCGAACATATCCCTCAATACTACTGGGCCCAAGTACAATGCCAACTTTATTGTTCCCAAGCAACATTTGCCTACTTTTTAGTTTATTTTAATGATAATGATTATCATGTAGTCAGAATTTACTTAGACAATAATTTTATTACCAAAATGATTCAAGATAGTCAAAAATACTTAACTCTTTTAACCAAAGCCAAAAACGAATTAGAAAAAACCACTTATTTAAAACAATTAAGCAAAATCAAATAATTAATTCATACTTTTAGACCTTCAAATTGAAGGTCTTTTTTTTATACCCAAATTGAAAATTAAAGGAGAAATCAATCATGAAATTAATCGTTTTCGAAGGACTTGACGGGAGTGGAAAAACTTCTCTTATTCACGCCCTTCAACCCCAATTAAAAACCCCTCATCAACTGTATCAAGGTTTAGGGAGTAGTTCACTTGGGAAGGAAATTAGAGATTTATTTTTAAATTTTCAACAAGTAGATTATATCACTCGTTTTTATTTAAGTCTGGCTAATATGTCTCAAATCCAAGCGGAATTAATTGTTCCTCAATTAAAAAATAACCAATTAATTATCTTAGACCGTTGGTTACCATCTACTTATGCTTATCAATTATTTCCCTTTTCTAAGGAAAAGAAACAACTTTTACCTTTAAAAAAGATCTTTAAGATAAATCATGAAACTATCTTAAAAAAACCTGATTTATTAATTTATTTAGACATTGACCCTCTTATCGGAAGAACCAGAAAGAAAAATCAAAAAAACCATCAAAGAGATCTCATTGAAAGACAATCATTAACTTATTTTCAAAATGTTCGCCAAGGATATGATCATTATATCACTCATTATACTAGTGGAGTTAATAAATTAATTTTAAACGGAAGTGATTCTATCAAATCTAATGTCAAACAAATTATTAAACAAATAGGAGTACTATCAAATGGCGATCATAACTAAAAAGACCTGCCAAAATGGCAATACTTACATCTATTTTTCTAATGGAAAAATCAAAACCATTCATAAAGATGGCATCATTACCTGGAAAACAAAAAGAATTTTTAAAACTAAAAAAACCAACAAAAGACCTTAATTTAAAGGTTTTTTTTATTTAAAGAAAGGAATATCAAATGTTAAATAACCAAGATTTTTTTAATATTCAACAATTTAATACTAATATCCAAACTGTGGAAATCTTAAAATGTTTTTTTAAAAAAACTACCTTTAATCTTTCTGTTGACAAGTATATGAAAACCAATTACCAACAATTAAACCATTATTTTAACCAAAATAACATCAACTCTCAAAGTCAAAAAGTCATTTGTGGTAAAATCAATGAATATTTAATTTTATTATACTTAAACAATAAAGGAATCACTAATTTATACCCTCAAGTAAATTTATTTTTTATCCCTGACATTAAATTTGATTTAGTTTTATTTACTAAAAAGAAAAGAATCATCGCTTTTAATTTTAAAACATGTCTTCGTGAACGCTATAAACAAGCCATGATAGAGGCCCAACAACTCAAAAAATTAGATACTCGTTTTGAGTTTTATTTATTAATCAACAACGAACCAGAAACTCAAAGACTAAACAATAAAATCAACCAAGGAAAAATCCAAGGCATTAATCAAGTAATTAACTTATTTTCCAATTCAGCCAACAATTTCTTACAAAACTTAATTACCCGTCAATTCATCCCTTTTTCTAACATCAACATCATTAAAAAAATAAAAAAGGATTTAATATAAAATGTTAACCAACGAACAAAAAGCGTTAAAACAAATCATTTCCTATATGAACCAAAATAAAGCTGAACAATTAAGTTTTTATTTTCAGCTCATTGATCCACAATCTTTTTTAGATAAACAACATACAAAAATCTTTCAGGCCTTAAAATATTTAACTTTAGGAAAAATAACTAATCATCCCTTTGATAAAATAAAGTCTCAAAATGAGATAATCGAAGAATTACTCACCTATCTTCAAACCTATTTCCCCCAAGATAACTTTACTAAAGAATCATTATCTTTTTTAAGTGATGATTTTAGTAAGGAAAATAACCTTAATTTCTTAGATAACTTAAAACATACCTATACCCAAGAAAAACTGTTCCGACAACTCTTAAAATTTATTAGTCCTTCTTTTGAAAATCAAGATCCTTACACTAAAAACTTATATTACCAAGAAATCTTTGATAAATTAAGAAAATTTATGACTTTGATTCCTCACAAATCAGACCAAACCTTATTAACTTTAAATCAAATGTCCTCTTGTCATCCTGAGTTTTTTAAAACCGATCAACAATCCAAACAAAAAATCCAAGAAGAATATTACCGCTTATCAAAAACTTTCCGAGGCTTAAATCAAGCCACAAAAGGATTTAAAAAAAGTCAAATCATCACCATTGGGGGCTATACTGGATTAGGTAAAACCACTTTTGTCTACAATCTTCTTTTAGATATCGCCAAAACCAAACATCAAGAAACTAAACATTATCCCCATATGTTAGTTTTTTCTTATGAAATGACCTTAGAAGAAAATTTAAGTCGATTATTAGCCCACCAAACTCAAATTCCTCTAGATGTTATTTTAGATAAAAATTTGAAAGATTTAAACATCACACTACTCAAATACACGGAAAGGATGAAACAAGCCAAACAATTTTTTGTTAACATTAATTTATCGTTTAGTTATGACAAAAGTAAAAACATTGATTATATCATTGATTTAGTTTATCGCCTTCATTTAGAAAAAAAAGTTGAAATGATTGTCATCGATCATCTTCAAATTACAAAAGCCACAAATCATTTAGAAAATGACCGTCTAGCCATTGACGAAATTATGACTAAACTCAAACAATTAGCCATGGAATTAAACATCGTTATTATCATTCTCTCACAATTTTCGAGAGATACTTATAGCCATTACCAAGGAAAATCCCCTGAAATCACCGCTTTAAAAGGAAGTGGTGGTATCGAAACCAACTCCGACATCGTCTTAATGATGTCTGAATTCCAACCCAAACTATCCAAAGACCAAGAAAAACCTTTGAATATCTATAATCAAAATTGTAATCAATTATATTTAGCATCAAAAAACAATGAATCTCAAAAAATCATTGAATTATCTATTAAAAAGAATCGAAGTGGTACTAAAAAAAACTTAGTTTATCACTTTGAAATGACCACCCAAACCTTTCAAGAAATAGGTTATATCTTACCTTATCTATTAGAAAATTATTAAGGAATTTATCAATGAATTATCAAGAAAAAATAAAACACATCCAAATTCATTTCCCCATGTCAGTTTTATTAAAAAAATTAAATATCATACCACCAAACTTCAACCCCAAATATCGTTTCCCTTGTCCCATTCATCAAGGAAACAATCCTACTTGTTGTCATTTCACTTCTACTAACAAAATTCATTGTTGGAAATGTGGTCGAGATTACGATCTGATTGATGTTTATATGACTATCCGTCAAATTAAATCTTTTTCTAAAGCGATTCAAAGAATAGAAGGATTTATGAATTCTTTCGAATTTAAAACCTTAATCCAACAAGAAAAAGAAACAACGCAAACAACTACTAACCCTTTTCAACAACCATATCATCCAATTAAACCAAAACAACCAGTTGACGAACAGGAAATTAATATCAAAAAGAAACAATTATTTAAAAAAATCTCACCCTTATTCAACCAAATTAGAGATTATTATCATTATTTATTAACCATTAATCGCAACAACGAAAGCCAACCAGGAATAGAATATTTAACTCAAAAAAGAAAACTCACTGTAGAAACTATTAAAGAATTTAAACTAGGCTATGCCCCATTATCTGATAAACCTTTATCTTTTCGGTTAGTAAATTACTGTCAAAAGAAAAATATTAATATCGATAAATTATTAGAATATGGTTTTATCAAAGAAAAAACTAATCAACAAAGAAAAAAATATTATCATGATACTTTCCATGGTTCAATTATTATCCCCATTGAAAATGGTTATCATCAAACTTTTCATTTTTATCAAAACCATTTTCGCGAAGTTTCTTATTTCCAACCTAAATATAAATCCCTCAATAATTTTAGTCAAACACCTACTTTTCATTTCAGTTATCGTTTTTTTGAAGCATTACCTTTTATTAAACAAACGAAAACCATCATTATTCATGAAGGTTTTTTCGATGTCATTAGTTGTTGGCAAAACAATATTAAAAACGTTGTCGGTCTCATTTGTGTCACTCAACTACTTTCTAAATCACAAATAGAAATTCTAAAAAAAGAAAATATCAAAGTAATTATTGCCTTAGATAATGACGAAACAGGCCGAAAACGAAGCGAAGCCTTAGGAGAACAACTAACCTTACAAGAAATCCCTTATGAAATTAGAAGAATTCTACCCCCTTATGATCAAACTTGTAAAGATGTCGATGATTTAATCGGTCAATACGGAAAAGAAGCATATCAAAAATGTTTTTTAGCTCCATATATTACTTATGAAGAGGCCAAAAAGAAAATCATCGTCGATTTAGCGGTTCATTTCTTTGGCGAAGACAAAGTTGAAGTAATTAATTAAATTATTTTTTTACACCAAAATATATAACATCTACACATATAAATATATCAACATACCCCAAAATAAGCGCATATACCCTAAATTTTGCGATTTTATTTTTCGCAAATTCGGGGTTTTTTATTTTTATAACAAACCAAACAAAAGGAGAAAAGAAATGAAAAACGACACTAGTCAAGAAATTAGAATCGGGGGCTGGAACACAAAAACCACCCCTAATGATTTAACCCAAATTAAAAAATTTTTAAAAATATTAAAAGAAGATTTAATTAATCTCACTATTATTGCTCATTCCAAAAAGAAAAATACTTACCAAGAAGCTAATTACCGTCCCAAAAACCAAACTCTCTTCGTCGATCCTCAAATCTTAGAAGAAATGAAACAAACAAAAATCACCTTAATTAATGATAATTTTTCTTCTAGTAATAGCAAACTATTACTTTCTGATTTAACCCCGCTTAAAAGACAAAATAACTCCCTTAAATACCTATTTAATATCTTCCAAATCAATTATAAAAATGAATCTAAAAATATCATCAAAAAATTAATTGGCAAAATCAATCTTCATAAACTAGAAAACTTACAATTATACCAACTAGACCCTCAAAAACTGGATAAATATCATAAACCCATAAAAACAAACTATAAGAAAGGGTTAAACATCATCTATTATCGCCAAGAAGATTTAAAATACATTCAATCTTTTTTAACAAAAGATAAACAAGGTTATCGGGTTAAAAAGCTACATCCCAAATATAAATATATACCTAAACAACAAGAATGACACTTTTATGACACTTCATTGACGCTTTTATGACACTTTATTGACGCTTTTATGACACTTCACTGACACTTTTATGACAATTTGACTTTGAAAATAATCTATATAAAGATTAACTCATTGAAGGAGTGATATTTGATATTTTATATCGATAATGATAATGATACTCGATATTTGATATTATCGCATTATCATTTTTTATATCATTATTATTTATCGATATCATAAAAACCTCTTTTTAGTAATTTTATTTTTTTAATTTATTTCAATCATTAAATCAACTTTAATTTTTAAATTAATTGCCTTCCCAAGTATTGATTATTATCTATGAAACAAAAAGATGCACGCGCTGAAGCGCTTATTTAGAGTTATAATAGTTGATATATTTAAAATAATTTATAAAGATAATTGGTATTAAGATGCAAAAATTAAAACAAAAAATTAAATTATTACAAAAAATGATTGAAAAAATTAAAAAAATTGATAAAAAAATGGTTTTTCATTTAGTTAAGCAATTCAATCAAACCCTGAATTTAACCACCATTTTAAAAACAATTCAAATTAAAAGAAGTACTTATTATTATTGGTTGAAAATAAAAGCTAAACTAAAAGAAAAAGAAGAAAAATACCTGTTACAACAAAAACGGATTAAAGCTTTATGTTTCCATTATCAATATTTTTACGGTCATCGGAAAATCACTGATTTATACCAAAAAATCTTTAACGAATTCATCACCAAGAAAAAAGTTTATCTCATCATGAAAAAAAACGACATTAGTTGTCGTTTAAGAATCAAAAAAAATTTTACTTACCATAATTTAAAAAATAATCTCCAAATAATTCCTAATTTAATCAATCAAGATTTTATGGCCACCAAACCCCTCCAAAAACTCTTTACTGACATCACTTATTTCAAAACGAATCAAGGTTTTCTCTATTTTTCTTGTATTATCGACTCTTTTAACAACCAAATAATTGCTTCACATGTTTCAAACCAACAAAATAAAGATTTAGTTTTAAATACTATTAAAAAACTTCCAAAATTAAAAGAACCTTGTATCATTCACTCCGATCAAGGAAAAGTTTATCAATCGCTCAAAATTCAACAAACTTTAACAAAAAAAGGTTTTTTAATCAGCATGTCAAGAAAAGCTACCCCTCGTGATAACGCCATCATTGAAAACTTTTTCGGCCAAATGAAAACAATTTTACAACATCAAAATCCTTTTTTATTTCAAAAATCTCCTGATAAAATGAAAAAATTAATTAATCATTTTCCTAAATTTTGGAATAATAAGTGGATTTTAAGTAAATTAAACCATTCAACTCCATCTCAATATATTCAAAAACTAAGATAAATTTTTAGTTGAATGAACATAAAATAATATAACCTTGAAAAAGGTTACTTTAGTGCGCTTTTTTTACCTAAAAATAGTAAAATTTAAAAAAAATATCATTTTCTTTCATTTTGTTGACGAGTTTTTAACTTTTTTTACCTAACTATATAGTGAAGGGTTAAAATATTAAAAAAATATCTTTTGAAACTAAAGAATTATCAAAAAAAGTTTAGACACTTTTTAATTCAACAAAATATTTCCTTAGTTTGAAAAGATAGGAAATTATCTATTAATTTTTAGTCTTAAAGAGTCATTTTAAAAATTAAATTTGTTTAAAAAAAGGAAACAGCTCAGAGACAACCAGGACCACAACAAGGACAAAAACAACAAGATATTCAACCCAAAGAAACAATAAAAGAGGTTGAGGTAATTAAAACAATTGTAAACGATATTAAAATAAAAGAATTGACAGATGCAAATACAGCCTTACAACAACAATTAAGCACCAAACCCAAAGAAACAATAAAAGAGGTTGAGGTAATTAAAACAATTGTAGACGATACTAAAATAAAAGAATTGACAGATGCAAATACAACCTTACAACAACAATTAAGCACCAAACCCAAAGAAACAATAAAAGAGGTTGAGGTAATTAAAACAATTGTAGACGATACTAAAATAAAAGAATTGACAGATGCAAATACAGCCTTACAACAACAATTAAGCACCAAACCCAAAGAAACAATCAAAGAGGTTAAAGTTGTTGATAATACGAAAATAAACGAGTTAGAAACAAAAATAACTCAGCTACAAGACGAATTAACAACTGAGAAAAATAAAGGACCTGTTTATATTAATGTTCCAGGCCCTGAAACAATCAAAGAAACTGAGAAAATAATTTACGTAGATAAACCAGTTGTAACAATTAAAGAAATCGAAAAACCAGTTACTGTTTACGTAGATAAACCAGTTGAAAAAATCATTTATATAAATAAACCTGTTAATTTAAATGAAATAAAAAAACAATCTTTTAAACGCTAGTAGATTTACATGGATATATAAAACTGATATTATAAAATTTTTTGATAATTTATAGAAAAAATAATTAATTTAAGCATATAAACATTAAAGGAATAACAACAAATGATGATTAAAAAAAATATAGAACCGATTAATTTTTCTTTAAATCGGATAGGTGGCAAAACAAAAATGCTACCTTTGTTAAGGACTTTTATACCTACATATTTTAAAGCCTATTACGAGCCCTTTTTAGGAGGCGGTGCGTTGTATTTAGATTTAAGACCGACCACAAGGCCTATCTCAGCGACAATGAACCTCATTTAATGAATATATGGAACGAAATAATAGCTAATCCGAGCCTCTTTTATCAAAAGGCGCTCCAATATGAGGACTTTATTTTTGATAACGAGATCCCACAACAAATACCAACCAATAAAAAAATCAATTCTTATCATAGTGAAAATTTTAACAAATTATTACAAAAATATAATAACAAAAACGAGGGCGCTTTATTTTATACTTTATTCAAACATAGCTTTCGTGGTTTTTTTAACTTCAAAGTTAATGGTGATATAAAAATGAGTTTCGGATTTGAAAAAAAGAAAATTTTACGTGATTTTAATTCTTTTAATTTAGAAAAATTGAAACAAATAGAATTATTATTTAAACCCTAATCTTGTTTATTAAATAGTGATTTCGAAATTTTAATTAATCAAGCTCAAAAAGACGACTTTTTATTTTGCGACCCTCCTTACGCTCCTTATAATAATTTATAAAACACAGAATATAATGTTTATAAGAACGCGGAGTGGTATGACATGGATTTTGATTTAGGAAGTCAAAAGAGACTCGCCGAAGCCCTAAGGAGAGCGCACGCTCGAGGCGTTAAATGGTTAACTACTAACTATCCGACACAAGAAATATTACAGTTTTATCAAGGTTTTAATTTTAATTATATGTTAGCGACAACAAACGTCAAAAAAAAAAAAAAATATTGATAACTTCGAAGTCATTATTACTAATTATCGCGAATTTAAACAAAATATTTATTAAGGGAATGTATATGTTGAATAAAACAACATTAGTCAAAGCCGGTTTGTCGTTGAGTTATATATTTTTTATGATTAGTAATTACATCACTTTATTTTGTGATTTTCAATTTGGAGCTAAATTTAACTGTTGTGTCAGTTTGGTTTCGGATACGTTATTTTTAATGCATTTATGGTTATTTAAAGAGAAAAAAACACCATTTAAAGAAAAATAAAAGGATACATTATGAATTTAATAGCCTTTATCATTTTTATTTTAGGTTTATTCCTTTATTGTTGGATTTTTTATATTTGCTATTCTTACAAAATTCCTTTTAAATATATTCAGTATTTTTCGTAGTTAATTTCAACTGGAAGTTTCGCTATAATGACTTATAAAATATTTCTTTTAGAATAAAACATTATTAACAAATTATAAAAAATAAATAAAACATTATTAACAAATTATAAAAAATAATTTAAATTAATTTTACAAAGAGACTTTAAAATGACAAATATAAAAACAACAAAATATCAATGTAAGTATGGCAAATTAAAGAAAGATAATAAAATATGAAAATTGATTTAAAACAAAATACTTGGGAATGGTTTAAACACCGTAAAAATTATATTAACGCCTCCGAGGTGGGAACCATCATGGGTTTAAATCCTTATGAGACAGTTGGCGACTTAATAAAGAAAAAACTTTTTAAATAGCCTTTTATGAGTAATGAGGCCATGGAACACGGAAAACGTATCGAGCCCTTAGCCAATTTATGGTTTTGCGCGAAAACAAAAAGAGATTATCAGCCGGCCGTGTTTGTAAAGGGGATTTATTCGGCGTCGTTAGATGGTTATCATGAACCATCGCAGACAATGCTTGAAATCAAATGCCCTTTAAATAGAACTAACACGGCGTGGAAAGATTTTTTTACAAATAAAATTATTCCACCTTATTATTTAGCGCAAATGCAATGTGGTTTATTTTGTGCTGGTCTTAAAAAAGCTTATTTTTTGGTGTATTTTAATAACCAAGATTATTATGTGGAGAAAGTCCTTTTAGATATGGATTTTATTGAGGATATGCATAAACACGTCGCCGCATATAAACAATTATTAAAAGAGTTTACAACGGAATATGAGAGAGAATTGAAAAAATGAGTACCGTTATATCAGAACAAAAATTATTAAAGTTTTTATTATTAAATCCCGCTGAGATTCCTAATGTAGCGAATCAAATTTCTTTAACTGAGTTTAGTGATAAAAAAACGAGATATGTTTTTGAATTAATGAAAACGTTTTTGACTCAAACGAAATATACAACATTTAAAGATTTTCTTAAACCTTATTTAGAATCCCTTAAACGTCCTTTGACATTTCAAGATAACCTTATAAATTATTTAAAAGGATTAAAAGAGATTCCTGATGCCTCAATACAACCATTAAATATTTTAATACAAGATATTAAAGATGACGATATGATAAGTAGTTTTCGGACTCCCAAAGATGTTATGGATGATATTATTAAAGACACCATTGATAACCCTAGTAAAAACGGTTTATTAGGGCTTGATACTGGATTTAAAAAATTAAATCATGATACCTTAGGCTTTCGAAAAAAAGAATTAATTATTTTAGGAGCGCGTCCAGGAGTTGGAAAAACTACTTTAATGATGAATTTAGCTTTTAATATTGCTTCTAAAAAGAAAAAAGTAGCTATTATCAGTTTAGAAATGAGTACCGAACAATTATATTTAAGAGTGTTAAGCGCGATGACGGGGATAGCCAAACGCAAAATTGAATTGGGGGCTGTTAATGAGAAAGAAAACGCCATTATTAAAAATGCCAGTGAGAAAATGAAACAGCTAAATATCGCGTCCAAAGAGGAAGTTAAAAACAATTTAGAGGAATTACAAAATTATTGTTTAAAGAATAAAGTGGATATCGTTTTTATTGATTATTTACAAATCATCCCCGATATGATATGTCGTAAAATCTCTCGTAAATTAAAAAAACTAGCTCAATTTTTGAATATCCCGATTTTTTGTTTATCTCAATTAAATAGAGAATCCGACAAAGGGAAAAACAGGGTTCCTCGTTTAAGTGATTTAAAAGATTCAGGAACCATAGAACAAGACGCGGATATGGTTTTAATTTTAGTTCCGAAAAGTATAGACGAAATAGAAACTAATTGGGAAAAATACAAGGATAATATCACGAACGAACCCATTATTGATTTATATATGATTAAGAACCGAAACGGAGACAATAACAAAGTATATAATTTATTATTTTTGAAAAAACAACAAAAATTCGTAGAGATAACCGAACAAATCAAATTAGACCCGGATATTTTTTAAAATTCCTTTCGAGGATTATCAAAAAATAAAACAATATGCTTTTCAAGGTATTCAAGAGTTCGGTTTTTTTTAATGAATAAATTTAAAAGGCTATTGATTCAGTTAAATAATTAAAGAAAGTGAATTTATGAATAAAAGAAATAAAGAAAAAGGAAATTTAAATATGTCTTTTAAAACATTAATATCTAAATATAAATATTATATTATTGCCACTTTAATATCTTATATCCTCGGTGTTTATAGTCGTGAAATAAAGCTTTTTTGTAATCAAAATACTCATCAAACAACCAATATGGCAAGTGGTATTTATGGTGTCATCTTGGCTTTAATAGGAGTGTTTATAGTTCGTGAATCTCAAAAAAACAAACTAAAACAACCGTCCATTTTGGCTAATAAATTATGTTCTTTGATTGATGATGGAACAATTCCCATTGATGCTTTGGATATGGTAAAAAAAGCTATTGATTTTAAAACTTATGATAAAAACGACATTGATACCAAATTAGAAGATAAAATAGAGCATAAGATACAAGAACCACGAGAACCAAATATAATGAACGTTATCAAACAACACCAAGAGAAAATTAAAGCGTTGGAAGAATGCCGCACAGTACAAGAGGACATTAATAAAACGTTTCAAGAATATATCACACGACAACAAATAACTATCAAACCAAACGAGCGAAATAAACAGTGGGGCGAACAACTTGCTAAACAAGACGCAACGCCAGCCACAATTAACATAGACGCACAACCAACATACGCAGAAACATTAGATAATATAGACGATTTATTTGAGTAAGAGATGTTGTATGTTTATAGAAAATATATTAAGCCTAAATAAAAAATATTATAAGGTTTTTATAATTAATGTTCTTTTGATATTATTGTTTTTAATATGGTTGTTTTGGTTAATAATAACGACAACCGAGAGCACAAATAAGAAAATAAAAGCAATTATGCGGACTCGTATTAATATTATAGAAAAGCTTAATAAAAGAGAATTAGAATTAATAATTGAAAATATTTTATTCAATATAAACGAAAATAAGAATTTTAATAGTAATTTGAATATGAGACAAATGGAACAAGAATTAATCAATTTGAATAAAATAGAGAATAAAATAGAGAATAAAATAGAGAATAAAATAGAGAATAAAATAGAGAATAAAATAGAGAATAAAATAGAGAATAAAATAGAGAATAAAATAGAGAATAAAATAGAGAATAAACAGTACCAAACAATTGTATTTAACCCGGGACAAGCAAATATGCAAGCGAATCAAACAAATCGCAAAAGAATAATTGTATCTAAACGAAAACAAGAAAATACACAAGAGAACCAAATAGAGAACAAACAACCACAAAGAATTTTAAGACAAAAATAACCCAAAAAAAGGAGGTATATAAAAATGTCTAAAATGTTAAATATTCTTAATAATTATAAAAGAACTATTATTAGTTCTTTTATAATTATTGGTTTAACTATTGTAATGTATAAGACCGCTTATAATTTGCATTTAGAATGCGAAAAAATATGCAAGCAACACAAAATAAACAAATACAAGAGGAAACAAACAAATTACTACCACAAGAAATAAACGCTATACAAGATAAGAACAAAATATTAGCAAAAGACAACGATACTTTAAAAGAAAAATTAGCAACCGAACAACAAGGCGTAAAAGACTTAGATAGGGAAAATACCGCTTTAAGAGATGAAATAAAAACATTAAAAGAACAATTAAAAGAGAAACAACAAGAAATAGAACAATTAAAGAATAATCAAACACAACAAAAACCAAATGAACTTACACAAGAGGAACAAGAAGAAGAAGATAAAAAAGCACAAATATGGATAAATAGAAATTTAAATTTTTTATCAGACGTCATAAAGGAAATAAAACAAGAAATAGCAAACCTAATTTATGATAACGAAATACAACAACATATAACATCTTATGTTAATACATGGGCTATATACTTAGAAGCACAAAACTATTGTAATAGCATATTACAACGAAAAAATCACTCACTGCTATTAAAAGCGAGACAAATACAAGATACTATTGAAGCATATCTAAACATGTTGGTAAAACAAAAAAACAATAACAATATATACCGTGCAAATCCGACAATACCCGCAGAAATAGCAGACTTTATAGACGCTCAACTAAAAAAACCAAGTGCAAAACAACTAGAGGAACAGAAAAAACAACAAGAAATAGAAGAACAAAGAGAAAAAGAAGAAAGAGAAAAAGAAGAAAGAGAAAAAGAAGAAAGAGAAAAAGAAGAAAGAGAAAAAGAAGAAAGAGAAAAAGAAGAAAGAGAAAAAAGTAACAAAATGCAACAAAAATTAAATGACATGACTTTGCAAAACTTTTTGGAACTAAAAATTCAAACAATGAAGAATGAGTACGAAACTACGATCAGCGAAATTCATTATTTAGGTGTTATTTTAGGCAAGTTTTACGGATACTTAAATCTCGGCGAATTACCCGAAGAACAATTGCGTGAGTTTAAAGATTGTAAATCACTAACATGGGACGAATATAATGATAAACAAAACATCCTAGTAATGGCATTATTGAAACTAAAAATACAATTAAAAAACCCTCATATAAAAATACAATCTATATTGAAGGATAATAAAGAGGACAATAATATGATAATGAATATGTTTGAAGATATAGTAAGGTATGAGTTGGAAGCTTAAGATGATGTCTAAATACCTTATTTACTTTAATTACTGGTTTAATGTTTTAAAAACCTTTTGTCAAGCGGTTTATTCATGCCAATATTTTTCTTTATATATTGTGGGTTTGTTTTTCTTTTATTTAATATATCACTTCTTTTTTTACCGAACAAGCACATTATATATTCGGCTATGAGGTCGGTTGGATATTTATTAGTTTAATTTTTTATAATTGTTTTTATTTTATTTTTTTATGGTGGTGGAATCGTTTGGAAACTAAGTTTCCATCGTTAATAACTTTTAAAGAAATAGGCGTTTTTTGTTTAAGTCTATTAGAAAATCTTTTTAAAATTTTTAAAACTGTTTGTGAATATATTATATATACAGTTATTAATAAAGAGACTTTGACAGGTGTTGGTATAACAAGTACGACGGCAGTTGTGGGCGCCTCTGTTGGTGGCGGTATTCGTGGAGGTATTCAAGGTGCCGCTGTTGGCGCAGCAGGTGGTCCGTCCGGAGCTATTACTGGCGCAATTGTTGGAGGAGCCAAAGGAGCTATTAATACTGGTAGCGAGGCTTTTAAAATAGCGGCCAAAGGAGCTCAGATTGTTTTAACTTTATTTAAAAAAATTTTTTTAATCGTTATTGATTTTTTTATGAAAATAGGAACAAAATTTTTATCTGTACTTATATATGCAGCGAAAATAGTTAATAACGTCTTAAAACTTATTTTAAATAAATTAGGTATTATAAAAATAATTAAATGGTTATTTGTTATAATAGTCAATATATGTTTTATGTGGGGTTTTAAAAAAGAAATAAATGAAAGTGTTATAAGGACTATTAATGATGAGTAAAAAAGAGAGTAAGAAAGAGGATAAAATAGAGAGTCGAATAGAGGAAAAGAAAGAGGAAAAAATAGAAAATAAAAAAACAAACATATTCAAAAAGTGGAACTTTTTAAATAAGTTCGTAAAGAATAAACAAGAGAACAAAATAGAGAGTCAAATAAAGGATAAACAAGAGAACCAAATAGAGAGTCAAATAGAGAATAAAATAGAGGAAAAATATAAACGTGTTTGGGTTATAAGACTCTTCGGTAATGCTTATGGTTTAAAAGAGTTTATAATTACAATTAGCTTATTATTATTTATGTTTGTTATGATTATAAATGCTTTATATAAAAATCAACAAGCGCGTACCATGCATAAAAGATTATTAGATGACCCAATTTATCAAAGACAAATACAAGCAGCTATGCAAATCCAAAAAGATATATTAGATGTCAAAAAACACGGTTATATTCTTTTTGATATAGAATATATTTTTTATGATGAGACGAAAACCCAATTACAATATAAAATATATCATAGAAAAGGCCAGCGTATCAATCCATTAAAAAAAGAGGTATACGACCAAGAGAAACAAATTAAAACAGAAGAACATCATTATGGTTTTACAAAAAATGGAGACCATAAAGTGAGTAAAATAATTTATTATGAAACGAATTATGATACAACATTATATAAACCAGTTCAAGAAACTTATAAATGGGATGATATTGTAGGAGAAGCTAATTATTTTGTTATAGACAATCAAGAGATAGAAAAGACAGAGATTTATAAATATGATGTTTATAGGAGATGTGACGTAGATGGCGAAAGCTGGTATATCCTCGGAAAATACCCAAAATTTAATTTAATAACTATATATGATAAAGACAATATAAAATTACAAGAGAAATTTATTAATATCGAAATAGGTACCTGGTTGTGTCGTTTGAAAACTTGTGATTCTCATATATTAAAATTCAATAAAGAAGGTGTGATTATTTCAGGCGAGAGTATACCGGAAAAAGAAGGCGAAGAAACACGATGGGATGATTCTTTCTTACAACAACACAAAGACCACAAATATTAAAAATAACATATAAAAAGCAATTTTTATATATGTTATTTATGTTATCAACCCCTTTAAAATATGTTTGATTAATTAATATATGATATTAATATTAAATAAAATTATTTTATTACTTATATATACTTTGAAAATGCATTTAAAGGGTTTTAAAGCTCAAAAAATAAAATTAGTTAATAAAAATATATATTAATTTATCTTAAATAACCTTAATTTATTAATATTTTTTATTAATTTAATATAAAAAAATACTATTTTATGTTAATTATTGTTAAAAAAATGATAATTTTATTGATTTTTATTAAAAAAAGAGCGTTTTTTACTCATTTAACATCTGAGTTGGTGCTAAAATGGTACTAGCATGGTGCTTTAAATCTCATTTTAACAACTAAAATGCAACCTCTTACACGTGTTTTGCTTAGTTTTGTTAATATTTACTTATATTTACACAACTTTGTGGCAAAATGTAGCAATATGCAAACATATAACTGGCATATTGTCGCATTATTGCTTAAATATCACCCCAGTTTTTGTTTAACCTTGTTATCAAACAACAAGAAAACAACAAACAACTTATAATTTACAAATAAAATTACCAAATTAAATATAAAATCGCCAAATTATGAATAACCGATATAAATATAAAACAAAATTAAAAGCTATTAAAATGTCTAAAAAAGAGATTCCGACAGCTCAAATATTAAAGGTTTTAAAGATTAAAAGCCGACATAGTATTTACCAATGGGTAAAATGGTTTAATCAAGGAGAATACACAAGACTCCAAAGAAAACCAGGAGGCAGTTATAAAAAAACTTTCTCCCCCTTAAGTTATGAAAATTTTTACCATTTAAAATGTTTATCTCTTTTGAAAGATAAACAGCCTTTCATAAAGCATATACAAACTTTAACCTTCGAATACCCTTTATATCATCTTTTAAAGTTAATTAATTTATCATTTTCAACTTATTACGGTTATTTTAAAAGACAAACTAAACAACAAGAAAAAACAAACAAATTAAAAAAAATGATAAAAGAAATTGTGAATCAAGGGACATACCAACCTCAACAACCCAAAAACAAACCACGAAATAGAAGATGGGGTTACCGTATCATTCATCAAACATTATTAACTCAAAACATGAAAGTGAACCCTAAAACAGTTTATAAATATGTAAAGGTTTTAAATCTCTTATCCCAACGTCTCAAAATGAAAAAGAAGACATGGCAAAAGCCCCAAGAACAAAAAACTAATAATTATCATAACCTATTACAAAACCAATATAAAAGCGATAAGCCCAACCAAAAACTATGTACGGACATCACTTATTTAAATTATGGTAAAAATCAAAAACTTTATTTATCCGCGGTATTAGATTTATACAACCGCCAAATCGTCGCTTATCATATTAAGGAGCATCAAACCCTTAATTTAATAATAGACACCGCCAAACAACTTCAAAAAGGGCATCAAGGGAGCTTTATTCACAGCGACCGAGGTATGGTTTATTGTTCGCCAAAATATCAACAAATCTTGAATGATAAAAGGATATAAGGTCAGCTATTCACAACCAGCCACACCCTCACAAAATGCTTGCATGGAGTCATTTTGGTCTAATTTAAAATTAGAAAGTTTTTATTTAGAAAATAAAAACAAACTAACTAAACCACAAGTAATAAAAATAATAGATGATTATATATTTTATTACAACCACCAAAGGAGAATCAAAAAGAACGGTTATTTATCGCCGATTGATTATGCAAAACAACAAGGCCACGTTTAATATTTTATGGGGGTAAAATATTAAAAACGCGCTTAACCATATATAGCTTGTTTCGAACAGGTTTCTTTCCGTCGTCCTTTTTTATATTTTAAAGCTCTTAAATGCGGCTTTTTAAAAATATTTAAAAAATTGAGATTATTACTTGACTAATTAAAAAAAATCATTAAAATATCTTATTTAGATAACTAGACATATAAGATATAAGATGTAAGATCTTATTTTTTTATAAATATTTTTTTTAAATAAATAACCTATTGTAGGCAATTTTTTCGCTCCGCTTTACAAAAATTAAAAAAAATTAATATTTTATGTTTTTTTGTTGACAAATAAAAAAAATATTTTATACTATTAGTAATTAGTTTTTGAGAATTGCTTTTGATGGTGATTTTGAAAAATACTTTTATTTTGGGTCATTGCCTTTTAATATTTTTTTAATTATCATATTGGGCTCTAGTTCTAACTTACTGTTAAATTTGTTTTTTTTAATGTAAAATTATTTAATAATATATTAAAAATAATATATATATTAAAAATAAAAAAAAGAAGGATTTATATATAAATTGAATTTGAAAAATTATTTCATTAAATACAAAAAAATTATTATATATTCTACATGTGTTGTTGTATTGGTTTTAATATTGACGATTTTGTTGTTGATTGATTATAATAGAAATTCTCAAAAGACACAACAAAGACAACACCTTGCCGCATATTATGATTTATCTATTAATAAAATAAAAAAAGGGTTTATAGAACAAACTATTACAAATGAAAAAAAATTTGATAAATCAAACAATAAAATTATTTCAGAAATTATAAAAGATATTCAGAAAAATAGCAATTTGCCAAATGAACCAGCGACAGAAGATATTCAAAATATTATTTACGATTATAATGATCAAGGGCAATTGATATCTAGAAAAATGTCTTTTACGACTAATAGTAAAACAAGAATAAAAGATGATGATTTATCAAAGTATTCATATAATGCGCGTAATTTATTACAAAAAGAAGAGCGTTTTTTCAAAGGCCAAGCAGATAAACCTCCTTACGAAACCATTGACTATACATATGATGATAATGGTAAATTGATTAAAAAAACCGCAAAAGTGAATAATACAACATTTGTATTTAATTATGAATATCAAAATAATAAATGTACAAAACAAAATAACTTAAATAATAAAAATTTGAATCCAAGTGATTTATCGATATCGATCAAAACGTATCAAATAAACGAATATAATGATGAAAATCTTTTGATCAAAGAAACGATATATAACGCTGTTAATCACAAAATAACACAAATTATATCTTATTCATATGTTAACAACAATATTATAAAGAAAGAAATTATTAAACCGAATATTTCATTTACAGAAAAAATAGAAGAAAATAATAATTATGAAGATAATAAAATAAAAAACAAAATAATAAAATATTATAGAAAAGGTTCGCGACCATCTGATGAATATATATTAAAAGATTTTGAAGATGAAACGAATTATGAATATAATAAATCTGTGCCCTTTATATAAAAGTGTTTATCATGTAACTTGATTTAAACATATAAAAAGATAAAAAGTATATAAATAAAAAAATATTTATAGGAAGAAAAGGAAATTATTTTGTTTAAACGGCTGATTAAGAAAATAAATTTTTTAAAATTGTTTATATATTTTGTTTTCATTCATTTATTTATTAAAATTTTATTAAAAATATCTTATTTAGAATGTTTTCCGACCACATTTGATATATGTTTGCAAATTGCTAAATTTGCTGATTTTATTTATGATTTTTTCAGAAATATATCATCTACTTTATTTTTCTTTTATATATTTATGAGTATCAAAAACACATCTAGCAAATTAAACTCCAATCCTTTAGTTTCATCCAAACAAAAATCTTATTTTACTTTCGAAGATGTTGCTGGCAATGAAGAAGAAAAAGAAGAAATGAAGGAATTAATTGATTTTTTAAAAAGACCTCAAAAGTATGCTTCCGTAGGAGCTAAAATACCTAAAGGTGTTTTATTAGAAGGGCCGCCAGGAACAGGTAAAACCTTATTAGCGAAAGCTTTAGCTGGTGAAGCTGGAGTTCCTTTTTACGCTGTAGCTGGTTCTGAATTTGTTGAAAAATATGTCGGTGTCGGTGCTTCTCGTGTCAGAGAATTATTTAAAGAAGCTAAAGATCATTCTCCTTGCATTCTTTTTATTGATGAAATAGATGTTTTAGGTAGTAAAAGAGGTGGTTTTTCAGGAGGATCTCAAGAAACAGATCAAACTCTTAACCAACTTTTAACTGAAATGGATGGTTTTACTAAATCAAAAGGAATTATTGTTGTTGGAGCTACTAATAGAGCGGATATGTTAGATTCAGCTTTATTAAGACCAGGAAGATTCGATCGCAAATTTATAGTTGGTCTACCTGATGTTAAAGCTAGAGAAGCTATTTTAAAAGTTCATGTTCGTAATAAAAATATTTCTCCTGATATTAATTTTAATCAATTAGCGAAACAAACTCCAGGTATGAGTGGCGCTCAATTAGAAGCAGTTTTAAATGAAGCTTCTATTTTAACAGTAAGAAATCAAAAAGAAATGATTACTATGGAAGATTTAGAAGAAGCGATTGATCGCGTTTTAATGGGTCCAGCCAAAAAATCAATTAAATATACAGAAGAAGAAAGAAAAATGGTGGCTTACCATGAAGCTGGACACGCCGTTATTGGTTTAAAATTAGAACACGCTCAAAAAGTTCAAAAGATTACTATTATCCCAAGAGGTTCAGCTGGTGGTTATAATTTAATGTTACCTGAAAAAGAAACTTTCTTTTCTTCTAAAAAAAGAATGTTAGCGAATATTATTTCTTATTTAGGCGGTAGAGTAGCTGAAGAATTAGTTTTTGACGATGTTTCTAATGGAGCTTGTGAGGATTTTAAACAAGCTACTAAAATAGCTAGTTTAATGGTGACTAAATATGGAATGAGTGATTTAGGTGTTTCTCAAGATTCTGATTTTTCTGATAAAAAAGCGATTGATACAGAAATTAAAAAAATAATAGATCAATGTTATCAAGAATGTCAAAAAGTGATTAAAGAAAATAAATCTTTATTAGATAAAATAGTTAATTTATTATTAGAAAAAGAAACTATTAATAAAGAAGAGATAGATTTATTAGTTTAAAAACAATCTAAAATAAATAAAACGCTCTTTTTTAAAAATAATTAAACAAAAAATTATAAAATTAAAAAGAATTTTTTAAAATAAATAATTTAATAAATTTTAAAATAATGTGAATTATATTTAATATAAAAAAATAAAACCTAATCATTAATTGATTAGGTTTTATTTTTTTATCATTTTTTTAAAAAATTATTTAATTTTTAAAAATTCTTTTATACAAAAATGAGATTAAATTAAAATAGTAATATACAAAATAAACAAAAAATAATCTAAAAATTTTTTTATATAAGAAAATAAAACAATAAATTTTAATTTTTATTTTCAAACACGTAAAATTTGTTTTTTTTTTTTTTTGTAATAATTATAAGTATTAATTTATTTATTATAAAAATTATTATCAACTACAAAAGATAAAATAAAAAAAGAAAGAGAAAAAATATCCAAATGACAACCCAAAATAAAAATCAAATCTCAATAATTTTAACTGCTTTAATTTGTTTATGTTGCGCCATTTTTTCTGTTTTCGCAATAAATAATTACTTTTATAAACAAAAACAGAAGACATTAAATTAGTAAAAGGATTGCCTATTTTTGAAGTAGACAAAACAGATAATTCGACGAACCAAGATAAAATTCTTTTACCAATCAACAGATCCACAACAGATATGAAAAAATTTCTTAAATTAATTTAATATCTTTTCTTTTAAAAAACAAAATAACTACTTTACTATCTTTATCAGATAAAAGTAATATAATTAATATTATAAAATGAATATATTTATTCATTGTAAAAAATAATATCAATATGTTTTAAATAAAATATTATTATTTTATTAAATAATTTAAAATTATAAAAAAACATTTCACAAAAATAATATAAACAAATATAATAATAATTGTTTAATTCCGACATTTATATAAATTTAGAACAATTATTTTTAGTATTTAATAGAATAAATTTCGAATTAATCTTATTTTTGATAAATTAATTAAAAAAATTATTTATGTTTTTTAATGTATCTATTAAAATATCAATATCTTCATAATTATTATAAATTCCTACAGAAATTCTAATTGTACTTGTTTGATTTATTTTTTTAATAGCTAAATCTGCACAATGTTTTCCTGTTCGAACATAAATATTTTTAGATATTAAAAATTCTTCTACATCATGAGGATGAATATTACCTAAATTAAAATTAATAATATGATCCGCATTTGGATTAAAAATTTTAATTTGGGGTATTTTTTTTAATTGAAAAGTAATTTGCTCAATTATATGTTTATTATGTTGTTGAATTTGTTTTAATCCTATTCTTTGAATAAATTCTAAACTTTTTTGAAAAGCGATAATACTACTTATATTCAGAGTTCCTGCTTCATAACTATATGGCAAATTTTGAATAGTAAAATTGTGATGATTAACATCTTGAATATTACCCCCACCTATAAAAAAAGGTTTATACTTTTCCAAAAGATTCTTTTTGCCGAAAAGAATTCCTAAACCAAAAGGACCATACATTTTATGAGTTGAAAAAGCTATAAAATCTACATCTAAATCTTGAACATCTATTTTTTTAAAACTCACAGATTGAGCAGCATCTAAAATAATTAAAGCTTTTTTTTTTCGAACTTTCCGAACTTCTTGAATAATTTCTTTGATAGGAGTTTCGTAACCAAAAGTATTAGAAATGTGATTTAAAGCTACAATTTTAGTTTTCGAAGATAAAACTTTTTTAAAATTACTAAAAGTGATTTTGTTTTCTTCGTTCAATGGAACAAAAACTAATTTAGCTTTTTTTTGATTAGCAATTTTCATCCAAGGTAATATAGAAGAATTATGTTCTAATTCAGAAGTAATAATTTCACTGTCAGCTTCAATATCTTGACTTAAAATGTGAGCTAATAAATTTAAAGATTCAGTAGTTCCTTTAGTAAAAATAATTTCTTCTGCACAACTAGCATTAATAAAATGAGCTGTTTGTTTTCTAGTTTCATGAATTAATTGTTCAACTTGTAGAGAAAGGGGGCCAAAAGATTTATAACTCAAACCGTTATAATTATAAAAATTAAAAATAGCGTCTATAACTTCTTTTGGTTTTAAAGAAGTTGCGGCAGAATCGAAATAAATAAATTTTTTTTTATGATTTTTAAAAATTGGAAAATACAAACGATAATTATTATTTTTCATATTAAACCATCAAATGATTCAAATTTAATTTATTTTTTCGAAAAAAATATAAAACATATTTAAAATAAAAAATAAATTTTAAATATGTTTTTTCTTTATGAGAATTATTATAATAATTAATAATATTATTAAAATTATATGAATACATTTAATATATTTCCTTTTTTATTATTTGATGTTATTTATTTTCCGAATATTACAAAATATAAAATATAGTATATTTTTTTATCTAAATTATTAATATTTATTTATAATTTATCGAAATGTTTTATAAATTGAATTGAAAATCTTATATATCTTTATTTTTATTTTAATATAAATATTCCGAAATATATAGTAAATTATTTTTTTATTGTAAAATATGTCCTTTTAATAACCTTGTTTAGAAAAAAAACTGAAATTATATTTTCATAAGAAAATATTTTTTTGTATGTATTTTTTTATTTCTAATTGTTATAAATGTTTTTTATTAGACTATTTGCATTCTAAAAGAACATAAATTTTGAGTTGTTTTAATGATAATATCTACTTCTAAATGTAATATTATTTTGAAATTATTTATGTTTTTTATGTTACCCACTAATAAAAAACTATTTTATTTAGAATGTTTTTTGATTTTGTTTTATTAAAAACGATTATAGATGAGAAAATGTATGTTTATTAATTTCTTTTTAAAAATCTTTTTTCTATTTTTGTACACCCATAAATTAAACTCAATTTAAAATGATTATAATCTATTATGTTTTTCAAATTTTTAATTCTTTTAGTATGTTGATAAATAAAAATTTATCCTTCCATAAACTATTTTTAAATAAAATATCTTATTATATAAATTATAACATTTTATAGTAAATTTTTCTTTTCTATATTTATTTATTATGGTTATTGTTTTATATAAAATCTGAAAATATTTAAATATTTTTATTTTAATAATTTGTATAAAAATTAATATTTTTATAAACTTAATTTCAAATAAACTTAATTTAAAATTAAGTTTATTTGAAATAAAAAATGTATAATATAATATATTAGTTTATTTAATTGTTTATTAATATAAATAGGAGAATCAAATGTTTATCGGAAGAAAAAAAGAATTAGAAGAAATAGAAAATTTAATATCAACTTCTAAATTTGAATTCGCTTTAATTTATGGCCGAAGACAAATAGGAAAAACAACTATTTTACAAAAAATTATAAAAAAATATAAAGGGTTTTATTTTGTGGCTGATCGTTCAGGACTTAAAGCTAATTTAAAAAGATTAAGTCGTGAAATCACTAATTTTTTAAAAGAATCCGATATCCTTTTTGACAATTTTTATGATTTATTCGAATTTATAGTTAAAAGAGTCAACAAAAAAAATTAATTTTTGTAATTGATGAGTTTTCTTATTTAATAGATTCTGAATCATCTTTTTTAACTATATTACAAAATATTGTTGATCATAAATTAAACCAAAGTAATATTAAATTATTTATTTCTGGAAGTCATATGAGACTAATGGAACAAATGGATAATTATAATCAAGCTCTTTTTGGAAGAGTTACTTATAAAAAAAAAATTAAACCTTTTTCTTACTTGGAAGCGTCTTTATTTTATCCTAATGCTAATTATAAAGATAAAATTAGATTTTACAGTGTCTTCGGCGGCTTACCATTATATCTTAATAAAATAGATAAAAATAAAAGCATTAAAGAAAATATTATGAAAATATGTATACCAAATATAGATTCAATAGAAAATGAAATTTACACTAATTTGATGCAAGAAATTAGATTACCAGCCCCTTATTTAAATATTTTAGATGTTATGAGTGATAAAAAAGAAATTAAATTATCCAAAATTAGTCAAAAAATAGAAGAAAATACTAGCAAAACTTCTTATTATTTAAAAAAAATGTCAAATTTAGAAATAATCGACAAAAATATTTGTTTTGGAGAAAAAGAAAATCTTAAAAAAACATTTTATCATATCAAAGATCAATTTTTAAAATTTTATTATCGTTTTATTAAACAATATTACCGTCATCAATATATGTACGATAATAAAGAGGATTTTTATAATAAAACAATCGAACCTTTTTTAGAAATTTTTATTTCATGGGAATTCGAAAAAATTTGTAAAGATTTCTTGATATATAAATATCGAGGTGAAACATCTAGATTTATTTTGCAAAGAAAAAATATTAATATAGAAATTGATTTATTATGTAGAACTAAAGAAGGTATTAAAGCTTTCGAATGTAAATGGGGGCCAGAAATAAATAATGAACATATTTATGCATTGAAAAATAAAATAGAACAAATTACTAATATTCATCCTATACATCAAATAGGTTTTTTTGCTAAAAAGAAACCTTTAAGTAATATTTGCCAAAATTGTTTATATTTTGAACCTAAAAATCTTTTTGAATAATTTTGATTAATATATTTTAAAAAATATTTTGGTATATTCGGAATCGAGATTAATATTGAAACTTTGAAACTATATAAAAAAATTTAATTTGTAATAATTGACAAAAATAAAATCCAGTTAATAAATAACTGGATTTTTAATTTATTTTCAATTAAATCTTTCGATATTCAAAATAATTATACTAAATTTATTTTTTAATGGGCTTTAAAACCCTTAAAAATCTTTATATAAATCAAAAAGGGTTTTAAAGGGTGTTTTCTCTTTGATAATAAATATATAATTTATTATCAAAGAGAAAAAGAAAAAACTCTTCTTTTCTTCTTTCATAATAATTAAATATTATACCAATTATTAATTTTTTAAATATAAAATAAATATAAAATTTAAATATAAAAATCACTAAATGAACAAATATTTAAAATTATTTAAAATAAATTATATTTCATAAATTGAAATATTTTAATAATATCAAAAAATTTTTTAATAAATCAAAAAACTTTTTTTAAATATTAAAAACAAAAAATATATTTTTTTTACAAAAAAATTTTATTTAATAAATTTTATATTTTTAAATTTCTTCGAATAAAACGGATTTTAAAATAAAATGAGAATATGCATCAAACATTCTTGAAACAGGACATTTTTGATGAGTTAAATCCATAAGTTCTTTAGTTTCTAAAATAGATAAATTTTCGATACCACAAAACAAATCAATTTTAAAATAAAACCCTTTTTCGTCTTTTAAAGTATTGCACAAAATTTTTACTTTAATTTCGCCCGCGACATCTTTTTTTCTAATAGATGCAATAGCTTTAATTGTTTTATAAAAACAACAAATCAAAGATAAAGATAATAGTTCGTTAGGTCGACTGTAGTCTTCTTCGCTATTCATTAAAGCAGAAGCTAGCCTAGTTTTTAAACCATTTTTTATAATACCTAAATCTTTAAATTTTTCGTCATGATAAGCTATAATTTTCAATTCGGTCACTTTTTAAAATCCTTTTTTATTTTTTTTATAAATAGATTTTTTTTAAATAAACATCATTCGAAATTAAATTAAAAACCTTTATATTTAAACGACAAATAAATTTACTTTTATTAACTTCGTTATCCTTAATTTTTAAAACTATATTCAGATGTATAAATTTTTTAGTAATCAAATGATCTTTAGTTAAAGTAAATTCTTTTGTTTTATTCTCTGTCAAAATAGATTTTAAAAGATTTTGTTCTAATGGATCGCATTTTAATAAATATTTTTTAATCCTTTTTTTTTCATTAAATTCATAAAAAATATTCATAATAATCAAAATAAATGTAATAAAAATAACAAAAAATATTATAGAACTATAAGTCATAAATGTCCTCTCTGCTTACTTATTATTTTTCATACTGTTCATAATCTGTTTAATTTGTTTTTGGCTAGGATTTCTTCCCATTTGTTTAAACATTTCTTTAATTTGTCTTTCTGTAATAGGAGGATTTTTTTGTAAATACTTTTTAAACCAAAAAAACATCAATACAGCTCCTATTATAATACCTAAAACTAACAATAATAAACAAGCTACAGTCTGAGACATAAACAATAAATATTAACCTTTCTTTATTTCAAATATTCATTTTTTTCAAAAAATAAAAATACTCTACTTATTATTATAATATAATGAAAAAAATAAATAATAATTAAAATTAACGGAAATAATTTTTACGATAATAATATAACTTTTTAGTACCATATTTTTTTTCTTTAAATAAAACAAAATTATCTTGTCGTGAAGGTAATAAAGTTTTAGAATGGGTTTCAAAAACAATTAAACTTTGATTATGAGTAATTTTTTCTAAATATGAAAATAAAAGCAAATATGAATTAAAAAAATAAGGAGGATCTAAAAGAATGAGATCAAAAATTAAATTTTCTTTATTAAATTTTTTCAACATTTGAAAAGCATTATTATAAAATAATTTAATTTGTTCTTTTGGTAAATTTAATTTTTTCATATTTTTTTTAATAATTTGGAAAGCTGGCAAAAAATTATCCACTAAATAAACTTGTTTAGCATTTCTACTTAAAGCTTCGAAACCATAAGCTCCTGATCCAGAAAATAAATCTAAAACAATACTTTCCTTAATAAACTCTCCGACAGTATCGAATAAAGATTTTCTCAATGCATGTGAAGTACTTCTTGTTTTTATAGAAGAAACAGAATTAATTTTAAAACCTTTATATTTTCCAGAAATAATATACAACATACTTTATTATTCGTTATCAATCAAATCTTTTACTTTATTCTTGAAAAAATCAAAAACTTTTAATTGTTCAGAGAAAATTGTAAAATTATTTTCTTTATAATATGAAAAAGTCAATTTTAAAAAATAATAAATAGTTTTATTTAAATTTTCTAAAGATAATTTTCGCAAATAATCAACATTCGGATAATTTCTATTATCCTCTATTTTGTCGCTAATAAAAATTATTTTATCTAATTTACTCATGTTGATATGGCCCCAAACATGTTTTTGAATAGCGTTTAAAATTTGTCTATCTTTTATATTAAATTCTTTTTTAACGCAAATAGCTGCACTAAAAGCATGATAAATAAAAGGAGCTTGTTTATACTTATTAATTTTCGTTTTATTTAATAATGATAAATGAAATTCTAATGATTCGTTTTTAGTATAATCATGTAATAAAGAAGCAATTTGTGCTTTCTCAATATCAACTTTATAAAAACGAGCTAATTGAACTGCTTTTCTGCAAACACTTAAGATATGATTTAATCTCTCATCATCATTTCGAAAGTTTTCTTTTAATTTTTTTAAAATTTGCTCTATTAACGGATTCATGATAATTATTTTTATGATTTAATAAAATTTTGAAATTTTTTTCGATATTCTTCTAAATTAATTTTTTTTATCTTTTTGATAAAAGGTTTTTCTATTAAAAAACGAATTAATTTAGTTCTAAAAGATTCATATTTTCTATCTAAAGGTTTTACTAAAACAGAAATAATATTCATCTTGTTAGCTCCTGCGATATCAGTTCTTAATTGATCACCTATCATCATAACTTCCTCGAAACGAAAATTAAATAATTTCAATGCTTGTTCAAAACCCCATATAGAAGGTTTTTTATGATAAAAATTTAAATATACATAATCTAAATTATTATTTTTAGCTATATAATGAACTTTTTTAAATGAAGCATTTGAAATAATTACAATTTTAAAACGTTTATTTAATCTTTTTAATAATTTTCGAATATTTAAATTTAATTCATTTTCTTTAGAACTTAATAAAGTATTATCTAAATCAAAAAACAATACTTTGATTTTATCTTTATAAAAAAAATTATCATAAGGAATATCAAAAACAGATTCATAATAAAAATTAGGCAAATATTTATGTTTAGTTATCATTTTATTCAACCTTTAAAATATTTACTTTAAAACTTTTTCCTGTTTCTGTTTTAACTAAAACTTGGTCTCCTTCTTGATAACCTTGAATACTTTGGCCTATCGGAGATTCGATAGAAATTTTATTCATAAAAGGATTAACTTCTAAAACACCTACTAAATGTAAAGTTTGTTCTTTCATGTTATCTAAAAATTGCAGTGTAACTGTTTTACCAATATTAATTTCTTTATTTGTACTATAAGTATCAATAATTTTAACATTTTTTAAAATATTTTGAATTTCTAAAATACGAGTCTCTATAAAAGCTTGTTCATCACGAGCTGCGCTATAATCAGCATTTTCGCTTAAATCACCTTGTTCTCTAGCTTCTTTAATGGCTTCTAAATTTTCATGTCTTTTAACGTTTATAAGATGTTCTAATTCTACTTTTAATTGATCCACTCCTGATTGTGTTAACTCATAATTTTTTTTATTTTTATTCATTTATATTTATTTCCTTATTTAATCCCTTATAATACTTTTTTACGTGAAATACTAATACCGTCTCCTATATCCAAAAAAGTTGTTTCAAACAAAAAATTATTTTTTAAAAAAAATTTAAAATCATTAATTTTTTGGATTAAACGTTTAGTACTTCTTGAAATTTTAGGATTATTAATATCTAAATTATGAAAATTTAAATTATCACATATAACAAATTTATTTTCATTTAAAAAAATATTATATTTTTCAAATAATTTTTGATATTGAACTTTAGCGGCATCAATAAAAATTAAATCATATTTTTTATTAGGTTGATAAAAAAGAGCTTCTGACCAAATAAATTCAATATTAAATTTTTTTTCATGAAAAAAATCTAAAGCTATTTTATATTTATTATAATCTCTTTCTATAGTTTGAATATTATTTTTGTCATTATTCATAGCAAGAGCACTATAACCAATAGCCGTTCCTATTTCTAAAATATTAATTAAATTATTTTTTTTAATTATATCTTGTAAAAATATAAGAGTTTCATCATGAATAATAGGAATATTATGTTCTAAAGCATATATTTTAATATTTTGCAAAAATTTTTCTTTTTCATTCTTCATAATATAAAAATCTTCTAACTATTGTTTACAAACTTATTATTACGATAATTTAAAAAATTTTGCAAAATAATGCCTGCCGCTATTTGATCCTTTAAATTTTTTATTTTTTTCTTATTATGATTATTTAAACGACATACTTGATATGATTGCTGAGTAGATAAACGTTCATCCCATAAAATAACTTCTACGGAAGAAAAATTTTTTTTAAGTCTTTTAGAAAAATCAATGCTAATTTGAGCTTTAACTCCCACATCATTATTCATATGCTTCGGATAACCTAAAACTATTGTGGTAACTTTAAAATTTTCAATAATTGTTTTTAAAGGCTCAATTAATTCTTGATATTGATTAGTACGAAAAAAAATTGTTTTTAAATTATTAACAATAATACCAGATTCAGACACAGAAATACCTAACGTTTTTTCTCCTAAATCTAATCCTAAAAAAACATTTTCTTGAGTCATAAAAACACTTTCCAATTATTTTTAAATTCAAGAAATCTATCGACTTCATAACTAGTTAATTGACCAAAATTTTTATTGCCGCCACCTTTACCATTAATTGTTTTAACAACTTTTTTAATAAAATTACCTACATGAATTATTTTACTTTTGCATAAAATAAAAACTTGATCTAAATTTTTTTGACATAAGCATAAAAAATCTACTTTTAATATATTAAATAGATGATCTAACAACACTTTTAAGTCATTATTTGTCAGTTCGTGATGATTACCGACAACAATCATTAAATAAGGCTCTATTTTGTCAGGAATAAATTGCTTAGCTTTTTTTATAATTTGTTCATTTCTTTTTTGTAAAATTTGTTTTTTAAATTCACTAAATTCTTTTCTTAAAACTTGTAAATAATTTTTATAATTTTGAATATAAGCATAACTGTCTTTATAATTTTTCTGAATAGCGATCCTTTTTATTTTTGATAAAAATTCTTCTAAATAAATATCTTTGTGTATTTCTTCTATTTTAGCAAAAATTTGTTTTTCTTCTAAGATAAAAGGTTCTATTTTTTTATTTAAAGCTGAAAATAAGTTAGAATCAGTAACTGCTTCTATTCTATAAATTCCAGAGCCAATGATTTTATAATCTACAATAGCAAATTTTTTTAAATCACTTGTGTTAACGACATGTGTGCCGCCACATAGTTGAAGCGAAAAATCACCAATCTTAACTATTCTAACTTTATCTGGATAATTGGTATTATCTAAAAATTGAACTTTTCTTTTTTTAGCTTCTAATAAAGATGTTTCTTGGATAATAACTGGATGTTTTTGATTAATCCATTCATTAACTTTGTTTTCTATTTTTATTAAATTTTCAAAAGATAAATGTTGAAAATGATCAAAATCAAATCTCAAATAATCAGAATTTAAACCAGAACCTCTTGGTTTAACATGTTCTCCTAAAATTAATTTTAAAGAATCATATAAAAGATGAGTAGCTGTATGATTACAAGAAGTTTTTTTTCTCTTTAAGATATCAATAGAAGCTGTAACTTCTTGCCCTTCGATAAAAAAATTTATCAATGGAGAAATGGAACGATCGAATTGATGAATAATTTGTTGATTTGGTAATTTAGTAACTTTAACTACTACTAAATTATCAATCATTCCTACGTCATAAATTTGGCCGCCCATCTCAGGATAAAAAGGTGTTTCTTTTAAAACAATGCCTTCGTCAAAAACTTTTAAAATTTTGGTTTGAATCGAAAACTTATTATAACCTACAAATTCGCTTTTTTCAGTAAAATTTAAAAAAAGATCATTTTGTTTATTCATACTATATTTATTATTTTGGACGCCACGAGATAATTTTTTTTGTTCTTCTAAATAAACTTGAAATTTTTTTTCATCTATATGAATATTATTTTTTTTAGCATATTCATAAATCATATCCACGGGAAAACCATAAGTATCATAAAGTTTAAAAAAATTATCTCCTGAAAGAGTATTATTTTCAACTAATTGAAAAAATAATTTTTGACCTTTATTTAAATTAAAAACAAATTTTTCTTCTTCTGTTTGGATAATATTTTCAATAATTTCTTTTTTATCAATTAAATAAGGATAAAATTCTCTCATTATATCAATAACAACAGAAACTAATTTAAATAAAAAAGGTTTTAGAAAACCTAATTTTTTTCCTTTAGTAAAAGCTCTTCTTAAAAGTTTTTTTAAAATATATCCTCGGCCTTCGTTAGCGAATAAAACCCCGTCGCCAATACCAAAAACTAAAGTTTTGATATGATCAGCGATAATTCTAAAAGCTTCTTTGTGTTTCGAATATTCAACTTTACTTAAAAAACTAATTTTTTGAATAATAGGAAAAAAAAGATCTGTTTCGAAACTAGTTTGTTTGTCTTGAAAAATACAAGCTAAACGTTCCAACCCTGAACCAGTATCGATATTTTTACTTGGTAATTCAAGATATGTTTCTCTATTTTTCCCTGATTCACTATTATATTGTGAAAAAACTATATTCCAAATTTCTACAAACCGATTATTAGAAATATCTTTGTAAAGTAATTCTAAACCTCTTTGATCATACTCAACTCCACGATCAAAAAAAATCTCAGTACAAGGACCGCAAGGTCCTTCACTTATTTCCCAAAAATTATCTTTTAAAGAAATTAAATGATCTGAAGCAATTCCTTTTTTTAACCATAAGTCATATGTAGCTTGATCTTGATAAAAATAAGTAATATACAAACGATCCTTCGAAAAAGCAAACCACTTATCAGATATCAATAATTCGTAAGCAAAATCTATCGCTTCTTTTTTAAAATAATCGCCTATTGAAAAATTACCCAACATTTCAAAAAAAGTATGATGAATAGAATTTTGTCCTACATTCTCAATATCATTTGTTCTTAAACATTTTTGAATGCTAACTATTTTAGGACAAAAAGCTTTTTCAGAACCATCAAAATATTTTTTAAAAGGAACTACCCCCGCATTAACCCATAATAAACTAGGATCAGAAGAGTCAGGAATTAAAGAAGATGAATTTTCTAAATAATGTCCTTTTGCAACAAAAAAATCTAACCACATTTGTCTAATTTCATTAGTAGTCATCTTTTTCATTTCATAATTTCCTTTCATTTCATAATTTCCTTTATATAATATTTTATTTCAACAAAAAAATATATCTTTTATTCTACTTCTTTTTGTTTCTTTTTATTTTTAATTAAAATTAATTTACCTTTATAATAAGAGCTATTTGCAGTTAAACGATGTGATAAAGTAAAATTATGAGTATCAGGGCAAACAATTAAGTTAGGTTTAGTTAATTTTTGATGTGTACGTCTTTTTCTTTTTGCAGTTTTACTTATTCTTCTAAAAGGAACAGCCATGTTTTTATATCTCCTATTTTTTTATTATCAAATAAAAATTTTAACAAAATATTTATTTGATAATAAAAGAACTTTTTTTCTTAAATTTTTATATTCAATATTAAAATAAAAATAATGGCGTTTGAGAAGGGATTCGAACCCCCGACCGACGGCTTAGAAGGCCGTTGCTCTATCCAGCTGAGCTACTCAAACTTTTTATGGAATCAACTTATATTATACTTTAAAATTTTATTTTTTTCATTTTATTATTAACAAAAATAATTTTTTTATCCTTTTTGAAAAACTTTCAAAAAAATATAACTAAATTTATCATAAAAATTATAATATTCTAAAATATCAAAATTATTATTATTTAACCAATCAATCAAATAATTAATTTTTCCTTGGCAACCTAATAAAAAATATTTTTTTTTATAAGGAGATCTTTGTAAAATTTGCGAAATAGTATGCGGACCCATTCCGCAAATCAAAGCTAAATCAAAATCATCATTTATTTTATCAAAACCATCACTTAAATAAAATTTAACAGGATAATTTTTTAAATTTTCAAAAGCTTTTTGTAAAGGTTTAATTTTATTATCACAAGCAATTCCTTTTTTAATATATTTTAAATCTAATGCTTTTTTTAAAACTAAACCATGATCTGTGCCGATATCAATAACTATATTGTAACCTTTTAACAGAGAAGCGATAAAAAGAAGTCTTTTCATTTTTTAATAATATTATTATACAATGTTCTTAATTTATTTTGCTTAGAAGGGCTTCTTAAACGTCTTAAAGCTTTAGCTTCTATTTGGCGAATTCTCTCGCGAGTAACTCCAAATTTATTACCTAATTCTTCTAAAGTATAAATATGTCCATCTGTAAGGCCATAACGCATTTTTAAAACTTGTTCTTCTTTATCTGTTAAAACTTCTTCTAAAGATTCATCTAAGGTCTTTTTTAACATTTCTTGTAACATATATTCATGAGGAGAAATAGTATTAGGATCATTGATAAAATCTCCTAAAGAAGAATCAACTTCTTCTCTAGCTGATGTTTCTAAAGAAATAGTTTCTTTTTCTATCATTTGAATATCCACAATTTCTTTTTTTTTGATATTCATATTCATAGCTAACTCTTGATTATCAACTTTACGTAATAAATCTTGTGTTAATTTTCCTAAACAACGAGAAATTTTATTCATTGTTTCAATAATATGAACTGGAATTCGAATTGTTCTAGCTTGATCAGATACAGCTCTTGTAATCGCTTGTCTTATCCACCAAGTAGCATAAGTAGAAAATTTAAAACCTTTAGTATAATCGAACTTATCGACTGCTCTCATCAAGCCCATATTGCCTTCTTGAATTAAATCTAAAAATAAAATCTTTCTTCCTATATAACGTTTGGCTATCGAAACTACTAAACGATAATTAGCTTCGATTAATTTATTTTTAGCTTTTTCAGCATCTTCTATCTGTTTATTTATCTCTTGTACTTGTTCATATGTTAATTCTATTTCTTGTTTTTTATATTGTTCTAATTTTTTTTTAGCTATTAACCCTTCATAAACCATTTTGGATTTTATTTTTTCTTCTTCTAAAGTTAATAAAGGAATTTGACCTATTTCTTTAAGATACATTTTAACAGGATCGTTTACTTTAATAGAATTAGAAATTTGTTCCAAATTTAAATCTTCTTGAGATTCTTCTTTATTATACATATCATTATTTGTTGAATATAATTTATCAAAAGGATCATTTTTAGATGGATTTTTTTTTCTAGAATTATTCCTTTTATTTTTGAATTTTTTATCATGCATAATTATGGATTTAATAAGTCTTGAGTTAAAAAAATCTTTATTTTTATAAAATTGTTCTAACCATTGAATCTTTTGTTCGAAAGGAGTAATAACAAGTGAATGATTTTCTTGTTCTATTTTCAAATGATGTTTTTTATAGATTTTTTTAAAATTTTTTCTTAAATTCATAAAATTCCCTTTTTATTCATTTATAATAATTATTTTTTATAATTAATAAAATAAAATTAGTCTATTTTATTTTCAAATTTATTTTGTTGAATATTTAATAATTGTTTTTCTTTTTGTTTTAACTCGTCCCATAATTTATTTATTTCTGGACTATAATCTTCATCATTATTATTTTTTTCATTAATTTTAGCTTTAATTATCTGTATTTCTTTCTTAATTTCTTGTTGAATCGTCGAATAATCTTTCATTTGAAAAGGAATAAAAATATCTTTTAAATATTCTTGACTTTTTATTCTTTTTTTTTGTTTAAATATAGCATTGTTTTCAACTTGTAATAATAAATTATATACTATTTCAGAATTCGACATATGATCTAAAAATTCTTTATAAACATTTTTAAAATTAGAAATATTTATGCCATTTTTCTTTTCTTCTTCTTTGGAATATTTCATAGAATAATCTTTAATCTTACGAATCAAATCTATCACATCGGCATTAATATTTTCATATTTATAAATTTCTTCTATAACCAAATCAATATATTTTTGATTTAAAAATAATTCAGTTAAAATACTTATTTCTTTTTCATAACTCCCAATTATTCCTTTTAAAGAAATTTTATCCTTTTTTCTTTGTAATAATTCGTTGTTTGTGTCTTTAATAGAAATAAAAGAAAATAAATCAGTTTGAATTTGATATTTTTCATTTATTTTATTTCGAAAATATTCCAAATTGTCTCTATTATGATATTTTAATAAAATTTGAATATTTGAATTTATTTGATTGTCTCTTAACTCTTTCCTTCTAAATTCTTCTATTTGATTAAAAATATAATCTTTAGTTCTTTCTTCTAATTTTTGTTTTAAGAGACTTATATTATTTTGTTTAGATAAAATATATTCATCCGGATCTAAATTATAAGGTAAATGTAAAACCTTAACTCTAAAACTATTTTTATTCAACAAAAAAGAAATTTTTTTCTCAGCTTCTTTTCCTGCATTATCAGAATCTAAAGCGACAGTAACATTTTGTGTTACCTTTTTTAATGATGCTATTTGAATTCGATTCAAATTAGTTCCTAAACTAGCGACAACATTTTTCATACCTATTTTATAAAAAGCTATAACGTCAAAAAAACCTTCGCATAAAATAACTTCTTTTTTATTTTGGATATCTTTTTGATGTTCAAAAAAACGATATAACAAATTTTCTTTTTTACAATGACCATTAAATAAATATTTAGGAATATTAAATTGCGTTTGATTTTGATTATTTTCTAATGAACGTCCACAAAAACCAACTATTTCCCCGTTTAAATCGATCAAGGGAAACATCAAACGATTAATAAAAAAATCAAAATATTTATCTGAATCATTTTTTTTAGAAATTAAACCTAATTTTAAAATATCTTCATATTTATAATTAAGTTTTCCAACTAAATGTTTAATTAAAGCACTTGTGTTTTTATGAGAATAACCTAATCCAAACTCTTTAATTAATTCTTTATTTAATTTTCTGTCTTCGAATAAATATTTTAATAAAGGATGCTCTGAAAATTCTTTTCTATCTAAGATAAATAACAAAGCTTTTTGATAAAATTCATTAGCTGATTTTAAAATAGAAATTAAAGGATCTTCGGGTTTTAATTTTTGTTTAGGCAAATTAATATTAAAAAGTTTAGCTAATTGTTGTATCGCTTCTGACGTAGGAATATCTTTTAATTGAGAATAAAATTTAACCGGAGAGCCGCCTTTACGGCAACCCATACATAAAGCAATATTTTTTTCAGGAGAAATAGATAAAGAAGGAGTTTTTTCTTTATGAAAAGGACACAAAGCGAAAAAACCTTTGCCTTGTTTTTTCGCAACAATTCCCATTTTAATAATTAAATCATAAATGAGGATTTTTTTATTTAATATCTCAAACAAATTATTATTTACATTATTCATAAGACTTAATTTCTTATATTAATTCGAACATTTGTTTATTTATGTAAAAAATTAAAATATTATTTTATCTTCTACATATTTTTTAATTTCTTCAATTGACACTCGTTCTTGTTCCAAAGAATCACGATCTCTGATAGTAACTGTATCATTGATTAAAGTTTCTTCATCTACAGTACAACAAAACGGCGTACCTATCATATCTTGTCGTCGATACCTTTTGCCTATACTTTGATTTTCGTCATAATATACTTCAAAAAAAGAAGATAATTTTTTTTGTAATTCTTTAGCTTTAAAATTATGTTTTTGTTTTATTAAAGGAAAAATAGCTAATTTATAAGGAGATAAAAAAGGATGAATTTTCAAAACTATTCTTGTAGTATCATTTTTTAATTTTTCATTTTGTAAAAAATTAATTATAGTAGCTAAAAATAATCTTTCAACTCCTAAAGAAGGTTCAATAACAAAAGGCCAATATTTTTCTTTAGTTAATACATCTAGATATTTTAAATCTTTTTGTGAAAATTTTTGATGCGCTTTCAAATCAAAATCCGTCCTTGAAGATATTCCCCATAATTCATCAAATCCCCAAGGAAAACGAAATAAAATATCTGTAGTGGCATTGGCATAATGACTTAATTCATTAGAGTTATAATCTTTAAGTTTTAAATTATGTATATTAAAACCTAATTGTAAAAGAAAATTATAAGAATAATCTTTCCAAAAGCAAAACCACTCATAATATGATTTAGGATGACAAAAAAACTCTAATTCCATTTGTTCAAATTCACAAGTACGAAAAATAAAATTACCTGGAGTAATTTCATTACGAAAAGCTTTTCCAATTTGACCTACACCAAAAGGGATTTTTTTACGAGTAGAATGTAAAATATTTTTAAAATTAACAAAAATACCTTGACAAGTTTCTGGTCTTAAATATAAAGGAAGAGAGCTTTCAGAAACAACACCTTGTGAAGTTTTAAATAATAAATTGAATTCTTTAACAGAAGCCCAATTTTTAGTTCCTAAAATTTTATGTTTAATTAAATAATCTGTCATCTCTTGGAAAGTTAAACTATCAACATTTATCTGAGGATCATGATTTTTAATTAATTTATCTGCTCTATAACGTTTATTATCGTCTTTATTTTCAGCTAAAGGATCTATAAATGAAGATAAATGTCCTGATGCTTCCCAAATTTTAGGATTCATAATAACAGAACTATCTAACAAAACATTTTTTTCATTTTCTTGAAAAAATTTTTTGATCCAAGCTTTTTTAATATTTTGTTTTAATAAACTACCTAAAGGACCATAATCAAAACTATTAGCTAAACCATTATAAATTTCGCTACCAGGAAAAACAAAACCAGTTTGTTTCATAAAACTAACGATATCTTTGAAAGAAATATTGTTTATATTTTCGCACATAATTTAATAACCAATTTTTCATTATATTTTTTTATTATTTTGTATATGAAACATAAGGAGAATGAAAAACTTTTTTTCTAATATTCAATTCCGTATCTACTTTAACCCATAAATTTAAAGAAACTTTCTTTTTCAAAAATCTCTTAATATCTTTTTCAGCAGTAATCCGAATTTTTTTTAATGTGGCACCATTAGTTCCAATTAAAATTTTTCTTTGGCTAACTTTCGAAACTAAAATTAAAATATCTATTGTTAAAGAATCTAAATCTTTACTATAAGTTAAATTTTCTAAATAAACAGAACAAACATGCGGTAATTCTTTATCTAAATAATAAAAAAATTTTTCTCTTACAAATTCTGATATTAATTCTTCTTGCGAAAGATTAGTAACAACATCTTGAGAGAAATAAGGTTCTCTTTCGTCTAGTAAGGAAATAATATTTTCTTTCAAAATGTTTAAATTTTGATCTTTAACACTAGACAAAGGGATAATAGCTTCAAAAGAAAAATATTTTAAATAGCTTAAAATAATTTTATCAATTAAAATCTTCTTTTTGAAAAGATCCATTTTAGTAATAACTAAAATAATTTTCTTATTATATGTTTGAATAAAAGTCAAAATATCTTTGTCCCTTTGACTACATTCCTCATCAACCAAAAACAAAATAACATCGACTTCTTGAATATTTTTGAAAGTTACAAAATTCATTCTAGAAATTAAAAAACTTTGTTTTTTATATATTAGACCTGGATTATCTACAAAAATCAATTGATAATCAGGACTATTACAAATACCTAGAATTTTCTTTTTTGTAGTATTAGGTTTATCACTTGTAATAGAAATTTTTTGTTCTAACAAAGAATTTAATAAAGTAGATTTGCCTACGTTAGCCTTACCTATCATAGTAATAAAACCTGATTTAAACAAACAACAAACCTCCCTTTAGAACAAAAAGATTATAAAATTCTATTAATAATCAAAAATAATGTTAAATTACTAAACAATATTATGTTTTTTTAAAATATCTTCTTGTATATCGATCATTTCTTGTAAAGATTGTTCGGTATCATCATCATATCCTTTTAAATGAAGATAGCCATGAATAACTAAAAATGCAACTTCTCTTTCTAAACTATGACCTATTTTTTGAGCTTGCTCAAAAACTTTAGTTAAAGAAATAAAGATATCTCCTAAATAATCATCATAATTTGTATTCGGAAAAGTTAAAACATCAGTAGGATAATTTTTTTGGCGATAATAAAAATTCATTTCTTGCATTTTATTATTATTTATAAAAATAACATTGATTTTTTTCGTGTCTTCTATAAAATCAAAAATATAAATCAAAATTTTTTTAAAATTTTGAATTTTTTGTTTTGTTGTGTTATGTATTTTAATAATCATCTATAATGATTTCTTTTCTGAAAATTGTTATTAATATTTAAAGTACTAAATATAAAAAAATATTTTAATAATAAATCGATAAAATCCTTATTAAAAATAAAAAACACCTGATAAATTATAGGTGAATTTTTTATTAAAATTTAATATTTTTTTTTAGAAAATTTTCTACGGTTTTTTCTTTCTGTACTTGGTTTAATATAATATTCTTTTTTTCGAGCTTGCACTAAATTTCCTGATTTAGAAACATCACGTTTAAAACGACGTAAAGTTTCATCAAAAGTTTCTTCTTTGCGAACAATAGTCTTAATCATTTAATCAACTCCTTTTCTGCACAAAAAATAATTTAATTATAAAAACACATAATCAAAATAATACCAAAATATATTTTTTAATATTATTTTTTCAATATATAAAATATGCTATCATAAATAAATAAAAATAAAACAAAAAAATAATTTTTTCTAAGACTTTAAAGTATGTTGCAAATATAAAAAAGAATTAACAAAATAAATACAAACTAAACAAAAAATAAAACGATTCAAAACAACTTGCGTGCCATCAGGTCTATGATTTCCGTATTGTTCTGAAAAAATATCTATTATACTTTTTTCTGTAGTAAATAAAACTCCTAAAATTATTAAAACACAATTAATATACATATAATAAGCTGTTAAATATGACATTGTTACAAACCTCGCTTTTTCAAATTAAATTAAAGCTTTCGCAAAAACATCTTGAGCATTTTCAACAACAATAATTTCTACTTTTTTTCTAACTTCTTCAGGAATATCATCTAAATCTTTTAAATTATCTTTAGGAATAAAAATAACATTCAATCCACTTCTATCAGCGGCGATAGCTTTTTCTTTTAAACCGCCTATAGGTAAAACAGAGCCGGTTAAAGTAATTTCGCCAGTCATTCCAATATTTTTTCGAACAAATTTCTTTTGAATAGCTGAAAAAATACAAGTAGCTATGGTAATGCCAGCCGAAGGACCATCTTTAGGAATAGCTCCTTCTAAAAAATGAATATGAAAATCATTATTTTTGAAAACGCTATATTCGATACCTAACATTTCAGCATTAGATTTCAAAAAGCTAAAAGATGTCATTGCGCTTTCTTTTAAAACTTTGCCTAAATATCCTGTTAAAACTAATTCTCCGCTACCTTTAAAATGAGTAACTTCGACAGGTAAAATATCTCCGCCAAAAGAAGTATAAGCTAATCCGTTTACAACTCCAATTTGATCTTTATTATTCATTAATAAATGTTGATAAATAATTTTTCCTAAAAATTTTTCAATATTATTAGCTTCTATTTTAATTTGTTTCACTTTATTAAGCAAAATTTCTTTAACTGTTTTTCTTACCAAAGTGGCAATTTTTTGATTTAATTCTCTAACTCCAGATTCTTTAGTATAATGTCTAATTAAAAAAAGAATTGTTTCTTTATCTATAAAAAAATTTTTTTCACTAATTCCGTGACCTTTTAACTGTTTAGGTATTAAATGTTCTTGAGTGATAACTACTTTTTCTTGTTCTGTATAAGAATTCAATTCTATAATTTCTAAACGATCTTTTAAAGGTTCTGAAATATTACTTAAATCATTAGCAGTTGTTATAAATAAAACTTTAGATAAATCAAAAGGTTCTGATAAATAAAAATCTGTAAAAGTTTCATTTTGTTGCGGATCCAAAACTTCTAATAAAGAAGAACCAGGATCATGTTGATAATTATTAACTAATTTATCTATTTCATCTAATAAAAAGACGGGATTCATTACTCCAGAATCTTTTAAACCACTTAAAATACGGCCTGGCATTGCTCCAACATAAGTTTTTCTATGGCCTTTAATTTCGCTTTCTTCTTGTAAACCACCCAAAGATTGTTTAACAAATTTACGACCTAAAGCTTCAGCTATAGAAATAGCCAAAGTAGTTTTTCCAACTCCAGGAGGACCTACAAGACAAATAATAGTTTGAGGATTTTTTTGAGTCATTATTTTAACAGCTGCATATTCTATAATACGTTCTTTGACTTTTTTTAAACCGTAATGATTTTTTTCTAAAATTGTTTCTATTTTATTTAAATCATCAACATCTTTACTTATTTTTCCCCAAGGTAAAGCGATAACAAAATCTAAATAATTACGAATAACAAAGGAATCTGCCAAATTAGAAGAAATCGATTGATAACGAGAAAGTTCTTGTAATACTTTAACTTTTATATTTTTAGGCATTTTAGAAATATTAATGTTTCTTCTTAATTCTTCTATTTCTTCTTCTTTTTTAGCTTTATCACCTAACTCATTTTGAATGGCGCGCATTTTTTCTCTTAAATAAAATTCTTTTTGATTTTCGTCGATACTACGTTTGACTTCTGCATTAATTTTATTTTCTAAATCTATGCAATCTAATTTTATTTCAATATCTTGTAAAATTAAAATAAGTCTTTTGTTTAAATTAGGCTCTTTTAAATATTTATATTTATATTTTTCTTCAATTTTTAAAGCAAAAATAATTAAATCTGCGGCTTTTTCAGTTGTAATTCCATCTTTTATTTGTTTTAAAAAAGTAGTTTCTGAAATTAAAAAAAGTTGATTAATATTAGAAGCTATTTTCTCCATTATTAATTTAATAAGAGTTTTTTCTTCTTTCAAATCCCCAAAAGTAATCGGTAACTCTTTATATTTAGCAAAATATACATCTTTTTCTTTTGATATTTTCTTAATTTGAACTCTTTTAATAATACGTAATTTGACTTTATAAAGTTCATCATTAATTTTAATAGAAACTAAAACCTTTGCTAATACTCCAAATTTTTCTATATCAGATATTTTAGGATTTTCTTGAAATAAATCTTTTTGTAATAAAACAAGAACATAAGGACATTTATTAAATTCAGAATAATTTAAAGCATTTATAGAAAAATTTCTACCTACTTCAATCCTTAAATCATTAAAAGGGATCGGAACAGTATCTCTAACAATGATAGCAGATAACTCTTCAGGGATAAAATTAATTTCTAACTCTTTATCGTTCTTAATCATTATAATTTTCGAATCCTTTTATCAAATTTTTAAAATTAAAATAAAATTTTAATTTTTTTATATACAAATTTTTAATTATTTATCATTATTTTTTACTAAAAAATCAACAACCTTTTGTCTTATTAAATAATCTTTTATATTTTTAACAAAATATGAATTTGTTTTGATTATTTGAATATCTGTTTTATATTCGGTACTTACTTGTTGACAAGTTGCTTCTAATTCTTCAGAACTAATTTCTATTTTTTCTTTAGTTCCTATTTCATCTAATAAAAAATTCAATTTAATTTTATTTAAAGCTTGTTCTTGCATTTCTTGTGAAAATTTTGTTTCGTCTAATTTTGTTTGTTTCAAATATTCTTCTAAACTTACTTTTTTAGATTTTAATTCTTCTTCTAACTCTTTTTTTAAATTTTTGGCTTCTTCATCTATCAAAAACTGAGAAATTTTTAAATTAGATTTTTGAACTAAAAATTCTAAAATCTCTTCTTTTCTTTTGTTTTCTACTTCATATTTTTTTTGAATTTCTAATTCTTCTTTAATTTTCTTTTTGAACTCTGAAACATTATTGATATTAGGAAATTTCATACTTTTTACTAATTCATCATTTAAAACGACATCTTTTTTTCTTTTGATATCATGTAGTAAAACTTTAAAAACAACTTCTTTTCCGGCAAGTTCTTCTTTTGCATAATCTGTAGGAAAACAAATATTAATATCTTTTTCTTCATTTCTTTTTAAAGCTATCATTCCTGTTTCGAAACCCGGAATAAATTGATTAGAACCAATTTCCAAAGTATAATTAGTAGCTGATCCGCCTTCAAATAATTGGTCATTTAAATAACCTTTAAAATCAAAAATAGCAAAATCTCCTGATTCTAAAGATGAATCTTTTTCTTTTGATTCTAAAATAGGATCATTTTTAAATAAAACATCTATCTTTTTTTCAACTTCTTCATCTGTAATTTCTAAATTATAATTTTTTGCTGGAATGTTTTTATAATTACATACTTTAATTTCTGGCTTTAACATAAATTCTATGCCAAAATTAAAAAAATCCTTTTTTTTAAGTAAATCTTCTGGATTAAAATTAATTATTTTCGGTTCTCCAATGATATCATATTCTTTATTTTGTTCAAATATTTTTTTTAATTTTTTTTGAACTAAAAATGAAAAAGCATCATCATATAAAGAACGTGGATCAAAATGCTTTTCATACATGTCCCTTGTTACAAAACCTTTTCGAAAACCTTTTAATTCTACTTTAGATTTTACTTTATTATAAATTTCTTCTACAAAAACATCAAAATCATCTTTATTTATTTCAAAATGATACTGAATCAAATCATCATTTATTTTTTTAATTTGCATATTTATCTTACCTAGTCTTTTAAATATTTATTTATAACATATGTATTACTTTGTTTATATAATTCAAAAAATTTTAAATTATAAAATATTAACTTACATTTATAATTATATATGTATAGTACATTTATTTATGTAATTATATGTATATAAATGTATATAATATATAAATTATATTATTTTATACTGTTTGGAAAATATTAGATTAAGGCATAATAGGAAAATATATAATGTTTAAACAAACATCCATAACAACATCATTCATAGAAAATATAAAAAATTCAAAAAATAAATTTTTTTATTTTTTATTAATCTTAACTGTTTCGATTTTATGTTTAGATTTTTTTCATAGTTTTAAAATTTATAATTTTAATCAAACGTCAAAATATTTACCTTTACCTAATTTAGAATGGTATCATTTCATATCTTTTTCTAAATACAGTCTATTAACTATTTTATCATTATTTTTTATAATACTAAAAGAGAATAAAAATAATAAAAAATATAAAATAACTAATTTTATAGCATTATGTTCTTTAATAAATATTTTAATAAATACTTTTTGTTTTCGTTCTTTTATAAGAGATCTAAATATTTACCCTTCTAATATAAAATACTTTAATTTAATTATTTACTATTTAGAATTTCTTTTGCTTCCGTCTATATTTTTATTTTTTTATTTTTCAAATAAATTTAAAGTTTCATGGAAAATGATAATACCTATTTTATTAAATTTTATCTTTTATTTAATAATTAATTTTATTTTAAATTTAATATATTATTATATTAGTATCGCAACATTTTTAAAAGAACAATTAATTAATTATGATAACAAAATAGAAACATATTTTCTAATTCCTTATATACAAATCATAATCTCTTTTGCATATTTAACTAGCATAATTATCTGTTTTCAAAAAATGAAAAAATATTTCTTTTTGAAAGTATTTGTATTAATATTAACTATGTTGTCATTATCTATCATTACTTTTAATTACAAAGAATGGAAACATGCTACATCATTATTTTCAGAATCAAATTCAGGATCTGGTATTTTTCCAGAAACACAAGAAATGTCCCAATATTTTACAAATATTTCTAATTTAAAAAAATCCGAGCTAAAAGAAAAAGGATATAAAATTTTAGAATTAGGAGCCGGAACTGGAAATGTCACTAAATACTTAATAGAAAAATTTGGAGTAGAAAACATAATATGCATTGAATGGCATTGGCATTTATGTGATTTTTTAAGAAAAGAATATCCTGGCCTAACAGTAATCCAAGGGAATGCAGCAGTTTTTATAAATTTATTAGAAAAAAATGGATTATCAAAAAATAAAATTAAAGGAATCGTCTCTACTTTACCTATAAGTATTTTCGAAAAAACTGATTTTATAAATTTTGAAAATAACATTAATGAAATAATTAAAGAAAATAAAATCAAATTTATGAATTATCGTTTTAAATTTTTCGAAACAAAAGAAAGACAAATAAATATAAAACCAAAAGAAGATTTAATTTTTATTACTAGTTTCATTCCTGTAAGTATTTATACTTTTGAAGGAACTGACCCGGAATAAACGTTTTTTCAAAATTACCATAAAAGCAATTCTCAAAAACTAATTACTAAAGTTATGAACCACGTATCCAAGAATTTCGAAAAGTAACCAACGAACTAAACAAAAAAATCGAAGAAATCAAAAATCAATATCCTTCATTAGAATCACAAAAAAACCCATTAGAAATAAAATGTAATAATTTAACCTCTACAATAGATAAATTAAATTTTAGACATCCTGATTTACAACGTTTTCAAACTGAAAGACTAGAAAAAATAGTTCAAAAAATCGTAAACATTGATCTACAAATTAAAAATTTAGAATAAGAACAAGAAATGTACGAAGAAATGCTATCTAATGCTAATAAAATGTTAACAAAGAATGAAAGAGATTACACAAAATCCTATAACGATATTTCGAGACTTTACACCATTGATGGACTAGACGCAGCAAAAGACGCATTTGAAAATATAGGTAGAGCCCTTCCCGATGCAAAAACAACAACCGCATTAGTTCTTGGTGCAGGTTTAGCAATAGGCGTAGGCGTACTTAGTGGTGGTTTAAGTAGTATAGATGGTTTAGAAGCATTATTGATTTAATGTTAACATCTTTTAAAAATATTAAAGAAGGGGAATATAATAATGCCAAATAATGAAAATAATAATGTTAATAATAATGATAATAAAGATTCATTTATTGAAACACACGAAAAAATAAAAAACAAAAAAAATAAAGTTAGTTATATTCCTTGTTTAACTTTTTTAATAATAGCGGTTTTGTTAGTTTGGTATGGAATACATACTTTACTTAATGATAAAGATATACATAGAGCATTATTAAATAAGAAAGATAGTATAGTAAACGAAACAGTAGACAAAATTACAATTAAATTAAATCTTCCACAACAAGACGAAAACCAAGCAACTAATGTAGAAAATAAAAACCAAGAAATAAAAGGACAAGATGGAAGCCAAGAGGCCAAAGTACAATATGAAAATCAAGAAACAAACGGAAACCAAGAAACAAAAGGACCAGTCGGAGACAAAGGACAAGATGGAAAACCAGGGCAAATATTAATACAAGGCCCTTCATTATTAAAACCTTATTTAATATATCAAGGAAAAAAAGAGGTGTTTTTTTTCCTAAAATTGGTTTTATTTTTAAAAATTAGTAATTTTGTTTTTTTTCATGAAAATATTTTTTTTAAAAAATAATTTATTTTTTTGTTTTTTTTCATTACTTATTTATTAATATTATATATTTTTTTTATTTTTTTTGCAAATAAAAAAAATATATACAACAAAAATAACCCTTTTAAAAAGGGTGTTTTTTCCACTTAAAATATTTATATTTGTTTTTATTATTTTTTTATGTTATATTTTAAATGGTTTCTATGTTTAAATTGTTTTTTTATGTTATATTTTAAATGTTGTTTTTGTAAAATAAATTTTCCTACCAATAAAGGCATGTACGCCTTTATTTTTTTTGTAGTAATTTATTTCATCATTTCCAATATCTAAAATTGTTTTTCCTGGTTCATAAGTTTCATTTAAAATAATTTTTAATGCTAATGTATTAATATATCCTTTTACTTTTAACATATCATAATAAAAAACCTTTTTAAATTCATAACCGAGTTTTTTTGAAAATATTTTTTATTTTATTTTTTGTTAAATAAATAATTATATTTTGTCTCGGTGGGTTTTCGCAGTTTGTAGAAAATGAAAAAAGCCGACGGCCTTTCCCTCTTATTTTTGAATCTCTCGCCTTTCCTAAATATTGGCTTAAATATTTTGTAATAATGTCCTCGTATTTTTGTTTTGTTTCAAATAAATTTTTTTGACCTTCTTTTATTTCGTAGCCTTTTGTTATTTCTATTTTTTCGCCGTTTTTTGTTGTTTCTTTAACTTTGTTATATATTCTTAAATGTTGGCTTACTGTGTTTGGATTTTCTATTTTTGAATATACTTTTTTTACAGCTAAAAACCATAATTCAAAAATGCGAGGGCTTATATTATTGAATTATATTTTTTGTATTTTATATGCGTTGTTTTATGCCCTAATGCTTGAAATAAATCAATGTTTAAAAATACAATATGATTATGCCATGCTTGGTTTTTTGTAATTTCTAGTACTTTGATTGATTTCAAAACTTTTTTTATAAATTTTTTACTATAACCATTTTTTATTAATTCCTTATTTAATAAAAACATAAAATGTTTTCTTGCTTTAATTATTTTGTTTATGTCGGTTGTTTCTTGGTTTAAAATCCTTTTTCCGTCTTTTGTAATAAATGCTGGTAATGTTGTTGTTAAAAAAGTTATTTTTTTTGTATAAAAAATATTATGTAATGTTTTCATTTTCATATTGTCAGTACTTATTTTTAAATTTGTTTTTTGTTGTTCTTTTTCTTGGGTTGTTGTTTTTGTTGCTAATGATACAACATACCCATTACCGAATTTTATACCCCAGTTAGCTTTTACATAACATATTTTTTTAAATACTCGGTTAATGTCGCGTTTGTTATTTTTTCTTAAAATTATATGTATTGTTTTAGCATCTACAATTTTTTTATTTTCTAAAATAAATTTTATTTTTTCGTCGTTTGTCATTTCATAAAAAAATTGTTTTAATGTTCTTATGTCTTTTGTATTTATTTTTTGTTCGTATTGATATTGTAAATATCTTATGACGTCTTACCATGCTTCTTTTTGTTCTTTGTAAATTTCTTTTTTAAAATTTGCATTGTCTATAATATGTTTATATGCTAAAAATGATATTTCTTTTGCTTGTGCCTCTTTTCCATATGTTGTTATACCTATTCTACGTATAAAATTAATTTTATTGTTAACGTCGTTGTTTTCCCAGTTTAACATTAATGTTATGTTTTTATCGTATGAAATTTGTTTTTCTTGGTTTTCATATTTAAAATTTGTTAATATATTATAATTCATTTTTTTATATCTTTTTTTTAATGTTTTTATTTAATTTTTAATATATAATGTTTATATAAAAGAAATGTAAAAAGAGGTGTTTTACATTTCTTTTTATTTTTATATTTGTATATTATTTTTTTTTAACATATAATATTTTTATAAAAAAATTTATAAATTTTTAACACCATTTATAAATTTTTTTATTTTTGTAAAATCTAATTTACTTTTATTTTTTGTATTCTATAAAATCCATTTTTTAAATATTTTTAATTTTTTTTAATAAAAAATTATTTTTTTGTTATTTTGTATTTTTGTAAAATTTGTGTTGTTATGTTTTTAAAAAGATTGTTAAGCGGTTTACAATCTTTTTTTTTTTTTTATTTATTTTTTGAAATAAAAAAAAAAAAAAAACAGCGCGGAGGATTTTTTAACATAAACCATTTAGACATCAACATTTATTTTTTTTACAAAATTATATTACAAAATATTTTATTAAAAATTATTTTTATATATTTTATATTTATTTTATTAAAAATTTTTTTTCAGTTTATAATAAAAATACAAATTATATTTTTTTATTTTTTAAATAAAATGTGTGTTTTATTTTTATAAAGCAGTTTTTATTTATATTTTTTTTACAAAGCATTTTTTTAAAAAAAATATTTTTTATGTTTTTTGCCCGAAAAATCATTATATAAAAATTTTTAACTTTTTTATATATTTTGTTTTTTTTCTAATGTTTAAACAACATAAATTATGCTATAATTTAAGTAGATATTTTATTTTTTTTTTTTTTTAGTTAAAAAAAATTTTTTTTATTTATTTTATACATTTCATTTTTTTTAACTAAAAATAATTTATACGTATTTACGTACTTTTATTTTATAAGAGAGCGCCCCCTTGAATATAACAAGTGAAATAAGAACACAAGCATTTTTTTTAAATGTTTTGTGTTCTTTTTTTTGCTTGTTATTTTGTTATTTTATATAAAAAAAATTATTTAATTTTTTTTAAATGCATATTGTATTTATTAATATTTTTATTTAATTATTTTTTTTCATATCAAATTAATTTTTTTTATATAAAAATTATTTTTGATATGAAATTAATTTTTTATATAAAATTATTTTTTATATAAATAATCTTATAAAAAAAGTCTTGTAGTCTTGTAATAAAAAAATATAAAAATTTTAATTGATTTAAATTTAAGCGAATTATTAAAAATATAATAAAAATTAATTTTTATGTAAATTATTTTTATATTAATTTTTAATGCGCGTTTTTTTATTTTTTTAAAAATTGAATTTCATTTTTAATTTTTAATAACATATTTTTTATATGTTTTTTGCCACCTATAAAAAAACCGTTTAAGCTTGTTATCATTGATTTTAAAATTGCAATTTTTACATATAAATTTTGTATTTTTTTTATAGTTGATTTATTTTTTTTGTTTATTTCTAAATCTACAAAAAATTTTTTTAATTCGTTTTCGTTTTCGTATAATTCTATTAAAAAATCATTTTTTATTTTTTCGTCCTCGTATTTTTCTAACGGTTTATAGTCTTTTTCATTATACATTTTTTTTATTCTCCTTTATTTTCTAAAAATATTTTTTTATATGTTTTTACATCGTATTTTTTTAAAATGTCGTCGGCGTCTTTACAAAGATAACGAGGGTGTATTTTTTTTATTTCATTTTTAATATTGTTTTTGTTTAATTGCGTTTTTAAGCGGTTTGCGTTGGCTGTTCCGCTCTTGTCATTATCTAATGCGATTATAATTTTTATGTCGTTTTTTTTTAAAAAAATTTAACATAAAATTACTTAACAATTTTGTTATTGTAATTAATCCTATAACGTTTTTAATGTTGTTGTTATGACAGTTTATAACATCAAAAAATCCCTCGTGGATGATGGCCGTTTTAGTTTTTAAAATTGTATCTTGCGCCTCAGTAAATCCATAACAAATTAAAAATATATCTGTGTTGCTAAAATTGATTTGTGATTTATATTTTGGTGTGTATCTTGTAATTTTTTTATTAAAATTATTTTTGTAAAAATGATATGTGTTTTGATTTTGCATTATTGGTATTATGATACAGTCATTGAGTGCATCACATAAAAAAAATTGTTTTATAAAGTCATTATCATTTTTTATATTTTTATAATAATTTTTATATATTAAAAACGTTTTTAAAAAAAAATTAATATCCATTTTTTTATTTTTAATATATGTTAATAATTTTGTATTGTCTTTGTTGCTATAACCTAATTTAAATTTTTTGATTGTTTCCAATGATAATTTACGCTCGTTTAATAAATAATTTAATACTTGTGTATTATTCATTAATTTATCATGGTAAAAATCAGTTATGACATTAAAAAATGGAGAATAATTTTTTTTGATTTCTTGTTTAATTTTTATTTGTTGTTTTTCTTTTAATTTTCGCGTTTCGTTTTTTTTATTTTCTAATGTTTTATCTTTGATTATTTGTTTTTTAAAATATGTTTGTAATTCTTTTTTTATTTCTTGTATTTCGTTTTTATGTTCTTTTTTATAATTCGTATTGTTTTTATTTTCTTTTAATTTCGCGTTGTCTTTTTTTCTTTTTGTTTATTATTTTTTTTGTAATAATTTTGTATTTGATTTGTTTTATAATAATTTTCTAAAAAATAATTTAAATGAAAAATTGCAAATTTAAAATCAAGACCCGTTTTTTTTGATAAATTTCTATAACGTCCCATGCTTTATTACATCCCAGCAATAAACATTATTATTATTGTTTATATCACAGCTTATACCGCTTTTACTGTCATGATATAAACAATTAAATTTTACGTCTTTTGTTGCTGTTGGTTTAATAATATTTAGTAATTTTAAAATATAAATCATTTCTATTTTTTTTATGTCTTGAATATTAATTTTTTTATTGCTTGCATTTTTAATTTTGTTTTTTCTTTTAATTCGTTTTTGATTTTTTCAATTAACATTTTATTTTTTTACCTTTATTGATTTTTAAAATAAAAAAAAGGGGTTTCCCCCTTTTTAATTTTTTTTTTGATTTGCTGTTATTAAGTGCTTAATCAAGATAAAAAAGGAAACACCATAAGAGAATATAAATTATTTTCTAATATGAAAGCAAAAGAAAAAAACCACAGTGGAAAAATCAATTATTTTCATAGAAAAGATTTTGAAAATAATTTAATCAAATACGATTTAAATATGTTCCCTATTGAATGGACTGATGGGAGAGAGAATTTATATAATTTAGAATATGATAGTAACGGGGAAATTAAGCACAAACATAATTTTGATGTTTCCAAAGCTAATTACAATTTAATAAAAACTAATAAACCTGATAATACACCTAATATGATGGTAAAGGATGTAGAAGGTGCAAATGGATTTTGGAATAAAAGCGATTGTTATTTAAATGCAACAGATAATATGAATATTATTTGTGTATTAAATGACAGCTGTTGGAAAGATTATACTCCTTAAATTCGTTTTATAACTAAAAACTTAGAATTAAGGTTTGATTGGTTAACATTTATTTCAGCAAAGTTCAAACAATATATGGGTTGTGTTCCATCAAAATAGAACCAGTTGGAAAGTTCAAAAATTAAAAAAGTAAACTATTTATTAATTACTATTATCGTAACATAAAAAAAATAAAATGTCAAGTAAAAATTAAAAATTTTATAAATTTATTTTAAAAAATTTAACTAAACAAAGAAAAAAAGAAAAAGAAAGAACCAAAGAAAAAGAAAAAAAGAAAACATATGTTAAAAAAAAAAAAAAATAATATATATATATTATTTTTAAAAATCTTTAATCTTGTTTTTTTATTATAACAAAAAATATATATTTTGTCAAATATTTTTTTTAAAAAAATTTAAAAAAAAGCAAGATTTAAAAAAAAAAAAAAACAAGATTCAAGATTTTTAAAAATATTTAAAATTTTAAAAAAAACAAGATTCAAGATTTTTAAAAATATTTATTAATCAATTTTTTTTATATAAATTTGATTAAAAAAATTAAATAAATAACAAAATAATTAAAAATGGCGGAATGTTCGGTCTAATTTTAAGATATCATCAAAAATGACAGCTTTAAAGGTGTCTATTCTTTATTAAAAAGTATCTAGTAATAGTATTCTACTTAAAATTAAAAAAAATGTCTTATTTAAGTTATTTTGCCTCTCATAGAGAGAATTTATAGTTTATTTTAACCTCTATTTTATTGTTTCTAAATTTTTTATGAAAATTAAATTAAATTTTTTTGTTTTGGCTGAATATTTTTTTCAATGAGGTATTCAAAAAGAAAACCAACAAGTCAAGCCCTCATTATTATTTGAGAGCGTTTTGTTGGTTTTCTTTTTGATATTTAAAATGGTAAAACCACAAAAAGCCTCTATTCTCTTTTAAATCAAAAATCTTTTTTTATTATAAAGGAATTTTTGATTAAAAGTTGTTTTTTTTCATCTCTCTTTTTGTGGTAAATTGTTTTTATTTTTCTTTGGTATTCATTTTCTCTGTATATAAAGTAATATATTGTTTTTTTGGATTAAAGTGAAGGTAGTAAGTAGCGTTTCTACCTTTTTCCCATCTTTTATTTTGTTGTAAAGGACATCGAACTTCATTGACGTAAAAGTCTTTATCTTCTTCTAATAAATATTTAGGACCTTTGTATTTCATTTGGATAGTGTCGTCGATACTGATAAAAGAATTGTTAAATTTAGAATCTTCCTTACTTAAACTATCTATATCAAACTGTGAACATACAAAATAACTCATTTCACTACCTCCAAGACCTTTATAAGGAGGCATTTTATTTGTATAATACCAATTATTGAAAGGTTCTCTAATAAAAGGCGCTAAATCTTTAGGAATTTTATCTTTGTATTGACATTGATCGAAACCGTTGAAACGACTCAAAATATAAGTTTTTTGAATAGGTGTCTTATCTTTATTTGGTTCTAAATATTTTAAAGTTCCTTGTTTCCATTCTTTATATTGATCTTCGCATTCTTTACGATAAGCTAAGATTTCTCCTTTAGTTTTCTTAATTCCTAAAAGATTATCTAAGGCTTCATCTAAATCAGAAGATAACATGACTTCATGATTTTGATTTTCAAAGGCGAAACGGTCATAATTCGTAGCCGCTTCCGTTACTAATTTAACCCAATCACGATTGGATAAAGTTTTCTCTTTGATTTCTATATTTATTTTATGTTTTTGAGCTTCTTCTTGAGCTTCTTTTTGAGCTTCTTCTTGAGCTTCATTATTAATTTTTTCTAAATGCTTATAAGCTCTTGTCACTAAACTTTCTAAATGATTAACATCGTGATAACTTAAACGATAATTATTTTTTAACATAAACCATTTTAAAAAACCAGGTGTTTCTTCTTTTTTAAAAGAATCTATTTTAATTTCTTTTTGAAAACGACTTCTTAAAGCGCCGTCAATTTGTTCTAAATGGTTAGTACCACCCATTAAAATAATTTTTTTATCAGTTCTTTTAAAACCATCTAATTTTAATAATAAATTATTAATAATGTTTTTAGAAGTTTGATTAGCGTTTTTATCTTCACGATTCGCTAACCCACTAATTTCATCAATGAAGATAATTGTTTTCTCATGGGATTCAGCTTCGGCCCAAATCTTTTCTAATTCTTCATTACCTTCTCCGACATAGGTTTTATCAAATTGAGAAGGATCGACAGAAATATAATGAGCGTCTACTTCACCGCTTAATGCTTCCATTAAATGACTTTTTCCTGTTCCAGGAGGTCCATATAATAAAATACCCATGGGTTTTAAATTCCGATAACCAATAATATGTTTTTTGGCATTAAAATAATGAATAATATTAGCGAATTGTTCTTTTTCTTCTTCCATACCATAAACATCTTGAAATGTTTTTTTCTTTTTCTTTTCTTCTAGAGGCGTATTTTCTTTGAAAGCTTTCATTTCTCTTTCAATTTTTTTAATTCTTTGATCAAAAGATAATAATTGTTGATCTAAAAATAATTGATATTTTTTTAATTTTTTAATTTCTTCATCATTATTTTCATTTTGAATTAATAAACTTTGAATTTGTTTTTTTTCCGCTTCATTATAATTCATGGCCTCAGTTAAAAGATTAATTTCTTCTTCAAAGTCTTTTAATTGAGTTACTTGAGTGAAAACTTTTTTTTGTTCCTTAATAGTTGTTTCATTTTCAGTTTTCTTTTGATGCAACGCTTTTCTTTCTTCGATTAAAGTCAAAGTTGCTTGATTTAATTGGTCTTTCTTAGTTTGAATGTCGGCATGTTGACTTTTTAAATCTTTCATTTTTTGTTCTAAAATTTTTTTCTCATCAACCGATAATAATTCTTTTTTAAGTTCTTCTTCTTGAGTTTGAATTGCTTTTTGTAAATAACCTAGTTGAACCATATAATCTCTTAATTGACCCATTTTTAAACGGATTTCTTCTGATAAAAGCTTATCTTGAGTATTAATTTGTTCTGCTTCATTTATTTTTTGTTGATTTTCCGCTTCTAAATCTTTTAATCTTTTTTCTAACAAAGATAAAGTTTCTTGATTTTCAACATTATTAAGAGGAGATGTATTCTTGTTAGTAACAACCTTGTTAGTATTTAACCCATAATAAAGACTCAATCCTATAATTAAAAAACTTAAAAAAATTAAAAAACTAAAATAAATTTTTTTCATAAGAGTCATATAAAGCCTCCTTTCTTTTTTGAATTATTCATCGACATCATAATATAAAGTTCGATGTTGTCCTGTTCTTTTCTCATATAAATCAATTTTTTTTAAAGATTTAATATGATTAGTATTCCATAAAACGCCTTCTTGTTCGTAATTATAAAAAGGAAATTTTAATTTAAAATCATAATTAAAGATGACGAAAGGTTCTTTAATTTTTTGATTAATCGGATAAACACCAAAAATCTTATCTTTTTGAATATCTTTAATAACGATTTTATCGATTGCCAAATAACTTGGTCCTCCAAAATTAGTTCCTTTATCATAAATAATTTCTAAATGGTAATTTTCAGGAATAAAAGGTATTGGTTGGGGAGAATAAGGTTTATTCATACTCCAAAAGAAATATAAATGAGAAGCTCCATTACCCATGTTCTTTAAATCTTCTAAAGTATACTTATCATTTTGACCCTCTCTACTTCCTCCTTCAAAATAAGCTAATAAAAATTTTTCAGGAGGAGGTTCTTTAATCCGAAAATTAAAAGATACTTGGTTATCAATATCAGAAGTATTATATAAAGCATAACTAAAATGAGTTTCAAATTTTTTATAAGGAAAAAAATATTTTAACCAACCCAAAACTTCTTTCATCCCTGTATTTTCACCTAAATAAACATCATAAACTTCTAAATGTTCTAAGTGTTCTTTTTTAATAGGTATAACGGATTGATAATAAAAACGATCAATTTCTGAAGAAGCTGGTTGAAAATTATTGTTTAAAAGTATTTCTTTTTCTTTTGAAATCTCAGAAAATACAGTTTTTGGAGATATTATTTTTTCTTGAGGAGATAAATAATAATAAGCAATTCCAATGCCTAAATAAAAACAGAAACATAAACTATAAAGAGACAACCAAAAAGAAAATTTGTTTTTCAATTAATTTAAAGTTTCTAATTGTTGTTGACAAATTTCTTTATGTTTGATAAAAAGTTGTTTTAAAGCTTCATCTTTTTCCATTTCTATGTCCTCTGTTAAAGCTTCAATTTTATTTTTTAATTGCATTTTAGTAATTAAATTATTAATTTCTTGATTGATTTCTATTATACGTTTTTCAATTTCTGTTTGTTTGGTTTCTAAAGGAGTTTTATCGGCAGGAGTTAAATTAGGTTTTTTTAATTTTTCTTTTAAATCTTTTAAAATATCATTTTGTAATTCATCTTTTTCAGTGAATAATTTTTGTTTTTCTTTTAAAGCTAAAAATTCTTTTTCTTTAGTTAATTTTTTTTCCGCCAGCTGATGTTTTTTAGCTAAAGAAGTTTCCTTTTTAACTTCATTTTCTTTTAATTCTTTTTCACATTCTTGAATATCAGTTTCTAAATGATTCATATAAGTTTGAAAAGTAATGAAATTTTTTAAATTTGTTTGTTTTTCTTGTTGTTTTTTCATAATTTGTTCTAAATTATTTTTAGTTTCAGGAGTTAAATTTTCTTTGTTTAATTCTTCTTGGAGAGTTTTCATTTTAATTTCTAAAGAAGTTAAATCCTTATTTTCTTGTTGACAAGGTATTATAAGATATTCGTTTCTATTTGAGGTTTGGTCGTCATGTAAAAATAACTTCCTAAAACGATAATTAAAAGACTACAAACACCTAAAAGGATGAATGAACCTTTTTTAGATATTCTTATTCTTTTTCTTTTCAGAGTATTATTGTTAATGTTTTGGATTGCCATATTTTTTTCTTTTTTTCCTTTACTTTTATTTATTTAATTATTTAATAACTTTTGTTTTCATGATTAATTACAGATAAATGATTATGGGCTTCTTTTTCCAGAATGATATCTTTTTTCAATTTCTCATTTTCTTTCTCTTTTTCATGTGGGTTAATATGAAGGTTTTTAATAGTTAATGATAAATCTTTTAATTGTTTATCTTTTTGATTAATTATTTTTTCAATGTCTTTTAAAAGATTTTTGTTTTTTATTTCAGGATGAGGACGATAGATTTTATTATCTAACCATTTAAGAATAAATAAATTAAAAACGCTGCCAAGAATAAACCCGAATGCAAAAGCTAAACCAATCATAAAAGACCAATTATTCATTCGCTTCTTCCTCCTCTCTTTCTTCCTGAAAAGGAGTTTTCTTGATCCTTATTTTCTTTTCTAATTTGATTATTTTGGCTGCTAATTTTTCTTTCTTTTGTTCTAATAATTGTTTTTTTAATTCCATTTTATCTTGTTTCTTTAATAATTTAGTAATGTTTTCTTGATAATAATGAACTGCTTTTTTTGGTTTGAAGAAACCTATCACAAACATTATTGGAAAAGATAAAATATTTTTTACTAAAAGAAAAAGAGGTTTAAAACCAATTAAAAAACTGGTAACTAAAATATTAGTGGCGATAAAATCTAATCTGCGATTTAAAATTTCCGCTACTGTAAACCCATGAAACCAATCTTTCATAAAAGTAAACATACCAAAAAAAGGAGTTAATAAAAGCCACATCATTAATTGTTTCCTTTGACTTATTTAATTTTTTTTAACAGTGATTGAATTTGTTCTACAATTAAATAATTTGTATTATTCACTTTTGGAGACAATATGTTTTTATTGTTTTTTGTTTTAGCTTTTTTTGGATTAGTTGTTTTTTTGTTTCGAATGTTCTTTGTTTTTGTTTTATGGTTTTTTTTAATAAAAGGCATTTTTTCCTTCTTTCTTTTTAACTTTTCCGCTTTATAAAAGAATATAAAGTCAAAAAGGAGATTTTTTTTAGTTTAAAAAAACCTTATATTCTTTTATAAAGCGGAAAAGTTAAATTATTTTGATTTATTTAAATTAAGTTAATTTAATTTTTTTAACCGCTTGTTTTAAAGTATTTGAAATTTTAAATTTGACAACTGTAGATTCAGGATAATAAATTTTTTTTCCTTTAACATTTGTTAATTTTCCAGCGGGCTGAGTTTTTAAGACAAATCTTCCTAAACCTACTGACAAAATTACTTTTGAATAGTTAGTAATCGCTTTGGTTAATTCTTGTTCGAAGATGTTATAAAAAGCTTCTGTTTCGGTAATGGTAACTCTACCTTCTTTAGCTATTTGTGTAATTAAATCAGCTTTCGTAAAACAAAATTTTTATTCTTTTTTTGGATAATGTTTTTTATTTTTTTTGTTTTTAATAGACATGGTTTAATTCCTTTTTTCTTTTCTTTTTCTTTTTTGTTTAAAATCTAGATTAAAAATTTGTATATAAGTTTGATAATCATATTCTTCGGTTTCCTGTAATATACGTTTATCATTATATTTATATTCGAATACTTTAGTTATTTTATTATTGTTGTATAAAAATTTTTTTAAAAGTAAGCTTTCAAAATAAAAATTCTCTTCTTTTTTAATAGTGTTTTGGTTATCTTCAAAAATAATTTCTAACATTGGCCCTATCATAATTTATTTTCAACTCCTTTTATTTTTATTATTTTCTTATTTATATTTTGTTTTGTGTTTGTCATCTTTAATCTTCTTTTCTGCTTTCATTAATGTTTGATATTGTTGTAAAATTTTTTGATATTCCTGAGCTTTAATTTTCATCTCTTCAATAAAAGAAGATTTTAAAAATACTTCTTGGAGATAATGTTCTTGAGGATTAAAGTACACTAAAAAAAAGGCACTTTTACTTTCGGAACAAAATAACCCACATTGGATTTGAGCCCAATAATAAGAAGGTATAATGTCTTTTTCAAAAAAATCTTTCCATGAAGAACTATTTTTATCCAAAGGACATTTTATTTCTAACATCGTCTCACTTTCTGCATGATATCCATCTAACGAAGCGGAAAAAATATCTCTGGTAAATACTGCGGGTTTATAATTTCTTTTTGTTTTCACTGAAAAAAATAAATTCGCTTTTGGTTCGGTTTTTTTACCATGTTCCATCGCGGGATTAGAAATAAAGGAACTACCAAATAATTTTTTTTTAATTAAGTCTTCTTTGGTTTCGTAAGGATTGAGACCCATAATGGTTCCTATTTCAGAAGCGTTCACAAAATTTTTACGATGTTGAAACCAGGCCCAACTATTCTGTTTTAAATTAATTTTCATTTTAAAACTCCTTTTTGAGATTGATTTAAATTATTATGAGTCAAATCTAAATTATAAAATTGGCACATTTTTTTGAGTTTATTAATGATACGAAGGGCTTTTAGAATTTGATTATTATCATTAGTAATTTTTAAATGTTCTGACAATTGTGAAGGATTTAAATTACTACTAATAAAAGTAATTAATCCTTTTTCTTGACGAGCGTTTAAAAGAGGATATAAAATATCATCGCGAAAATAAATGCTTAAATTTTCCGCTCCCAAATCATCTAAGAATAAATAAGGAATATTTCTTAAATGATCCATTTTGTTATTTAATTCTTCATCAAACCATCCTGGCTTAAATTGTCTAGGTAAATCTGGAAGGAAAAGAAACAAAAAATCTTTTTTTTCTTTAAGAAAATATTGCATTATTAATTTAAAGAAAAATGTTTTACCAGTATTAAAATCGCCATAAAGATATAAACTAGGTTTTGTTTGTTCACTTTCGAAATAATTCCAATATTTTTTAATAATCTTGTTATTTGTAAAATTGGCTATATTCATCGTTTTTAATTTTTCTAAATTCAAACTTTGATTAAATAAAGAATGGATTTTTTGAAGCTTATTTTGAAAATGATAAAATATAATTTGATCTGTCTCTTTATAAAACATCTGCATATATGATTTCTTTTTTAAAATCAATTGATAACCAAAAGGTGTTTCTTTTTTAGCTTTTAAATATTTTCCGATAGTGATTAAATCTTCTTCATGATAATCTTTACCATAAACCCAACCTTTTAATTCAAGTGAAGTTTTGATTTTATTTTTAATTTCTTCTTGATAAGAAAGAATGATTTGATTATTTTGTGTTTTTGTCATCAGATATCATTATCTCTCCAAAAAGTTTTTTTCGGTTTCTTTCAATTAAATCATCCCAACCATCTTCTTGAGGTGCTTCTCCAAAAACTTGTTGATATAATTTTTCATTTAAAGCGACCATTGTATTTATTTCAGGTTCTTGTTTTAAATATAAAATTTTCTTTTGAAGATCAAAAGTATATTTCTTAGTCATTTGTAAATTCATTTGAATTTTAAAAGGTGGACTTTTTATTTTTTTCAAAATTACCAGTATTTCATAAAGGTCAGCATAATTAAGATATAAAGTTTGGTTATTCACGTTATAATTAGTTTTTTGATTAAATAAACGAATTTTAAAATAATTTTGTTGAATTAAAAAATTAATGATTTCTTTTAAACCATATAAATATTTATTCATTTTTGAAATCTCCTTTTTCAGTTTGACTTATTTCGAAACAAAAAAAATAAGTCAAACTATTTTTTTAATAAATAGTTGACTTATTTTAACTTTCCAACTGGTTCCATTTTAGTGAAGCGGGACAATGCCGAATATTTATAGTGCACGAACATCCACAGCTAACGCACAAGAAAACACAGCTCAGGCACAAGCAAAAACAGCTTTGGCACAAAAATACACAGTTATGGCACAAAGATACAACACAGCTTACACAACTAATGTACAAAGTTACACAACTAATGCAAAAGGATACACAGCTATAGCACAAGAAAACACAGCTAACGCACAAAGAGCTCTCCAACAAGCCAAAACAAACAAAGAACCATTATTTACTTTAACAACACAAGAAATAACCAAAACAACAGGGCCAAATAAAGAAACCCAAAAAACCCTTTTATATAACATAGACTACAACCTTAAAGACTTTGTAGACTATATAAACAAATTAGATTTAACAAAAGACCCAAATAAAGAACATTTAGAAAAAATAAGAAAATTTATAAATGATTACGCTTTTACTAAATATTCAGTCGCAAATCTTGATAATCATATAGACATAAACGAAAATCTATTATAAATAAACACAAAAGAAATATAACAACATAAGGAGGACACCCATTGACAATCAAGGGACTAAAAAATAAAAGGTAGCTATATTTTAGTACCCCCCATTTTAAAAAAATTAGAATTATTTAAAAATATAAAAAGGTAGCAATATTTTTAAATAAAAGTTATTAACCCCTTGTCTGCATTCTAAAATGTGGGCTCTACTTGTAGCTAAAAATGACATATAAAATGACATATAAAACAATACAAAAATAATACAAAAACAATATCAAAAAAGATATAAAATAATTCAAAAATAATACCTTTTATATCCCAAAAGACATTCAAATATGGTATAATTTATATGAATTAAATTAAATTTAAAGCAATTTTTTTTATTAATTCCATTCGCTCTTTCTTATTATTTAGTATTATTTTTTTCTCCTATGTTTTTGAATAAAATTACTTATTTCCGTGTACGCGTTCAATGTTTGTTTTTTTCATTATAAATAATGCTTTAAATGTCTTTCTATACGTCTTTTTTTTAAAATAAGAACGTGGCCGTGTATTAACTTATCCCATTTTCTATTTAAAAAAATAAAATTTTTTTTAAAATAGGGGAGAAAAGGGATTTTTAAAATCAAATCCAATCCAAAATCAGTTTTTTTATTGTTAACATTTTATTTTTTTAAATAGAAAAGAAAAAAAACATTTAATAATAGGGATTTTTAAAATCAAATCCAATCAAAAAATCACATTTTTTTTTTTTTTTCAATTTTATTGTTGAAAAAAATAATTTTTATGTTATAGTTAATACATAAAATAAATAATTTAAGTTTTTTCAATTTTAGTAATTTTGAAAAAGGTTTAAATTATTAAAGCGCTACCTTTAAAGATTGGCAAACTTTTCTCAAATTACCAAAAGAATAACAAGACCAAAAAACTAACGATAGCATGCAAAACAAAATTATTTTCATTACTCGTAATATCAAATTAGCACAACAATTACTTGATGATAAGAATTACGAAATCGACAAACTTGAAAATAAAAAATAATAACTTTAATCATAAAGAATTAGATTAACCTCTAATTCTTTTTTTTATTATACAAATCCAAAAAAGAAAGGAAGGTGAGCCTAATGAACAAAACCAAAATTAAACCATTTGTCAAATGGTCTGGAGATAAAACACAATTATTAAATTTTTTAAACATCATCATGGATATTGAATATAAAACATATTACGAACCATTTCTTGGTGGCGGTAGCGTCTTTTTAGATTTATTACCTTCCAAAGCTGTCCATTTCTGATATTAATGAAGAACTAATAACAGCATGGAAAATTTTAAAAACCAATTCTGATGATGTCCTCCAATTATTAAAAGAATATGTCGAAAAACTAAATAACGAAAAAGAAGCCTTTTATTATCAATTACGTAATGAAAACATTACTTTATTAGATGATATCCATAAAACTGCAAGATTTCTTTTTCTCAATAAAACTTGTTTCAATGGACTTTATCGTGTCAATTCCAAAAATCAATTTAATACTCCTTTTAACAAGAAAACTAATATTTCATTATCTAACATTATGAATCAAAATAATTTAAAAGAATTTATCTCTTTTTTAAACAACAATGTTATGTAATCTAATCGCGAACATTGAAAATTTTTTCAATAATTGTAGAAATTAATTCAATATATATTTTTGTGTTTGCATGTTGATAATTTATCTTCATTTCTTCTCCTTTGATTCCAAGTTTTGACAATAAAAAAAGTCAAACTCAAATTTTAGCTTTTTGAGCTGTACTTTTAGCGGTAATTTGGATTATTACGTTTATTTTTGACTTTGGTAATCAAAAAAAATCAAAACAAAATAAAACAAATCTTGAATAAATAAACGTTTAAACAGTGATGTTTCAAGGATTCCGCGAAAATAGGTATTAAATTAACAGCCGTATGTTTGGAAACTTGCTCGTACAGTCATGTGTGAGACCATATATAATAGATGCGAATCAAAACGCATATGATTTATCACGATCATTATAACACTAAGCAAAAAAATGTTTAAATAAATTTAATAAAAATTAATTTTTGGTGAAGCTATTATGAACCTAAGAAATCAAAAAAATACCTTAATTAATATTAAATTCTTATTTATTTTATTTTTTCAACGAAATAATTTACAATACGTATGATAATCACTAAAATTGCTAAGAATATCATCACAAAGGCTTCAAATAAAAACCAAACTAAAAGCCATTCGCATTTTTTAGGTATTTTCTGTTCAATAAAACGATCTAGTTGATTTAAAGTATTAATCCAAACTAAGCTATATAATATCAAATAAAATAACGATTCTAATAATCCTAAAAGTAAAACAATTAGATTATTACTACTTAAGATATAAGATAAAAAAGATGTAGCAGAAAAAAAACTAATGATAAATAGTTTTTTTAGCCAAATATGAAATTTCGTGTTAACTTTTATTTTATTAGCTCTATATAAATAACTTACAAAAAAAATCACTATAAAGCTTATCAAAAAAGGTAACAAAACAAATAATAATAAAAAATATTTTAAAATGATTTGTGATAAATTCGATTTTACAAATTGAGTTGTTAATAACTTATATTCTACAAGATAAAGGCAAGCAAAATATACTCCCCATGCAATAGCCAAAAAGAGCGAAAATAATAAGCAAATCCAACTAGAAAAAAAATATACATCTACAAAACAATAAAACAAAAAACGTATGAAATAAAATAAAAATATAACGACTATTGTTAAAAACCAAATATTACATAATTTATCCTTTTGACAAGAAAGCAAAAAGTAAATAGCAATATTTGTCGATAAGATGAGAATGCCAATCAAGCTATATAACCTATAAAAAACACTTTTATGAGATATAACGGTCTTTGATTTATTTTTTTGAAAAATATTTTCTTTTGATTGATTAATTTTATCAATGTTTTTATGAATAAATTTATTTTGTTTTTGATCGTAATGGTTATTAATATAAGTTTTGAAATTTTGTTTATAAAACTTATTTGAAGGATTGATCATAAAATCCAAATATTTAGTTTTTATAATGATATATAAAGCAAGACAACCAACAACAAAATTAATCCCTAAATAATAATAATTCATTTTTTTAATTTACCACAACCACAATAAACAGTTAAGTTTTTTTGGGGTTCCATTTCTAGACCGTGTTTTGGTTGAATCAAATTTATCAGCATATGAGTAGAATTAGTAAAGTTAACTTTGGAGAAGACCCGGAATAAACGTTTTTTCAAAATTACCATCAAAAGCAATTCTCAAAAACTAATTACTAATATTATAAATTATTTTTTTTATTTGTCAACATAAAAAACATAAAAAATTAAATTTTTTTTATTTTGTGCGCGCTGGCTTCAAAAACCGCCTAAAATAGGTTATTTTTTTTCAAAAAATATTTAATAAAAATATTTAAAAATATTTAATTTTTGTAAAGCGGCTTAACCACCTAAAAACGTTATTTTTTACAAATAATATATTAAATTTTTAAAAAATCGCCTAAAATATATTATTTTTTTAAAAAAATATATTAATAAAAAAAAATAATATCTTACATCTTATATCTTATTTTATCAAATACTCTAAAAAGTAAGATGTAAGATTTTAAATTTTTTTTTATTTTTAAATTTAAATATATAAAAAAAAAAAAAAAGATCTTACATCTTATATATCTAGTTATTAAAATTAAATTATTATAATGATTTTTTTTATTTAGTCAACCTTTAAAAGTCATTTTTTAAATATTTTTAAAGATACGTATTTAAGGGCATAAAAAAAAAAGACCGAAAAAAACCTGTTCGAAACAAGCTATATATGGGGTGGCGCGTTTTTTAATATTTTATCCTCATAAAATATTAAGCGTAGCCGTGCTGGGTTGCATAATTAATCGGCGATGAATAACCGTTATTTGGTCTCCACACAGTCAAGAAATGATATCATCAGTTAATTTTAAAAATAATATTTTACAAAACATTATAGTATTTATTGTTTGTTTGATTTTTTACAGCATACCAATATACATCTATTTTAAAATAACTTAAAAATAAAAAAAATAAAATCTTACATCTTATATTTTATTTTATTAGATATTCTAAAAAGTAAGATGTAAGATTTTATTTTTTTAAATATATAAATATTTTTTTAAAAAAATAAAGTATTTTAGGCAGTTTTTCGAATCGTTTTCAAAAATTAAAAAAAATTAATTTTTTATGTTTTTTTATGTTAACAAATAAAAAAAATAGTTTATAATTTTAATAATAATTAGTTTTTGAAAATTGCTTTTGATGGTAATTTTGAAAAAATGTTTATTTCGGGATACCCCAATTAAAAACAATACATCATAAAATAATAGTAATTTTAATAAATAATTTTAAACTAAATTTTATATTTATAAATATAATTAAAAAATCTCAATTCTTTAATATTTAAAATAACAATAAAGGAAAATAGATGGAAAAATTCCAAAGATTACAAAAAATTTTATCTCAAGCAAATATATCTTCCAGAAGAGATGCTGAAAAGATGATTTTATCTGGAAAAATTAAAGTAAATGGAAAAATTATTTCTAAATTAGGAGTTAAAGTTAGTACATCTGATATTATTTTAGTAGATGGGCGAAAAATTTTTTTGAGCCCTTTAGTTTATTTTTTACTATACAAACCTAAAGGTTATTTAACAACTGTTCGAGACGATCGTCAAAGAAAAACAGTTTTAAATTTATTAAAGTCGCAAGATTTAAACAACCGAGTTTATCCTGTAGGAAGATTAGATTTTTTAACTGAAGGATTATTATTATTAACAAACGATGGTCCTTTAACACATAAATTAACTCATCCTACTTCTTTAATTCCTAAAGAATATCACGTTAAAGTTAATCAAAATTTATCCTCTCGAGATCTAATTTTTTTAAAAAAAGGAGTTTTGATTGATGATAATTATCTAGCTATTCCAAAATTAGTTGCTTGGCTTAAACCTTCTTATCATAAAGAAAAAAATTTATGGTTAAAAATTATTATCACTGAAGGAAAAAATAGACAAATCAGAAAAATGATTTCCGCTTTAGGATTAAAAGTAATCAAATTAATACGTTATCGATATTCTTTTTTAACTTTAGAAAAAATAAAACTAGGTGAATATCGTGTTTTAAAACAAAAAGAAATTAATCAATTAAAATCATTAGAATAAAAAATAATCTTTCTTAAAAAACATTTAAAATAAAAATTATAATAATTCAGATTCTTTTCCATCTTTAATAAAATAATATTAAAAAAAATAATAATCTTTTTATATATTTTTAATTTAATTTTAAATTTTTTTTAATAATAATTTCATCTTTTGTCTTTTTATAAATTACTTAAAAAATCTTAATATAAAAATTAACTTGCGAGTTAATCTTTTTTTATAAATATAATTTCGTTTAATAACAAAATATTTTGAAAAAATTTCAAAATTAAATAAAAAATAATTTTTTTAAATTATAATGATATATAATTTTATTAGTTTTTCGATTAATAAATATTACAAATTTTAATTAAAATTTTTTAATTAATTATATATTTTTTTATTATTATCTTAAATATTGCTTAAACAAATAATTTAATTTTTTTAATTATTAATAAACAATAATTTTTTAGTATAATAAATTTAATATTTTTTTAATAGTTTTTTATTTAAAAAATTAAAAAAATATATAACAATAGGAAGAGATAGGTATAAGAAATTAATAAACAAGTTATAATTAATCTCCAAAATTTATCAAAAGATTTTTTAATTCAAAAAAAATTTTTTCAAAAAGCTCAATTTTTAAAAGCTAATCAAAATATTGATTTATCGATCTTTAAAGGCGAAACTTTATCTTTAGTAGGAAGTTCAGGTTCAGGAAAATCAACCTTAGGACAATTAATTTTACAACTTCAAACGCCTACTTCCGGAAATGTTTTTTATCATCAAGATTCAACAAACCAAATTAATTTAACAAAATTAAATAATAAACAAAAACGTTTATTAAGAAAAGATCTTCAAATTATTTTTCAAGATCCTTTTTCATCCTTAAATACTTTATTAAAAATTTCTGATATCATTGGCGAAGGGCTTCTAATTCATAAAATGGCTAAAAATAAAAAAGACCCTTTATATAAACAAAAAATTTTAGATATTATGAGTAAATGCCAAATTGATAAATCTCTTTATCACCGTTATCCAACGCAATTATCAGGAGGTCAAAGACAAAGAATAGCTATCGCTAGAACATTAATTATCGAACCTAAGTTTATTGTTTGTGACGAAATTGTTTCAGCGTTAGATGTTTCGACACAAGTTAAAATTCTTGAACTTTTGAATGATTTAAAAAAAGATTTTCAATTAACTGTTTTATTTATTACTCATGATTTAGGAGTAGCTAGCTATTTAAGTGATCGAATATGTGTAATGTATTTAGGGAATATAGTAGAATTAGCGCCTAAAGAACAAATTTTAAAAAATCCTTGTCATCCTTATACAAAACAAATTTTAAACGCTATTCCACAATTAAATGCGAAAGAAAAAACAGAACATAAAATTTTTTATCAAACTCCAGATTTTGAATTTTTATTTCATCAAAATAAAAAAGATTTAGATTGGTTTGAAATCGAGCCTCAACATTTTATAAGATGTACTTTAAAAAATGAATTAAAAAAAGAGAAACACAAATGAGTCTATTAAAAATTGAAAATTTACATACTTATTTCGAAACTCCGCAAGGATTAGTAAAAGCAGTTAAAGGAATTTCTTTTGAATTACAAAAAGGAAAAACTTTAGGTATAGTGGGAGAATCAGGAAGTGGAAAAAGTCAAACAGCTATTGCTATTTTAAAATTATTAAATAATAATTCTAAAGTGCATTATAAAGGTAAAATTTTTTTTAATGAAGAAGAAATTTCTAAATATAACCAAAAAAAAATGGAAAAAATTCGCGGAAATGAAATAGCTATGATTTTTCAGGATGCTATGTCTAGTTTAAATCCTGTTTTTAAAATAAAAGACCAAATTATGGAAATTTTAAAATTACATAAAAAAATTAGTGTTCAAGAAGGTGAAAAAAAAATTTTTGAAATTTTAAATAAAGTTCAAATAAATGATATTCCTAGAGTTATGAATTCTTATCCTCATCAATTATCAGGCGGAATGTGTCAAAGAATAATGATCTCGATGGCTTTAATATGCGAACCAAAACTTTTGATTGCTGATGAACCAACTACAGCTTTAGATGTTATAATTCAACAAGAAATTTTGAATTTAATTAATAATTTACAAAAAGAAATTAAAACATCTATTTTATTTATTACTCATGATTTAGGTGTTATATCTCAAATGGTTGACGATGTTATAGTTATGTATAAAGGAGAAATCGTTGAAAAAGGTTCTATCAAAGAAATTTTGACAAAACCTAAACATGATTACACTAAATCTTTGTTAAATGATTTTTTAAAAACAAAATTTCAAAATTACTAAAAAATATTATTTACAAAGATGATTAAAATATAATTTATACATTATATAGATAAATCAAAAAATATTTTAGAAAAGAGAACATATATGCATGTCTTTAATAAATTTTATTTATAAAAAAACTTTATATGTTTTATTAATTTTAATAACTGTTATATTAACAAGTTTTTTTATTGTTCGATTAATAGGAGATCCGATTAAAGCAGCTTTTGGCCAAAAAGGACCTACACCAGAACAAAGAAAAATTTTAGAAGAAGAATTAGGATTAGACAAAAGTTTAAGCGAACAATTAAAAATATATTTAGAAAACATATTAAAATTTAATTTTGGTAAATCTTATAAATATAAAACTAAAACATTAGAACTTTTTTGGAATGGCTTTAAAATAACTTTATTATTAACTATTACTAGTTGTATTTTTGGTTCTATAATAGGTATTTGTTTCGGATCTTTATCCGCTTTATGGAAAAATACTAAAAAAAATTTTTTATTAGAATTTATTTTTCTTTTTTTCTCATCAACTCCTACTTTTATTATCGGTTTTATTTTGCAATATTTTTTAGCTTATAAACTAGATTTATTTACAATATCAGATTCTTATTGTTTAGCTATTTTAACTTTATCTTTAATTGTTAGTAGCCGTATATTTAAAATAACCAATAATAATATGATTGAATCACTAAAACAACCTTATATTGTAACAGCTTATGCTAAAGGGTTGTCGACACAAACAGTCGTTTTTAAACATGCTTTAAAAAATGCTTTAATTCCTATATTAGCTAATATTGGTTTGATTTTCGTCTCTTTAATTGGAGGGACTGTAATTACAGAATTTGTATTTGGTTTAAATGGTATAGGAAAATTAACAATTCAAGCTTTTGAAGATAGAGATTTTCCTATTATTCAATGTTGTATTATTTTATTAGCTATTTTTATTTCTATTTTTAATTTATTGTTAGATTCCGTTTATTTTTGGTTAAATCCTAAAATAAATCAAAAAAAATAAAAATATCCTACGACAAAAAAATTAGAAAGAAAGAAAATTTTAAAATTAATAATGAAAAATATAAATTGCTTAATAAATTCTTTTAAACAAAAAACCAAAATTTTAAAAGATAAAAATATTTTATTCGGTCTTTTATTTTTGACTATTTTGTCTTTTTGTGTTTTATTTCGTTCTAAATTTTTTCCAGATCCTTATGTTTCTTCAGGTAACGAAACATTTCAAAGTTATAGTCCTAAACATTGGATGGGAACTGATGCGACAGGTTATGATATATTTAGTCGTGTGTTAGAAGGATCTAAAATTTCTTTACAAATAAGTTTTATAACAATAATTATAAGTAGTTTTATAGGTTGTTTATTAGGAATTATAGCTGGTTATTTTAGAGGTTTTTTTGAAAATATAATTATTTTTATATGTGATTTTTTAACTATTTTCCCTGATATTATATTAGCTATTTTAATTATGTTATGTTTTAAAAAACAAACCACAGCAACTCTTGTTATTGTATTATGTGTTTTATATATTCCGGATTATATTCGTATTATAAGGGTTAATACTTTAACAATTAAACAAAAAGATTTTATTAAAGCTTCTAAAGCTTTGGGTTCGAATGATATTCGAATTATTCAAAAACATATTTTACCAAATCTTTTAAGTAATTTAATAACTAAAATGATATTAAATATGTCTAATGTTATTTTAGTTATTTCAGGATTTGGTTTTATAGGTTTAGGTTTGAATAGAACTAAAGCTGAATGGGGTAACATTTTATATTCTTCTAAAGATTATATTATGAGCTATCCTCATTTATTTTATGGACCTTTTATTATTATTTTTTTAACTATCTTTTCTTTTAATTTAATAGGTAAGGGTTTAATTAATTATTTTGAAAAGGATCAAAAAAATTAAATTTTTAAATTATTTAAAAAGGCAATGATTATGATAAAAAAAGAAAAAATTAAAAATTTTTTAACTAATAAAAATTTTATAATTAGTTTTATATGTCTATTAATTATAATATTAGTATTAGGAGTATATTTCTTTCAAAAAGAAAAATTTGATATAGTTTTCGCGTTCCATTCAGATATAAGTGGATTTGACACTTGTGACAAAAAAAGTACAACAACATCATATGGTGATATTTATTTTAATTTAGTACATGATAAACTTTTGATACTAGACGAACAAGGCAACTTAAAACCTCAATTATTAAAAAACTACGACAAACAAGGAGTAAATATTAATTGCGAATTAAAAGATAATATTTTATTTCATAATGGTGATAAAATGACAGCTGATGATGTTGTTTTTACAATCCAAAGAGGAAAAACACAAAAACATGATCAATTTTTAGAAATAGCAGACATCCAAAAAACAGGTAATCTAACATTTAAAATTAAATTAAAAGAAGATATTTTATGGTGGCATTTCCCTTTTACTCAAATGATTAGAATAATTAATAAAAAAGCAACTGAAAAAAACCAATCAGAAGGAGTAAAAATAGGAGCTGGACCTTATAAATTAAAAAAATATAATCCGAATAAAGACTTACAATTGGAACTTTTCGAAAAATATCATGATAAAGATATAATCAAAGATTCACCTAAAAAAATTCAAATAAAAATATCCAAAGATGAAAATACTCTTTTCCAAGAATTAGAAAAAAAACAAATCAATGCGATACTTTTTTACTCAAGAGACAAAATTAACAAATTAAATGAAGATTTAAAAAAAGATAAATATAAAAATATTAAAATATTAGAAAACGAAACAGCTAGCCAAAATTATATTTATTTTAATAAACAAAAACTGACAAAAAAAGTACGTCAAATCATTTCAAAATCTTTAGATATACAAAAAATAATCGATGAATTAAAATTACCAGGAAAAATTGCAAAAAATTCTCTTCACAATAAATTAATAGGACACAATCCTAATATAAATTATCATAATCCTAATATAGAAGAAGCTAAAAGAGAGTTTCGAACATTAACAGAATCCGAAAATAAAACATTAAAAATAGCTACCAGTTTAAAAACGCCATTTATAAACAAAATAATAGAACAATTAGAACATGTAGGTTTTACAATAATTTTAGAAGAACCAGATTTTAATACAATAATCGCAAATGCAGCGCAAGGAAAAAATTCACCTTATGATTTTATTTTTTTATCAGAAAATTTTGAAATGAATTTCGGTCATAAATTTATTGAAGATTATTTTATGTCAAACAACAACGAATGTAATTTTTGTGGCATTGATAATGCTGATAAAAGTAGCATCCAAGATAAATTAGAAAAAGCTAAAAAGAAAACTGAAGAAACAGAATATAAATCACTATTATTCGAAATAGAACAATATTTATATGATAATCATTATTTATTTCCATTAATGACAGGCAAATCATTTATTTTAGTTAATAAAGAAATAGAAAAAGGTTTTGAACAAAATGCATTTAGTAGATTTTTTAATATGAGATCAATTAAAATAAAAAAAGATAAATAACAATTAATTTAATTATCAAATTTTAAAAATACGAATTACTTTTTAAATAATTAATATTACAAAGTTATAATTCTAGATATATCTTTAGATTCTAATAATATTCGAATTATCAAAAAAATATTTTACTAATCTTTTAAGCAATTTAATAAAAAAAATAATATTAAATATGTCTAATGTTATTTTAGTTATTTCAGTATTTGTTTTTATCAGTTTAGGAAGGAAATAATTATGATAAAAAAAGAAAAAATTAAAAATTTTTTAACTAATAAAAATTTTATAATTAGTTCTATTATATTTCTATTAATTATAATATTATTATTAGGAATATATTTCTTTAAAAAAGAAAAATTTGATATAGTTTTCGCCTTCAATTCAGATATAAATGGATTTGATACTTGTGACACAAAAAGTACACAATTATTAAATGGTGATATTTATTTTAATTTAGTACATGATAAACTTTTGATACTAGACGAACAAGGCAACTTAAAACCTCAATTATTAAAAAACTACGACAAACAAGGAGTAAATATTAATTGCGAATTAAAAGATAATATTTTCTTTCATAATGGTGATAAAATGACAGCTGATGATGTTGTTTTTACAATCCAAAGAGGAAAAACACAAAAACATGATCAATTTTTAGAAATAGCAGACATCGAAAAAACAGGTAATCTAACATTTAAAATTACATTAAAAGAAGATACTTTATATTGGAGTTTTTCTTTTACTCAAATGATTAGAATAATTAATAAAAAAGCAACTGAAAAAAACCAATCAGAAGGAGTAAAAATAGGAGCTGGACCTTATAAATTAAAAAAATATAATCCGAATAAAGACTTACAATTGGAACTTTTCGAAAAATATCATGATAAAGATATAATCAAAGATTCACCTAAAAAAATTCAAATAAAAATATCCAAAGATGAAAATACTCTTTTCCAAGAATTAGAAAAAAAACAAATCAATGCGATACTTTTACACCCAAAAGAAAAAATTAACAAATTAAATGAAGATTTAGCAAAAGATAAATATAAAAATATTAAAATATTAGAAAACAAAATAGCTGCTCACAGTTATATTTATTTTAATAAACAAAAACTGACAAATCAAGTACGTCAAATCATTTCAAAATCTTTAGATATACAAAAAATAATCAATGAATTAAATTTATCTCAAGCTGAAATCGCAAAATCTTATCTTCATAAAAACTTGTTAGGTCATAATCCTAATATAAATTATCATCATCCTAATATAGAAGAAGCTCAAAAAGAATTTAAAACATTAACAGAAAAACAGAAAACATTAACAATAGCTACCTTTTTAAAAACACCCATTATAGAAAAAATAATAGAACAATTAAGAAATGTTGGTTTCCAAATAGATTTAAAAGAACCCGATAAAAGCACAATGATCACAAATGCAGCGCAAGGAAAAAATTCACCTTATGATTTTATTTTTTTATCAGAATATTTCGAAATGAAATACGGTCATAAAGCTATCGAAGATTATTTTATGTCAAACAACAACGAATGTAATTTTTGTGGCATTGATAATGCTGATAAAAGTAGCATCCAAGATAAATTAGAAAAAGCTAAAAAGAAAACTGAAGAAACAGAATATAAATCACTATTATTCGAAATAGAACAATATTTATATGATAATCATTATTTATTTCCGTTAATAACAGAAAAATCATTTATTTTAGTTAATAAAGAAATAGAAAAAGGTTTTGAACAAGATGCATTTAGTAGATTTTTTAATATGAGATCAATTAAAATTAAAAAAAGATAAATAACAATTAATTTAATTATCAAATTAAAAAATCCGAATTACTTATTTAAAAAGTAATTCGGATTTTTTTATTAATAAATATTAAAATTAAAAAAATAATTTTTATTTTTTTTGAAATAATAAATTAACTCTTTTGCCATATTCTTCAGGTAATTGTAAAAAAAATTTATTTTTTAATTCAAATTGATACATTTGTGTTATATCTTGAAATTCTTCTTTATAATTAGGACCTTTCATTGCCATAAAATAACTCTTATCTTTAGTAACAAAAGAAGCTAATTTTAAAATTAAATTTAATTTTCCTAAAGCTCTCGCGATAACAAAATCATATTTATTCTTATGCTTTTCAATTTTTTCTTTAAAAACAAAAACATTTGTTAAATGTAAATGTTTAATTAATAATTCTAAAAAATTAATTTTTTTTAAAGAAGAATCAATTAAAAAAACTTTTAAATTAGGATATAAAATTTTTAAAGGAATGCCAGGAAACCCCGCACCTGTTCCTAAATCACATAAACTGTTTATTTGTTCAAAATTAAAAGTTTTAGAAATTAATAAAGAATCATAAAAATGTTTAAAATAAATATCTTTTGGATTCGTTAAAGAAGTTAAATTAGTTTTTTTATTATAATGAGTTAAAAATAAATAATATTCTTGAAATTGATTTAATTGAAAATCGCTTAAAGCAAAATCTTTTTTTAATCTATCAAAAGGCATTTTTATATTTTCGTAAATAAACATTTAAAATAGATATATCTACAGGATTAACTCCTGAAATTCTTGATGCTTGACCTAAATTATTAGGTTTAATTAATGTTAATTTTTCTTTAGCTTCCATAGATAAATTATTAATCTTATTATAATCAATTTCTGAAGGTATTTTTCTTATCTCTAAATTTAAATTTTTTTGAACTTCTTTTTCTGCTTTCAAAATATAATCTTCATATTTAATTTGTATTTCTGCTTGTTCTAAAACTTCTTGATCATATTTTTTATCAATAAAAAAATCTATAATATTAATATTCAATTCTGTTCTTTTTAATAATTTATACAAAGTACTTTTTTCTTTAATTGAAGAATTAATTTTTTCTAAAAAACTTAAATTTTTTTCATTAGGAAATACAATAAAATTTTTTAATTCTTCTTTTAAATTTTCAATATCAGAACGTTTCTTTTCCACTTTATTATAAATTTTTTTGTCTATCAATCCTATTTGATATCCATAAGGAGTTAATCTTAAATCAGCATTATCATGTCTTAAAAATAAACGAAATTCAGATCTAGAAGTTAACAAACGATAAGGTTCTGAAACTCCTTTATTAATCAAATCATCAATTAAAACTCCAATGTAAGCTTCATTTCTTTTTAAAATTAAACTTTCTTTATTTTCGATTTTCAGACTAGCATTTATTCCGGCAATTAAACCCTGACAAGCTGCCTCTTCGTAACCACTAGTTCCGTTGATCTGGCCAGCAAAAAATAAATTTTCAATTTTTTTTGTTTCTAAATTATAATTCAGTTGATTAGGGTTAAAAGCATCATATTCAATAGCATAAGCATATTTAGTAATCACTGCTTTTTCTAATGCAGGAATTGTTTTTAAAATTTTTTCTTGAACTTCTTCAGGCATACTTGTAGAAAGACCTTGAAGATACATTTCATCTAATTCTAAACTTTCTGGTTCAATAAAAATTTGATGACTTTCTTTATCGCAAAAACGAACAATTTTATCTTCAATAGAAGGACAATAACGCGGACCTTTTCCTTCTACATATCCTCCGTACATAGCTGATTTTTTTAAATTTATTTTTATTAATTCATGAGTTTCTTTATTAGTATGTATTAAAAAACAAGGCTCTTGAATACCTAAATCTTTAATAACAGAAGGAGAACTAAAAGTTTGTAAAATATTATCTCCTAATTGAATTTTTGATTTACTATAATCAATAGTATCTTTTTTAACTCTCGGAGGTGTTCCTGTTTTTAAACGAATAATTTCAAAACCATATTTCTTTAACTGTTCGCTAATACTATAAGTAGTAGGTGTATTATTAGGTCCTGAACTAATTTTATTTTTTCCAATTAAGATTTTACTAGCTAAATAAGTTCCTGTCGTTAAAATAACTGTCTTGCTATTAATAACAGTACCGTCTTTTAATTTAACTCCATACACTTTATTATCTTCTATAATTAAATTATCAACAAAACCTTCTAATAAAGTTAAATTAGATGTCTTTTTTAAAATTTCCAAAACAATTTTAGGATATTTTATTTTATCTATTTGCGCTCTTAAACTTCTAACAGCCGGCCCTTTAGAAGTATTCAGCATTTTCATTTGAATTTGTGATAAATCAGCTGCTTTTCCCATTATCCCACCCAAAGCATCTATTTCTCTAACGACAACACCTTTAGCTGGTCCTCCAATAGAAGGATTACATGGTAAAAAAGCTATTTGTCTTAAATTGACTGTGATTAAAACTGTTTTATGATTTTTAGCCAAAGCTAAAGCAGCTTCGACGCCTGCATGACCACCACCAATAACAATACCTTCAAAAATCATTTATGTTTTTATTTCTCCTTTTTTTATAAAAAACCTTGTTAAAAAAAATAAAATTAAAAATTATTTTTCTTTTTCATCAAAAAATTCAGAAGAAAACATTCTTTGTTGTTTTGAAATATTTTCAAAAACTTCGACGCCTAAAAAAGATTTAATATTTTTCATTGTTTCTTTTAATAATTTTGTTTTATAATTTTGAAAAAAATCTCTTTGTTTAACTTTTGTATAAAAAAACAAAAAAACAAAATTTAAAATAAAAATAATAAAAAAAATTAAATATTGATATTCTTTTAAAAAAGAAATTTCTTTAAAATAAAAAAAATAAATAAGAAATAAAGAAAAAAAAATGCTTAAAAAATAATATAAAAAATTTTTTCTAATTATTTTATAACGTTTATATAATAATTTTTGAAGAAAATTCATATAAATAATATTAATTTCTTTTTGATATAAAATTTCAAATTTGGAATAATAACTTTCATCAACTAAAACTCTATATAAATCATCAACTATACTCCAAACAACATATTGTTTCATATCTAAAAAATAAGAATTATATTCACTTTGTTTTAAAAAGAAAAATTCAATTTTTTTCTCTTCTCCATTTATATCATATATTTCACAACGAAAAGGTTCCCCAGAAATAGAATTAAAAATAAAAGGAAAAAGTTTTAATTTACTTCTTTTATTTTTAAAAAAATTCTTCATTTTCTTAATTTTCCCTAATTTTTTATTTTCTTATTATTTAAAAAAATCTTCTTAAAAATCACCAATCACATAAAATTAAAACTTATGGCTGCTCCAACCAAGTTCTGACCAGATTCATCTTAATTTCATTGAATGGTGATTTTTAAAAAGATTTTTTTAAAAAATTAAAAAAATTTCTTTTCTTTTCTAAGGTTGATAAAAAACTTTTTCAAAATATATTCACTTTCTTTCTCGAAAAAATCAGATTTAAAAGATATTTTCGAAATCAAACTTAAATTATTTAAAGAAAAATTATTTTTCAAACCTAGCCTTATATTAGGAGTACTATAATATATTTTTTTTACTCTTACTTGGAGTAATGCACCCATGCACATAATACAAGGTTCTAAAGTTGTATAAATTATTATATCATTAAATCTATAATTTTTAAATTTTTTGTTTAATTTTTTTAAAATTAAAAATTCGGCATGACCAAAAAAAATTTTCTTCTTTTCAACATTATTATGTGCTCTAGCAATAACTTTATCATTTAAAACAGCTATAGCGCCAACTGGAACTTCGCCTTTTAAAAAAGCTTTTTGAGCTTCTTTAAAAGCTTCTTTCATATAAAAAAATTCTTTTGGTTTCATAATGGTTTTCTTTTTAAAAAATTAATTTATAAATTTATGACATTTTCTACAACGCGGTTCATGATAATTTTTTCCGCCTACTAAAACAATAGAATCAGTAGATTTAGGAATTGAACCATCGACTATTCTTTGAGTTCTATTTGCTTCTTTGCCACAAACATTACAAGAAGATTTTAATTTAATAACTTGATCAGCAATTGATAATAAATAATTCATAGATCCGAAGGGTCTTCCACAAAAATCAAGTTCTAATCCTCCAATGATAATATGCATTCCACGATAAGATAAATTATTTACTATTTCTTTAATTTCTTGATCTAAAAATTGAGCCTCATCGATAAACAAAACTTCGACATCTTTTTCTAATAAATCTAAAATATCTTTACTTTTATTTATTAAAAAAGAAAAAATAGTTTTCGAATCATGAGTTATTAATTCTTTTTTTTGAGAATAACGATCATCAATTTTAGGTTTAACAACTAAAAATTTAATTCCTAAAGATTTAAAAAAATTAATTTTTTGAATCAATTTTGTTGTTTTTCCGGAAAACATAGGTCCGCAAATGATTTCAATAAAACCTTCTTTTTTTAAAACCATTTTTTTATCAAGACCTTTCTTAACCTTATTTCAATTTTTTTAAAAATAAATTTTTTTAATTAAGAATTATAACGTTTATTAAATTTATCTATTTGTCCTGCTACAGTTACAAAAACTTGTTTTCCAGTATAAAAAGAATGACAATTAGAACAAATTTCAATTTTCATTTGTTTCATAACTGTTCCAATTTTATGTTTATGACTACAAGTAGCACAAATAACTTCAATCTCGTTAAATTCTGGTTGTTGTTTTTTTGTTTTCATAATAATGAAATCCCTCAATAATTTTTATATATAATCTTATATTAATATATAAATTTCTCTTTAAAAATAAAAACAATATTATTAATTTAAATAATATAAATAAATATCATTTTTAATTATAACATTTAAAAATTTAAAAAATAAATTAAAAACTAAAAATTATTTTTTTTATAAATAGGAAATTTATTAGTCAATAATAATACTTTTTGTCTGACTTTTTCAATAACTTCTTCATTTTGATAATTATTTAAAATTTCGTCTATTAAATAAGCGACTTCAATAAATTCTTTTTCTTCAAAACCTCTTGTAGTCATCGCTGGAGTTCCTATTCTGATACCACTAGCGTTAAAAACTTTTTCTTTATCGAAAGGAATAACATTTTTATTAACAATAATATTAGCTTTTTGTAAAGCTTCAGAAGCTAATTTTCCATTTAAATTAGGATATTTATATTTTAAATCAATTAAAATTAAATGATTTTCAGTTTTTCCACTTACTAAACGATGACCTAATTTAGAAAAAGTATCAGCCAAAGAAAGAGAATTTTTTAATATTTGTTGTTGATAAATATTAAAATTTTCTTGTAAAGCTTCTTCGAAAGCTACTGCTTTAGCAGCGATAACATGCATTAAGGGACCGCCTTGAGTTCCTGGAAAAACACCTTTATTTATTTTTTTCATAACTTCTTCATTATTACTTAAAATAATTCCGCCTCTCGGACCTCTTAGAGTTTTATGAGTAGTCGAAGTAACAACATCTGCTTTCGCTAAAAAAGGACAAGGATGTAGCTTAGCAGCGATTAATCCAGCAATATGAGCGATATCAGCCATTAAATAAGCGCCAACCTCATCAGCAATTTCTCTAAATTTTTGAAAATCAATAATTCTAGAATAAGAAGAAGCTCCGGCTATAATTAACTTTGGTTTTACCTTATGAGCTATTTCTCTTAATTTTTGATAATCAATTGTTTCCGTTTCTTGAGAAACCCCATAACTATAAGAATTAAAAAATTTACCAGAAAAACTAACATGATGACCATGAGTTAAATGACCTCCATCATTCAAAGACATACCCAAAATAACATCATAAGGTTTTAATAAAGATTGAAAAACAGCCATATTAGCTTGAGATCCTGAATGCGGTTGAACATTAGCAAATTTAACATTAAATAACTTTTTAACTTTTTCAATTGCTATTTGCTCTATTTCATCTATATATTCACAACCGTCATAATATCTTTTTTTTGGATATCCTTCGGCATATTTATTTGTTAAAACACTACCTTGAGCTTCTAAAACTGACTTAGAAACGAAATTTTCGGAAGCAATTAATTCTAAATGTTTTCCTTGCCTTTCTTCTTCTTTTCTAATAATTTCAAAAATTTCATAATGATTATTCTTTAAAAAATCCATTTTTATTATTAACTTTCTTAATATAATATTTTTTCGAAATTAAAAATATTTTTAAAATACTATTTTGTAAAAATAAAAAAACATTTAACTTTATTATACTTTTAAAAAAATAATTTTCAAAAAAATTCCATCAAAAAATTATTAAAACAAAAAATCTTAAAAAAACTTAATTTTTTTTAATTAAAAAAAATAATAAAAAAAATTTAGTCACATTTTTAAAAAAGTGAATAAATTTTTAAAAAACAAATTTTAATACTCAAAAAATATTTAAAATTGAAGAAAAAAAATTATAAAAAAAATGACTAAATTCAAGTTAGTAACTTTTTAATTCTAAAATATTTTATATTTATTTTATATTTTTTAAAAAAACAAAAACAAAAATAAATAATAAATTAAAAAATTTAATTATTTTTATAAAAAATTATCAAAAATATTAAAATAAAAAAATATAACTAAAGTGCAAAAAAATAGACTAACTCAAAAAAAAATGTGACTAAAGTACAAAAAAAATAGACTAACTTTTTTTTAAAAAAAATTTTTTTCTTCATTTTTAACCGATAAATAATAATTAATTTTAAAAAATAAAAAAAATTAGTCGTTTTTTTACGTCTTAACAACAATAATAATAATAAAATATAAATAAATAATAAATTAAAAAATATTTTTTTAAAATAATAAAAATTAAATAGTTTTTATTATTTATTTTATTAAAAAAAATAAGTTATAATTTTAAATACAAAAGATAAAAATAAAAGATAAAAATATTTAATAAACTCTAAAATTTTTAAAAAAATTTATTAAATATTTTATTAATAAATTATATAAAAAAAATAAAACAAGGAGTTAAACAATTATTAAATGAAAAATCAAAAAATAAAAATAGTATACGACGGCCTTGAAAAAGGAAATATTTTCGAATTTGTTCAAAAATTATCTGAATTTAAATTAGAAAAAATTCAAGATTTTAAAAATGAAAATGAAAATATTTTTTTGATAACTAAAACTGTTAAATATGGAGAAATTCCTGATACTACTGAAAATTTTTTGAAAAAATATACTCATTTAATAATTGGTATTGCAGTTTCAGGAAATAAAAATTTCGGAAATAATTTCGCTAAAGCCGGAGATTTAATATCAGAAAAATTTAATATTCCTTTAGTTCTAAAATTCGAAAATAAAGGTTTTAATGAAGATATTGAATATATTAGAAAATGGTTAAATAATTTTATAAATATAAAAAATAACAATAAACGTATTCCTTCTTATATAACTTTAAATAATCAAATAATAGATGGAGAAGGAAAAATAAAAGATTTAAATAAAGATCAAGAAGCTTTAAAATCTTATTTTAAAGACGAAATTAATCCTAAATTAAAAAAATTTCAAACTTTAAACGAAAAACTTGATTTTTTAATTAAAAACAAATATTACGAAGAAGATTTTTTAAAGCTATACACACGTGAAGCGATTAAACAAATTTATCAGTTAGCTTATTCTTTTAATTTTAAATTTAATTCTTTTATCGGTGCTTTTAAATTTTATAACGATTATTCATTAAAAACGCGAGACAAAAAGTTTTATTTAGAAAGTTATGAAGATCGTTTAGTCACTAATGCTTTATATCATGCTTCTGGTAATTTTCAATTAGCACAAGAATTAATTAAGAATTTAATGAAACAAAATTTTACTCCAGCGACACCAACATTATTAAATACAGGCCTTAAAAAAAGAGGAGAATTTGTTTCTTGTTTTTTATTAGAAGCAGGTGATTCTTTAAACGATATCGCACGCATTGTTGAATTTGCGATGCAGTTATCTAAAATTGGCGGTGGAGTTTCGATTAGTTTAAGTAATTTAAGAGCTAAAGGTGAAACCATTAAAGAAATGAAAAACACTTGTAAAGGAGTCATCGGAGTCGCGAAGCTTTTGGATCATTCCTTTAGATACGCTGATCAAATGGGACAACGTTTGGGCGCTGGTGCTGTTTATTTAAATGTTTTTCATTCTGATATTGAAGATTTTTTGAATTCTAAAAAATTGAATGCCGATGAAGATATTCGTTTAAAAACATTATCATTAGGAGTTATCGTTCCTAATAAAATGTTAGAACTAGCGCGAAAAAATGAAAAGATGGCACTTTTTTATCCTCATACTATTTATAAAGAATATCATATTAGTTTTTCAGATGTTGGGGTTAATATGGATAAATGGTATCCTATTTTATTAGCTAATCCGAAAATACGTAAAAGATTTATTAATCCACGTTCTTTATTAGAATTAATTGCTCAATTACAAGGTGAATCTGGTTATCCTTATCTAATGTTTTGTGACAACGCTAATGCTGTTAATACCTCCGAAAATAAAATCAAATTTTCTAATTTATGTACTGAAATTTTACAACCTACTTTAACTTCTTATTATGCTTCTTATAACGAAAGAGAAAAAGACCGTATTGGAATGGATATCTCTTGTAATTTAGCTTCAGGACATATGGGAAATATGATGAAAAATAAAAATATTAAAGAAACTGTTTTTTCAGCGATGGAAATTATGAATTCAGTCTCTTTGAAAACTAAAATTAAACATGTTCCCTCTGTTTTTAAAGCTAATAATTTAAATCGTAGTGTTGGTTTCGGAATTATGGGTCATCATGGTTTTTTAGCTGAAAATATGATTAATTTTGGTAGTCAAGAAAATATCGAATTTATTGATGTTTTTTTTAATATAGTTAATTATTATTCACTTTTACATTCTTGTTTGAAAGCTGAAGAAACTGGTGAAAAGTTTTTTCAATTTGAAAAATCTACTTACGCTAGTGGGGAGTATTTTAAAGATAAAAAGGCTATTTTCCCAAAGCTTTCTAAAATTAAAGAACTTTTTGAAGGAATAGAAATTCCTAGTGATGAAGATTGGTCAAATTTAAAAGTCAAAGTAATGAAACATGGGTTATATAATTCACATCGTTTAGCGGTTGCTCCAAATGGGTCTATTGGTTATATTATGTCCGCCACACCTTCTTTAACTCCTATTAAGCAATTAGTAGAAGAAAGAACTTATGGAAATTCTAAAACTTATTTTCCAGCTCCAAATTTAGCTGATTATTCTTTTATGTATCAAACCGCTTATAAAATGAATAAATTCAAATTAATTGATGTGATCGCGACAGCACAAAAACATATCGATCAAGGAATTTCATTTGAATTATGTATTTCTTCTGATATTACAACTAGAGAATTATCAAGATATTATTTATACGCTCATCATAAGGGGATTAAAACACTTTATTACACGAGAACCCAAAAATTAAAGATTTTCGAATGCGAAAGTTGTGGTATTTAGATTAATATTTTTTAAATTATTATTAATAAGAAAGTTTTATTAAAATTTTCTGATAATTTTTTTAAAAAAACCTTTTTTATATATAAATCATTTTTAAAAGGTAAATTAAATGGAAGAAAAAAAATTGTCAAAAAAGGAAATTTGGGAAAGTATTTTGGAAGATTTATCTTTTATTTATAGTGAAAAAGTTTTCGAAGAAACTTTTTCTAATATCCAATTATATAAAATAGAAGATGAAATTTTTTTTATTTTAGTTGATAATGAATTTATTAAAAATAAAATTTTAAATAATTATTTAAATAAAATAGAAAATATTTCCGAAAAATATTCTCAAGAAAAAATATCTTTTCGATTTATTTCTGCAAAAGAAATTCCAAAAGAAGAAAAAAAAATAAAAAAAGAAGAAAATAAAAAAATTGATTCGAGTGATTACTATTTAGGAAATTTAGAATCTAAATACACCTTTGATAATTTTGTTCCTGGGATGAGTAATGAGTTTGCTTTTGAGATGGCCAAGAAAATTGCTAATTCAGAAAAAATAGAAACAAATCCTTTATATATTTTCGGTTCGGTTGGTTTAGGAAAAACACATTTAATGCAAGCTATCGGAAATCATATTTTAGAAAAAACATCTAATAAAAAAGTTTTATATATTAAAGCAGATGAATTTATAGAAGATTTTATTAATAAATTAAGAAAAGAAAAAATAGATGATTTTAATGATAAGTACAGGAGTATTGATGTTTTTTTAGTAGATGATATTCAGACAATGTCAGAAGCAACTAGAACTCAAATGGAATTTTTTAAAATCTTTGATTATCTTAATTTGAATAAAAAAAAAATAGTGATTACAAGTGATAAAAGTGTTTCAGAATTGAAAAATATTATGGAAAGATTAACCAATCGATTTAAAGCAGGATTAGTAGTAGATATTAAAAAACCAGATCTTAAACATCGTCTTGATATTTTAAAAAAAAAAATATTTTCGATTCAAGGCGAAGGCGAAAATATTCAATTAAAAAAAGAAATTTTGAATTTTATTTCTTCTAATTTTTGTGATAATATAAGGGAAATGGAAGGAGCTTTATTTAGACTTTTAAATTATTTTCAAATTTATAAATTAGAAATTAATTTAAAAAATACCAAAGAAGCTTTAGGACCTTTATTAAAAAGTAAGAAAAATGTTTCCGAAGAAGAAATTAATTCCGAAAAAATTAAAAAAATAGTAAGTAGTTTTTATAATATTAATATTAGGGATTTGGTTGGTGACAAAAAAAATTCTAAATATACTTTACCACGACATATTGCTATTTATTTTTTGAAAAAAATAAATAATATTTCTTTTAAAACAATAAGTTTTATTTTTAATAAAAAATATTCTTCTATTTTTAAGGCTTATAAAAAAATTGAAGAAAAAATAGAACAAAATGAAGAATTAAAAAAAGTTGTAGAATTTATTTTAAAAAAAATAAATAATTAAAAAATTATTTTAAGGAAAATAAGAAATTGAAATATGAATTTCGAAATAAAAAAAGAAGTTTTTTTGCATTATTTAAATCAAATTCAAAAAATACTTCCTCAAAAAACTTTTTTTCCTATATATTACTACATAAAAATAGATCTTAAAAAAGATGTTTTATTTTTAGAAGTTAATAATAGTCATATTTTTGTAAAAATAAAAGTAGAAGATGAAAGTTTAAAAGTATATGAAGAAGGAATTTTTATTGTATTAGGAAGAAATTTTATTGATATTATTAAAAAAATAGATTATCATCTTATTAAAATTGATTCTGTAGAAGATAAATTTTTAATTATTAAAACTGATTATTCATATTATAAATTAAAATTAATGGAATTAGATAATTATCATTCTGTTGATTTCATTTTTGATTATCAAAATTGTTTTGAAATAGAAATGGAATTATTTAAAAAATTAATTAAAGAAATGATTATCGTTTCTTCGAAAGATAAACAACAAAATATTTTAACAGGGGTTAATTTAATTTATAAATCTCCTTTTTTAATTTCTGTAGCTACTGATTCTTTTCGTTTAGGCCAAAAAAAAATAAAATTAAAAATAGATTATTATGATTTTAATATTATTATTCCTGCGAGAAGTTTAGAAGAATTACTTAAACTTTTGGAACAACAAAAGGATGAAATTGTTCAAATATCTATCACAGAACAAAAATTTTTTTTAAAAACAAATTCTTTATTTTTTCAATCTCCTCTTTTAGAAGGAAATTATCCAGAAGCTCCGCCGATCAAAAAAGAAAGTTTAATTAATTTTTTTAGATTAAATAGAAACAATTTAATTAAAGTTTTAGATAGAGTTTCTTTGTTTTTACCAAAAGATAAAAATATTTTTGATAATGCTGTAGAATTTAAAACTAATTCGAATTATAAATTAGAAATTTTTTCTGATAGTGAAGAAATAGGACATGCTTTAGAAGAAATTGAAATTTTAGAATCTTCTTTCGATAGCAATATAAAATCTTTTTTCAATGTTAAATATTTAGAGGAAATTTTGAAAGTTTTTACTAGTGAGCAAATTACATTTTTTTTCGAAAATTCATCGAAACCTTTTTTTATTATGAGCGAAGAGGATGAAACAATTTTATATTTAATTTCCCCTTTTTATTTTAAATAATTTTTTTATTTTTCCTTAAAAAAGGATTTTTATAATTATGATCAAAAAAAAACTAAAAAAAAAAGATAATAAAATAAATTCTTTATTTTCACAATTTGATTTTAAAATAAAAATTTATTTTCTTTTTTTACTTATATTAACTTTTTTTACATTTATATCTGATATTTATTTATATTTTTTGGAAGGATTTAAATATTATGATAGATTTAAATATTTTACTAATCAAACAGTTTTTTCTATTTTATTGATTTTATTTTCTTTTTTTAAAAAAATTAAAAATCAAAAAATATATTCTTTTTTTATTTATGGAACTATAGTTAATGGTTTATTAACTTGTTTTGTTTATAATGTATTGTTATTCCCTTTTTATGATAGCGAAAAATTTATTATAATGAAGTTTATCAAATCAATTATCAAGTCAAATTTTAAATTGAAATATTTGATTAGTTCATTACAACATATTTTTATCCCTTTTATTTATTTTTTTCTTTTTTTCTTTTTTATTCCTTTTGATTTAAAAAGAATTAAAGAAATTTGTTATTCTTTTTCTCATCCTGTTTTATATTTATTTACTTTTTTTATAATTTCTTGTTTTTACACAAAATGTGATCAAGATATACATAAGTGTTGGCTTCCTTATCCTAATATTCAATGTCCTGATCACGGATGGGTTTTATTTGATAATGAAAAATATGAACATACTTTTTCTAAACTAATTATTGTTTTTTTAAGGTTATTTATTTTATTTTTTTTATTTTCTATTATTTTTATTTTTATTTTTATTTGCAAAAGCAAATTTAATAAAAAATTTGGAAAAAAGTTTTTTAAAAAAAGAAATTAATTTTTTAAATTATTGAAAAAGGTTAATATTAAAAAAATGATTTTTAAAGAAAAAAAAAGATTAATTACAGGTATTAAACCGACAGGAGTTTTAACTTTAGGTAATTATTTAGGCGTAATAAAACCTTTGATTCTTTTTCAGAATGAATATCATCATGAATATGATATTTATTTTTTTATTGCAGATTTACATTCTTTGACTAGTTTTCAAGAACCATCTTTATTAAAAAAAACTATTCGTGAAATGATATATCTTTGTTTAGCTTCAGGATTAGATTTAAATAAAACAAATTTATTTATTCAATCAGAAGTTCCTCAACATACTTATTTAAATTATATAATGGAATCTAATACTTATTTAGGTGAATTAAGTCGAATGATTCAATTTAAAGAGAAAAAAAGCTCTTTGAAACAAGTTAGAACATCTCTTATGACTTATCCTATTTTAATGTCTTCGGATATTTTACTTTATGATGCTGATTTTGTTCTTTTAGGTCAAGATCAAAAACAACATTTAGAATTAACTCGTGTTTTAGCTAATCGTTTTAATAATTTATATGGCAATACTTTTGTTGTACCTGAATTTTTACAATTGGGTTCTATGATTAAATCTTTAACTGATCCTCAAAAAAAAATGAGTAAAAGTTCTTCTGAAAATAGTTATGATGATAAAGGTTGTATTTATATTTTAGAAAATTTAAATATTATAAAACAAAAAATTTTAAAATCAGTTACTGATTCAGGAAAAGATATAAGATACGATTTAGAAGAAAAACTTGGTTTAAGTAATCTTTTGACTATTTACTCTTCTTTAAAAAATTGTGATTTAAATGATACTATAAAATATTTTCAAAATTTTTCTTATAAAACTCTTAAAGAAGAAATTGCTGATTCGTTAGTAGAAGAAATTAAAATTATTCAAGAAAAATTTTATGATTTAGAAAAAAATGTTAATTTAGAACAAATTTTACAAAAAGGAACTAAAAAAGCAACAATAATAGCCGATCGTAAAATAAAAGAAGTTAGAAAAAAATTAGGAATAGATATAAATTAAAAAATAAAATTATATTTATTTTAATAAATAGAATTTTATTTGTTTATAAATTTTTATTTTTATAATAAATTGAATTATTTAAATTATTATTTTTTAAAAATTATATAAAAATTCATAATTAAAATAAAACCGAACTCAAAAGTTAAATTGAGTTTGGTTTTTTATTTTTTTAGTTGGAAGATTTCATAATTATTTAGTTTTATAGTTGATTTGGTTTGGTGATAAAAATAAAAGAATATTAATAAAATAATTATTAATCTTTTTAGACAAAAGATATTTTAACTAATTTTTACATAATTGGTTATACCTTTTTGTTATTTATTTAAATATTTATTACCTATTATTGGTTTGTTAAATAAAAAAAGACTCTCGAAAGAGAGCTTTTTTAATAAAAAAATTTTTGCGTTAATTTTTTTAATATCTTCTATGGTTATTATTTTGATGATTTGAAGCGTTATTTATTCTTTGTTGTTGCAATTGATCTCTGAGAATTAATTGTTGATGCATTTCATTTATTCGATTTAAAACTCGATTTAAGGCTTCTGAGATATTTCTCATTCTACTTAAACGTGTTTCACTATCTAAACTTAAATTATTAAAAGTATTATTTAATTGTTGTAATAAATTGATTTGTTCTTCTTGGAGTTGTATTATTCTTTGTTCTAAAACTATTCCAGGAGAAGCGTATAAAACATTGTTGTTAAATATAAATAATACTAAATCAATTAAGAAAAACAATTTAAAGAATGATAAATATTTTTTTGATTTAAACATTTACTAATACTCCTTTTATTTTTATTCCTCATCTGAGGAGATTTTGTAGAGTAATTTTAATGAGGAAAGAGTTTTACTTTGATCACTATTTAAAGATTTGATAATAATAGTTAATAAATATTTTTTGAAAAAATTATTATTCATAAATTTCATTTCCTTTCTTATAATAGTGATTATTATCAAATATTGAAATTAGAATATATCACTATTATATAACTTTATGAATTAAATGTTTAATAAAAATTTTTTATTTATTTGCTATGATGATTTTATCTATTTTAGAACGACGTTCTTTTTGTAAATGTTGTTGTATGAGTGTAAGAAAGTATATAATTTATGAAAAATATAAAAAAAATTATTGAAAATAATAAACAAATATTTATTTTTTAATAATGCTTTAATTATTTTAATTTCAATTTTAATTTGTTTGTTTAGAATCTAAAATTAAAAAAAATAATTTATACTATTAGTAATTATTTTTTGAGAATTTATTTTATGGTAATTTTAAAAAAAATCTTTATTTTTGGTCAACTCCATAATAATAATTTAATCTTAAAAAAAACATGATAAAAAAATGAATATATTCGTTTTTTTCTTTACTTTTTTCTAAAAATAATAAGTTTTTTTATTTTTTATCTTCGCAAATAAATTTAAATATTTCATAATTTATATGAATTTGATTTGTTGTTCAATTAAATATTGACATTTTTTAATTTTATTATGTATTTTTTATTTTTTTGTTATTATTTTTAGTTTTTATTTGTGAACGGGTTAGATTTGTTCTTTGTATAGGTTTGATAGGTTTAAAAAATAGCTATTTACATAGCTATTTTTTTTAATAAGAATACTATATATTTAGATATTAAAATGTTATATTAAAAAAATTTTATTTTTTTAAATTGAATTAAAGAAAAAAATTATAAATAAATTTTTAAAATTAATTTATCAAAAAAACAATCTTTTTTTGTTTAAAAAAATAATTTTTATTTTATAACCTTTTTCTTTTTTGTATTGATTGATTTCAGAAATAGTATTTATTTTTTTTGTTTATTTTTTTAAAAATTAAAATTTTTTTTATTTTATACTGGACATTTTATTTTTTTCGTTAGAATAAAAACATAAAATAAATAATTTGGCTTTCAAATTATCAAAGCACGTCATTATTAATTTTAAAAAAGTCTTATTTTATTAGAGTAGTAAATTATATATAAACATGTTTTGAGTTTGAAAGCGTGTTTTTTAACAAAAAATATTTTAATATAGGTTTAACAGTTTACAGTGTTTTTTACAGTAATAAAATTTTCGTTTACATAATATTTACATATCTTTTGCATATGTTTTACATATATAAATCTTACATATAAATACTTTTACATGACTTTTAAATATATTTTTATAATTTTTTTATATAATTTTTATGTTTTTGATACTTAAAAACGAGCGTGGGTTGCTCGTTTTTTATTTATATACTTTTTTTTATTGTTTTAATGTTTTTTTTATTTATTTGTTTTATTTCCTCGGCGTTTTATATTTTTTTGCATATATATAATTTATTTTTTCCATTGATTGTTTTAAATGTTTTTTATCGTCGATTAAAAAACCATTTAAACTTGCAATCATTGAGTTTCTAATTTTAATTTTTCTATATATTATTTCGATTTCTTTTATAAATATTTTATATTTGTTTTTTATTTCAATTTTTGTCAATAATTGTTTTAATTTGCCCTCGTATTTGTTTAATTCTTTTATTGATTCTTTTTTAAATATTTGTCAGTTCTTTCTAATGTTTTAAATCTTTTGCTGTAGTTTTTTATTATACATTTTTTTATTTCTAGTTACTTTATTTATATATTTTTTAAATCATTAATAGGTTTTTTTTATTGTAGTTTTAAAATAAAACCTTTACGACTTTTTTATTTGTATGTATACGTTTATATATCTTTATGTCCTCCGCGTGTTTTTTATTTCTCGTTTTTTTTGTTTTGTTCTTTTATTGTTTCAATAAAAAAAATTTCATTAATTTCAATTTTGTATAATGTTAATTTTTGTTATTTTATTATTTATTATTTTTTTTAAATTCTCATCATTATGGTTTTGTTAATGTGTAGCACGTTTTTATTTTAAATTTTAAAAAAAATTGTTATCTCTTCTAATGCTTCTTCGTCTCCTAAGAATTGTTTTTTCTTTAATAAATTAATTTTAATTTTTTTTATATCCTTTTTGTTTTCATTTAGTCAAAATATATATCTTTTTTATTTTATAAAAATATTTTTTTATATGTTTTTTTAATACAAAAACATAATCAAACTATTTATCTAAATATCTACAACAAAAGTAAAATTTTTAATCTGTTCATTATAATAAATTTATCAAACTTATATTTGATATATTTTTTGTAAATTAAAATAAAGCTAATATTTGTTTTTTTTTGTTATATAATAAAGTTAATTTAATTAAAAAAATTTTAGAAAAAGGAAATTAAATAATGAAATATCACCAATTTTATACCAAAAATAAAAAAATAATTGTTTTGATTTTAATTGGTTTGATTTTAATTGTTGGTTTAGGGATTGGTTTTTGTGTTGTTTCGTTTTCTAAAAAAAAAGAAATAATGGACCAATCTAATGAGCAAACAAGAAATTATATTCCCGAACATAATCCATCTACTAATATACCAATGAAATTAACTAATTGTCGACTCGATAAAACAATAGAAAATATTGTTGAATATGATCTATCTACTAACAACCAAATTAAATCAACTAATTTTCGATCAGACGGTCAAACAATAGAAAATATCATTGAATTTAATCCATCTAATGAAAAAAAATTAAATCAACTAATTTTCGATCAGACGGTCAAACAATAGAAAATATCATTGAATTTAATCCATCTAATGAAAAAAAAATTAAAGAAACTAAATTTCGATCCGACGGAACAACAATAGACTATATCACTGAATACGATTTATCTACTGGCGTTGAAATTCGAACAACTTATATATAATCCTGATGGCTCGATAAGATAAAATTAACTTTAATAATTTTTTTAAAAAATTAAAATAAAGTAAAATAAAAAATGCAAATTAATTATTAGAAAAATAAACTCTTAATAAATAAGAAATAGAAAGGCTTTATTAAAAAATGCATAAAATTCAGAAAAAGAATTTAGTAATTATTGTTTTAGTTTTATTAATTATTGTTTCATTGGTTTTTGTAGGTATAAAATTAATGAATCCACAATCTTCCCAGGAAAAATCATTTTCTGATACAACACAATCTTTGAATGGTTCGGAAAAACAAGATGAAAATATTGAAGAAGTGATGATAGAGGTTGGTGATCCAAAGGATATGAAAACAAAAATAAAAGAATTTATTCGAAATAAAATCCATAATGAAGATTTTAACTTATTGACTTATGATGTATCAGTTCCTAGTTATAATCCAATTGATAAAACAATAACAGGAACTAATTCGCGAGGGCCAATTATACAATCAGGGGGTTTTTGCTGTCCAATTAAAGATCCCTCTCCAGATTTATTAGCTGTTTATTTTGACGGGGGGGGAAAAGCGTGGAGCAGATGAAGCCGAAGATGAAGAAGGAGAATATATTCCTAAATATACTTTAGATAATTTAAAATCAATGAAGAATGGCGCTACAAAAATATATTTATTTAAAAAAAACAATAAATATTAAAAAATAAAAAAGGTGATATTTTATTTATGAAAAAAACAAAATTTATTTATACAATTATTATTTGTTTTTGCCTTTTTTTAATAATTTTAATATGCTATTTTATTTCGAAAATAAAACAAAATCAAAAAAACAAATCTATCTCTTCGTCTATTAATATTATTTCTTCAGAAACTTATAAAAAAGCTGTAAAAGAATTGCCATCTAATCTTAATCCTATTAAAAAAACTAATAATAAAAATAAACAAATAGAAATTATTGATTTATTAAGAACTCCTTTTTTAAATATTAAACCTATTTTGAAAGATTCAAATGATAGTAAACAAAATTTAAAAGATTGTCGTCAAGGATATTTTGAAGGTGTTATTAAAAAAATGTCTTTTGCAACTAGTTCAAATGATTTTAAAACAATAGATATAAGAGAACAAGGTATTGATTTTTTTGAAGAAAGTAAACAAATTACAGGAAAAGACATTTCTGATTCTTGTTTGGAGTTTGAATTAAAAAATGATATTTTGTTCGAGAATAATCAATCAATAAATTCTGATACTATTGAATTTACTTTAAGAAATTATTTAGAACGTGGTAGTGAATTGTTCTCATCAGATAATAAATCATTATGGTTTAGTATTGGTAAATTAAAAAACGCTATCCATTATTATACAAGCGCTAAACCTTCTCAAGATAAAAGATTAACTTGTTTTCAAAAAATAGATAATTATAAATTTAAAATTTTTTTTGAACCAGATTATATTAAAGATAATTCTTTATTTGAAATAATCCAATCTTTAAACTATATTTTGTTATTTCCTTTAAATATAAAATTATATGATTACGGTTCGCCCGCGAATCCAATAATATCTTATGGTGATTATAAAATTGAAGAATACGATTTAGAACAAGGATTATTACTGAAAAAAAATGTTAATTCATTACAAAAAATTATTTATATATATTATCAAATAATAACTTCTTTTGAACAACAATTGAATTTATTTAAGTCTAATCAATTAAATGAATTAGAAACAAATGAATCGATAATAAAAGATAATAATTTCCAAGAATATATTTCTGTATCTAATAATAAAGTTATTTCTTTGATAATTAATTTAGGAGATAGACATGACGCTTCTTTTAGGCAAAATAAAGAAATTTATAAAAAAGTTCCTTCTATTTTAAGAGATGATGATTTTAAAAGAGCATTATTTTGTATAACTGGTGACATTATCAAATCGTTAACAAATGTAGAACCGCAAATATTTGATAAAGTAAAAGTTGATAAAGTTCAGGAACAATCACAAATAAATATAATGAATTTACTTAATGATAGTTATTCAAAATGGAAGTTTAATAATCCTAATGAAAAAAATATTTCACTAGATTTAGTTTATTATACACAAAATTTATTGCAACAGGAAATTGCAGAACAGTTAAAAAATAAAATAGAAAATTTAAAAATCGATAATAATTTTATATTTTCCGTGAATTTAATTCCTGTTAATATTAGTCCTCATGCTGGCGATATATCTTTGGCAGAATTTCAAAAAGTTTATGATTTAATTATCACTCATATATCATTACCAATAAATAAATTTGATGATTATGTAAATATTTTAGAAAAAATAAATATAGATGATAAAATAACTTTTTCTCTTTCATTTCGAGATATTAATAATGAACAAATAAATGAATTAAAAAACATTTTAGAATTACAAGAAACAGATTTAGAACAAATAAAAATAGATCAACTAAAACATATTTATCAAAAAGTTCAGGAAAAAGCAAATAATCCTCAAAAACAATTATTTTTGGATTCCTTAATAAAAACTATGGAGCAAAAAATAAAAGAACAAAAGGCTCTATATCCTTTATATGAAGATAAAAAGTTTATCGCCTTTAAAAATATTAAAAGTTCTAAATTAGATTTTTGTCCGTTTTTAGATATTATAAAGACTAATTATTTTGATTTAAATAAATAATAAACAAAAAAACGTTAGGAATAAAAAAATGAATTTTAAAATTTTTACCATTAAAAAGATTATAATCTTTTTAATTACTTGTTTTTTATTACTTGTGATTTACGATCTAACTTTAGAGTATCGTTTACGTATATTTTCTAGCATGGATAAAAAAAGAGTTGATGAAGTTATGAAGATAATTGATCAAAATAAAGTGGAGCAAATTCGATTTTGCGAAAAAACTTCAACACTTTTAAGTAGAACTTTATATCGAATTGAAATCAAAATTCAAAATTCAGCTAAAAATATGAATTCAAACAAATGGTATTATTGCGAACCAGATTATCATTTTTATAGCGAAATTCATAGTAAATGTAGAAGTTTTCAAAATATCGAAATAGATGATGCACATTGTGATTTTAGATTATCTGAATTTATTTTAAATTTTTTTGTTATTTCTCATACTCCTATTTTTATGTTTTATCTTTTAAAAACAATGAATATTCAATCTGGCAAATTAAACTCCAATCCTTTAGTTTCATCCAAACAAAAATCTTATTTTACTTTCGAAGATGTTGCTGGCAATGAAGAAGAAAAAGAAGAAATGAAGGAATTAATTGATTTTTTAAAAAGACCTCAAAAGTATGCTTCCGTAGGAGCTAAAATACCTAAAGGTGTTTTATTAGAAGGGCCGCCAGGAACAGGTAAAACCTTATTATCGAAAGCTTTAGCTGGTGAAGCTGGAGTTCCTTTTTACGCTGTAGCTGGTTCTGAATTTGTTGAAAAATATGTCGGTGTCGGTGCTTCTCGTGTCAGAGAATTATTTAAAGAAGCTAAAGATCATTCTCCTTGCATTCTTTTTATTGATGAAATAGATGTTTTAGGTAGTAAAAGAGGTGGTTTTTCAGGAGGATCTCAAGAAACAGATCAAACTCTTAATCAACTTTTAACTGAAATGGATGGTTTTACTTCAACACAAGGAATCATTATCATCGGAGCTACTAATAGAGCGGATATGTTAGATTCAGCTTTATTAAGACCAGGAAGATTCGATCGCAAATTTATAGTTGGTCTACCTGATGTTAAAACTAGAGAAGCTATTTTAAAAGTTCATGTTCGTAATAAAAATATTTCTCCTGATATTAATTTTAATCAATTAGCGAAACAAACTCCAGGTATGAGTGGCGCTCAATTAGAAGCAGTTTTAAATGAAGCTTCTATTTTAACAGTAAGAAATCAAAAAGAAATGATTACTATGGAAGATTTAGAAGAAGCGATTGATCGCGTTTTAATGGGTCCAGCCAAAAAATCAATTAAATATACAGAAGAAGAAAGAAAAATGGTGGCTTACCATGAAGCTGGACACGCCGTTATTGGTTTAAAATTAGAACACGCTCAAAAAGTTCAAAAGATTACTATTATCCCAAGAGGTTCAGCTGGTGGTTATAATTTAATGTTACCTGAAAAAGAAACTTTCTTTTCTTCTAAAAAAAGAATGTTAGCGAATATTATTTCTTATTTAGGCGGTAGAGTAGCTGAAGAATTAGTTTTTGACGATGTTTCTAATGGAGCTTGTGAGGATTTTAAACAAGCTACTAAAATAGCTAGTTTAATGGTGACTAAATATGGAATGAGTGATTTAGGTGTTTCTCAAGATTCTGATTTTTCTGATAAAAAAGCGATTGATACAGAAATTAAAAAAATAATAGATCAATGTTATCAAGAATGTCAAAAAGTGATTAAAGAAAATAAATCTTTATTAGATAAAATAGTTAATTTATTATTAGAAAAAGAAACTATTAATAAAGAAGAGATAGATTTATTAGTTTAAAAATATAATAAAAATATTTTTTAAAATTTTTTGTTTATTAATTTATGTTGACCTCTTAAACATTAAAATAAAAATAAGACCGACTTTAAGTCGGTCTTATTTTATTTAATTAAAAATTTTCAAGTACACAACATTATAATAATTAAAAACTTTTTTTTGAATATTTCAATGTTTACCCCCGATTAAAATGGTCTTTGGGTTAATCATATTATTTTTTTAATTTTTATTTTTTTTGATTATTTAAATTTTTTAAAATCATTCGATAGATTTTAATTTGTTCTTTAGGATTATTAATTAATTTTGTTAAATTTTCTTTTAATTTTAATAAAATATCTTTTTTAGGATTTTCATTTTGTAATCCTTTTATTTCTTTATCTATTTTTGTTTTCGAGAATGCATTTTCACGAATCTTATTTTTGAGATCAGTAATTATGTCTTCGATATTTGAATTATTAGCAGTTGAACTATTGTCACTTGTGTTAGCGTTATCTTTATTCATATTGCCATAATTTGATTATTGATAGTAATTGACAATAATAAACTTAAAAAAATAAATAAAACCGTTTTAAACAAAAATAAATTTCTGTTCAATTTCAACATTAATTAATAACTCCTTTGTTTTTTATCCTCGGCCAAGATGATTTCTGAAAGATCGTTAAGGGTTTTGTAGTCCGAGTATTAGAAATTTTTTTAGATTTATTATATTTTTCTGTTAAACTATTTTTTGTTTTTTAGGTGTATTTTATTTGTTAAGCTAGAGATTTTTATATGTTTTTTGATATGCTGATTTCAAGGTTGATGGTAGATATTTATATCCTAATCATTTGAACCTTTATTTTTTAATCTTTTGATTTCGATTTTGAAAGCGTTAGTTGGATTTTTTTTATTTTGATTATATATAACATCACTAGTGATACTTTTTTTAATCTATTACAGAAGCTACAGGTAAATAATTTTCATTTGATGATTAATAGTAATTAAGAATAATAAACTTAAACAAACAAATAGAATTATTTTAAATAAAAATAATTATTTTTACAAATTAATTATTAAATTAATAACTTATTATGATGACTTTTATAATATTCAAAAATATCTTTTGTTAAATGTTTTATCTTATCAAGATCTAAATTATCTATATCTTTTATTATTTCTTTTATGTCAATTTTTCTTTGATTATATTCAAATATGATTTCATAATTTTTGTTTTCTTTATTATCTAAAATATTTGAACATATCTCTTTTAATTGATTTCTATGATAATTTAATTTGATGTCTTGTTTTATAGGATTCCAGTATTTATTAGTCTCTTCTTTATAAATATCTATTGTATTACAACCACAACAAACAGCTAAACAAACTTTAAAAAAAATTAATATTGTTTCGATACATGAATTCATATTTTACATTTCTCCTTTTATTAATAAATAAAATTATTAAATTTAATAATAAAAATTAAAAAAAATATATAAAATCATTATTTTTGTAATTTAAAGTGAAGCAATGTGTTATTAATTTTATAAAGAGAGAAACTAATATTCCTTTTTGTAATTTTGTTTATAATGAAAAAACCAATAACTAAATTTTTTAAATAATTATTATCCAAATATTTAAATTAGAATAATATCATTATTATACAATTTTATAATTTAAATATTAAAATATTTTTTTTATTTATTAATAACTTAAATTATGGATAATAACAAGATATTTATTTTTTTATATTTTAATGGACACGATTATAGCGACAGTAGATAGGTAGCGAGAATATAAAAAACGAAATAATAAAAATAAATAATTTTTATAATTGAAAGACGTTGAATGTATTAAAAAAATACGATATTAAAACATATAAAAAAATATTTTTAGAAAATAATAAGAGTGTTAAATAAAAATTTTTTCTTAAATATTTAAATCAATAAAATTATATAATAGTTATATATTCAAATTTCATATTTGATAATTATTACTATTATCAGAAAGTAAATGAAATTAATGAATATTAATATTTTTTTAAAAAAATTTCATAACTATTATTATAATTTGGCTTTTGAGTATTGTCATTGTTTTTGTTTTTTATAATTGATTAATAATAATTAAAAAAGAAAAAGATATTCTGATATCTTTATCAAAAGAATTAGATAAATGTAATTCTTTTGATAATAATTGTGAAAACCAAAACCTAAATTTATAACTACTCCAGAAAGATTAGAACAAATTAAAACTTATTTTTTAGAAATCAATGATAAATCTTTATTATCAAACGATCTTACTGAAAAATAATAAATATAAATAAAAAAATTAATTAATCTTTTAAAGTTATTAAAGAAAAGGGATAAATCTAATATCAAAAAGAAATCAATAATTATAATTATAAAACGGAATAAATTAAATTTCAATATTCTTTTCTTAAAATAGAATAATTAAAAATTTAAATTTATCATTATTATCTTAAAAAAACTATTTCACAAAATCACTGATATTAAAGTTCACATCGGTCTTTCAGTATTTATTAAAAAAAATATAAAGGCATGATATTAGATGCCGAAAAATTTAAAATAAGACTAGAATCTCACTACACATCATCTCCTCAGATGAGTAATAGATAAAAAAATAAAGGAGTTAATTATTAATAATGGTAAAATTTAAAAAACAATTATACTTATTTAAAATAATTTTATTTATTATTTTAGGATTATTATTTATTGCTAATAATTATTCGGTTATGGCGATGGAAAATTTAAATAAAGAAGAAATTAAATCAATAAATAATAATAAAAATGAAGAAAAAAATAATTATGAAATGTCTATGAATAAAGATATTGAAACAAAAAAACATTTTATTCAATTAATTATTGAAAAAATAATTATAAAAATAATATGTATAGAAATTAAAATAAATTTTTAAAAAATATAAATTAGCTTTTCTTAAGTAGATGATTAATCATCATTAAATATTATTTTGACACTGTATTGACAATAGAGATTTTAAGGGTTAAAATTATCATAAAAATGTTATAAAGTTTCAGTCTTTTTTATTTTCTTTATTTTTTAAAATATCTTTTTATATTTTTTTACATAATATTTTTTTGAATATATTGAAATAAAATATTTAAAATAAATATATAAGAATATATAATAATAAAAAAGTTATAAAAAAATAAATTATACAAATAAAAAATTATTGTGGGTCAGGATTTTATAAAGTTATCTTTTATATGAAATATTATATAATTAAAAATAAATTATAATTTTTTATAGAAAAAGAATAAATGAAAAAAATTTAAAAAATAAAAAAGAAATTTTTTTGAAATAAAATCAAAAAGAAAATAATTCTTAATTTTACGATTATCTTAAAAAAAAGTTATCAAAATTATATATTTTGGTAACTTTTTTAAATATAATAAAAATTTAATTTATTTTCTAGTCATATTTGTTTCGATAGCTACTTTAGCTACAGCTTCAGATATTATTTTGGTAACTTTTTTTTCAAAAATAGAAGGAATTATATTATTTTCATCTAATTCTTTTTCTGGAATAATTGAAGTTAAAGCATGAACGGCAGCTACTTTCATTTCTTCTGTAATTTGAGTCGCTTGCGCATCTAAAGCACCACGGAAAACACCAGGAAAAGCTAAAAGATTGTTAATTTGATTTGGAAAATCCGAACGTCCCGTAGCAACTATTTTAGCATTCCCTTTTTTAGCTTCATCATACATAATTTCAGGAATAGGATTAGCTAAGGCAAATACTATAGAGTTTGGAGCCATAGTCGAAACCATTTCTGAAGTTAGAATATTAGGTTTTGATAAACCAATGAAAATATCTTTGTTTTTGATAATTTCTTTTAAAGAGCCAGTTTCATTTTCTAAATTAGTTACTGAAGCCATTTGTTTTTGTGCTTCATTTAACCAAGCGCAATCTTTTTTGATTGCTCCTTCTTTATCTATTAGAATTATATTTTTGAATTTTAATAAAAGAAGCATTTTAGCAACAGCTATTCCTGCGGAACCTGCTCCTGTAATAACTATTTTTACGTCTTTAATATTTTTTTTAACTATTTTTAAAGCATTTAAAATTCCTGCGCAAACAACAATAGCTGTCCCATGTTGATCATCATGGAAAACAGGAATATCTAATTTTTCTTTTAATTTTTTTTCAATGTAAAAGCATTCTGGGGATTTGATATCTTCTAAATTAATTCCTCCGAACATCGAAGATATTTTAGAAATAATATTAATAATTTCTTCCGGATCTTCAGAATCAATACAAATAGGAAAAGAATCGATATTGGCAAATGTTTTAAATAAACTAGCTTTTCCTTCCATTACTGGAATTGAAGCTAATGCCCCTATATTTCCTAAACCAAGAACAGCTGTTCCGTTAGTAATAACAGCAACATTATTTCCTTTAGTTGTGTATTTATAAGCGTTTTTTGGATTTTTAGCAATTTCCAAACAAGGCTCCGCTACTCCTGGAGTATAAATTAAAGAAAGTTCTTGGAGATTATTAATTTGTACTTTAGTTTTTATTTCTAATTTACCTTTATTTTTTTCATGAATTTTTAATGCTTCTTCTTTTATATTTAAAGACATTTGTTTTATTTAAACCATCCAACTAATTTTAATATTTTATGTTTTTTATTAAAAAATATATTTTAAGATAAATAATTGATACTTTTAATATCCAAATAAATTTGTAAATTTTCGAAAATAAATATTTTATTTAAAATTAATTATTTAAAAAAATAATTTTAAATAAAATAAAAAGAGTAATAATCGAAAATATTTATAAATAAATATCTTCTATATAATATTATATAATCATAACTAATTATAAGTTTAAAAATGTTTAATTTTTGTCTGGCTGTTTTGTTTTTAATTTATACATATTTATTTTTTTTATAAAAAATAAACAAACAAATTAATAAGATTTAAAAAAAATAATATAAATTATAAGTAATTAGTTTGTGAGTATTGTTTTTGTTAATTGTAATTTTGATAAAAACATTTTTTGGATTAAACCGAAATAAATCGAATCAACATTTGACTTATCTATGACTTGTTTAAATATTAAATTTATCAATCTTTAATAAGAGTTTAAAGGATTTTAAATAAAATTTCAAAAATCTTTTTTTACTTGCATTTTTTATTTTTTTTGCCAAAAAAATAAAATCATATTATAATAATGAGTATAAATGTTTTAAAAAAATTATAAAATAAAAATTTTTTACAAAGTATTTTTTTACCTTAGATTTTTTTATTTATAGTTTTTATTTCAATATAAAAAAACTTTGATATATTGACTTGGTGTGATTTTGAGACATATCTGATTTTATTTAGGTTTATAGAATTTCATGACTCTCCTTTAATTTTCTTTTTTGTTTTAAAATTGTTATTTGATTATTACCAATTTTTAAGAGATTATAAAAATTTTTATTTCTTTTGGAATTGTTAGTAAACGTTTGACATTTTTTTTATTTAAAAATAATTTTTTTGTTTTCATATTAAACTTATAATTATATTTATTTTCCGTTTTGTTTGTAAATTGAATTTCAAAAGATAAATCTTGTTTAAACCGTCTTATTTATTTTAAGAGTTCGCGGCATTCAAAAATGGAATTATAATTGAGATAAAATATATTATTTTTAAAATTAAAATTGTTTTGATTTTGTTTATGTAATATCATTTTGAAAATTGAAAATGTTTTTAATAATTTAAAATATTCCTTCAATATAAATTTTTGAGTTTGCATTTTAACAATTTATTTTTCGTTTTTATTCCCCTTTGTCTCTGAGTTTTGACAATAAAAACATTAAACTCAATTTTTAGTTTTTGCTTTTGATTTTATAGGGTTATTTTAAATATTGTTTCTATTTTGAACTTATAAAGGGAAACAACGCAAATAAATAATAACAAAATATATTAATAATAATATTTATAATTTTTATAATGATTTGACTTTTTTATATAAGATAATATTAAAAAACAATTTACAAATTTTTATTTTAAAAGTTAAAAAAACTTTTTTAACTTAAATAAAATTAAGAAAAGGAATTAAATTATAAATATGAATTCTCAAACAAAAAAAATATGTTTTTGTAAAATCCTTAAGGCGAACTTATTCAAAAAGCGAAACTTTTTAAAATAGAAAAAATATTAAAAGATTAATTTTTAAATTAATTCCTTTCATTGTTTTTATTTGTTTTTTGTCGAAAATAAAATTTAATAAAAAGGTCTTACACTTATATATATCCTGAAAAAGACAAAAAAGAGCAAATTATATTTTGCCTTAGAATAGATGTTTTTAAATTGTTTTGTTATTTTTATGCATAATTTAGGCATTAAAAAAATTAAATTTTATTTCATTTTTTTTAATTTTATTTAAAATAAAATTTAATAAAAATGTCTTACACTTATATATACCCTGAAAAAGACAAAAAAGAGTAAATTATATTTTGCCTTAGAATAGATGTTTTTTAAATTGTTTTGTTGTTTTTATGCATAATTTAGGCATTAAAAAAAATTAAATTTTATTTCATTTTTTTTAATTTTGTTTTTATTTTGTTAATTGGCAATAAGAATTGGGATTTCGATAATTTAGTTTTTGATAAATCCAATTATTGTTATAATAAAAAATAAAATCATTGATTTTTGTTTTTAATAAATTAAAAGATAATGATTCTAAATTAGGATTTTCTTGAAAAATAATTGATTTCATTAAACCAAAGAAAGATTCAATCATTGCGTTATCGTTCGGTTCAGCTAAATGAGACATACTTAAAATATAATTTTGATTTAATAAATATTTTTGAAATTTAATGCTACGATAGATGTTTCCTTGGTCAAAATGAATCAGACAATTTGACGATTTAGTTTTAATTTGATCAAAAGTGTCATAAACTAGTTTAGAATTAGAATGTTTACTGAAATTGAAAGAAATAACCTTGCGATTAAATGAATCTAAAATTAAAGATAAATAAAGAATACCATCTTTTGTTTTAAATTGGGTAATATCAGTAAATAATTTAGTTTTTGGTTTTAAACTATAATAATTTTTGTTTCTTTTATTAATGATATTTGGAACTAATTGAAAACGAGATAAAATCGGATGTTTTTGTTTTTTAGGTTTTAAAATACATAACCAATTATTCTTTTTCATGATTCGATAAATAATTTGATAATTTAAATTAGTTTTATATTTTAAATTATATAAAAAACATATTTTCTTAGAACCAAAATAAAATTTGTTTTTAATGCATAATTCTTTTATTCTTTGTTCTAATATTTTTTATTGTTCTAATTTTTTTTTTTTTTGATTTTAAAATTGTTTTTAGTTCGATAATAAGTTGTTTTTGATAAATTAAATAAAATCAACATTTCTTTAATGTTGATTTTATTTTTATATTTTTCAATTAAATTAATTAAATATTCTTTTGGATAATTAAAATTTTGAATAATTTCTTTTTGTAAATTGTTTAAATTTATGAATTAAATCCTTTATTAAAATTTATAAATATTATATAATTTTTCTCAATTTTATTCTAAAATTTTAATTATTTTTGAATTTAATTTTGTTCTCGATTTGAAATCTTGAAAGTTGATAAATGGTTTTTGATTGCGTTCATTGATAATTTCAGTTGCTTTTTCGATACCTAAGCCATCAAGAGATGTAAAAGGTAATAAAAGATGTTGATTATCAATAATTTTGAAATTGGATATTTCTGATTCATTAATATCAATTGGTAAAAAATTAATATTTTGATTTTTAGATTCTAAAACCAATTCTAAATTAATTAAGAGAGAATTCTCTTTAGCTGTTTTTTTCACTTTTTTCCTTAATTTAATTACTTCTTTTTCTATTTCTGATATTGGTTTTAAGGATAATTGGTAATTAAATTGGTCTAATTTAGTTGAAAAATGAATTGAATAGAAAAGGATTGGAAAATAGTGAACTGTTCCAAAAGTTTAGACACTTTTTATTTTTTAAAAAATCTTTAAGACTAACTATTAAGTTAGTCTTTTTTTGTGTTTCAAGACTAAAAAAAATTTCATATCTTTTCTAAAAACGTTTTTTAGAAAGGCATTAAATGTTAAAGAGACAAGAATTATTTAAAGATTTTTTAAAAAATAAAAAGAATTTAACAATTCGTTATCAACTAATCGATTTACATTTGCCATTAGTAAATAAATTAGTTAAGCAATTTAAATATTATCCGCGTGTCCTTCAAAAAGAGGATTTATACCAAGAAGGGATTTTAGGATTAATCAAAGCCCTCAATAATTACGAAGATTTAGGTTATAACTTCATTTCTTACGCAACTCCAACTATCAAATCGGAAATCAGAGAATTAATAAGAAAAAGTCATTCTCCTTCAATTCCTCAAAAAACTCATAAAACTAATAATCCTTCTTTTCAAGAAGAAAAACATACATGGCATTGTCAAATTCTTAACCCTCATCAATTATGGTTAAAACAAGTTAATCATGAAATTTTTTTAAAAAAAATGAAAGTTAAGTTAAGCAAAACCGAATTCAAAATTATCCATTTAAGTTTTGGTGTTCCTTTAGGGAATATCAATGAAGATTATCAAAGATGTTATACCAACACCGAAATTGCTGAAAAACTTAATTTATCTTTAAAACAAGTAAAAAACATTAAAAACATCACTATCAAAAAATTAAAAAAACGTTAACCTTTCTCGTCCGTAATGACTTTAAACTAGTTATTCAAAACAATAAAAAAATAAAAACCAGATTACTTTCAAAGTAATCTTTTTTTGTATCAAAGCCCAACATAAAATTTTTGAAACAACAGTAATAAACGATTCCAACATCAACAAATCAGATAGTCTTAAATACATTTGTTTTCAAAAATTTTATCTATAAATAAATAAAAAATATATCAAAAAGAAGGAAAAATAAAATATGTTAAATAAAGTTCAATTAATTGGTCGTATCACTCATGATCTTGACAAACAATATACTTAAGGTTAACAATGAACAAGTCCCTAAAATAGATTTTCAATTAGCGGTTAACCAAAACAAAGACAAAGTACAATATATTCCTTGTGTGGTTTTTAGAACCCAAGCTGACAACATGAAAAAATACTTACATAAAGGATCTAAAATTTATCTAGAAGGGACATTATCTGTCCAAAAATACACCAACAACGAAGGTCAAAAGAAAACAAATACAAAAGTAATCGTACATAATGTCATCTTTTTAGACAATAAACCTCAAGAAACTTTACCTTTTTAAAACAATAAATTCATAAAACTCAATAATAATCAAATAAACTTAATAAAGACCTGAGCGTTAACTCAGGTCTTTTATTTTAAATCATTTAATTATTTTTAGTCAAAAAAATCTAAAAAATAATTAATGCAATTTAAAATTAAAATTAAAAAATTTATGATTTTTGATATATTAATAATTTATACATTTAACAAAAACCATCCAGTTCAAAAGTAATAGGTGATAAAAGAAAAAAATTTTTTTTATTATTTAAAAAAAAGGAGTTAATAAGGTCAAATGACTAAAAAAATAACATATCTAGCCGACGGCAAATATATTCATCATTATATTCACGAATTTAATGACAAAGGTCAAAAAATTAAAGAAATAACATATCAACCCGACGGCGAAACTATTCATTATATTTCCGAATTTAATGACAAAGGTCAAATGATTAAAGAAATATTTTATTGTATCGACGGCGAAACTATTGATTGTATTGAAGAATTTAATGACAAAGGTCGAATAATTAAAAAAATAATATATCGATATGAAAACAAAAATTAATTATTTTGATAATATCATTTGTTTATTGATGGGGATGATAATCGCCATTTTCGTATATATTCAATTTATAGAAAAAACACCTGCTAATTCTAATATAGAAAATATACCTTCAAATTCTAATTTCCAAGAACCGATTACTATTTTCAAAGATAAAATTATTGAAAAAGAGATTATTAAAGAAATTGAAAAACCTGTTATTCAAGACCAAGACATTAAAAGGTTCAAATTTTAGAAAAACTATAAAAAAATAAAAACAACAACTACCCATAATCTCACCAATAAAAACATCAATCAAGAAATCATTATTAAAAATTATGAGTAGAATTAAAATTTTTACCATCGTTTCACATCATTAAATTTTAAGCGAAACTCTATTTTAATTTAAATAACAATAATTTTCAAAAAAAATCAAAAAAGGAGAAACCCAAAAATGACTAAAAAAGAATTAATTAAAAAAATCGCTTTATCCAACAAAACTTCTGCAACTAAAACAGAAGAATTTTATAACTCATTTGAGAACGCTCTAATTGAAGCTATCACATCCAACGAAGAAGTAATTTTATCCCCTCAAATTGGTAAATTCAAATTAAAAGCAAGAAAAGCATATGTAGGTAAAAACCCCAAAACAGGAAAAAAACTAGAAATACCTGCAAAAACGGTAGTAACTTTCAAATTATCTAAAACCATTAAAGATAAAGTGAAAGATTTAAAATTAGAATAAACAAATATCAAACAAAAGGAGAAAAAAATATGAATAAAATCATTAAGAAAAAACCAAAATCTAATACTAACGAAACAAATCACAACCAAAAAATAAAAACAATGACTAACCCTAAACAAGAAAATATAACTATTGTCCCAACAAAAAAATGCAATTTATTAAAAAAAATCACTCACACAACTATGTTTATTTTATATTTTATGGCAATTACTTTCTATTTTATGGTTATTTACTATGAAAATAAAATTCCTTGGTTTACTACAGGAATCAATAATTTTATCAACTTAATTAAATCAATAATCCCAGGAGGAAAATAATTATGAAATCACAAACAAAAAAACAAACAAAAAATAAAATTTTTACCATTTTAGTAGTTTTTATTAGTTTATTTTTTACCATCGTTTCAATTACTGCTTTACAAAATTACTTCGCCCGACAAAGAAAAGAAAAAATTTCATTGTTAGATAAATTCCCTTTGTTTAATGTTGAACGAACTAAAGGAAATAACGAGGATAAAATTCTTATACCTCTTCCTATACCAAACTTCAAACCAAGCAAATATCAACATTTAATCGAAATGGAACATAAAGCTGTACTTAACACAAATGGAGTAGAAATGGATCCTTTATATTTAAAAATAACTTCTTCATATGATACTAAAACAACTTTTGAAAATCCGACAAATTTTTTTAATTTATCAATGAAAGTTAATAATAATGAATATGATGAATCTCAACGTCCTTTAACGGCTTTAAAAGAAGGAAATGGAACTATAACAATCCAAATCGGTATCGAACAAAAAGAAATTATTAAAGAAACTATCGATGGAAAAAAACCTGAATTAGACTTAATTTTTGATTACGAATTAGTTGATTCTAAAGGCAATTCTTTCAGTGGCGGCAATCAAACTATTAAAACCTCAATTGTTCAAACAGCTTAATTGATTAATAAAGACCAAGTTTTTCTTGGTCTTTTTTTTATGAGAAAGGAAAATAACCGAATGAAAAAGCAAATCGAACAAAAACCACTTTCAAAACATTTAATGATAACCATCATTATCTTATTTTTTTGTTTTTCTCTAGGAACTTATGTTTGGATTCATCACCAAACTTTAATCGAAACAGAAAAACAAATAACAGAGCATCAACAAGTAATCAAAACACTTCAAAAGCAAAATGTAGATGTAACCAAAAAAATAGAACAACAAAATGTAGATATAACCAAAAAAATAGAACAACAAAATAAGCAAGAATCACAAACTTTATTAGAAAACCGATCCTCTGCAATATCAAACTTTGAAGAAGATAAAAATCAATTCCAACCTACTAATCCCCAAAAATTTCCAACTTTTGATAAATTAATTGGGTTTAAACAAGAATTAAAAGCAGTCAAAGGTTTTATTGATTATCTTAAAAATCAAGAAAACTATCAAGGTATTGGTGACGTGGAACCTCCATTAGGTATCTTGTTATACGGAGTTCCAGGAACAGGAAAAACAACTTTAGCAAGAGCCTTAGCCAAAGAAACCAAACTCCCATTCTTTGAAGTAAGTAGCTCTTTATTTTCACAAAAATATAAAGGCTTAGCTCCGCAAATGGTTAAAGATTTATTTGAAGCAGCTAGACGCGAAGTAGACAAAAACAATGGCGCCATTATCTTTTTAGATGAATGCGAAACTATTTTTACAGATTTAGGTACCTTAGAAGCAGGGTCTGAAATTGCCAATGTGGTTAACCAATTCAAAACTGAAATGACATCATTTGAAAACAACCCTGAAAAACCTATTTTCATTATCGGCGCGACCAACCACGAGGACCAAATCGATGAAGCCATCAAATCAAGATTCACTTACAACATCGAAGTAAAACCTGGTAACAAAGCTGAACGTCAACAATTTTTAGAATTCTTAATCAAAAGAAGAAAAAACCCTTATAGCGACGAAGCTAAAAAATACTTATTTGAAGTGATTAATGAAGCTTTAGAAAGATTACCACATCATCAACAATTCTTAAAAGCTAATCGTACTTTAGAAAATATTTTAAAAACAACAGTAATCGTCTTCGCTCAAAATAGAGGAACTGGCGAAAATAAAAGAAATGAAATCAATCAAGAAGATTTAAAACAAGCTTATCAAATGATCGTTTCCCAAAACATCGAAACATTAGATCAAATCGAAAATCAAAAGAAAGGAGAAACTAAATAATGTTAACACCACTAAATTTAATTAAAGGTTTTATTAACTTTAGAGCCTATTATACTTGGGCCATTACGGCCATCTCTATTTTTAGTATTTTCTTTTTCTTCAAAAGAAAATACGACAACACACATAACAACTACAGCACTACTTGGAAAGGCTATTTAGTTTATTTTTTAATTATTTTATTTCTTTTTAGTTTTATTTATTTATCTTTTTTCAAAACACTACCATCATCTAAATATGTCGGCCAATTAATTGGGGAAATTGATAAAGCCATTGACAAATACGATGAAACTATTAATAACTATAAAGGCCTTAAAAAAGACTGGGAAACCGAATTAAAAAAATGTGAAGATGAATTAAAAACATTATATGAAAAACAAGAAATTACTCAAGAACAAAAAGAAAAAATTAAAAAAATTTTAGAGCAAAACGAAGGAAAAATTAAAGAAATAAAAGACCAATTAAAAGATACTACAGACAATATCGCTATTTTAAAAGGACAACTTTTACAATTAGAACAAGATAAAGAAACTAAAGAAAAAGAAATTAAACAAAAACAAGAAGAAGAAAAATTAGCATCCCCTGATGATAAAATTAGATTACAAGCACAAATCTCTAAATTACAATCCGAAAAATCAAAAATAATTGGCGAAATCGAAAAAATTGAATTTCAAATCGGCAAATTAGAAAACAAACAAAGTTCTCTAACAGAACAACTAGAACTCGCCGAAACCTTTAAAAAAGGATTAAAAGAAAAATTAAATAATTTATCAGAAAAATTTAAAGAACTATCAACAATCATAACAACTTGGGAAGATCGCAAAGCTGAAATTCAAACTAACATCAACGAAGTTAACCAAAAATTAGAAGAAATAGGAACTGAACGAGATTTATATGGAATTCTAAAAAACAAATACCAAGACATGCACAATCGCTTGATTACCTATGAAAAAGAAAACGCATTAACTTTTGGAACTGCAACGAAAGCCGCTTTTAAAGCTTTTGATAAAATTACTGATTTATTCCCTGCTAAATTCGCTATTAAAACATTAGGAAAAACTATTAGTGTTAATCGAAAATTCGCTCAAGGAGCTGTTAAATCTGCTGTAGTTCTTCATGAAGGACATCGATTATGGCATATGTATAACGACGTAATTAATGAAAACAAAGAACATCCATTAATGATTACCAAAGAAACTTTAGAAATGTATACTAAAGATATCGACCGCGATTTAGCCAGACTTAATGCCGACTACAAAGACTGTGAAAAGAAAAAAGAAGAATATAATAAAATAAACAACGAAGCTTCTTGTAAAGAACAAATAAAAAACTGGCAACACCAAAACGACAAACAAAGTAGCGTCATCGAACAAGAATGGAAGGACTGGATCAAAGAATACGTCAAAATCAACGAGGAATTAGTAGATAAACTAAAAGAAGTTTCAGGTACGCGTGGGTTATACAATGATAAAGATAATTTAGAACAACAACTAGAAGACAAAAACGTAGAAATCGAAACTGCAAAAGCCGTACTTAAAGAAAAAAATCCTAGTTATGCTCGCGCCCAAGCACGTTTTGAAGAGAAACAAAAAGCTAAACGTCAAACAAAAATCCCTGAATTAGTTATTATCCCTAATAAATAAAAATCATTTTTTTAAAACATTTAATTCATAAATTTGTATAATAGTGATATATTCATATTTCAATATTTAATAATAATCACTATTATCGGAAAGGAAATGAAATTTATGAATAATAATAATTTTTTTAAAAAATATTTAGCAATTATAATCATTATTATCGCAGTTTTTGTTGGTATTGGTATTTATTACAAGACCAATAATTCTTTAAAACAAGAACAACAAGAAGATCCTAATTCAGAATTTTTTAAAAAAAATCCAACTACAAAAGTTATTAAAGAATTAATTGATTTGAGAGAAAGAGAAAAAAATAAATTAAATGATATTTCTTCTAATCCTTTATGTAGAGAAGATTTAAAAAAAGAAATATTAGAAATTTTAAAAAATAATAATTGTATCAAAGAAAATATTATTAATATGTGTCGAAAAACTGATCTTTTTAATAGTTTTTCTAAAAAAGAACAAGAGGATTTTGTGGAAAAAAGATATATCACACATTTAAACAAAGATATAGAAAATTTAACAAATACATATAATAAATTACCTCATAATTTTTTATATAAAAAAATTATTTCACCAACTAATTTCAAAAAAATCAAAACTTATATTCTTTCAGAAACCGATGACAAATCTTTATTACCAAATAATCTTTCCCAAGAAGAAAAAATAAAAATCGATGAAATTAGAAAATCTCAAGAATATGATTTAGGAATTTTAAAAAAATGGAACTCCAAAATCGAAAAAGAACAACAAGAATGTGATGATTTTCATCTCAAAATTAAAGAAATTCAAGATAAATTTCCTTCATTAAAGTCTCAACAAACCAAGTTAGAACAAGATAAAGAAGCCAAAAACCAAACCATCCAAAACCTTCAATATCAATGTGGCGAAATTAACCCATCTTATGCAATAGTGCTTAAAAGAAGATATAATATTGAAATTCAAAACCCTAAAACCCCAAATAAAGTCGAATCAGAAAGATTACAAGCTCTAATCGATAAATTACAAACCGAAAAATCAAAAATAATTGGCGAAATCGAAAAAATTGAACTTCAAATCGGCAAATTAGAAAACAAACAAAGTTCTCTAACAGAACAACTAGAACTCGCCGAAACCTTTAAAAAAGGATTAAAAGAAAAATTAAATAATTTATCAGAAAAATTTAAAGACTTAACTATCTCTACCCTCCAATCCCTCTACGAAATCGCCTCAGCTGAGGAATAGATAAAATAAAGGAGTTATTTATTAATGTTTAAATTAAAAAAACAATTATACTTATTGAAATTAGTTTCATTTATTTTTTTAGGATTATTAATATTTAAAAACAACAATTTTTTATATGCTTTCCCTGGAATAGATTTAGATGCAAGAATGATGCAACTAACAGAAGAAAGAGATAATTTATTACAACAGTTACATAATAATTTTAATAATTTAAATTTAGATAATGCAACACGTTTAATTAGAATGCAAAATATCACAGCTTCCCTAGATCGAGTTTTAGAGCAAATAAATTCAATAAATCAACAATTAATTCTCAGAGATCAATTTCAACAACAAAGAACAAATAGCACCTTAAATCAACAAAATAATAATGAAAGAAATTAAAATGATTAATTTTAATTCTTCATAAAGACCCCTTACAGGGTCTTTTTTTTATTTAACAACACACACAACTTGGAAAGGAAACAAAAAACTATGTTAATAAAAAAAATCTTTCAATCTCTACCTAGTAATCTCATTTTTTTCGTCATCACCTTACTTTCATTTATTCCAATTATCACCATTTATTATGTCATTAAATTCTACCTTTTAACCATTAAACTAAGCATTAACCAACTAAAACAAGAATAGTGGTTCAATTTTATCAATATTTAACCACGAAGCAACCCAATCATGTGGAAATTAATCAATACTTAGTTAACTAAGTTAAACAACAACCTTAAAACTATAAGTGATTATTTCTTTACTTATCAAAATCAATGGTTAAACTTAGGTTTATTAACAATTATTTTATTATTTCTTCCCCATTTTTTATATCTAATTGATTTTCTTTTTAAATGTCTTTATCATATAATTAAATTTATTTATTATTTAGGAAAATATCTTTTTTCATTATTAAAAAAAATTTTTAAGAAAGGTAAATAACCATGCAAATCAAACTATCACAACGTACCAAAGAATGGTATCAACACCGCAAACAATATATTAACGCTTCCGAAATTGCTTCCATTACGGGGTTAGACCCTTTTCGTTCCATGGAACAGTTAGTTCATGATAAACTCTTTGGTACCACTTTTACCACTAATCAATATACTCTCCATGGCCAAAAAATGGAACCTATCGCGCGACAGTTTTTCATACAAAAAACCAATTTAATTTTCGAAGACACCATTTTCACTGATGATCAAGTTAACCTTTTTTCCGCATCTTTAGATGGATACAACAAACAACATCAAGCTGTTTTAGAAATTAAATGTCCTTTTGTTAATGAAAACCAAGAAGTCTCATCCGCTTGGACTAGTTTTTTAACCAATCCTCATTTAGAAAATATTCCTCAATACTACTGGGCCCAAGTTCAATGTCAACTTTATTGTAGTCAAGCTAAATTTGCTTACTTTTTGGTTTATTTTAACGACCAAAACTATCATGTGGTACGAATTTATCAAGACAATAACTTCATTAATAAAATGATTGCAGATGGTAAAAAATATTTAGAATTACTACACAAATCCAAACAAGAATTATCACAAACAACTTATTTAAAACGATTAAGTAAATTTAAATAATAATTAAAACTCTAAGACCTTCAAATTGAAGGTCTTTTTTTATGCCCAAATTTCAAACCAAATTGGTTCCTTAGAAAGTAAACAAATAATGTACGAAGGAATGTTATCTGGTACCATCAAATTAAGAGATTCAATACAGTGTGATTATGATGAAACCTCCACAAATCGTCTATTCGGCTCCCCCCCTTTCCGAACTTCAAAAACTCTACGAAATCACCCCATCCGAGGGATAAAAAATTAAAGGAGTTATGAATTAATGTTTAAATTAAAAAAACATTTATTTTTATTTCAAATAATTTTATTTATTTTTTTAGGATTATTATTTGTCATTGACAATAATAAACAAGTAATGGCCATAGATACTAACAATAATAATTTAGTTTGGCAAAACATCACTAGAAATAACAACAAGATGCGCGAATACACAACAGAAAGAAACAATATAATTGAATATATACTGATGACCGACGAACAATTACAACCCCAACGTCTCCAAAATTTAATAATGCTTCGAGATAATTACAACGAATTAATTCGTAATTTAGAACAACAAAACAATTTATTTTATCACATTATCAATAATAATAATCGCAATCATTAACATATATCCACATATAAGATTCTCTCTATGAGAATCTTTTTTTGTTGTAATTTATACAAAGATATTTGATAATTCAAGTAGTCAATAAATAAATAAAAATAAATAACAAAAAGTAAAAGAAAACAAACATAAACTAAAGGAGTGGGTAAAAATGCAAGCGCAAGATTATTTAGGCATAGTTGCTATTATAGTTGATATCTGTATTCCATTAGTTTGGTTATATTTAGGACATAAGTTTCTAAAAAATCAACAAATAAATCAACAAGAATATGAAAAACGACAACAACAAGAAAAACAAGAATACGAAAAAAAACATCAAGATCATTCATACGCAAAGTATTTTATTTTACACAATTTTATAATAAAATCCACATCTAAGGAGGTGTCACCAAATTATGCGTTCAACCAAAATTCCCTTTATTTAAATATTTAAAATATTTAATAATTATTTTAATAACAATTTTTATTTCATTTTATATTTTTGCGCAACCATATTTTCACTGTCACCACAAGTTCCCTATAAAACTAGCTGAATACGAAGCCATTAAACAAGAATGGTTGACAACTCAACCAAAACTCAAACGTTATGATATCAGAGTTTCATCAAGGAAAGATATTCCTAAAATTTTGGAATATTTTGAAATTAAAATGGAAACGACAAACATATCGATAACACCTTCATATAACCGTAGTGCCGACAAATACATTGATTTGTATTTAAAAAAACCACCAGAAGGTCTCTTAGGTGTTTATTTTAAATCAAGATTTAATCCTTTTAATGAAGAATATCCCGTTAAAGACAATGAATATACCTTAGAAGACCTTTTAAAATACGAAATCGCCATTGAAGAAGCTTTTGTCTTTTGGGACGCTAATGTAATTCTTAACGAAATAGAACCTGAAATCAATTTAATAGAAACCAATATTTTTGCCGACCAAATCCAAAACAAAGAAAAAATCATTAATGATTTTTTAATTAAAAATAATGTTATCAAAGAACCAATAACCATTAAATTAGGCTGTTATAACGCTACCCCTAATACTGGTTTAGTTTTACTTTTGCCGAAAAAAACCTTAAATAATCTCAATAAAACTGAAATAGATGCTATTTATTTTGACGATGGTATTAGAATTTTAAGTGTTTCTCCCCAAACCAAAATTACTTCAGAAAGTATAGAAGATTTACTACAACTTTCCAATGGTGCTAAAAACATCTATCTTTTTACTTTTGATATCTACAAAAAAATAATAAAAATTGACCTTCCCGACTCTGAAAACCCTTATGAAGCTATTCGCAATTGGAAAAGAGATAATAACTTTTATAATTTCGAAGGAAAATATAACCAACGCCTAATGCGATTTCACGCAGACATTGAAGTGAAAAAAGAATCTATTATTGATAAAAAATTTGATCTATCAACTGACGTTACAATAATAGAACATATTTTTGAAACTAAAAATACAATTTATTACATCATCTGCCAAGATTTATCATTTAAACTTAATTTGTTAGACAACTATCACACTCAATATTTAAATTGGCTAAAACAATGTTATATCCAATATAACGGTTATTATACAGTTAATGAAGTCCGAAGTAAAATCGGTCGTTCTAACAAAACCCTTTATGATGAAAACGGCAACACCCATTATTATACATATCAAGAGGGTTGGATCTATGATAATTGGCAGATTGACGGTGTAGAATGTGTTGATAAAAGATATTATCAATTTTTAGATACTACTCCGCCACCCAAAAAACCCAAAGAATTAAATTAATTTTTAATTCTTTTTTTATTACAAAAATTTAAATTCAAAAAAAAGAAAGAAGGCAAAACTAATGAAAGATCAAATTAAAAAATTAGAAAAACAAATTAAAAATAAAAAGGAAATAAAAATGACAAACCAAAAAAAAGAATTTAATATATTTGATATCGCTAAATATCTTTTAGACAATTGTCTTCAAAAATATGGGAGCGGTATTACACAAATACAAAAATTATTATATTATGTGCAAGGAGAATATTTAATTCGTTATTACAAACCATTATTTAATGAAGAAATTCAATTTTATCAATATTTAACCACGAAGAATTCAAATTATCATGTGGAATCTATTTAATACTTGGTTAACTAAGTTAAATAATATTCTTCATAAAATAAGTAGTTATTTTCTTATTTATCAAAATCAATGGTTAAACTTGGGTTTATTAATAATTATTTTATTATTTATCCCTCATTTATTATATTTAATTGATTTTATCATTAAAACTATTTATTACCTTTTCCGTTTATTTTATTATTTAGGTAAATATTTGATATTATTAATTAAAAAAATATTCAAGAAAGAAGAAAAATAAAAATGCAAATCAAAAATTTAAATCAACGTACCAAATTATGGTACCAACACCGCAAAAAATACATCAACGCCTCCGAAATCGCCTCCATTACGGGATTAGATCCCTTTCGTTCCATGGAACAATTAGTCCATGATAAACTCTTTGGCACGACTTTTACTTCCAATCAATATACTCTTCATGGACAAAAAATGGAGCCAATCGCACGTCAATTTTTTATTAACAAGACTAATCTAATTTTTGAAGATACTATTTTTACTGACGATCAGGTTAATCTTTTTTCTGCTTCTTTAGATGGTTACAACGAACAAAACAAAATCGTTTTAGAAATAAAATGTCCTTTTGTGAATGAAAATCAAGCAATATCATCCACTTGGACTCAGTTTTTAACTCATCCTCAACTCGAACATATCCCTCAATACTACTGGGCCCAAGTCCAATGTCAACTTTATTGTTCCCAAGCAACATTTGCCTACTTTTTAGTTTATTTTAATGATAATGATTATCATGTAGTCAGAATTTACTTAGACAATAATTTTATTACCAAAATGATTCAAGATAGTCAAAAATACTTAACTCTTTTAACCAAAGCCAAAAACGAATTAGAAAAAACCACTTATTTAAAACAATTAAGCAAAATCAAATAATTAATTCATACTTTTAGACCTTCAAATTGAAGGTCTTTTTTTTATACCCAAATTGAAAATTAAAGGAGAAATCAATCATGAAATTAATCGTTTTCGAAGGACTTGACGGGAGTGGAAAAACTTCTCTTATTCACGCCCTTCAACCCCAATTAAAAACCCCTCATCAACTGTATCAAGGTTTAGGGAGTAGTTCACTTGGGAAGGAAATTAGAGATTTATTTTTAAATTTTCAACAAGTAGATTATATCACTCGTTTTTATTTAAGTCTGGCTAATATGTCTCAAATCCAAGCGGAATTAATTGTTCCTCAATTAAAAAATAACCAATTAATTATCTTAGACCGTTGGTTACCATCTACTTATGCTTATCAATTATTTCCCTTTTCTAAGGAAAAGAAACAACTTTTACCTTTAAAAAAGATCTTTAAGATAAATCATGAAACTATCTTAAAAAAACCTGATTTATTAATTTATTTAGACATTGACCCTCTTATCGGAAGAACCAGAAAGAAAAATCAAAAAAACCATCAAAGAGATCTCATTGAAAGACAATCATTAACTTATTTTCAAAATGTTCGCCAAGGATATGATCATTATATCACTCATTATACTAGTGGAGTTAATAAATTAATTTTAAACGGAAGTGATTCTATCAAATCTAATGTCAAACAAATTATTAAACAAATAGGAGTACTATCAAATGGCGATCATAACTAAAAAGACCTGCCAAAATGGCAATACTTACATCTATTTTTCTAATGGAAAAATCAAAACCATTCATAAAGATGGCATCATTACCTGGAAAACAAAAAGAATTTTTAAAACTAAAAAAACCAACAAAAGACCTTAATTTAAAGGTTTTTTTTATTTAAAGAAAGGAATATCAAATGTTAAATAACCAAGATTTTTTTAATATTCAACAATTTAATACTAATATCCAAACTGTGGAAATCTTAAAATGTTTTTTTAAAAAAACTACCTTTAATCTTTCTGTTGACAAGTATATGAAAACCAATTACCAACAATTAAACCATTATTTTAACCAAAATAACATCAACTCTCAAAGTCAAAAAGTCATTTGTGGTAAAATCAATGAATATTTAATTTTATTATACTTAAACAATAAAGGAATCACTAATTTATACCCTCAAGTAAATTTATTTTTTATCCCTGACATTAAATTTGATTTAGTTTTATTTACTAAAAAGAAAAGAATCATCGCTTTTAATTTTAAAACATGTCTTCGTGAACGCTATAAACAAGCCATGATAGAGGCCCAACAACTCAAAAAATTAGATACTCGTTTTGAGTTTTATTTATTAATCAACAACGAACCAGAAACTCAAAGACTAAACAATAAAATCAACCAAGGAAAAATCCAAGGCATTAATCAAGTAATTAACTTATTTTCCAATTCAGCCAACAATTTCTTACAAAACTTAATTACCCGTCAATTCATCCCTTTTTCTAACATCAACATCATTAAAAAAATAAAAAAGGATTTAATATAAAATGTTAACCAACGAACAAAAAGCGTTAAAACAAATCATTTCCTATATGAACCAAAATAAAGCTGAACAATTAAGTTTTTATTTTCAGCTCATTGATCCACAATCTTTTTTAGATAAACAACATACAAAAATCTTTCAGGCCTTAAAATATTTAACTTTAGGAAAAATAACTAATCATCCCTTTGATAAAATAAAGTCTCAAAATGAGATAATCGAAGAATTACTCACCTATCTTCAAACCTATTTCCCCCAAGATAACTTTACTAAAGAATCATTATCTTTTTTAAGTGATGATTTTAGTAAGGAAAATAACCTTAATTTCTTAGATAACTTAAAACATACCTATACCCAAGAAAAACTGTTCCGACAACTCTTAAAATTTATTAGTCCTTCTTTTGAAAATCAAGATCCTTACACTAAAAACTTATATTACCAAGAAATCTTTGATAAATTAAGAAAATTTATGACTTTGATTCCTCACAAATCAGACCAAACCTTATTAACTTTAAATCAAATGTCCTCTTGTCATCCTGAGTTTTTTAAAACCGATCAACAATCCAAACAAAAAATCCAAGAAGAATATTACCGCTTATCAAAAACTTTCCGAGGCTTAAATCAAGCCACAAAAGGATTTAAAAAAAGTCAAATCATCACCATTGGGGGCTATACTGGATTAGGTAAAACCACTTTTGTCTACAATCTTCTTTTAGATATCGCCAAAACCAAACATCAAGAAACTAAACATTATCCCCATATGTTAGTTTTTTCTTATGAAATGACCTTAGAAGAAAATTTAAGTCGATTATTAGCCCACCAAACTCAAATTCCTCTAGATGTTATTTTAGATAAAAATTTGAAAGATTTAAACATCACACTACTCAAATACACGGAAAGGATGAAACAAGCCAAACAATTTTTTGTTAACATTAATTTATCGTTTAGTTATGACAAAAGTAAAAACATTGATTATATCATTGATTTAGTTTATCGCCTTCATTTAGAAAAAAAAGTTGAAATGATTGTCATCGATCATCTTCAAATTACAAAAGCCACAAATCATTTAGAAAATGACCGTCTAGCCATTGACGAAATTATGACTAAACTCAAACAATTAGCCATGGAATTAAACATCGTTATTATCATTCTCTCACAATTTTCGAGAGATACTTATAGCCATTACCAAGGAAAATCCCCTGAAATCACCGCTTTAAAAGGAAGTGGTGGTATCGAAACCAACTCCGACATCGTCTTAATGATGTCTGAATTCCAACCCAAACTATCCAAAGACCAAGAAAAACCTTTGAATATCTATAATCAAAATTGTAATCAATTATATTTAGCATCAAAAAACAATGAATCTCAAAAAATCATTGAATTATCTATTAAAAAGAATCGAAGTGGTACTAAAAAAAACTTAGTTTATCACTTTGAAATGACCACCCAAACCTTTCAAGAAATAGGTTATATCTTACCTTATCTATTAGAAAATTATTAAGGAATTTATCAATGAATTATCAAGAAAAAATAAAACACATCCAAATTCATTTCCCCATGTCAGTTTTATTAAAAAAATTAAATATCATACCACCAAACTTCAACCCCAAATATCGTTTCCCTTGTCCCATTCATCAAGGAAACAATCCTACTTGTTGTCATTTCACTTCTACTAACAAAATTCATTGTTGGAAATGTGGTCGAGATTACGATCTGATTGATGTTTATATGACTATCCGTCAAATTAAATCTTTTTCTAAAGCGATTCAAAGAATAGAAGGATTTATGAATTCTTTCGAATTTAAAACCTTAATCCAACAAGAAAAAGAAACAACGCAAACAACTACTAACCCTTTTCAACAACCATATCATCCAATTAAACCAAAACAACCAGTTGACGAACAGGAAATTAATATCAAAAAGAAACAATTATTTAAAAAAATCTCACCCTTATTCAACCAAATTAGAGATTATTATCATTATTTATTAACCATTAATCGCAACAACGAAAGCCAACCAGGAATAGAATATTTAACTCAAAAAAGAAAACTCACTGTAGAAACTATTAAAGAATTTAAACTAGGCTATGCCCCATTATCTGATAAACCTTTATCTTTTCGGTTAGTAAATTACTGTCAAAAGAAAAATATTAATATCGATAAATTATTAGAATATGGTTTTATCAAAGAAAAAACTAATCAACAAAGAAAAAAATATTATCATGATACTTTCCATGGTTCAATTATTATCCCCATTGAAAATGGTTATCATCAAACTTTTCATTTTTATCAAAACCATTTTCGCGAAGTTTCTTACTTTCAACCAAAATATCAATCATTAAATAATTTTAGTAAAACACCGACCTTTCATTTTAGTTATCGTTTTTTTGAAGCGTTACCTTTTATCAAACAAACAAAAACCATTATCATTCATGAAGGTTTTTTTGATGTCATTAGTTGTTGGCAAAATAGTATTAAAAACGTGGTCGGTCTCATTTGTGTCACTCAATTACTTTCTCAATCTCAACTAGAAATTCTCAAAAAAGAAAATATCAAAGTCATTATCGCCTTAGATAACGACGAGACAGGCCGAAAACGAAGTGAAGCCTTAGGAGAACAACTTAAAGAAGCAAACTTTTATACGAAATTAGACACATTTTACCTCCTTACGACCAAACTTGTAAAGATGTCGATGATTTATTACGTCAATACGGAAAAGAAGCATATCAAAAATGTTTTTTAGACCCATACATTACTTATGAAGAGGCCAAAAATAAAATCATCGTCGATTTAGCGGTTCATTTCTTTGGCGAAGACAAAGTAGAAGTAATTAATTAAATTATTATTTTGTTACACCAATATATAACATCTATACATATAAATACATTAACACACTCTCATAAAAGTATATATAAACCTAAATTCAACTATTTAGGGTTTTTATTTTTATAACAAACAATCAAAAAGGAGAAAACAAATGAAAACAATTATAGAAAAATTTATTAATAATGGCAGGAAAAAATTTATTGGTGAATACGATAAAGAAACTGAAACAGCCATTAAACAAATTCATTATCAACCTGATGGAACATCTATTAAATGTGTATATGAATACGATAAAAATAATAAAAAGCCATTTAAAAAAACTTATTACCGATCTGACGAAAAAATTCTTAAAAGTGTATATGAATACGATAAAGCCACAGGTAAACTAGTTAAATATACTTATTATCAATTTGATGGTAAAACTATTAATTTTGTAACTGAATACAATAAAAATACTGGTAACAAGGTTAAAAAAACTCATTATCAATCAGACGGAAAAACTATTAGAAAAATAACTGAATACTAAATAACCCAAAAGGAGAAAAAAGATGAAAAAAGATACCAATCAAGAAATTAGAATCGGAGGTTGGAACACAAAAACCACCCCTAACGACTTAACCCAAATTAAAAACTTTTTAAAAATATTAAAAGAAGATTTAATCAATCTCACTATTATTGCTCATTCTAAAAAGAAAAATACCTACCAAGAAGCTAATTACCGTCCGAAAAACCAAACTCTCTTTGTCGATCCTCAAATCTTAGAAGAAATGAAAAAAACAAAAATAACCTTAATTAATGATAATTTCTCTTCTAGTAATAGGTAAACTATTACTTTCTGATTTAACCCCGCTTAAAAGCCAAAATAACCCCCTTAAACACCTATTTAATATCTTCCAAATCAATTATAAAAATGAATTTAAAAATATCATCAAAGAATTAATCGGGAAAATTGATGTCAACCAATTAAAAACTTTACAATTATATCAATTAGACCCTCAAAAACTAGATAAATACCATAAACCCATGAAAACTAACTATAAAAAAGGGTTAAACATTATTTATTATCGAAAAGAAGACTTAAAATATATTCAATTCTTTTTAACAAAAGATAAACAAGGATATCGGGTGAAAAAACTACATCCTATGTATAAATATTTAATAAAAAAAGAAAACTAACAACTTTATAATACTTTATAACACTTTACTAACAGTTTTATAACAGTTTTATAACAGTTTACTAACAGTTTGTCTTTAAAAATAATCTATATAAAGACTAACTTATTCAACCAGTGATATTTTATATTTTATATTGATATATAATAATGATATCGATATTTGATATTATCGCATTATCATTTTTAATATCATTATTATTTATCGATATCATAAAAACCTCTTTTTTAAGTAATTTTATTTTTTTAATTTATTTCAATCATTAAATCAAATTTAATTTTTAAATTAATTGCCTTACCAAGTATTTATTTATTATATATATGAAAAAAAAGATGAAAGCGCTGAAGAGCTTATTTATCCAATAAAAAATCTTTTAGAGTTATAATAATTGATGTATTTGAAAATAATTGGTATTAAGATGCAAAAATTAAAACAAAAAATTAAATTATTACAAAAAATTATTGAAAAAATTAAAAAAATTGATAAAAAAATGGTTTTTCATTTAGTCAACCAATTCAATCAAACTCTTAATTTAACCACTATTTTAAAAACAATTCAAATTAAAAGAAGTACTTATTATTATTGGTTGAAAATGAAAAATAAACTAAAAGAAAAAGAAGAAAAATACCTGTTACAACAAAAAAGAATTAAAGCTTTATGTCTCCATTATCAATATTTTTACGGCCATCGAAAAATCACTGATTTATACCAAAAAACCTTTAATGAATTTATCACCAAGAAAAAAGTTTACACCATCATGAAAAAAAATAACATTAATTGTTGTTTAAGAATTAAAAAAAATTTTACTTATCGTAATTTAAAAAATAATCTCCAAATAATTCCTAATTTAATCAATCAAGATTTTATGGCCACCAAACCCCTCCAAAAACTCTTTACTGATATCACTTATTTCAAAACTAATCAAGGTTTTCTTTATTTTTCTTGTATTATTGACTCTTTTAACAACCAAATAATCGCTTCACATGTTTCGAACCAACAAAATAAAAATTTAGTTTTAAATACTATTAAAAAAATTACCTTTATTAAAAGAACCTTGTATTATTCATTCCGATCAAGGCAAAGTTTATCAATCACTCAAAATTCAAAAAAACTTTAACGAAAAAAGGTTTTTTAATCAGCATGTCAAGAAAAGCCACCCCTCGTGATAACGCCGTCATTGAAAACTTTTTCGGCCAAATGAAAAGTATTTTACAACATCAACATCCATTTTTATTTCAAAAATCTCCTGATAAAATGAAAAAATTAATTAATCATTTTCCGAAATTTTGGAATACTAAATGGATTTTAACTAAATTAAACAATTCAACTCCATCTCAATATATTCAAAATTTGAGATAAATTTTTAGTTGATGTAAAATAAAATAATATAACCTTGTAAAAGGTTATTTTAGTGCGCCTTTTTTTAAGAAAAATAATATAATTAATAATAAAAGTTAATTTTTTTTCATTTTGTTGGAGAGTTTTTCACTTTTTTTACCTAACTATATAGTGTAAGGGTACAATATTTAAAAAAATATCTTTTGAAATTAAAGAATTATTAAAAAAAGTTTAGACACTTTTTAATTCAACAAAATATTTCTTTAGTTTGAAAAGATATGAAATTATCTATTAATTTTTTAGTCTTAAAGAGTTATTTTAAAATAAAAAGTGTCTAAACTTTTGGAACAGTCTACAGTGATTGAAATAAAATTAGCTAGAAATTTACCATCTTTATCTTTTTTGTTGTTTTGAACTGCTAAGATGAAATCTACTTTTTTAAATTCTTTGAAAGTTTGTCCTGATTTTGGGCTTACAGTTTCTAATTTTAAATCAGTAGCGATTCTTCCTATTAAATTTACACTATTCATAATATTTTTTTCCTTTTTTTTATTATTTTTAAAACGTTTTTAAAATAAAAAATAATTTGAAATTATTCTTTTGTAGATAGTCAGTCTTTATAAGACATCTTTTAAATTATTGTTTTAAATAAATCATTTTTAGAATGTTTGATTAGTTTTAAGTCTTGCAAACTTCGGACAATTTTGTTTAGTTTAGATTTTTTTTGATGTAATTACTTTTTTAGTTTTAATATCAATGAAATCGATTCTAATTAATTTTTCTTTTTTTGTGTTTTTGTCAATAATATAAATAAATTCTTCAATTAATTCGTTTTTTGGTTTTAAAAACTTCTTATTTGGAATAATTGTTTCTTTGATAATATTTGGATTAAATGAATATTGAATTATTTTAATTAATTCATTGTTTTTAAATTCTTTGGTGAAATTAATTTGTTTGTCTTTAGTGAATTCAATTGTTTTAATTAATTTGTTGTTTTTAATGTTGTATAAATTGATTGTTTTAATGATAGGTGTATTTGGATAAAAGATTTTTTCTTCTTTGGTTTTTGAATTTAAATTAGTCATTGAAATTAATTTTTTATTTGTTTTCAAATAGTTGGTAACAAAAATTTTATCTTTTGAATATTTTTTGTCGGCTTCAATGATTTTGTTTAAATCTTTGATTTCTTTGTTATTTACAATTATCATTGGTTCTAATGAAGAATTGATTTCGTAAGTATGAAATAAATTTGATGTTATTTCTTTAGTAATTGTTTTTTTAAAAAATAATTTAGCTAGTTTTTTAATAGCATGTTTTTTATAATTTTTAATTGATTCAATATCAAATCTTTGCACATCATTATTTAATTCACTTTCTTTATTTAATGAATCGGCGATTTCTTGATTAGATAAATAATTAATATTCATATCATCAAATTTTCTATCAAGTTGATAATATTTAGTTAAAACTTTTTCTTGATTTTTAGATAATTTAACAAATTCAATTTTTTCTTTCAAATCTTGAAATTTAGTTTCTTGATTAAACAATTTTATTGGATTTGAAAAATTATTATTTAAAGAAATGGATAATAGAATTTCATCTTGTTGTTGATAGTTTAGAATTTGAAAATTTCTTTTAATTGATTCATTGACAGAAAATTTATTTTTATCTTTTATCCCAAGGTATTTTTGAATAAAATCAGATAATCCTTGAGTTAATTTTCTTCTAAAAAAACTTAAATTATATTTTTTATTTTTAAGAACATAATCATTTAAAAATTGATTGAAAATAAAAAAAGATTCTTGTTCAGAATCTTCAATTGATAACGATATCGGAAAATAAACTTTTTTAGATAATTTATAAATGAATGGTTTAATGAAAGAATAAAAAAACCCATTTTTAACTTTTTTTATTTCAAAATTTAATTTGTTAGTTTTTTCGTTAATAATTTCATAATCTTGTTTAAAAATTTTGTATCTTAAATCATTTATATCTTTGTTAGTTAAAAATTCATTTATTAAATCTTTAAAAATTTGATTTTTTGTTTCGTAAAAATTTTTTTGTTTCAATTCTGATGTTGTTAATTTTTCCATAATAATTAATTTAATTTTAAAAATTAAATAAAAAAAAAGATTATCAATTAGATAATCTTTTAATGTTTTTTAAATGATTTTTTGGTTATTTTAAAGGAAGTACCATGTTTTGAATATGTTCGACTCCGCCTAATACACCAAATAGTACACCGTCTAGTACACCGCCAAAAAATACACCCAACAACACACCAAATAGTACGCCACCAAATACTCCTCCTAATACACCAAACAACACACCAAATAGTACACCACCAAATACTCCGCCTAATCTTAAAAAGACAAAAAGTATAATTTTTATTTACAAAAAAAATAAAACATCTAAATAAAAAAGACTTTTAAGTCTTTTTTAATTTTCAAAAAACATATTATAAATAATAAAATTTATCATTAACAAAATAAAAAACGACAAAATTTAAACCAAATCGTTTATAAAAAAATAAATAGTTTTATTTTTTCTTTTATCTAAAAATTAATCTAATTAAACAAAAAAATATTATTAAAAACATAAATTTTTAATTCTTAATTCTAAATTAATTAATATAATAAAAATAAAAAAATTTTTATTTTTATTATATTAATTGTTTTTTATCAAAACAAAAATATTAAAAAATGATAAAATATTTATATGTTTGTATTTTAGTTTTAAATGAAAGTATATTAAAATTAAAATTTAAATTTTAAATATATTTAAGGAACAATAATAATTAAATTATATGAAAACTAAAAATTTTTTAAATCATATCGATCAATTAGCCGAAGAACATGAGTTAACTAGACAACAAACTTTAGAAGCTTTCGAAAAAAGTATTATTTCTGGTTGTAAAAAAAATTATCAAATTAAAAGCTGTCATTTAGATTTTGATAAAGAATATGAAGAATTTTTTTTATATAAAGAATATTTAGTTATGGAAACAGAACCAAATACGATTAACGAAGAAAATGTTAATATTAAAAAAATAACTTGTATTAACTTAGAAGAAGCTAAAAAATTAAAAGAGAATCCGCAAATAGGAGAAACTATTAGGATCGAAGTTGATCCTAAAAATTTTAATTTTTATGCTAGTCAAGAGTTTAAAAATAAACTTAACGAAGAAATCATTAAATTTAAAAAAGAAAATATTTATATTTTTTTAAAAAAATATGAAAATAAATTAATTGATGCTAAAGTAACTTCTATCAAAAAAAATTTTTGCACTTTAGAATTAGAAAAAGAAGTTCAAACTGTATTATTAAATAAAGATAAACTTAATAATGATGAATTTGAAATAGGTGAAATAATTAAAGTTTATGTTACCGAGGTTCAAAAAACTACTAAAATGCCGAAAATTTTAGTAAGTCGTATTTGTACTGAATTTATTACCGAAATTTTTAAAGAATTTATTCCTGAAATTCAAGAAGGAATTATAGAAATTGTCGAAATGGCTCGTTTTCCTTCATTAAGAACTAAAATAGGTTTATTATCTCATGATAGTACCATTGATGCTGTAGGTTCTTGTATCGGAGATAAAAGTGTTAGAATCAGACATATTATTAACATTTTAAAAGGTGAGAAAATAGATTTATTTTTATGGAGTGATGATCCGAAAGAACTTATTGCTAATGCTTTAAAACCTGCTCAAATTAATCAAGTTAGTATTATTGATTTTGAACAAAAAATAGCCACTGCTTTAGTAACTGAAGATCAAATTTCATTAGCTATCGGAAAATTTGGAACTAATGTACAATTGGCTACTATAGTTACTAAATGGAATATTTCCGTTAAAGTTATCTAGTTTTTGAATATTTTTAAAAAAATATTTTTTGTTTTAATTTTATTAATAAATAATGATCCTTTTTAAAATTAGACAAAATTATGAGATTAAAAAAAGAAATAATAAAGAGAGATGATTAAAGAATCATGAATAAAAAACAAAAGGATGATGATAATATTTCTAAAGAAAAAATTAAAGTCAAAAGTTATTTATTTAATCCTAAACATACTATTAAAGATTTAGCTAATATTTTAGAAATTTCTAATATTACTTTAATTAAAAAATTTATAGAAGCAGGGATTAAAACAAATATTAATCAATTTGTCACTAAAGAAATTGCTGAAATGTTAAGTATGATTTTAGATATCGAAGTTATTTTTGAATCCACATCTAAAGAATCTTTAAATGAAGATATTAAAAAAGAAATGATAGATTCTAATTTAACTAAAAGAGTTCCTATTGTAACTATTATGGGGCACGTTGATCATGGAAAAACTACTTTGTTAGATGTAATTAGACAAACTCGTTTAGTAGATAAAGAGTTTGGAGGTATTACACAACATATCGGAGCTTACGAAATTGTTTATGATAATCAAAAAATAACTTTCATAGATAGTCCAGGTCATGAAGCTTTTTCTCAAATGCGTTCTCTAGGAGCTAAAGTAACTGATATTTGTCTTTTAGTAATTGCTGCTGATGATGGAGTAAAACCTCAAACAATTGAATCTGTTAAACATGCTCAAGAAGCTGAAGTCGAAATTATTGTTGTTATTAATAAAATAGATAAAACTAATAATAAAAAAGAAAGTATTATGAATGATTTATCTAATTTAGGTTTAACTCCTGAAGAATGGGGCGGAACAACTGCATATATAGATATTTCAGCTTTAAAAAAAGAAGGAATAGATGAATTACTAAAACTTATTTTATTAATTAGCGAAATGAAAAATATTCAAACTGATTTAACTAAAATGGTTAAAGGAGTTGTGTTAGAAGCTAGTTTAAATAAAAATAAAGGTCCTTCGGCTACTTTAATCACTTCTCAAGGGGTTTTAAAAATAGGCGATGTAATAGTAGTAGGCGATAATACTTATGGTAAAATTCGTTCTATCGAAGATGATTTAAAAAATAGTTTAAAAGAAATTTACCCTTCACAACCTGTATTAATAACAGGTTTAGATTCTGTACCTAAAGCAGGTGATTTATTTGCGACTGTTTCTGATATAAAGACAGCGAAGCAAATTATCGAAAATAAAAAAAGTTCTTTAAAAGAACAAAATCAATCTAATTCGAATTCTAATAATCATATTTATAATAATGTGTTAATATCAAACAAAGACGAAGAAAAGAAACGTTTAAATATTATTTTAAAAGCAGATACTCAAGGTAGTTTAGAAGCTATTGTTGAAGTTTTAGAAAAATTAAACATTCAAGACATTAAAGTAAATATTATTAAAGCTACTGTTGGAATGGTGACTTTAAACGATATTGTATTAGCGCAAACCTTTAATTCTTGCTTAATTAACTTTAATACAGTTATTAACAATACTTTACAAAAGAATGCTAAAAATTTGAAAGTAGATATGCAAAACTATAATATTCTTTATAAAATAATCGAAGATGTAGAAAATAAATTAAAAAATTTATTAGATCCTGTTTTAGAAGAAAAAGCTACTGGCCAAGCTGAGATTAAAAAAATCTTTACTATTAGTTCTATAGGAAGCATCGCAGGTTGTTATGTTACTAAAGGAACAATTTTTAATAATTCTATAGCGAAAGTAATTAGAAACAATAAAGTTATTTTTCAAGGTAAAATTGTTTCTTTAAAACATTTAAAACAAAATATTAATAGTGCTAATCAAGGACATGAATGTGGTATTTTGTTAGATAATTTTAATAATTTTCAAATTGATGATATAATAGAATCATTAAAAATAGAGAAAGTGATCATTTAATAATGAACAATATTACAAATAAGAGAAGAGCTAATTTGATTTATGAATTATTAGTGGATATAGTTAATGATATCATTAAGGATGCTCAAATAGGTTATATTACTGTAACAGGCGTAGATTTATCAAATGATTTATCTTTTTGTAACATTTTTTACACTATTTTAAACGATACTCCAGAACTTTTAAGTTTAGTATCTAAAACTTTAGAAGAAAATAAAAGAGAAATTCGTTTAAGATTAGCTGGAAAAATTCAACATATGAAAAAAATTCCTAATTTAATATTTAAATACGATGAATCTTTAACTTATGGAAAAAAAATAGATAAAATTTTAGATAATATTATAAAATAAAAAATAAATAAAAAAAGATAAATTTACATTTATCTTTTTTTATTATTCAAATAAATTATTAAAAAAGATAAAAAAATAATATAAAAAAGGCTCAAAAAATATATGTTGTATGCAGAAGTGATAGTCGATAATAAAATTCCTAATTTAAGCCAATGTTTTGATTATTTAATTCCTGAATATTTAGTAAAAATAGCTCAAAGAGGAATGAGAGTCATTGTTCCTTTTGGAAATAAGAATACTGAGCGCTTAGGATATATTTTAAAATTGAAAGAAATAACTCTTGTCGAACCTAAATATATTAAGTCTATTATAGAAATTTTAGATGACATTCCTTTTTTAAATGAAGAGTTTTTTTTATTAGCAGAAGAAATATTAAAAATTCCTTTCATCAATCCTGCTTTAGCATATAACACTATTATGCCAAGGAGTTTTTTGAGCACTTATATAAGGCAAATTACCATTATTAAAGAAAAAGAATTGAATAAAGAAATTAAAGAATATTTAATTAAAAAAAAAGGTATATTATCTTTAAAAGATATCGTTTTGTCTACAGAAGAATTATTTAAACTTCAAAAAAAAGAAATTATTAAAACTAAAATTATCATTTCTAAAAAAGATTATCGTCCTTCAATAGAACCCGAAATTATTAAACATAAAAATGAAATTATTCTTAATTTTAAAAATACTTTTTGTTTAAATGAAAAACAAGATTTGATTTGGAAACAAATTTCTTGGGATGGTTATAAAAATTATTTATTATATTATGATTGTTATGAAGATAAAATAGCCATATATTTGAAATTAATCGAAAAAACTTTACAACAAAATAAACAAGTTTTAATTTTAGTTCCAGAAATACTTTTGATTTCTTTTTTAAAAGAACAGATTAAAAAATATTTTCCAGAAATTTTATTAACAGTTTTAACATATGAATCTGATTATAAAGAACATTATCAAAAAAATCAAGATATTCAAGAGAACAAAATTTTTATAGTAATGGGAACAAGGAAAGTTATTTTCGCCCCCTTAAAAAAAATAGGGGTTATTATCTTTGATGAAGAAAATGATGAGTCTTTAATTGAAAAAGATAAAAGTCCTAATTATGATTCTAAAGAATTAGCTTATATTCGCTCTCGATATCATAAAATACCTTTAATCTTTTTTACAACAATGCCTTCGATAGAAAGTTATTGTCGTCTTAAACAAAAAAAAATTATTTTTTTGAATTTAACTCACAAAAATAAACAAAAGATGCAATTAATTGATATGAAAGAAGAATTAAAAAAAGGAAATGTATCTCCTTTATCTTCTGTTTTATTAGAATATTTGCAAAAAAATATAAAAGAAAAGAAAAAAACTATTTTATTTATTAATATTTTAGGATTTTCTCCTTTTGTTTTATGTCGTTTTTGCAGTTATATTCCTAAATGCAAAAAATGTTATAAAAATTTAATTTTTGTTCATAATCAATTTATTTTAAAATGTACTTATTGTCATTATACTGAAAAATTTTCTTCTCAATGTCCATCTTGCCTTAATAAATCATTAAAACATGTTAGTTTAGGGATTGAATATATTTCCTTATTTTTAAAAAAACAGATTCCCTCTATTAATTTCGTAAGTATAGATTCTAATGATATCAAAAAAATAACTCAATATCAAAAGATTTTGCAAAAATTAGAAGATAATAAAATCGATCTTTTGTTAGGGACAGAGATGATAGCTAAAAACTTAAAATTACCTTCTATCGAAACTATAGGTATTTTAATGGCAGATGTTCTTTTGAATATCCCAAATTTTAAAGCAACCGAAAAAACTTTTCAATTATTAATGAAACTATCTAATTATTTATCTGAAAAAGGAAAGATGATTATCCAAGGTTATAATACGAACCATTTGGTTCTTCAAAAAGCTCAATATTATGATGTTTTTTCTTTTTTGGAACAAACTTTAAAAGATAGAAAATTAGCTAATATTCCGCCTTTTTGTTTTTATAGTAAAATATTAATTTCGCATTCTAAAATGTTTAAAGTTTTAACTATTGCGAATAAAATCAAAAAAATTTTAGAAAATAATTTAATTTATAAAATTATAGTTTTAGGACCTACTTATCCTTGTGTTTTTCATAAAGATAAAAATTACAGAATTTTATTAACTTTAAAATATTATGATTGGCCTTTGAATTTGAATTTTATTATTGAACAAAATTTAAATGAAGATGCTTTTATTTTGTTTGATCGATTTGCTAGTATTATTTAATTTATATTTTTAATTTACTTTTGGAATCTCAAATTTTCAATTTATAGAAATGAACTTTTTAAAGTTAATCTCTATTTTTTATTTAATTATGATTTTTAAATTTGAAATTAAAATTTATTTGTGTATATAATTATAAAATTTTATATAATAAAAACATATATAAATATTTTAGAATATGTAATGTTTATTTTTGTATTTATTCAATGAAAATAATTTATTATGATTTTTCAATAAATAAAATAATCATAAATTTTATTTATGATTTTAAGCAATTATTAAACAAAATTTTGTTTAATAATTTTTATTTTATAATCGTTTCTTAATTCTAAATATAATAATTTTTTTGTTTTAAAATTAATACTTTTTTTATTCATTATTTTAAATTTATTTTAATATAAACAAATAAAATTTATTTTTAATTTAATAAAAGACATTAATGGAAAGGTTATAAATATTTATTTTATGACAAAAAAAAATTCTTCTGCAAATAAAAATATATTTGAACCGAAACAATTCACAAAAGAACGATCTATTTGGATAAATTTAATTATTTTAGCTTTTCCTATTTCTATATATTTATTATTTCAACATTTAGGTTCTGCAATAGATTTTTATATCATTCAAAATCCGAAATCAAATAATAATGTTGAATCCGCTGTAGCTTATATGAAACAAATTAAAAAAGTTCTTCAAAGTATCGCTATAGCTTTAGGTGGGGCCGGAGTTGTTTTAGTGGCAAGAGAATATAAGCAAAAAAATAATCAAAAAGCGAAACAATATGCAAATTTAGCTTTTGTAATTGCAGTCTTCAGCTCTTTAATCATTTTTTTTATTTTTTATTTTGGCGCTTTATTGCCTGCCCCTTTAGGAAATATTTTTTTAAAAAAAGAATATCATTCTGACGGAGGTAAAGAATATTATAATATTTCTTTATTAACTTTTGTTTTTATTACAATCAATGCTATGTTTATTGGTTTAGAAAGATCTAAAAATAAAAATAGTTTTGTTTTATTTTTAAATGTTTTTAATATTATTTGTAGAATTTCAATATCCTTTATTTTTAAACATATTAAAGGTTTAGATATTACAGTTGTTCATTTAGCTTGGGCAGATTTATTGTCTAATTTCATGATTTCTATTTTAGCTTTTTATTTTATGTTTCATCCTAAAAATGATTTTCAAATTCAATTTCATAAATTAATTTTTTCGAAAGATATTGTCAAAAGTATATTAAAATTATCAGGAATGTTAGTTATTGGCAAAGCAACTTATGAAATCGGAAAAAAATTTGTTAATGATATGGCTACGGACTTTTATGGTCGCGATTTATTAGCTATAACAGGATTTGTTACAGTTATAAATGGTATTTTTTATTCTATTTCTCAATCTTTTGAAGATGCTGAATCAGTAATGGTTTCTCAAAATGCTGCACTAAATAAAAATAAAAAAACTTTAAAAATTTTTAAAAATATTTTTATTATTACTTTAATAACTGGGATCGCAGGTGTTTTTTTAAATCAATTTTTCGGAGAAAAATTACTTCCGTTTTTAACAAATAAAGACATTAAGGGTGAAAAATTAAAAAATTTTAAAGAAATTTTATTTTACGAACAAATGTCTTTGTTTACTTCTGTTTGGGCTTCCATGATCATGATTTATATAATGTCTTATAAAAAAAATGCTAATATTGTTTTATTGTTGAATATTTTAAGAATTATAACAAGAATGTGTTTATTATGGTTATTTCATGAGTTTACTGAAATAAATGATTATACTCAATTTGGTTTAAGTACAAGTTTAAGTAATATAATTGTCTTAATAACTACTATCGCTTTATTTATTTCTTTTATTAAAAAACAACAAATAATAGAATTACAAAAAAAATAATATAAAATTTAGGAGTTATAAAAAAATGAATTTAAAATTAAACATTCAAGGGATAAAAACTTTTTTAGATTGGGAAAAAGAAAGTTCGCAAATACAATCAAAAGTAACTAAAATACATAATATCTTACATAAAGATTACGAATTACAAAAAAAATATTTAGGTTGGTTGGATTTACCTTTACAAAAAAATATTTTTTCTGATATTAAACAAATTCAAAAATTAAAAAAATTAAATGAAGATTTAGATGTTTTAGTAGTGATAGGCATAGGAGGTTCTTATTTGGGAGCTAAAGCAGGAATAGAATTTATTCAAGCGCCTTTTAATAAAAATAAACCTCAAATTATTTTTGCGGGGCATCATGTCTCAGGTAATTATTTAACTAATTTAATTAATCATTTAAAAGATAAAAAATGGGCAATTAATGTGATTTCTAAATCAGGAACTACTTTAGAACCTGCTTTGACCTTTAGAATTTTAAAGAAAGAAATCGAAAATAAATACGGCAAGGAAAAAGCTCAAAAATTAATTTTCGTGACTACTGATGCTGATAAAGGTATTTTATTAGATATCGCTAAAAAAGAAGGTTATGAAACATTTGTTATCCCGAATTCTATTGGTGGTCGTTTTAGTGTTTTAACTATTGTTGGTATTTTACCTTTTATTTTTGCTAATTTAGATTCAGAAGCTATTTTACAAGGGGCTAAACAAGCTTATAAAGATACTTTAACTGATGACTTAAATAAAAATCTAGCTTATCAATATGCTGTAGCTAGATATTTAATGTATACTAAATTAAATAAAAAAACAGAATTATTTGTTAGTTATGAACCTCATTTATTAGCTTTTGCTGAGTGGTGGAAACAATTATTTGCAGAATCAGAAGGTAAAAATGAAAAAGGACTTTTTGTAGGTTCAGTTAATAACTCTACAGATTTACATTCTTTAGGACAATTTATTCAAGAAGGTTCTCGTATAATGTTCGAAACAATTCTAAATGTTAGTAATATGAAAGATGATTGTTTTGTACCAATGATTGACCAAAAATTAGATAAATTAAATTTTTTAGCTAACAAATCTTTTTCTGAAATAAATCAAAAAATATTACAAGCTACGAAACAAGCCCATATAGAAGGAGGCGTTCCTAATATAGAAATCATAATTCCTCAATTAGATGAATATAACTTAGGTTACCTTATTTACTTTTTTCAAAAAGCTTGTGCTATGTCTGGCTATTTAATAGAAATTAATCCTTTTGATCAGCCAGGAGTAGAAATTTACAAAAAAAAAATGTCTTCTCTTTTAAATAAATAATTTTTTATTTAAAAAAATAATATTTCTTTTTATATTAAACAAATTACATTCTTTAAGATTTTTAAAATTTAAATTTTTAATAAAAAAATAATTTAATTTATAAATTGTTTTCGAAATTAAAATATATTTTAAACTTAGAAAAGTTTTGTTAAATAAAGAAAGGTAATATTATTTAGGTCAAATAATATTAAATAAAAGATATGATAAATAAAACAAATTACAAAAAAATAAATTTAAATATTTTGATTTTATTTTTTATGTTTATAATTTTATTATTTAATCATTTAATATTTTGTTTAATTAATGCATCTAACGGCAAAGACATTCAAAATCTTGAAACAGTTATACCAATATCTAAAAGAATTATTTTTCTTAAAAAAATTGATAAAAATAATAAAGAAAAAATTTTAGAAGAAATTCGAAAAATAAATCCTTTATTAAAAGATTTACCTAAAGAATATGTAAATTTAAAGTTAAATAATGCAATTCAAATTATGATTCCCGAGAATTCGTCAATAATAACTAACATATCTGGTCAAGTAATTTTAAATATTTTAGAAATTCAAAATATAGATGTGATTATACCCGAAAACAAAAGAACTATTGAACTTACTACAATTGATAAAAATAATAAAGAAAAAATTTTAGAAGAAATTCGAAAAATAAATTTTGCATTATTAAAAGATTTAAATATTGATGATTTAAATATAGCAGATAATCAAGTAAGTATTATTATTTCCGATCAAAGAAAAGAAATATTAAAAATGACTGGCGTAGTAATAATAAACATTTTAGAAAAAGAAATTTCCGAGACTTCATCTTTAAATAATCCTAAAGCGTATGATAATAAAATTACTAATAATAAATCAAATTTTTTCTTATGGATTGTTATCACTTTAGTTATTTTAATTTTATTAGGTGGATTGTGTTTATTTTTTTATAAAAAATATAAAAATAAATTTATTGACAAATAATAAATATTGCGATAATCATATTTATAAAAAAATCACAAAATTATTTATTTTTATTAAAAAAATATTAAAAATATATATTTTCTTATAAAAGAATTTAATTATTTTAAATTCTTTTTTTATTTTAATAAAATTTAGAAAAGAAAATTATGAATATGTTAAAACAAAATAAAAAAATTATTTAAATTGATTCTGTATTTTTTATTATATTACTTATTGCTTATATATAATTTTAGTAATTCATTAAAAAAAGAAAGATAATAAATAAGATAAAGAATTAACAAACATAAACGAAATAAACAATAATTAATAACGACAAAAGAAAAAATCTAAATGCTCAAAATTTAAGTGAAAATCCTGAATAAAATTAAAATCAATAATATCCATAATAAAAATTTATGGATTTTTTTATTTTAAACATCTATAAATTAAAAAATTTTAATTTATATTTATATTTATATTTATTAAAATAAAAATTAAATAAAAATTAAATAAAAATTAAATAAAAATTAAATAAAAATTAAATAAAAATTAAATAAAAATTAAATAAAAATTAAATAAAAATTAAATAAAAATTAAATAAAAATTAAATAAAAATTAAATAAAAATTAAATAAAAATTAAATAAAAATAAATATATAATAAAATTTGTTCGTACATTGATAAAAGGAATATTTTGCAATAAAAGGCAAACATCTTATTTATTATTAGGTTAAAAATTTAAAAACAAAAAATTAAAAAAATATATAATAAAAATAACAAAGGTAGAATATATGTTAATGAAAAATTTAATTAAAACACAATTTTTTAATATATTTAATTATATTATCAAAGAAACAAGCGTTGAAATGAGTAATTTTAAAAATTTTAATAATTCTTTTAATTGTGTATTTATTTCTTTAATTTTTTTTAAGTTTATCTATAAAAAAACTTAACTCAATTTTAGTTTTTCATGTGGGGTTAATTATTAATTTTTGTTATTTATATTTTGTTTAATTCGAAGGAAATAAAAAATAATTTATGATTTTTTATTAATTATTCTATTTTTAGAATTAAATTTATTTTTTCTAAAAAAGTTATTTTATTATTTTTTGAAATTTTATATAAATCTTGATAGACGAATGATAAATATTTTTTATTTTTACTAATATCTTAGACAAAATCATTTTTAGAAAAAAATTTAAATTAATTTTTTGATTCTGAAAAAAATTATAATTTTTAGACATTTATTTTGTAATTGTTTTATTACTTGTGACGATGGTTACGAATATTTTATTATGGATTAATTTGTTGTAATAACAAAAGGAACTAAGTGCTATTTATCTTAGTGATTCCAAGAAGAAGCGTTAATATATTTTTTTTGATTTTGATACTATAATTGAGTTCTTTTATTTAAATTTTGAATTTTCATTTTTTATTTTTCTTTATTTTAAATTTTAAAACAAAAAAAACTTATTAAAGTTAATTTTCTTTTTATTGGGTTCTGGGTATGAATGATAAACTGTTTTAATTAAATCTCAAGTAGATGTTTGGTTATTTATTTATATAATTTATTTTTTTCTGTCTGATTGTAATTTAGTTCCTTTAATTTTTTTTCAGTAGATGCATCTAATTAATTGATATTAAAATATTTCTGTTTTTTAGTTATGAAAAAGTAAAAATATAAATGTTTTTGGCTCCATTGGAAAGTTTTAATAGATCTTCAATGGTATATTGAGTCTTTGTATGGCCAATATTGAACGGACATTTCATATTAGTTTCTTTACTTGGAGGTGCCGGAGGTGCGTGCCGGTAAAATACGTATACCATCATCAAAATAAATAGCTTCGATTTGTTTTTCTTGGTAATTTGCTGATGGTAAATTTTCAAAACCATTATCGGTTGTAACATTATAACATCCTAATTTAATGAATTTTGGTGTTTTAATAATATTATGGTTTATAAGATAGTTATTAATAAGTGTCTCTTTATCTTGACCAGGATTGATTCTTTGAGACACTAAATGAATTTGAGCTTCTGTTTTATTAGTTATTTTGTTAGCATCCCAAAAGGCAAATGTTTCTTCAATGGCGAAATTGTATTTTAAGAGATCTTCGAGGGTATATGTACGGTCTTTATTAGGATATCTTTCTTTTAAAGGATTGATTCTTGGTTTTAAGTAGACTCCCAAAAGACCCTTCGGAGGATCTTTCAAATACCAATAAAATTTATTTTCGTTATAAGCGTTATAAGCAGGGATCTCATTAAAGAGACTGTCCTTATTCATTTCAATTGCTAAATGTTTCAAAATTATAGGAATATCTTTTGTACATAAAACTCTGACATCATGTATTTTTAATTTTGTGTTACACTCTGTCTTCTCTAACCATTCTTTTAGGTAAATTTTTTTGTCATATAATTTGATATTTTCTTTAATTTGATGGCGAAAACAAGGATAAGCGAAGATGGAAATATGAATAATAAATATCATAATTAATAAAGTGATAATGATTTTTTTAGATAAAGGTAATTTTAGTAATTCGGTATAAGTTATTTTCTTGACCATTGCGTTGCGTTGTCGTAAAATAAAAATATACTCTTGTATATGAGAATCTAGTCATTTAAATTTATGTTTAATTTTAAGGTTTTAACAATTTTCTTTTAAAAATTTTTTAAAAAAATAAAAAAACTTATTAAAGTTAATTTTCTTTTTTGAATTATCATTGTTTTTGTTTTTTTAACTACTTTTTCTGTAGTAGGAGTGTTTGGAGTTTTTGATTTATTCGATAATTAACATTCTAATATCATAAAAATTATAATTATAATTGAGGGATTTTCCAAAGAGATATTGTTGCGTTCGAATTAAAAAAGAATTTTTTTTATTTTTAAAATTAATAATTTTAATCTTATTTTATTATTCTATATAATAATTATAAGTTAAAAAAAAAAAAAAACAATTTATGTATTTTTTAAATAATAATTTCGAAATCTTTTTTAATATTATCTTATGTAAAAGAAAAAAGTTAAATTATTTATTTTAAAATAAAATGATTTAACTTTTAAATTATTCATTTTAAAAAGTTTTATTTTTCCCAATCGGAGAATTTCTTTTTAATATATAATATGTTTATTTGGAAATAAAAGAAAACTTTAAATTAAATAAGATTAAAATTTATTTAAAATATTATAAATATTGATATAATATTACTACCTAATTAAAAAAGTATTAGTCTTAAAAATAATTACTTTATGGTAAAAAGGTTTAAATTTTTTAAATAAATTTTATTTTTTGAATTTATTTTTTTATAAAATATCCAAAAATAGAAAATTGTTGATTTAAATTCGAAAAAATATGTAATTGAAAAAAATAAGAATTTAAAATTTATTAAAGAGGGAAACAATGTGTTCTGTTAAATATCTTTATAATAATTACATTTCGAATGTAAATAAAAAAATTTTTATTAATGGTTGGATTAAAAATTGTCGTTTTCAAAAAAATTTATTTTTTTGTGATTTAAGTGATGGTACTTTTGTAAAAGAATTACAAGTAGTTTATAAAAATGTTAAAGAACATTATTTTATGGAAATAAAAGATAAGTTACAAGTAGGAGTTTCTTTATATTTAGAAGGTAATTTAGTGCTTACTTCTAATGCGCTTCAACCTTTTGAATTATTAGCTGACAAAATAGTTATTTTAGGAGAGAATCATGATTCTTATCCTATTCAATCTAAAAAACATTCTAAAGTTTTTTTACGTCAAGTAGCACATTTAAGATTTAGGACTAAACTTTTCGGAGTTGTTTTCAGAATTAGAAATACAGCTAGTATTGTTATTCATGATTTTTTTCAAAAAGAAGGATTTATTTGGGCGCATACACCCATTATTACTACAAGCGATGGCGAAGGTGCAGGAGAATTATTCCAAGTTACTACTTTAGATTTAAATAAAGTACCTTTGGATAAGAATAAAAAGGTCGATTTTAAACAAGATTTTTTTGAAAAACCAACTTTTTTAACTGTTACAGGACAATTAGAAGGTGAAGCGATGGCTTTAGCTTTTAAAAAGATTTATACTTTTGGCCCTACTTTTAGAGCTGAAAATTCTAATACTTCTAGACATGTATCAGAATTTTGGATGATCGAACCAGAAATGGCTTTTTGCGATTTACAAGAAAATATGAAAATGGCTCAAAAAACGCTTCAATACATTATTAAAAATTGTTTAGACAAAAATAAAGAAGATTTTTTATTTTTAGAACAAAATGTAGAAGAAAATTTAATTCAAAGATTAGAAAAAATAGCTAATTTAAAAGAATTTAAAAAAATTACATATTCCGAAGCAATTAAAATTTTATCAAAAAGCGGAATTGAATTCGAAAATAAACCTGTTTATGGTTCAGATTTATTTACAGAACATGAAAGATTTTTAACCAATCTTTTTAATGAACCTGTTTTTGTTATTGATTGGCCTATTGATATAAAAGCTTTTTATATGAAAAATAATCCAGATAATAAAACTGTTGCCGCTATGGATTTATTAGTTCCTAAAATTGGAGAATTAATAGGTGGTTCTCAAAGAGAAGAAAATTTAGAAGTTTTAAAAGATAAGATGAATAAATTTAATATTTCTCAAAAAGAATTGGAATGGTATTTAGATTTGCGTCGTTTTGGCGGCTGCGTACATTCAGGTTTCGGAATAGGATTCGAAAGATTATTACTTTATTTAACTGGTTTAGATAATGTTAGAGATGTTATAGCATTTCCTAGAGCTTCTAAAAAAGCTTTTTTTTAAAATAATAAAAATATTAAAGGATTTTAATTATGGGAATAATATTAGATAACGTTTCTAAAGTGTTTATAAATAAACAAAATAAAAAAAAATCTTACGCAGTTGACAAAATTAAATTAGAAATCGCTACGGGAGAGTTAGTAAGTCTTTTAGGACCTTCAGGATGTGGAAAATCAACTATTCTTTATATGATTGCAGGATTATCAAAAGTTTCTGAAGGAAAAATTTTTTTTGATGATAAAGATGTTACCGATTTACCTCCTGAAAAAAGAGGAATTGGTTTGGTGTTTCAAAATTATGCATTATATCCGCATATGACAGTACTTCAAAATATTATCTTTCCTTTGCAAAATTTAAAATTTTCAGATGAACAAATTAAAAAAGAAGTCGAAAGAATTTCTGTTTTAGCTTCTATTGAAGACTATTTAGATAAAAAACCTTCTGAACTTTCTGGAGGACAACAACAAAGAGTATCATTAGCTAGAGCTTTAATTAAAAATCCTAAAATTTTATTATTAGATGAACCTTTATCTAATTTAGATACAAGACTTCGTTTAAAAATGAGAGAAGAAATTAGAAGAATTCAAAAAAAAACAAAGATTACAGCTATTTTTGTAACTCATGATCAAGAAGAAGCAATGTCTATTAGTGATAAAATTTATGTAATGAATAAAGGTGTTATTCAACAAAAAGATATTCCTAAAAAAATTTATGAAGATCCAGTTAATTTATTTGTAGCATCTTTTTTAGGTGTTCCACATATTTCTATTTTTAACGGACAAATTAAAGATGGTAAATTGATGATAGGCGATACAGTTCTTTTGGCTCATTCTCGATTTAATAATATGAATCAAGAAGTTCATGTTTCTGTAAGACCGGAAGGATATACTATAGAAAATAATGGTATTTTTGAAGTAGAAGGAATAGCTTTAGAAAATATCGGAAGAGAATTATTTTTATTAGCAAAACATCCTAATTCAGTTCATAAAACCTTTCAAATTATTATTCCTACTTATAAACAAAAATTATTAGATTTATCTAATGTTTATAAAAAAAAATTTCGCTTCAATATTGTTGAAAATAGATTTTTTATTTTTGATAAAAAAAGTGGTAATAGGATTTATTAAATGTTGAATATTATAAATCAAAAAAAAAATAATCATTGGTTTTATTTAGCTCCTGCTTTGATTATTTTAACTATTTTTAGTTTTTATCCTTTAGTTAAAATTTTAATTATTTCTTTTACTCATTATGATAAATTTAGCGATACTTGCGATGTTCCTATAACTTTTAGTAATTATGTAAAAGTTTGCAAAGATGAAGAATTTCTTTATGCTTTGAAAAATACTTTAATATTAGTTTTTTTAGTAGTTCCGATTTCTATTTTTATTTCTTTAGTGATTGCTTTAACTTTAAATAATGTTAAAAATTATTTTTTTCAAAATACTTTTAAAACTTTTTTTTTCTTGCCCTTAATTTCTAATAATGTTGTTATGGGAATGATTTTTGGTATTTTCTTTTATTATAATTTTGGACTTATTTCTGATAAACCAAATGGTTTATTTAATTTGTTTATAGGAAAATTAGGTTTTGGTTCTGAACATGAATGGATTAATAGAACAGCACCATATAGTCATAAAATATTTGTTTTAATTTTATATAATATTTGGAATAGATTGTCGTTCAAAATTTTTGTTTTTATTTTAGCTTTGCAAGAAATTGATAAATCATATTATTCTGCGGCTAAAATGGATGGAGCTTCTAGATGGCGTATTTTTTCCAAAATAACTTTGCCTTTAATCGCGCCTGTCATTTTTTATCAATTTATTATAGAGATGTTAGCTGTTTTTAAAGAATATGAATCTGTTGTTGGTTTATTTGGGCATAATCATAATTATAAAATAAGAACAATAGTGGGTTATATTTATAATCAATTATCTAGTTCTACTTTAGAATCTTATTCCAAAGGGACAACAGCTGCTATTATATTATTTATTATTTCTATTTTATTTACAATAACAAGTTTTATTTTTTCTAAAAAAAAATAAGTTAATTTAAAGGCCATAGAAGTATAATGAATAGTATAAAAAAACCTTTATTAAATTTTTGGAATGATTTAGTAATTAGAATTAAAAAAATTGATTTTTTATCTCTTTTTAAATATTTATTTTTATTTTTAGTTACTTTTTTATTTATTTTACCTTTTTACTTGATGTTTGTTACATCTATAAAAACACCAACAGAAATTATGCAAGATAATGCATTATCATTACCTAAAAATGGATTTCATTTTATAGAAAATTACAAAGAAGCTTTTGTAGGGCAATTTAAATTTATGCCTTATTTTTGGAACACCTTTAGAGTTACTTTTTTATCTACTTTATTAGGAACTTTTTGTTCTATTTTGACAGCTTATGCTTTAAGTAATATTTTTCATTTTCGTTCTAAGTCTGTAATAATATTGTTGTTATATTTAGGGTTAATGACGACTAGCGAAACATTAACAATAATTAATTATAGAATTGTTTCTAATTTAGGTTGGGTTGATTATGGCAGAGGGCCGCAAGTAATATTTGGTACTGATTACGCTTTAATTATTCCTTATTTGATTAATATAGTTCATGTTATTCATTTATTAATAACTTTTAATAATATTCCTAAAGAATTATATTATAGCGCTAAAATAGATGGCACTAGTAATTGGAAGTATCTTTGGAAAATATTAGTTCCTATTACTAAATCTTCTATTATTGTGACTGTTATTTTTAGAATAGTAGCTGCTTGGAATGCTTATGCTTGGCCAGAATTAATGGGAGCTAAATTATTAACTAATATGGCAAGAAAAACTTTTGATAATGAAATAGGACAAAATATAAATATTCAAATGGCGGTTGCTTTTTTAATTAATATACCTTTGATTTTGATTTTTATTTTTTTTAGAAAATATATCGTCTCAGGAGAAAATAAAAGTGGTATCAAGGGATAAAATTAAAAATTTTTTATTTCTTTTCGGTTATTTTTTATTGTTATTTAATATTGCTTTTATTTTTAATATAATTGCTATTCGTAAAAAAAACAATTTAAAAGAAGAACCTTTTCAATTAACAATAGACGAATTCAAAGACGCTAAAGAATATTTCAAAAATTCTAAAAAAAAGGTTAAAATTACTTTTTGGCATAATTTATATGCGGAAGAAAGAAAAGTATTAAACAAGATTATTCAAGATTTTGAAAAAGATTATCCTGGTATCGAAGTTTTAGAAGATAATAAAGGAAATTGGGGACAAATATTTAAACATGTTTCTAACGCTTTAACTGTTGATAAACAACCTAATTTAGTTGTTTCTTATCCTGATCATGTGGGATTTTATCATAAATCTAATAAAGTACTTCCTTTAGATGCTTTTATAGATAAAGATGAAGATTTTAAAAACAATAAACAAAATGATTTTTTACCATATTATTTCGCACCGATTCAAATAGAAGACAAAATAAAACATTATTATTATTTACCTTTTTTAAAAACAACAGAAATTATGTTTTATAATAAAGATTTATTAAAATCTATCCATGATAAAATTCCTGAATTAATAAATGACAAAGGGGAAATAGCAAAAGATTCATTGTCATGGGTTCAAATGGATGAAATATCTAAAATATTAAAAGATTCAAATAAAAAAGATTTTATACCAATAGTTGTTGATAGCGAATCTAATTTATTTATAATTTCTACTCAACAAAAAGGAATAAATTACCCATTAACAAAAGAACAAACTCAAGATTTTTTACATAACTCTGAAGTTCAAGAATTACTGCAAGAATTTAAAACCAGATATGATAATAAACATTTAACTTTAGGAAAATTGACTGGCGAAGAAGATAAAGTTCCTGAACTTCTTATTAACAACAATATTGCTTTTTATATTACATCAACAAGAAGGTTAGACAATTTATGCATAGACAATGCTTTTATTCCTAAATTGGGTTATACAAATGTGCCTACTGTTAATTCTGAATCAAATAAAAATATTTTACAAGGTTCAAATGTTAATTTATTTTATTCTAAAAATAAAGACGAGATGTTAGCTTCTTGGTTTTTTTTAAAACATTTAACTTCTGAAGACGTTTATAAAGATTTTTTAAAAGAAAATAAATTTTTTAATATTACACGTGATAACAAAAAAACTGAAAATATTAATATAGAAACAATACAAAAAGAACAAACAGAAAAAAATAAAGAAGAAACAGAAGAATTAAAATCTCTAAGGAAAAATTTTTTTAAAGAATTTATTGTAAAGAATGCAGAAAAATCTGAAAATAATTTTTTTACTACTTCTATTTTTGAAAATTCGGATTTTTTTAGAAATATTATATCAGATTTATTTATAGAAGTTTTAACGATTGATAAAGATACAAATGACAAAGATGTACGAATTAAAGAATTATTGACAGAAGCTATAAACAGAATATTGACAAATTAAAAAAACATTTATATATCGATATTTTGTGATAAATATCACTTTTTTATTCGATTAAAATTATAAATTTTTTTAAAATCAAACCCGAACAATTATGAAATGTTATCAAAAAGGATTATATTAAAATGGAATTTATTAAAAAACAAATTGAACTTAATGATACAATTATTATTCATGGTCATAAAAAACCTGATGGAGATTGTTATGGTTCTCAATTCGGTTTGAAAGATATAATTATGACAACTTATCCAAATAAAAAGGTTTATGTTGTCGGAGAAGAAGAACCGAAATTATCTTTTTTAGGTATAAAAGATCAAATAACAGATGACACTTATAAAGAAGCTTTAGTATTTGTTGTCGATTGTGGACAAAGTTCAGTTATAAGTGATCTTAGATATAAATTAGGAAAAATGATTATTAGAATTGATCATCATTTATTTATAGAAAAAATTGGTGAATACGAATGGATAGATAGTAATTTTGCTTCTTGTTCAGAAATGATTTATCATTTTAAAGAATATCATAATTTAAAATTAACTAAAAAAGGAGCTTTACCTATATATACAGGTATAGTAACTGATACAGGTCATTTTCGTTTTGAAAGAGTAAATTCTAATACTTTCAAAATTGGAGCTAGTTTATTGGAATATGATTTGGATGTTTTCGAAATCGATCAAAAAATAAATTTTAAAAGTTTAGGTTTATTAAAATTTCAAGGTTATGTATGTAATAATTGTGTTGCTGAAGAAGGTTTAATTTATTTTAAATTTTCTGAACAAATAATTAAACAATTTAATATAAATATTGAACAAGCTTTTTCAATTTTGAATATGTTAAGTTATGTCGAAAATAATCCAGTATGGGCATTTATTTTAGAATTACCAAATGGTAGTTGGAAATTAAGCATTCGCACTCAAGGCCCAGAAATAAGCGATATTGCTCATCAATTTGGCGGCGGCGGCCATAAAAAAGCTTGCGGAGTTATTGTTGACACAATCGAAAAATTAAACGAAGTTGTTAAATTAATAAAAGATTCAATTAAAAAATTTAATTTAGAAAATAATAAAAAATAAGTTTATTTATTTATATTAAAATGAGGTAAAAAATCCAGATTATGTTTGATCATGATAATATTGCTGCTATTGCCACTCCTTTAGGAACTGGAAGTATTAGTGTTATAAGAGTTAGTGGATCTGGAGTTATAGAAAATATTAGTAAAATTTTTAAAAGTGTTAAAAAAAATTTTGATTTGTTAAAAGCGCCTTCGCATACTATTCATTATGGTTTTATTTTAGATAAAAATCAAAATATTTTAGATGAGGTTTTAATTTCTGTTTTTAAAAAACCTCATTCTTTTACTGGCGAAGATATTGTCGAAGTTCAGGGACATGGTGGTATTTTAATAACTCAGTTGTTATTAGAGAGAATTTTATCTTTAAATATTAGATTAGCTCAACCAGGAGAATTTAGTAAAAGGGCTTTTTTAAATGATAAAATAGATTTGATTCAAGCAGAATCAATTATGGATTTAATTTTCGCTCAAAACGAAAATGTCGTTAAATTATCCAATTTAGGTTTGCAAAAAAAAAATTCTCAATTAGTAGAGAATTTAAATAAGAAAATTATGAAAATAATAGGTCAAATAGAAGTTAATATTGATTATCCTGAATATTTAGATATTGAACAAATGACTAATGAAATTATTTTACCTCAAATTAAAGAATTGATTACTCAAATGGAAGAACTTTTAAATTTATATTTTAAAAATCGTTTTTTAAAAAACGGAATTAAAACTTTAATTATTGGGAAACCAAATGTAGGCAAATCTAGTTTATTAAATGTTTTGTTACAAGAAAAAAGAGCTATTGTTTCTGATATTGCAGGAACTACAAGAGATTATGTAGATGGATTTTTAAATATTAAAGGCGTTTCTTTATTTTTGATAGATACAGCAGGCGTCCATGAAACTAATGATCCGATAGAAAAAATAGGAGTCGAAAACACTAAAACACTTTTACAAAAAGCAGATTTAGTTTTATTATTATTAGATAAAAGTAATTATTTAGAAAAAGATGATGAAATATTACTTGAATTAACTAAAAAATATCCTAGAATTATAATAGGCAGTAAATCCGATTTACCTTCAAAAATTAATTTTGATAAAAATTTAAAAGAAATGGTTTCGATTTCTAATCATACCCAAGAAGGAATTGAAGATTTAAAAAATAATATTTTAAAGATTTTTCAATTAGATACAATTCAAGATAAAGATTTCAATTATTTATCTAACGCTAGACATATTAAACAAATAAATATTGCTTTAGAATCTTTGAGAAGTATTATTTTAGATATTGAAAAGAAAATACCTATCGATATACATACAATCAATTTAAAAGAAGCTTATGATGCTTTAAATAATATTTTAGGCAAAAATATTCCAGATGGATTACTAAACGAATTATTTTCTAATTTTTGTTTAGGAAAATAAAAATATTAAAATTAATAGTAAATACAATACTTGATAAAAATTTATTTTTGTATTTTATTTAATATTAATTTTATATATAATTTCCGTCATTTCCATAAAAATAAAAAAGGAATTATATAATTTAAAATGATTAATATCAAAATTAAAAACGGTTTAACTAGAACATTTGCGCAAGGAATTAATGTTTTAGAAATTATAGATCAAAATAAAATGAATTTTTCTCAAAAACCAATAGCAGCTTATTTTAATGAAAAATTAATTGATTTAAAAACAAAATTAAATACTGATGGCGATTTAGAAATTATAACTTCAGAACATCCAGAAAGTTTCAAAATTTTGAATTATAATACGGCTTTTTTAACATTACAAGCTATTAAAAAAATTTATCCTGAATCTCTTTTAGTTACGATCTCATCTCATAAAGAAGGTTTTTATTGTGAAGTAGATTTCAAAGATATTGTTTTTTCTCATAATGATTTATCTATAATAGAAAAAATGATGCAACAAATTTCTCAAGAAAAATTAAATATTATTAAAAAACAAATAACTCATAAAGAAGCATGTGATAAATTTACTTGCAATAAATATAAACTGTCAATATTAGAAAAAAATAAAGATAGTGAATTAATGAATATTTATTCTTGCCAAGATTTTGAAGATTTACATTTAGAAAATGTTCTTTTAACTAATACTCATATTATGAAAAATTTTAAATTATTAAAAATATCTGGTTCTTATTTTGAAGGCGATGTCCATAATTCTTCTTTAACGAGAATTTACGGAGTTTCTTTTTTTAATAAAAAAGATTTAAAAGAGCATTTAAATTTATTAGAAGAAAGAAAACAAAGAGATCATAAAAATATTAATAAAGAACAAAATTTTTTTATGTTATCTTCAGAAGTAGGTTTGGGCCTGCCTTTTTGGTTACCTAATGGGGCTACTGTAAGACGTATTATAGAAAGATATATTATTGATAAAGAGCTTAATTATGATTATCAACACGTTTATACTCCTATTTTAGCTAATACTAAATTATATCAACAATCTGGTCATTTGGAACTTTATAAAGAAAATATTTTTCCTATAATGGATCTTGCTAATAAAGAAAAATTAGTTTTACGTCCTATGAATTGTCCTCATCATATGATGATTTTTAAAAAACAATTACGTAGTTATAAAGAATTACCTTTTAAAATTGCAGAGTTAGGAATGATGCATCGTTATGAACATTCAGGAGCTGTTTCGGGTTTACAAAGAACAAGAGAAATGACTTTGAATGATGCTCATATTTTTGTTCATGAAGGGCAAATTAAAGAACAAATTACTCAAATTATTAGTTTTGTTTTAGAAGTTTATAAAGATTTTGATATTACAGAATATAGTTTTAATTTAAGCACAAGAGATGTTTTAAATAAAAATAAATATTTTGATAATGATTTAATGTGGCGCAAATCAGAATCTATTTTAAGAGAAATATTAGTAGAGAATAAGATTCCTTTTAAAGAAGTTCAAGGCGATGCTGCTTTTTATGGTCCTAAATTAGATATTCAAGTTTTAACTGCTTTAAAAAATGAAGAAACTTTATCAACTATTCAATTAGATTTTTTATTACCGCAAAATTTTAATTTAAGTTTTGTAGGTCCTGATAATAAAAAAGTTACTCCTATTGTAATTCATAGAGCTATTATTTCTACTTTAGAAAGATTTGTTTCTTATTTGATGGAAAAAAATAAAGGAGCTTTCCCTTTATGGCTTGCTCCTATACAAATTGTTTTAATCCCTGTGAATAATCAATTTCATTTAGAACATGTTCGAAAAATTAAAAATTTATTAATTAAAAATAATTTTAGAGTAGAATTAAATGATAAAGAATCAAGTTTAAGTTATAAAATAAAAGAAGCGCAAACAAGAAAAATCCCTTATCAAATAGTTATAGGCGATCAAGAAATCAAAAGTAATTTTATAACTTTTAGAAAATATCAAAGTAACAAACAAGAGACATTGTCTGTTGATGATTTTATTCAAATGTTAAATAAAATTATCATAGAAAAAAAATAAATTTTTCAATTAAATCTTTAATTTTTATTTGCAAAATATGTTAAAAAAATAAATTCCTCAATTATAAAAATATTTTTTCTATTTTATTAAATTGATGGAATTATTTTTTTTAAAAAAATTCGTTTTAATTAAATAATTTTGTAATTTAAATTGTTTTGCTTATTTCATTTTTTATTATTTGATGTTTTGATTTAAATAATAAAAAAAATATTTAAAGGAAAATATTTTATGCGTATTGAAACAGTTAGAATATTTCAAAAAAATCATAAAATAACTTATGATACATGGTTAAAAATTTTTGATGATATTCGTTATACCCCTTCTTCTTTTAATTTGCAACCTTGGCGTTTTTTTGTTTTCGAAAGTGAAGAAAATAAAAAAAAATTAAAAAAAGTTCTTCAAGGTAATACGATTCAATTAGAAACTAGTTCGGCTATAGTTTTAGTTTGTGGAAATTTAAATAAAAAAAATTCAGGAGAATATATTTATAGTCAAAAGGTATTAAATGGAGAAATGACTAACGAAACTAAAGAACTTATAATGAATAAAATGAATTATTATTTTGATAATGTAAGTTTTAATCGATTACAAAATGAAATTTTTTTAGAAGGCGGAATCGTTTCTCTTAATTTTGTTGTGACTCTTCAAAAATTTGGATATAATTCTTGTTTTATGGGTGGTTGTGATTTTGACAAAATAAACGCTCTTTTTGATATTCCTGATTTTTATATTCCTATGATTTTGATTGCCGTGGGTAAAGCCGAAAAAGATGTTATAAAAAATAAAAAAGCTTTTAAATTAGATCCTAAAGAATTTGTTTCTTTTTTATAATAAAAACAATAAATAATTGAGATGACATATATGTTTTTATTTCTTATTCTTAATTTTTTTCGCTTTATATATAAATAAAAAACCACTTAATAGTGGTTTTTTAAAATAACTATCTATTTATTTAAAATATCAATTGGTTTTTTAGTAGACCATTTGTAAATAATAAAAGATGTAAAAATAATTGTTAGAAAGAAAATAAAACTAAAATTTAAAAGAATAAAATATAAAACTCTTAAAATAGGGTGCCAAATTAAAAAAGGATAAACTATATTTCGTATACAATTAGCAACATAATTAGAATTATTTTTATCTAATAACGTTTGGCCTCGACTGATTTTGTCTGGATTAGTAAAAAAATCTCTTATATCTTCCACATGATCTGAAAAATAACTATTTATATCTTCGATGCTTATCTTTTCTATAGGGATAGAACCAAACAATAAAGAAGATCCGTTTGCGTAAAATAAAAAAAACGATGTTAAAACAAAAATGAAAAATGTTTGCACAATTGCGAAAATAAAACCTTCTGTCACAAAAATTTTGCCAACATTAATACCATTAGAACCTAAAGATCTTAAAATCCCTATTTTACGATTTTGTAGTTTAGCGCTCATATTAAAATAAAGCAAAATCATTATACCAGGGATGAATGTGATATAAAACAAAAAAAATTTATTAGTAAGTACATTAGTTATCCCAAGATACATTTGAGATGCCTCATATACTAGTTCCATGAATTCATTACTATATCTTGTTTCTGTGTTCCAATTCGATATTATTTCCATGTGGGTACTAATTCTGTTACTTTTATAAGCTAAAAAATAAAAACATATAACACTGAAAATAAGTGTCGCAAATATAGTGACTATAGTAACTAAACTTAAAAAGAATTTTTTATTTTTAAAACTATTTAAAGCATTTTTGAAAATAAACTTCAAAGGCAAACGGCTAGGAGAAGAAATAAAATCGTTTCTTTCTTGGATGATTTGGTTTGGATCAGTTGGTGAGAAATTATTTTTCAATTGAGATTTTTGATTTATTTGTTGTTGTAAATTATTTAACATTTCTTGAGTTAAAATTCGCTCTTTTTTTAAATAAATTTTTTCTTCTACTTTATTTTTAGTATTATTTGTACGTATTAAATCAGATATTATTTGGCCATCTTTTAATTCAATTATACGATCTGCGTATTTATAAGAATTTTCATTATCATGAGAAACAATAATTACTAATTTTTCTTTGGATAAATCTTTTAATAAATCAAAAACTTGACTAGCTGATTCACTATCAAGATTACCAGTAGGTTCATCTGCGAAAATAATATTAGGGTTTTTAACTAAGGCTCTTACAATTCCTACTCTTTGTCTTTGCCCTCCTGAAAGTCTATTGATTTTACGATTTAACAAGCTTTTATCTAAATCTACTTTTTCAAGTAAACTGTGAATTAAATTCATATCAGGTTTTTTATTTTGTAATTGAACAGTTAAAATAATATTTTCCAATACAGTCATGTCGTCCATTAAATTAAATTCTTGAAAAACAAAACCAATCATCCCATTACGATAGTTATCTAATAGTTTTTGATTAAATTTAGTAATATCAGTTTTAGCAACACTAATTTTTCCATTACTAGCAGTATCTATTCCAGTTAAGATATTAAACAAAGTAGATTTACCAGAACCTGATTTACCTACAATAAAACACATTCCTGTGTCAGGTAAGGTAAGTGAAATATTATGTAAAGCTGGCGCGATAAAATCATCTTTGGTAACATAACTTTTATTTAAATTATTTATTTGAAACATGTAATATTCATTTCCTTTTTTTATAAAAATAATTTTAGCTTATTTTAATAAATATAATTTGTTTTAATATAAAAAAATAATGGCGAAATATAAATGAATTTTTGAACAAAAATTTAGAAAGTTATTTTTTATTTAATATTTTTAAGTAAAAAAGAGGATTTTTCTTTACGTTTGATTAAGCGCTTAAATTTTATTTTGATATAAAATATAATTTTTTAAAATATTTTTAAAAAAATTTTTTTATTCATCTTATTTTTTTAATATGAACTATTTATATTATACATTTTTTTAAAAAAAGAATTAAATTTAATTATTTTTTTAAAAAAAATAATATTTTTGTAAAACGTACAAAAAATATTCTAAAAATAAGACTGTGTTTTTTTGTTATGGTATTTGCCCAAAAAAAATGTTTTTATCAAAATTACCATTGAAAGCAAATTCTCAAAGACTAATTATTCATAGTATATATTATTTTTTTCATTTTATATATAAATAAAAAAAACCACTATTAAGTGGTTTTTTGATAAAATAATTATTTATTATTTAAAATATCAATTGGTTTTTTAGTAGACCATTTGTAAATAATAAAAGATGTAAAAACAATTGTTAGAGAGAAAATAAAACTAAAATTTAAAAGAATAAAATATAAAACTCTTAAAATAGGACTCCAAATTAAAAAAGGACTAAATGTATTTCGCATAAAATTAATAACATAATTAGAATTATTTTTATCGAAAAAAATTTCACCCATATATTCTTTACGACCATATCTGTCATCATTATAATATGATTGTATATCAATTATTTTATTCAAAAAATTATTATTTACATCTGTGTCTGTTATCTTGTTTATATTGATAGAACCAAACATCAAAGAAGATACGTTTGCGTATAATAAAAAACACGATGTTAAAACAAAAACGAAGAATGTTTGTACAATCGCGAAAATAAAACCTTCTGCCGCGAAAATTTTGCCGACATTAACACCATTAGAACCTAAAGATCTTAAAATCCCCATTTTACGATTTTGTAGTTTAGCGCTCATATTAAAATAAAGTAAAATCATTATACCAGGGACGAATGTGATACAAAATAAAAACAATTTATTAGTAAGGACATTAATTACTTCGGTATATATCATAGATGAAAACGTTGTCGTACCTATGAAACTTTCGAATCTTTTAATTTGTTTATCATTCACATTTGCTTCTATATTAGGATATATTTCACGCAACTTTGTTCGAATTTGTTTCAATTTACATGCTTCAGATCTTTGATCTTCAACAGATTGAATTGTTTCTTCTTGTCCAGGATTCTGTGCTTTGTTTTTTATGGCTTGTCGGTCTATGCCTTTTTTTTCCGTTGTATTGTATATTTTTTCCATGTGTTTATCGAATCCGCTACTTTTATAAGCTAAAAAATAACCAAATATAGTACTGAAAATAAGTGTCGCAAATATAGTTACTATAGTAACTAAAATTAAAAAGAATTTTTTATTTTTAAAACTATTCAAAGCATTTTTAAAAATTAAATTGAAAGGCAAACGACTAGGAGCGGAAATAAAATCGTTTCTTTCTTGGATAATTTTATTTTGATCAGTTGGCGAGAAATTATTTTGCAATTGATAATTTGGATTTGTTTGTTGTTTTTGTAAAGTATTTAACATTTCTTGAGTTAAAGTTTGCCCTACTTTCCAAGATTTCCAAGAATTTTTTTCTTCTACTTTATTTTTAGTATTACGTTTACGCGTTGAATCAGATATTATTTTTCCGTCTTTCAGTTCAATGATACGATCTGCATATTTATAAGAATTTTCATTATCATGAGAAACAATAATTACTAATTTTTCTTTGGATAAATCTTTTAATAAATCAAAAACTTGACTAGCTGATTCACTATCAAGATTACCAGTAGGTTCATCTGCGAAAATAATATTAGGGTTTTTTATTAAAGCTCTTACAATTCCTACTCTTTGTCTCTGCCCTCCTGAAAGTTGATTTATTTTACGATTTAACAAGTTTTTATCTAAACCCACTTTGTCAAGTAAACTGTGAATTAAATTCATATCAGGTTTTTTATTTTGTAATTGAACAGTCAAAACAATATTTTCGAATATAGTCATGTCGTCCATTAAATTAAATTCTTGAAAAACAAAACCAATCATCCCATTACGATAGTTATCTAATAGTTTTTGATTAAATTTAGTAATATCAGTTTTAGCAACACTAATTTTACCATCACTAGCGGTATCTATTCCAGTTAAGATATTAAAAAAAGTAGATTTACCAGAACCTGATTTGCCTAAAATAAAACACATTCCTGTGTCAGGTAAGGTAAGCGAAATATTATGTAAAGCTGGCGCAACTAAACCGCCTTTAGTAACATAACTTTTCTTTAAATTATTTATTTGAAACATGTAACATTCATTTCCTTTTTTATAAAAATAATTTTTTATTATATTTGGAAGTTCCAAATATAATAAAATATAAAAAAATAATTTTAGCTTATTTGCATAAATATAATTTGTTTTAATATAAAAAAATAATGTCGAAATATAAATGAATTCTTTAATAAAAATTTAGAAAGTTATTTTTTATTTAATATTTTTTAAGTAAAAATGATTTTTTTCCTTAAATGAAGTTTCATTTTGATATAAAAGATAATTTTTGAAAATCTTTTTAAAAGAATTTTTTTATTTTTTAATATTAATTACTTATGTTATACATTTTTTTAAAAAATAATTAAATTTAATGATTTGTTTTAAAAAATGTATAAAAAACGAAATCTTTCAATTTTATAAAAATTTATTTTAATAAAGAATTCCTTCTTCTAATAAAGATAGCAAATCTTTATTAGAAGCATCGATAATATAATTTTTGATATCAATGTTTTTCAAAAGTTCTTGCAAACTTTTTTTGTTATAGGAAACATTGACAAATTTTTCTAAAAATTCTGATAAATTATTTTCTTTATGAAAAAAATCTCCTTTAAAAATTATTTTTGATATTTTACCTTTGTTTAAAGATAAGAAAATTTCTAAATTACCCCAATTAAAACGTTTTTGTAATTTTTTGTCATATGCAGGATGTTCTCCGAAAATCCATTCTTTAGAAGAATATTTTTTTGCCATTTGTTCAATTTTATATATTTCATCTAAAGTTAAATTGTATTCTTCATTTGTTAAATAATTATTTAGATAATCCATTAATTCTTGTTGAGACATGCCGTTTAAATGTTCTTTTAAATTAGTAACTCTTGAAGAAACACTGGTGATTCCTTTAGAAATTAGTTTTTCATTGTTAGGGGTAATACACCTTACCATGGTATCAATATCACAATCATATAGTAAAGTTCCATGCATTACCATACCGTTTTTATTTTGCATAAAGGCATTGCCCGAAACTTTTTTTTCATTTAAAAGAATATCATTTCTACCGCTAAAATATAAATTAATTCCTAATTTACCAAAAGCTTCAATAATCTTGCCTAAATACTCTTTGAAATTAAAATTTTTATCTTTTTTGGCAGTAATAATACTAAAAAGAGGCGTTTGAGGATCGTTATAAACACATCCTCCGCCTGTCGGCCTTCTAAATAATTGAATTTGATTTTTTGTAGTAAAATCTAAATTTACTTCATTTTCAATAATTTGATTTTTTCCTATAACTACGCCTTGGATTTGCCATTGGAAAAAAAAACAAAATTCGTCTTTTTTTAAAAGATTATTCAAAATATATTCTTCTAAAGCGAAATAAAAATAAGGTTTAAAATCTTTTAATCTATTATATTTTACTAAAATCATCGATTTATCCTTTCAAGATACAAAAAAAGATTTTAAAAAAGAAAAAAGTAAGTTTTATTTATCTTAAAAAAACCAAGATTTATTTTTTTTGATATTTTCGTTAAATGTATCTAATTCTTTAATTTGTTCAATAAGTTTTTTTTGATGACTAGATAATTTAGTAGGAGTTTTAATTTTGACAATAACAAAATGATCTCCTTTACGAAAATTGGAATGTAAATAAGGAATACCTTTATTTTTTAATTTAAATTTAGTATGAGTTTGTGTTCCTTCTGGTATTTTTAATTCGACATCGCCATAAATAGTGGGAATATTTAATTCTTTTCCTAAGATAGCATCATAAAAATTAATCCAAACAGTGGAAATAATATTTTGTTTTTCTCTTTCAAAAAATTCATGAGGCTGAATTTTAAAAGTTACATATAAATCACTGTTTTTAGAATTTAAGTGCCCTCCGTGTCCTTGTTGGTCGAGTTTCATTGTCATTCCATCTTCTACTCCAGCAGGAATATCAATGTTTATTGTTTTAACATTTGAAACTCTTTTAGAACATTTACAAGATGAACATTTTTTAGTAATTATTCTACCTTCGCCTCTACAATAAGAACATACTTGTTGGGTACCAATATTTCCTAAAAAAGTTCTTTGATATTTTGTAATATGTCCTGTTCCGTTACAATAATTACAAATTCGAACATCTTCTTTATTTTGCGCCCCTGTTCCATTACATTGTTTACAATCTTCTTCGAAATTTATTTTAATTTCCTTTTTTCCGCCTAAACATGCTTCTAAAAAATCAATAACACATTCTACGTATTTATCTTGAACATTATTTGTATTTTTTTGTTTATTAGTTCGATTTTCTCCGAAAAAACTTCCAAAAATATCATCAAAATTGCCAAAATCGGAACTACTAAAACCTTGGTTGAAACCTTGAAACCCACTATTATTAAAATTACTATAATCTTGGTGACCAAAACGATCATAATCACTTCTTTTTTGCGCGTTACTTAATATTTGATAAGCTTCTTGAACTTCTTTAAATTTTTCAGCAGCATTATCTTCTTTAGATACATCAGGATGATATTTTTTAACAAGTTTACGATAAGATTTTTTAATTTCTGTATCACTCGCATTTTTAGAAACTTCTAAAACATCATAATAATCCCTTTTAGATTTCATAATAAAAACTCCTATAGTTTTATATTAGATTTTATAGTTAATAAAGAAACCAAAAAAAGATTAATTTCTTTTTTTGGTTTGTATTCTGTCAAAGGAAATTATTTTTTCTCTTTAAATTCAGCGTCTACTACTTCATCTGGGTCAGAATTTTTGTCATTTTCTGGTTTATAATTATCATTATCAGAATTTTCTTTTGATTTTTCTTGAGCTTTTTGATAAGCTTTGACAGCTATTGACTGAGATTCTTTTTCTAAAAGACTCATTTTTTCTTTAATAATTGCGATATCTTCTGTTTTTAAAGCTTCTTCTAAATCTTTAATTTGTCCTTCGATTTTATTTTTTTCTTCCGGTTGAATTTCATCTTTTAAAGTGTCTAAAGATTTTTTAGTTTGGAAGATTAAGTTATTAGCTTCGTTTAAAGTATCAATTTTTTCTCTTTTGATTTTATCAGCTTCTGCATTTTCTTCTGCTTCTTTAATCATTCTTTTGATTTCTTCTTCTGATAGAGAACCACTACCTGAAATAGTAATTTTTTGTTCTTTGTTAGTTCCTAAATTTTTAGCTTTAACGGAAACAATACCATTAACGTCAATATCAAAAGTCACTTCTATTTGTGGAATTCCTCTTTGTGCAGCTTGGATTTCATCTAAACGGAAATTACCTAAAGTTTTGTTTTCTCTTGCTAAAGGTCTTTCGCCTTGTAAAACATGAATATCAACTGAAGTTTGATTATCTTCTGCAGTAGAAAATACTTGTTTAGCTGTTGTCGGAATTGTTGTATTTCTTTCAATTAATTTAGTAAAAACATTTCCTAAAGTTTCAATTCCTAATGAAAGCGGAGTCACATCTAAAAGAACGATATCTTTAACATCTCCTGATAAAATACCACCTTGAATAGAAGCGCCCATCGCAACTACTTCGTCAGGGTTAATACTTTTATTTAAAGTATTTTTATTTAATTCTTTTTTAACTAATTCTTGAACAGCTGGAATTCTAGTTGAACCGCCTACTAATAAAACTTGATGAATTTCTCCTGGAGTCATATCAGCATCTTTCAAAGCACGTTTTAAAGGAATTAAACAACGATCAACTAAATCTTGAGTTAATTCATTAAATTTAGCTCTTGTTAGATTATATTCAAAATGAATAGATTCGCCTACAGAATTTCCTTGTTCGTGTCTTTGAATCATTGTTAAAAATGGTAAAGAAATTTGAGCAGACATAGCATTACTTAATTCTTTTTTAGCATTTTCTGCAGCACTTTTTAATCTTTGCATTACAGATTTATCTTTACTTAAATCTACTAAATGTTCTTTTTTGATTTCTTTTAGTAAAAATTCAATGATTTTGTTATCAAAATCATCTCCACCCAAAAGATTATCTCCAGCAGTTGATAAAACAGAAAAATTACCTTCTGCTAAATTTAAAATAGAAACGTCGAAAGTTCCTCCGCCTAAGTCAAAAACTAAGATATTTTGTTCTTTTTCATTTTGTTTATCAATACCATAAGCTAAAGCGGCAGCTGTTGGTTCATTAATAATTCTTTTTACTTCTAAACCAGCAATTTTTCCAGCATCTTTTGTAGCTTGTCTTTGAGCATCATTAAAGTAAGCAGGCACAGTAATAATTGCATTTGTTACTTCCGCCCCTAAATAATCTTCAGCTTGTTTTTTTAAATTTCTTAAAATCATTGCACTTATTTCTTGAGGTGTATATTTTTTATCTTTAATATTAACTGTAAAATTTTTTTCTCCCATATGTCTTTTAATAGACAATATAGTATTTGGGTTAGTTAACATTTGTCTTTTAGCAACTTCACCTACTAAAATTTCATCATTTCTGAAAGCTACAATTGAAGGCGTAGTTCTTCCGCCTTCTGAATTGATAATAACTTTAGCTTCTTTCCCTTCCATAACAGAAACACAAGAATTAGTTGTTCCTAAGTCAATTCCAATAATTTTATTTGTTTTCATTTGAATTATCACTCCATTCATTGATTTTTACCATTGCTGGTTTAATAACTAAATCTTTGTATAAAAAACCTTTTTCTATAACTGCTAAGTTAATTCCATTTGGCTTATTTTTATCTGATATTTTTTCGATCGCATGATGAAATTCAGGATTAAATTTTTCGCCTAAAGCTTTAATTTCTTGAACGCCATCTTTATGTAAAATATCTTTTGTTTGTTTAAAAATCATTTTAAAACCTAATAAAAAATTTTTTAATAAAGGTTCTTCAGTAGTCATCTCTAAAGCTTTTTCTAATTGTTCTAAAGGGACTAACATTTCAGTAATTAAATTCATAGAAGCGTACTTCAAAGAATGAATTTTTTCTTTTTGAATTCTTTTTTGAAAATTTTCTAAATCTGCTTGATATTTCAATTTATCATTATCATATTTGTTAGTGATTTCCGATAAATTTTCTTGTAATTGTTTTTTTTCTATTTTTAATTTTTCAATTTCTTCTTCATTGTTAACTGATGTAGAACAATCATTAGTGCATTTTTGGCTATCTTCATCTTTTTTAAAAGGACATTTATTATTTTCTTTGCAACAGGAATTGTTTTTGCATGAGTCTTCTTGCTCACAAGTTCCTTCTTCTTTTTTACAATTATCTTGTGAACAACTTTCTTTTTCACAATTGCCTTTTGGACAATGTTTTTTTTGGCAATCTTCTTGTTTACAAGTTTCTTTTGCACAATTGTTTATATTCTCGTTTTTGTGATTTTTATCACAAGGACAGTTTTGGCAATTTTTATCTTTTTTTTCATTCATTTTATATCAAATAAAACTCCTTTTTATTTATTTTTTTCATATAAATGAGATATATGAGCTGATAAATATTCTAAAATAGGTATAATTTCTGAATATTTAATTACATTAGAGCCTAAAACAGCTATAAATCCTTTTTCATTTTCGTTAATATTGTAAGGAATAGAAACAAAAATAAATTTTTTATAAGGAATTAATCTAATTTGATTAGCTAATTTGCAAATTACTTCTTTCGAATCGTAAAAAAAATTATTTAATTTTTTTGTATTTAAAATTTCGCATATATCTTTAATATTTGTGATTTCTTGTTCCGTTTGAGAAGTTAAAAAATTAGAAATACCATAAAAAGAAGTATTATTATTATAAAATTTATAAAAAGCTTCTAAAAAAAATTGTATTAATTTTTCTTGATATTTAATATGTTTTTTGATTTGCTCTTGGCAAAGATCACTTTGGATAATTTTTAAAGCTTCGTTTAAATATTTATTGATTAATAAATTATTAAAAATGTCTACAATTATCTTTAAATCTTCCGCTTTAAATTCTTTATCTTCATCTAAAAAAATATTTTGATGTTGCAAATGACCTTTATTTGTAAGAACAAAAATAACTGCTTGTTGAGGATTAACAAAAATCAAATCAATTTTTTTAATTTTACTTGTTTTTAAAATATCAGGTTTGATATCTATAATAGCATGATTTGTCAAATTACATAATAATTTTAAAACTTCTTGAATAATTTTTTCTTTATTTGAATTTTTTTTTTGGATTATTTTTTCAAACAAAGTTAAAATTTCTTTATTTTCTGGCTTGCGAGTCATTAAATTATTAAGATAAAAAACATAACCTTTTAAAGAAGGAATTCTACCGCTAGATTTATGATTTTTTATTAAATAACCTTTTTCTTCTAATTGCAACATATCATAACGAATAGTAGCACTGGAAAATTTTAAATAAGGCACTTTAGATAAAAATTCAGAACCTATGGGTTTAACTTCTTTAGAGTAATTTTCGATAACAGCCTTTAAAATTAATCTTTTTCGATTCGAAAGCAATGCTCACACCTCTAGTGTCGATCAATTCTAGCACTCATTTATAATGACTGCTAATATTATTATATTATTTTTTTTATAAATGTCAATAATAAAAATTAATATTTTTACAAAAATAAATAAAAATTTTTTGAATATGCTTGTATTGATAAATAGAGATTTTTTTATTTTTTTGAAAGTAACTTTTATTATTGTCGATCTATTCTAGCACTCATTTATAATGACTGCTAATATTATTATATTATTTTTTTTATAAATGTCAATAATAAAAATTAATATTTTTGACAAAAAATAAATAAAAGTTATTTTAATTAATATATTATTAATAAGTAGAGAGTTTTGTAATTTTTAAATTGGTTATTAATTTATTTACTTGTTTATGATTGTAAAAACATATTATTGTATAGATTTTAAAAATTTAAAACAATAATTTAGAAAATGGAAAAGCACTTGAAAAATATGGATAGTATCGTTTTATCTTTTATAAATAAAAAAAGATTTATATTATTTTTTTTAATATTTCTGTTATTTTTATTTTTTTATTATAAATATTTATTTATTAAATATCAAAATCAAATTATTCAAAATGATTATAAAAAAAATCAAATTACATTTAATTTAAAAGATAAAGTTTTAGAAGAAAAGATTCAAATGATAGGAGACATGCAAAAAAAAATCCAAAATATCTTTGATTTTGAAAAAGATAAGCCATCCTTTATTTTGAAACCTCATCGTTTTAACAAAGGAGATGTAGTATATGCTTTTACTTTAGATATTTCGTCTCATATGGAACCTTTTCAAGAAGGTATTGTAAGTAAAAATTATGCTTTAAGTGATAATGAGTATTTACCTATTTCTATTAAAGGCGGAAATAATAAAATATTTTTTAATACTAAAGGAGAATTTATAGGTATTTCCGTGCCAAATCAAGATCCAAATATTATAATTAACCATATAATAACATCTAATTCTATTTTTTATTTTTTTAAATGTCAATTGAATTTAGAACAATCAGATTTATCTTCTGAAAAAGATATTGATATCAAAAATAAATATTATTTTTTGTTAGAAGTAGATAATAAGAAATATAAAATTTTTTTAAATCAAGAAGGATGGTTTTTAGGTTTTTATAATAGCTCATCTAAAATTGATTCTAAAAAAAATTTTTTAGATTATATTTTTGATAAGATAGCGTTAGATAAATGTCAAAATAATCAAGTGAATATCGAAAAGTCGAATTTACAACAAAAAAATAATTTAGAAAATACAAAATTAAATTATCCTTTCGATGAGGACATCCAAAATTTAAATAAAATTACTTTTTTGATTCAAGTCGGAAGTTTGATGCAAAATAAATTTTTAAGTTTAGGATCTGGTTTTATTTTTTGTGTTAAAGAAATAATGGAAAATAATGAAATATTTTATGATTATTATGTTTTAACTAATAGGCATGTATTGAAACAAGCTTCAAAATATTCATCAATAAAAATTGAACTTTTTAATATTTATTTTCAACAAGAGGCGGAAATGTTTGGTTTTATAAATAATCAAGATGTATATGATGATATAGCTATTTTGACTTTTAGAGATAAAAATACAAAAAAATTTGAAGAAATAAAAACAATTTTAGATAAAGTTTTACCTAAGAAAAAAATAAATGTTTATCAAGGAGAAGTTGTTTATAGTATGGGTTCTCAAATTACTCAAATTAAATCAAAAAAACTAACTTTTGATAATTTCAATACTCTTTCGCAAGATAAGGATTTATTTTTAAAACCAAATATTATTTGGGGGTTTAATTTATTAAAAAAAGGTAATATTGTTGATTATAATGAAAAAGAAATTTCTTTTGATATCCAAATTGATTCAGGTAATAGCGGAGGTCCTGTTTTTAATACTCATGGGGAAATTATAGGCATAAACAAAAGCGTTATTATAAGTGATTATGTGCCAGATAGAATTTCTCAATGTCTTAATATTGAGCATGTTAAACAAATATGTAATCGAATAATTGAATTGCATAAAAAAAATCCAATTAAAAAATTTTTTAAAATTTTACCAGAAGATTATGATTATTTAGAAAATGAATTAAATTCATTTCCTCCTTTTAATCAAAATCCAAATTTTTTAATAAAGAATAAAAATAATATTACTATTACAATCGAAGAATTATTAAATTATTTTCGAAATAAAAAAATAAAATCAATTATTTCTGAGTTAATAAAAGAAGAAAAAGAAATACAATTAAATATTAAGTTAGTAGTTATGTTTTATAAAAAAGAACAAATATTTTCTTTAAATCCTAAAAAAGAGCAAATAAAAATAATTTATAATGAACAAAAAAATAATATTATTTTTGAAAAAAAGGGCCCAAATAATTTAAATGAAATTAAAATTTATAATTTCGATGATATTCAATTAAAAGAACAACATGAACCCTTTATATCTTTAGAATTAGTTTATCCTCATGAATCAAATAATGATAATATGGAAATAAATGAAAAACGTAAATTTGATAATTTAAAGAAAATAAAAAATTCTTTAATTTTTTGGGATCAAAATGAAGAAATTAGCGGTAATGGGATTGTTTTTCAAAAAAAATCTTTACCAAATAATAATTTTTTATATTTTGTTTTATCTACTTATACAAATAATAAGAATAAATTATTATCGTTAATTGAACCGATTAAAAATATTTTTTCTAATGAAATCGAAATAACTATTTTTAATAATGATAATTATCAAAAAGAAAAAGGCCAAATTAACAGTTTTTTATTAGGACGTAATAATTTGATTTTAATAACTTTTGTATCTTCCAATAATTACGATATTATTCCGGCCAGATCTTCTAAAAATTTAAATTTAGGAGAAGAAATATTTTTTTTAACAAATAACTATAATGATAATTATTTTCCACAAATGTTTAAAGGTGTTGTAAGTTATAAAACAAATGATTTTGTCTTGTGTGATTCCGTATTTGATTTAAGGAATAAAAATAAAATTGCTAATCCTAAATTTAATTTTTTATATTTTGATAATGAAGGTAATTTTATAGGAGTTAATAATATTTTGGAAGAATCTAATAAATTACCACATAATTTTATTAAAGTTGCTTTATTAAAAGAAAAAGATATATTTGATTTTTTAAAAATATACAAATTAAAAGAAAATTTGACTTTAATTTTTTCTTGTTTATTTGTTCTTATTGTTATATTTATTGTTATTATTTATTCGAATTATCCTATAAAAAGAAAATTTTGATAATATTACACTTTCAAAAATATTGTTTGGTTGCCGCAAATTTATTTTTGATGTAAAAAAAATATATTAATAATAATTTAAAAGATATTCTAAATGATAAATTAATTTTTGAAAATCTTTTTTAGGATATTTATTTGGAAATTTATGTTTATAAATAGTACATAGGAATTACAACAATAAAATTGATTGTAATTATTAATTTCAGAGATGGATTATTTTTGTCCTTTTGCAAAGCACCAATGTAGAATTTATTATTATTTATTGAATGGCCTCAATAGTTTAAATGTTTAAAACACATTAAATGATTAAACTTTGAAAATTTTATTGATTTTGTAGCTATATTGATCAAATTGTCCATTTATCACGTATAATTACTTTTTGATATTTATAATAAATACTTGGAACATAAATTTCATTATTTACTGCTCTTCACTACTCTTTACTCTTCACTGCTTTTCACTGCTTTATTAAAATAAGACCTTTTGAAAATTACTAATTTGAAAAACCAAATTATTTATTTGAAAAAATAAATAGTTTGGTTTTTTTCTTTTATATAGGAAAAGGTAGAGCTTTGGTAATTTAAGTTTTTCAAATTTTAGTAATTTTGAAAAAGGCTTAAATTAATAAAGCAGTAAATTATTGCGTTTTTGTCGTTTTGTACGTCCCATAAAAGACGTTTAGCTTTTTTTACATAATTAGAAGCTTTTTTTGCTGGTTCCGAAATTTTTTCGTTAACTTCATTTTCAATTTTTTTAATTAATTTTGAATTTTTAGATTCAAAGTTTATTTCAGCGTTATATCCTAAATTATCTAATTCTTGTTCTACTGCTTCAAGAACACTAATAACTCCGTGTTTACGTTCACTAAGTTCATATTCATCTAATGAATAATCAACAGTACTGAAATATTGTGCTTCGTCAACAACAACGTTATCTTGTTTAGTCATTTTTTGATTTTTTTTATTTTGCATTGTGTTTCTCCTTTCTCATTTTTGATTTTTAAATTGTTAATTGTACTCAACAATTTAAAGAGAATATACATTTTCTTTAATTATGAAATAGGTAGAAAATTGGAGGGCTTAGATGGTTTTGCGAATAAAACCGAAAATAACAAAGAAAGCGCTAACTTTAAATTATTTTGTTCTAAATTTAAATCCATTTTTTTTAATTTAAAATATGCCGTACGCAAATTAAATTAAAAAAAACTTTGAAACGGATACCCTCTTTAAATTGTTGAATTAAGGTAAAAAAAACATTAATCTTGATTTTATGGGTGTTTTTATCTTTTTAGTTCTATTTTAGTTCTATTTTAGTTCTATTTTCTTTCAAAAAACATACTTTTTATATAAATTTTTATATATTTTCTATATAAATTTATATATTTTCAATAAAAATTCTTATTTTTTTATATAAATTCTTATTTTTTTAATAAAAATTCATATTTTTTTATATAAATTCTTATTTTTTTTAAAAAAATAATATAATATTCCTATTTTTTTTGATATTTAAGGTGTTATCATAAAAAATTTATTAAATATCATCCAAAATAGAAACATTATTTTTATTTTTTTATACAATACTAAAAATTAAGTTCTTTTTGTAGTATCTTTTGTGTCTTTTGTTTCAGTTGTGTTTGTATTTTTAGCTTCTAAGTCATTTAATCTTTTAAGTAATGCTTCTTGTACGTGTACGTTTTTATCTTTGTCAGGGTTAATTTTGTTAACGATGACATTTGTAGATTTGTCGTGGTCTTGGAATGGTAATTCGTTATTACGATACATTGCGATTAAACCAAAAATTGCGTAAACAGTACAAATAGCCAAGCCGACAGCCTTTAAAATTTCTTTTGTTGCTCTTTGAATTGCATTGTTATTAGCCATTTTATTTTATTTCCTTTCATGATTTATACATGACTTGGTTTTAGCTTTGTATCGGATTGTCTAGCCGATAAAATATTTAAAAATTCATTTAATGAATACTTAAAAATTCTTTTTTAATTTTGCTCGTACAATAAACCGAACATAAATTTTTAATTTGATTAATAATTTTAATTCCTTTGAAATTTTGCGAAATATCATTAAATGTAAAATGTTTTAATAAAGTTTCTAAATTTAAATTGCTACTAAAAAAAGTATTTAATTTATTTTCGCAACGATAAACTAAAATAGGCCCTAAAATTTCATCCCTAAAATAAATTGTTAAATGTTCCGCGCCGATATCATCTAAGAAAAGAACCGGAGTATTTTTTACAATATTTATTTTTGTTTCTATATCTTGGTCGTACCAATGTTGGGGAAATTGCCTAACAAAATCCGGCATATATAAAAATATAAAATCTTTTTCTTTTTGTAAATACCAATTTATAAAACCTTTCATCAAAAAAGTTTTATAAGTATTTAATGCTCCGTAAAGATAAATGCCGTTTTTTTCTTTAAACTGGTTAACTTTTCCCCATTGTTCCTTAGAAAATTCAATTTTAGATAAAATCGTATTAAAAAAATCTTTATCAATTTTTTTTATTTCTTCTAAATTTAAATTTTGATTAAATAAATTATGTACTGTCATAATATTTTCTTCATAAAGAGGCTTTTTAGTATCTTGATAAACAATTTGAATATAAGGTTTGGTTTTTAAAATCATTTTATGTTCGAATTCATCTATGTTCTTTTTATTTTTAAAATAATTTAACATCGTTTCTATATCTTTTGTATCGTAATCAACGCCAAATTTTAAATCTTTTGTCGTGGGGTCTTCTTGAATTTGTTTGATTATGCTTGTATCTATCATGGCGAAGCTTTTTTTATCTTCTTCTTGTTTATATTCGGTTTCTTTTCTTTGAAGCCGTTTTAATTCTTTTTGTTCCCATTCTCTTTTTTGTTCTTCTTCAATTATTTTTTTGATATTTTTTATGGCTTCATACATTGCTAAATAAAGACTTCGTTTCTTCTTCAACCATTTTTTCATGAGCGGTTAATTTTTTTTCAATTATTTTTTTAGAATATAAAATTTTATTAGTTGCATCAAAAATAAAATCTTTATTAAGGTTGATATCTTGTTTGATTTCAAAAGGAGGATTAGAAATTTTTTTAAAAATTTGATTGAAGTTGGGAACGTCGGAAGGATTCAAATATAAAACGCTGTTTTCTAAATTCAAATTGGTTTTTCCTTTTTCATTAGATAATAAAAGGACTCTAAAATAATTGTTAGTTAAATAATCCGTGATTTCTTTTAAATCATATTTATTTTTTTTAAACATATTTAATTTCTCCTTTACTATTTACTGCTTTGAATTAATATTTTATTCAAAATGATATTTAATAACTTCAAATTGTCTTATTTCTATACCATTTTTTAATACAGTAGCTGGATACATTGTTATTTCTTTTTTATCAGTTAAAAATTTTAATAATTTATTAAAATAAAAATCACAATCAATACAGCCATAATTTACATACCCAGTAATGATTTTGTAAATTTTCGCTATATCATCTTTTATTTTGAAATCATTAAATATTCTGTATGTGTCAAAAAGGTCATATACTTTGCATAAACACAGCGCATATGTTTTTAAATCATCTCCGACTACGACGTTTTCGGCGTTTTCAAGATTTAATGTAGTTTTGTATATTTTTTCTTTCAGTTTATTTAAAAAACTTAACTGTATTTCGCTTGTAAGTTTAAAATTTTCATTTGAATATTTTTTGTTGTTTATTTCTAATGCTTTATTTGTTTTGGCTACATTCATTTTTGTATTCTCTCAATCTTTTTTTTTAATCCTTGTATTTCATTTCTTAAATGAATATTTTTTATTTGTAATATCATGTTGTGTGCATTTACATCATTATTTTTGTTTTTTAATTTCAAATTACATTTTGATAAAATGAAATTTTGTGTTTTTAATCCGTTATTAGATTTTTTTAAATTGTCGCGTTCTTTTTTGATATTATTAACTTCTTCGTCGCGTTGTTTTGCGTATTTTTCTAAATCATTAACGAATGCATGGGCTAGCAATTCCGTATATATCATTTTTTTAAACTCCTAAATTTTCTTATTTCAAAAATATTTAATATTTCCTTTGATTCCCATGTATAGACAACAATTGAATACGTCTATTAATTTTTTTTATATTCGCTTGTCTCATAGCTAAAATTGTTTTTGTTGCTGTTCTTATGATTTCGCCGTTTTCCTCGTTTTTTTCTAATTTGATTATTAATGATTCTAAATGCGATATTACATTAGCTGTATCATTTATTTCAATTTTTAATCTAGCATTTTCAGTTAACGGTTTAAATGCGTCGTGTTTATCTTTATTTTCCATTTGATTTAAAACCTCTTTATTTTTGTTAATTTATTTTTGTAAAATTTTTTGTCTTAAAAAATATTTTTTTTATTTTGGAATTTCTTTGTTATAAAAAAATATTTTGTGTTGAACGCTTTCAAAATTTTAAACTCTTTTTTTCTTGTTCGGTTTTTTTCCTATATAAAAGAAAAAAAACCAAACTATTTATTTTTTCAAATAAATAATTTGGTTTCTCAAATTAGTAATTTTCAAAAGGTCTTATTTTACTAAAGCAGTAAAAAGCAGTAAAGAGCAGTTAAAAAGCGCTACCGTTTCGGCGGTTTAAGTTTTTAAATCAAAAAAGAAATAAAAATAATTTCAAGTTTTTGAAATTTAAAATTTGTATCTTTTTTTTAATAAATAAAAATTTATTGTAAGTTTTTATAATATACAAAACTTAAAAATTTAATTATTCCAATATTTAAAATATTGTTTTTTTATTTTATATTTGTTGTGTGTTAAATATTTATCTATTTCGTCGAATTCATATTTATTAATTTTTAAAAAATTATAAATATATTTAAGAGCTGTTTTGTTTAAATATTGGGTTGAATCTAAAATACTAAATTGACGAAAAGGATCATAAACACAAAGATAAAAAAATTTCTTCTTTTTTTCTTGTTCAATGAATCCAATAATACGCTGACATTTATCAATGTTTAATTTAATAAAATTTACTTCTTCTATTAAATGATGTTTATCTTTATTTAGAAACATTTTAATTTGTGTTGGATTTATAAAATGGCTCTCATTTTCAAAATTTTTATTTTTCAATGTTTCATTAAAAGATTCGATTATTTTATCCCAATCCAAAGATAAATGTTTAGATTCATGAATAATAATATCAATTTTTACTTTATTATCATCTAAATAATCGCTGACTTTTTTTATTTCCATTGAAAATGTTCGCCTTTTTCTTCGTAAAATTTCAAGATTCTTTTATCAGTAATTGGATTTAATGACCAGTCTTTAAAAAGAAAACTTCTTGTCCAAGGAGAATCGACTTCGTGCGTTAGCATAACTAAACGATTAGCAGTATAAGAACCATATTTTTTTAAAATATTATCCATAATTTGAATTTGTTGCGGTTTAAAACAAGATATATTAAAATTTTCAATAATTTTTAAATCTTTAGGAATTTTTTTTGTATATTCTAATGTTTTTAAATATAATTTTGGAGAACAAGGGCCATATTCCCAAGCTTCCCAATCGTTTTTAAAAAAAGGTTTTTTAAATTTGATTAAATGTTGACAATAAGCGAAAAAAACTAATTTTTGTAATTTCATTTTAGTATAATCTTTTTTATTTTGATTTCTAATTTATATATTGAGCTACATCTAAAATATTAATTTGTTGTTTTTCTTTTTTTATCATTTTAATTCACCTCTATTTTTATTTTACTTATATTTTGTATTTTATTAGATGATAATTTAAAATTTGATTAAGTTGTTTACCCATAAAGAACAGTAATAACTATGAGCGAGAGAAGAGGGGCTATTTTTTGTTTTTATATACAAAAAAATAATATTTAAGCATCTGGTTTTTCGATTTCGCAATTGCGATCTAACCATTTTTTTGCCAAAGTAGCCGCTAATGTATAAGAGTGATAATAAGATGATGATGATAATGGAGCTTCTAACTACGTTATATTTTTGTTTCGTTGTTGTTTGTTCTTCTTTTGTTTCTTTTTTCATATTTTTTTCTTGCTTTTTCATTTGATGTTTTTAAAGGTTTATTCCGCGTAATTTACCAATGATAATTATTAAAGATTTTATTTCTTTTATCTTTTCGTTGTTTATATTAAATTTTGAAATTTTTTAAAGTTTGCATAATAGTTAAATTTAATTAAAAAAAATAATAAAAAAAGATTATCAAATATTGATAATCTTTTAAATATTTTTAATGATTTCTAGAGTATTTTAAAAAAAGTTCCGCTTTTTGAATATGCTCGTTTTTTGAAGCCAATGGTTCAACATTAAATATAAGTTTGAATGAATTTGATACTTATTGTAGTACTACACTTCTTCCTCATAAACCTGATTATATGAAATAAATCTAAATTATTAAATTAAAAGAAATTATTTTTTTTAAAAATTTTATAATTATAAAAAAATATATATAATAAAAATATGATTAAAAAAGGACCAAAAGTTATGAAAAATATTAGAAAAAAATAATAAATTATAAAAAAACATTTATTTTTTCAACAATTACATTAATTCTTTTAATTTCTATTTCAATTTATTGCTTAATAAGCGAAAAAGAAAAAATAAGTAATCAATCAAGTTGTAGAAAATAAACAAATTACATGGAATCAGAATCCAAAAACTGAAGAAGAATATAATATAGCCCTACAAGAATGGAAAAATCAATGTCATTTCAAATCTAAGAATACATTTACTGGAAAGGAAATAGGTAATTTATTAGGAACTTCAAATCAAACTTTATATTGTTTTTATGATGCTACAATATTTCAAAAAAATAATAAAAAAACTGTCTATTCTTATTATGATAAAAATGAAAATTTTTATGTAATTCAATATTCTTTTAAAAATAATTATTGGTCTAATATTTATACTTTTGAAAATCTTCCTTCTATTGAAAAAATAAAAATTTCTGATCTAGATAAAGTTGAATTTAATGGTTATTTGGACACTACACCACCACCAGTTAAACTATCTCATATGAAATAATTTAAACAAAAAGAAGTTATTTATCAATTTCTTTTTTTTGCTTTAAAAATTTTGTAATTATAAAAAAATATATAACAAAAATATAATTTAAAAAGGATAAAAAGTTATGAAAAATATTAAAAAGAAAATAACAAATTATAAAAAAACATTTATTTTTTTAACAATTATATTATTTTGTTTAATTTCTCTTTCAATTTATTGTTTAACAAATAAAAAAGAAATTAAAATTATAGAAAACAAACATATTACATGGAATCAAACTCCATCAAATGAAGAAGAATATAATGAATCTTTACAACGATGGAAAAATCAATGTATATTTAAACAAGGAAACGAATATACTGGTGATGAAGTCAGAAATAAATTAGGTAAATCATGGAAAACTTTATATTGTTTAGATGGCGGTAATATAATAAAAGGGAATCTAAAAGAAGGGCATCTAAAAGTAGAATATAAGGTTTCCAGTTTGAAGGAAAATAATTATAATTTAGATTATTGTTATTTTTATAATTTATATAACGATGTTATGAATTTTAAAAGACCAATGGTAAGTTCGGATAATTCTATTTTTTTTAAAGATCCTTCTCCTATAAGATTAATTTTTACTTACGGATCGTTAATTAAATTTGACACCTATTGCGACACCACTCCTCCTCCGACTAAACCATCTCATATGAGATAATATAATTTTTATCAAAAAGAACTTATTCATTTAAGTTCTTTTTTATTTAAAAAGCGTTTAAATTCAAAAAAAAAAAAAAAGATATAATTAAAATAAATCAAAAAAAGGAAAAAAATATGCAAAATATCAAAAAATTAATTACAAATTATAAAAAAACATTTATTTTTTTAACAATTACATTAATTTTTTTGATCTCTGTTTCAATTTATTACTTAATAAGAGAAAAAGAAAAAATAAGTAATCAAGTTGTAGAAAATAAACAAATTACATGGAATCAGAATCCAAAAACTGAAGAAGAGTATAATATAGCATTAGAACAATGGAAAAACCAATGTTGTTTTCAATCAGGATCCACATATGTTGCTAGCACAATTGTAAGTAAATTAGGTAGCCCAAGTAAAACGGGTAAATTAACTAGGGAATTATATTGTTTAGATAGCGGTAATATATGGGTGCCGTCTCTTACAGTTGCATATGTTAATGCTATACCCGAAGAACAATTTAAATTAGATTATTGTTATTTTAAGAATTGGACTCTTGACGTTATTAATTTTACAAGAAAAGGTACTCCTTACGATAATTCCTTTTGTGGTTTTGGTGGAAACTCTCCCGCTTGCAGGTTAGTTTTTGATTCGGGATGGTCAATCAAATTTGACACCTATTGCGACACCACTCCTCCTCCGACTAAACCATCTCATATGAGATAATATAATTTTTATCAAAAAGAACTTATTCATTTAAGTTCTTTTTTATTTAAAAAGCGTTTAAATTCCAAAAAAAAAAAAAAAGATATAATAAAATATATCGGAAAGGTATATAAAAAAAATGAATTTAAAAAACACCAAAATAAATTAATTGTTATTGGCACTGTCGTTGTTGTATTCATCATTGGCTTAATTTGTGTTCTTTATAACAAACACACTGATGACGCTTCATCTCCATCTACTAAACCAAAACACGAAAATGCTCAACTTACTGAAAAAACAGATTCAAATGAAAAAATAAAAAGTTATGATCAATTACGATCAGAAAAATTGAAAAGATTAGAACAAGAAAAAAAACTTTTGTTGCTTGACATCGAAAACATAAAACCTAAAATTAAAAAGGCAAAAGACGAATTTATGGAAACTAAAAAACAATTAGAAGAAGTTAAACAATAGTTAAATGAATTGCAACCAGAAAAATACATTTCAGAAATATCTGGAAAAGGCGTAGAAGGAATAAATCAATCCGTTCGAGAAATGAACTCTTTATTAACACAAGCGCCTATTCAAAAGAGAAAATCATTGTTAGAGATGAAATTTATGCTTGATGAAAGTAGTTATAATAGTCTTAATCGAGAACTTGAATGCTTAACAAATTCGCTTGCTTTTGTTGAAAAACAAATCCAATTTCCTGATGAAATATTTTTTTTTAACGATTTTTAATAATTTGAAATAAATTATCAAGTAAAAAAACTTATTCATTTAAGTTCTTTTTTATTTAAAAATTAAACTTTAATCTTAAAGAATTAGATTAACTTATTTTTTTTTTTTTTTACAAAAACAAATATCAGAAAGAGAAAAAATATTATTAATCGGTACAGTCTAAAATAAACGTAATAATCAAAATTACCCCTAAAATCAAACTCAAAAACTAAAATTTGAGTTTGATTTTTTTTCATAATGGTTAAATTAAATTTAGGTGATTTTTCATCAGAGTATTATCTTTTGTTTTTTTATAGGTTTATATACGGTTATTTTTTTATTGATCCATCAGGATTGAAATGAGTTGTTTTGCTGATGTTGCCAGACGATTCGTATTCGTTGATGAAGTTTATTGTTTTACCGTCTGATTGGAAATCAGTATATTTTATTAGATTTCCATTGCTTGGATTGTATTCATAGTCTCCTTTTTTTGTTTTACCGTCTGATTGGTAATAAGTTAACTTAATTGCATTTCCATTAGATGGATTGTATTCATAGATATAATTTATTTTGTTTACGTTGGGTTGGTAATGAGTATATTTAATTTGTTTGCTAGTAGATGGATCAAATTCAGTGATGCATTTTATTGTTTCGCCGTCCGATTGATACTCAATTTTTAAATGTTTATTTTTTAAAGTCTTAATTAATTCTGTTAGTTGATTTAAAGTATTTTGAGTGGTTGTTAAAGTTTGTTCTTTGGTGTTTAAGTTATCTTGAATTGTTTTGAATGCTTGTTCTTTTGTTTTTAAATCGTTTTGAACAGTTTCTAACGCTTTTTCTTTTGTACTTAGATCATTTTTAATTGTTTCTAATTCTTGTTTTTGTTGATTTAATGCATTTTTAGTTTTAGTTAACGCATCTTCATTTTTTTGTTTTTGTTCTTCGAGTGTTTGTTGGTCTTTAATTGCCGTTTTAATGTTTATATCCGGATCCTGGTTGTCTTCTGAAACATGTGTTTTTTTAGTTTTTGGTGTGATTGGTTTGAAGAAACACCAGTAGATTAATGCACATCCACATATGATTAAGATTGTGTAAAGACAAAGATAAATTTTTTTTGTTTGTGGTTTCATATGTTATTTTAGTTCCTTTCTTTTTTAACTATAATAAAATCCTTTTTTATAATATTTTTTGATCCAATTTATATTTATATAAATATTTTTATTAAATTAAATTTTTTTAAAAAAAAAGACTTTTTAAGGTCTTTTTTATTTAGAATTTTTTATTTAGAAATTTTTTGTTTTCGCCAAACAAAAAAACCAACAGATGTAATTATCATAAGTATTATTATCGTCCATAACCATTTATTTTTAAAAAAAGAGGTATTTTCTGGATTGGATTCTGTAACTGTTTCGGAATTGTTAGTTGTATTATGATTTGTATTTTCTTTTTTTTCGACAGTAAAAGAAACTTTTATTTCTCCTGTGTTATTATTAGATTTAATTATAGCTTCAGTTTGGGTCGGATCATTATCTATTTTTAAAGAATGTGATTCTGTTAAATCTTTATTTAATGTTTTTATTTTCGTTATAACTTCATCTTTAGTAGGTTTTTGACCTGTTGTTTCTATTTTTCCTAAGTTTGTAGTTGTTAAAAATTTAGATAATGGTGTTTGTGTTTTTTTGACAGTAAAATAAACTTTCACTTCTCCCGTGTGCTCATTAGATTTAACTATAGCTTCAGTTTCGGTTGGGTCATTATCTATTTTTAAAGATTTTGATTCTTTTAAATCGTTATTTAATTCTTTTATTTTCACTATAATTTCATCTTTAGTAGGTTTTTGACCTGTTGTTTCTATTTGCCCTAAGTTTGTAGTTGTTAAAAATTTAGATAATTCTTTTTCTGCGAAAATCAATGAGGTATTAGAAATTAATAAAATAATTGAAATAAACAAAAAGAATAAATGTTTTAAATTTATTTTATTTTCAATTTTTTGCATTTTTGTTATATTTTAAACCTTTCATTAAAACGTATTTTTAAATAATATATTAAATTAAATATTTATTATTTTAAATAAAAAGTTTTTTATAATCAAATGAAAAAATAATGTAATTTATTTCTGTTTTCTTAATTTTCATTATTTTTGATAAATAATAATGTCAATTATATTTTTTTATTTATGTCTTTAATTAATATGTAGGCAAATACAATTTTTACTTTCTTTAATAATATCAATCAATCCATTAAAAGGTGTTTTTTTTGTTCTTGAAAAAAATCATCAATTTTTTTAGTAAATCATTTGTATTTATATATTTTATTATGAAAATTAAATTTTATTATAATTACAATTTTATTATATTTTTTAAATTAAATAATTTTATTTTTTTAAAATAAAATGAAGTTTTGATTTCATAAAGTTTATGTTTTTTAAATAATATATTAAAAAACAAAATAATGTGGAAAAGCTCAAACTTAAAAAACCTAATAAAAAATATTTATTTTTGATTACCATATTCATATTCGCACCTTTTTATATTTATTTTTAATATGTTTAAAATATAAATTAATAATAAATTAAACTAAAAATAAAATAAAAAAATAATTTGAATAATTTTTAAGAAGTAATTCTTAAATATTTATTTAATTTATTATAATAATAAATTAAATAAATTTAACAAATTTTATTAATTTTAAATATTTTTAATAAATTTAAGGATTCGCAAATATAAAATTATTCAAAATATTTTTTATAAAGATAAATATTAAATGAAATTTCAAAAAATATCATAAATATAATTAAAAAAAATATTTTTTAAAGTAAAATATGTATATATATTATATATTTGAAGTTATCTAAATTATTTTGAAACTAGTTTTAAAAATATTGAAATATCCTATAAATCGATTATTTATGTTTATTTTTTTAAAAAAATAATAAACAAAATTAATAAGATTAAAAAATATATTTATAAATTAAAAAAGGTTAATAATTAAAATTATGAAAGTCGGAATTGTAGGTTTGCCAAATGTAGGGAAATCAACTTTATTTAACGCTATAACAAATATGAAAGTTTTAGAAGCTAATTATCCTTTTGCTACCATCCAACCTAATGTCGGTGTTGTAGGTGTTCAAGATGAACGTCTTGATTTTTTAGCTAATTTGTCGCAATCTCAAAAAATTATAACAACTCAAATTCAATTTATAGACATCGCAGGTTTAGTAAAAAATGCTTCGAAAGGAGAAGGTTTAGGAAATCAGTTTTTAACACATATTAGAGATGTGGATGCTATTTGTCATGTAGTTAAATGTTTTGTAGATCCAAATATTATTCATGTTAATGATAAAGTAGATCCTATTGAAGACAGTTCTATTATTGAAACAGAATTAATTCTTTCTGATTTAGAACAAATCGAAAAACGTTTATCTAAAATTAATAAACAAAAAAAATCTTCTTTAAATAAAGAAGTTTTAGAGGAAGAAGAAATATTAAATAAATTAAAATCCTATTTAGAAAAAGATATTAATATTTCTCAAATTAGTTGGAATAAGGAAGAATTAAAAATAATTAAAAATTTTAATTTATTATCTTTAAAACCTATGATTTATATTGGTAATTTTCAAGAAAAAGATTTATCAGATTTAACAAATAATAATTTTTTTAAACACATGTTCATTCATAGTCAAACAAAAATAAGAGAATTTATTCCTGTTTGTATTTTGTTCGAAAAAGAATTATCTCTTTTGAATAAAGCGGAACAAAAAAATTTTTTATCTATGTACAATTTAAAAAATAGTGCTTTGCAAGAAATTATTCAAAAAAGTTATAAACTATTAGGTTTAAACACTTACTTTACTTCAGGAAAACAAGAAACAAAAGCATGGCCTTTTTTCAAAGGGATGACTGCTCCAGAATGCGGCGGTATAATTCATAGTGATTTTCAAAGAGGTTTTATTAAAGCGGAAGTTTGTAATTACGCAGATTTAGTTAATACTCCTAATTTTATCAAAGTTAAAGAAAATGGCAAATTAAGATTAGAAGGAAAAAATTATTTAGTTCAAGATGGAGATATTATTACTTTTCATTTTAATGTTTCTAAATAAAAAATAATAAAATATTTATAATTTTTTATATAATTTTACATTCAAGGAGAATATTATGATAAATAAAGATTATAAAGAAACTTTGTTAATGCCTTTGACAAATTTTCCTATGAAAGCTAATTTAAGCCAAAAAGAAATTGATATACAAAGTAAATGGACAAATATTAGATTATATGACAAAGTTTTAGAAAAAAATAAAAATAATCTTTCTTTTTTTCTTCATGATGGTCCTCCTTATGCTAATGGAAATATTCATATTGGACACGCTTTAAATAAAATTTTAAAAGATTTTATTGTACGTTTTAAAACGATGCAAGGTTTTTATGCTCCTTATGTTCCAGGATGGGATTGCCACGGCCTTCCTATTGAAACGGTTATATTAAAAAAATATTCTAAAGATAAATTATCTTCTAAAAAAGATTTTTTAAATAAATGCCAAGAAGTAGCTATAGATTTTATAGAAAAACAGAAAAAAAGTTTTCAAAGATTAGGTGTTTTAGGTCAATGGAACAAACCTTATTTAACTTTAAATAATTCTTTTGTAGCTGACCAAATTAATATTTTTGGTAAAATGATTTCTAAAAAATTAATTTTTAAAAAATTAAAACCTATTTATTGGTCTCCTTTTTTACAATCTGTTTTGGCTGAATCAGAAATAGAATATAAAAATCATCAAACACTTTCTATTTTTATTCTTTTCCCGCTTGTAAAATCAAATATACAAGAAGATATTTTTCAAGATGCTAAATTATTAGTTTGGACAACAACTCCTTGGACTTTACCAGCCAATGTAGCTATTTGTGCGCATCCTAATAAAGATTATCATTTAATAAAAATTAATAATGATAAATATATTATAGGCGTTTCGGTTTTAAATAATTTAAAAGAAAAATTTGATTGGCCAAAGGTAGAAATAATAAAAACTTTTAAAGGTAGTTTTTTAAATAATTTTGTATATGAAAATAAACTTTTCAATAAACAAAATAAAGTTGTTTTAGATACTTTTGTTTCGGATAAAGAAGGAACAGGTTTAGTTCATATAGCTCCAGGGCACGGTCATGATGATTTTTTATTAAGCGAAAAGTATAAATTAGATATTTTATTGAGCATTGATAAAAAAGGTTTAATGACTGAAATTTCAGGAAAATATCAAGGTCTTTTTTATGAAAAAGCTAATTATATTATTGTTTCAGATTTAAAAGAAAATAATCTTTTAATTAGTTCAACAATATTAAATCATTCTTATCCTCATGATGAAAGAACAAAAAAACCAGTTGTTTTTTTAGCTATTCCTCAGTGGTTTTTAAATATTGAAAAAATTAAAGAACAATTATTATCTGAAATTCAAAAAATTAAATGGATTCCTCAATGGGGCCAAATTAAAATACATAATATGATTAAAGATAGAAATGATTGGGTGATAAGTCGCCAAAGAAGTTGGGGTGTTCCAATTCCTATTTTTTATACAGAAGATGAACAGCCAATTTTAGATGAATTTTTAATTCAACATGTTTCTGATTTAATAAGAAAAAATGGCAAAGAAATTTGGTTCGAATGGGAAGCTTCAAAATTATTACCTCCTAATTATCAAAACAAAAAAAGCCCTAACAATATTTTCCGTAAAGAAACAGACATTATAGATGTTTGGTTTGATTCAGGAACTTCTTATAGCACTTTTCAAAAATCAAATAATGATTTAATACCTGCTGATGTTTATTTAGAAGGCGCAGATCAATATCGTGGTTGGTTTAATTCTTCTTTAATTACTTCTGTAGCTGCTTTTCAAAAAGCACCTTATAAAACAGTTATTACACATGGTTTTGTTTTAGACGGAAAAGGACAAAAAATGAGTAAATCATTAAATAATGTCGTTGATCCTTTGCAAATTATAAAACAAAAAGGAGCCGATATTTTAAGATTATGGGTAGCTAATATTAGTTATAATGTAGATGTTAGATTAGATGATACTATCTTAAAGCAAATAGAAGACAAATATAAAAAAATCAGAAATACTTTTCGTTTTATGTTAGGTAATTTAAATAACTTTGATCCTTCTAAAGAATGTTATATTTCTTTCGAAAAAAGAACTTTATTTCATCAATTATTTATTTTAGAATTTCAAGATATTTTTCTTAAGATAATAGAATATTACGAAAATTATAATTTTGACCAAATTTTAAGTTTATTATATCCGTTTATTTCAAATAGAATGAGCGCTTTTTATCTAGATTTTACCAAAGATATTTTGTATATCGAAAAAGAAAATAATTGGGAAAGAAATGTAATTCAATCTACTATATACGATCTTTTAATGTCTTTTTTAAAAATTTTAACTCCTATTATTCCTCATACTACTTCGGAAATATATCAAAATTTATCTTTTGTTCCAAAAGAAGATATTTATTTAGAATCGATTCCTCAAAACAAAGAATTAAAAGAATGGATATCTTTTTATTCTCAAAAGATAGATATAGAACACAAACAAATTTATTATAAATTATTTTTTTCTTTTAGAGAACAAGTTTTAAAACAATTAGAAGAAGCAAGAATAAATAAAATTATTAATAAATCTTTACAAGCTAAATTAATTTTAAAATTACCATTAAAATATATTGATATGATTAATGTTTTAGAAATTAAAGATAAATTGCATCAATTATTAATTGTGTCGCAATTAGAAATAATAAAATCCGAAATTTTTGAGATTAAAATCATGCCAGCCTTAGGAAATACTTGCCCTAGATGTTGGAACGTTATAGAAAATAAAGATTTAGAACAATTATGTAATCGTTGTTTAAATTTTTTTAAAGAATAAAATAATTAGAATACGGAAAATATAAAATTAATATAATGAAAAAAAGTCAAAATATTTCAAAAACGAATATAAATAATGATGATAAATTTTTAACAAAATGTAATATTACAATTCTTCTTATTTCGTTGTTTTTAATGTTTTTATATACTTTTGTTGATGTTATTTTGATGAGCGGCGATTATAATATTAAGTTGTATACTACAGGTATTCATGGCATCGGAGATGCTATTGCTAAAATTTTAAAAGATGTTGTGGGCATTAAAAATGAATCTTTTAATGGATGGTTTGCGGCTTGTTTTTTTGCTGTTGTGAATTTATTTTTATTTATTTTTATTTCTTTCCCCAAATTAGATTTTAAATTTAGTTTGAATTCTTTGATTAATGTTATTGGTTTTTTTGTTTTTTTATTTATATTGACTTCTTTAATAAATAATTCTAACGGACAGCTGCATAATTGGAGTCATTGTTTTGGTTGGATACCAAAAGAATCTGGTATTTGGAAGTCTTTATTAAGGGTTGTAATTGTATCTGTTTGTTCGGCATTTGCTATCGGTATGTGCATTAATATTGGTAGTTCCACAGGCGGCATAGATATTATTGCGAAATATTTAGTTATTTATAAAAATAGAACTATATCCACATCAATTAATGTATTGAACTTTTCTATAGCTGTTGTTTCTGTTACTTTTTTATCTATTTGGAATGGCAGTCTCGATTTAATGTCTTTATTATTAACCTTTATTAAATTAGCTATAAATTCATTTGTTATATATATTACTTTGAATAAAATAAATTTAAAATTTATTAGAAAATAATAAAATTTTTGATATTAGAGAAAGTTTATAATTATAATAATGAAAAATCTTTTGTTAGAATTTAAATTATATATCGAACATGAATTATTATTGTCTTTAAACACTATTGAAGCTTATGTAAATGATATAAATCAATATTTAAATTTTATGATAATAAATTTAAATATTAAAGATCCTAATCAAATCACTCAAAAAGATATTTCTCTTTTTTTAGAAAATATTGTTAATTTTTATAATATAAGCAGCAAAAGTTTAGCTCGAAAAATTGTTGTTATTAAAAAATTTCATTATTTTTTATTTTTAGAAAAAAAAATAAAATATAATGTTACTCTTATTTTGAAAATTCCTAAAATAGAAAAAAAATTACCTTTAGTTTTGTCTTTAAAAGAAGTTTTTTTGTTTTTAAAATGTGTTTCTGATAAAAATAGCTTGAATTCTTTAAGAAATCAAGCTATTTTTGAATTAATGTATGGTTCAGGATTAAGGATATCAGAAATTTTAAATTTAACTTTGTCTAATTTATATTTAGAAGAATCTTATATTATTATTATAGGGAAAGGGAATAAAGAAAGAATAGTCCCTGTTACAGAATATTCTGCTAAAAAATTAAAAAAATATTTACAAAAAGGACGTTCTTCTTTGTTAAAAAAGAAAACAAGTTTATTTGTTTTTTTAAATCAAAAAGGAGCACGTTTATCAAGACAAGGATGTTATAAAATTTTTAAAAAAATAGCTCAAAAAGCTAATTTAAGAAACGAATGTTCCCCTCATACATTAAGGCATTCTTTTGCTACTCATTTATTAGAAAACGGAATAGATTTGAGGACTTTGCAAAATATTTTAGGACATGAAGATATTTCAACTACTCAAATTTATACTCATATTAGTCAAAAATATTTAAAAAAAACATATTTTAAATATCATCCTAGAGCTATCGATAATTTTTAAATAAATATTTTATTAAAAAAATTTATTATTAAGAGGTTTATTGTGAAAATCAATTCTTTAAATTTATTTATTTATGAACAAAAATTTTTTTTGGAGAAAATTAAAAATAATTTAAAGAGTTTATGTTATGAAAAGAATTATAATTTTTTGTTTTATTCTATTCAAAAAGATAATTATCCCGAAATAGCTCAAAATATTGATAAAGAATTGTATACTAGTTGTTTTTTTTATGTTAAAAAAGTACTTTTTATTGAAAATATTTCTTTTTTATTTTCAAAAAAAAATATAAATTTAAATTTTTTGTTAAATTTTTTTAAAGACCCAGAAAATAATATTATTATTTATTTAGTTGAAGAAAAAGATAATAATTTTCCTCTAGATATACAAGAAAAAATAAATAATTATTTTATTATTGAAAAACAAAATAAATTATCATATCAAAATTTGATTAATCATACTCAAAAACTTTTTGAAGAAGATGGGTTTGTTGTAACTTCTAAAATTATTTCTTTTTTAATTCAAAAAACTCAAAATAATTTATTGTTATTACAAGAAGAAATACAAAAAATTAAATTATATTATTTATCATGTTCAAATAAAAATATTGAAAATATAGAAATAATTAAACAATTAGTCGTTTCTACAGACGATAGTGTATTTTTATTTATCAATTCCATTATAAATAATTCGAAAATGAAAGATAATTTTGATTTATTAGATAATTTGATAAATCATAAATATAATTCTATGTTTATTATTTATCAAATTTTACAAAAATTACAAGAAATGATTTTAATTCAACATTTGATAAATGAAAAAAAAAGAGAGGTTGAAATATCCACTCTTTTACAATATTCTTTACCCAAAACTTTTAATTTAATTAAAGAAATTAAATTATTATCCATGGACAAAATAGAAAATTTATTTTTAATTCTTTTTAAAATATATTATAAAGTTAAACAAGGATTGATAGAACCAGAAAAAGCTTTAAGATATCTTTGGATAAATCAAAATATTTAATCTAAAATTTTATTTATCATTGATAAAGAAATAGATCCTTTTCTTACCAAAAACCATTTAGGAGAAGTGATATCTATAACAGTAGAACTTATATTTAATGATATTTCCTTATTAGGATAAATACAATCAACTTTATTTTGATATTGTTTTTTAATCTCTAAATAATTATTTAGAGGTGGATGACCACTTTTATTAACAGAAGTGGTTTTTAAAGGTCCTTTTTCATTTAAAATTTGTAAAGTTAGAGGATGATTTGGTATTCGAATTCCTATTGTTTTTTCTTTTGTTTTATCATAATATTTTTTTGTGGTCGGTACGATAATAGTTAATGGGCCAGGCCAAAAAGCAATAGCTAATTTTTTAACTTTGTTATCTATCATTGCTATTTCTTCTATTTGTTCTAAAGAAAAAAACAATACACTTATTGGTTTATTGTTGTCTCTTTTTTTAATAGTATAAATTTTTTTTAAACTTTCCTGATCGTATATAGGACAACCTAATCCATAAACAGTATCTGTAGGAAAAATAATTATTTTGGATTTCAACATATTTATATTTTTTCTTCGATAATTTTTTTTTCTAATTCGTTATTTGTAGGTTCGATAATTAAATCTATTTTACCTTCCATAAAAAAATCTAATTTTTGTAAAGTCAAATTGATGCGATGATCAGTAATTCTATTTTGAGCGTAATTATAAGTTCTTATTTTAGCGCTACGATCCCCCTTGCCAATTAAATTTTTTTTAATATTGTTTTGTTGTTGTTGTTGTTCTGATATTAACTGATTAGAAATTTTATTTTTTAATAGTTGAAAGGCTTTTTCTTTATTTTGATGTTGACTTTTAGCTATTTGGCAAGCTACACTATCACCAGTAGGTAAATAAGTTAAACGAACAGCTGATTTGGTGGTATTTACTGATTGCCCTCCTGGACCACTTGAATTAAATGTATCTACTCTGATATCATTCCAATTTAAATCTATTTTTTTTTCTTCTTTGTCGGGAGATACTAAAATTTTAATTGTAGATGTATGAATTCTTCCACGTTTTTCTGTTTCAGGCACTCTTTGTACTCTATGTACTCCTGATTCATTTTTTAAAAAAGAATAAACATTATCTCCGTAAATAATCATTTCAACCGAAGAAATACCATTTTTAGGACTAGTTACTAAATTAAGGACATCTGTTCTCCATTTTTTACTTTCGGCATATTTAACATAAGCACGGAATAAATCAGCCACAAAAAGATTTGATTCGCTTCCGCCAGCTGCCGCTTTAATTTCGATAATAGCATTTTTGCTATTATCTTTTTTTTTAAATGATAATATTTTTTGTAATTGATTTAATTTTTCTGTTATTTTAATTTCTAAATTTTTTTGTTCTTCTTTAAATAAAACAATAAATTCATTTTCTTCTTTTGTTATGTTGTTTTTAGCAATTAATTTTGTAATTTCGTTTTTTTCTTTTTCTAAAATAAGATATGTATCATAAATGGAAACAATTTTGTTTAATTCGTTTATTTCTTTTAAAATTTCTATATTATTTACATCTTTCAACATTTTTTTTTGCAACAGTAAATATTTTTCTTTTATTATTTTAAGTTTTTTTAGCATTTTATTTATAACTCCTGTGTTAAACGAAAATAAATCAATATTTATGAATTTTATTCTATTTCAAAAAAAGAAAGACAATTTAAATTAAAATTAAATTTTTTAGTTCCTGTGGCTCCTTGTCTATTTTTAGCGATAATTAATTCTGTATAACCTAAATCGGATAATTCGTTTTGTGCACCTTTATTATAATAATTAGGACGATATAAAAACATAACGATATCAGCATCTTGTTCAATACTTCCAGAATCTCTTAAATCAGATAAAATAGGTCTTTTGTCTTCTCTTTTCTCAACTTCACGTGATAATTGAGACAAAGCCAGAACAGGAATTTTCAATTCACGTGCCATTTGTTTTAAACTTTTAGAAATATCAGCGATTTCTTCTTGACGATTATAAAAAGATTTAAAGTTTTGTTTATTAACTTTACCGATTAATTGTAAATAATCAATAATAATACAATCTAATTTATTTTGATTTTTGAGTTTACGACATTGAGCTCTAATGTCTAAAATATTAGCGCTTGAAGAATCATCGAAATAAATATTTAAATTTTGTAAGTTTGTAGAACTGGCTTTTAATAAATTAACTTCTTGTTCATTTAATATTCCTAATTGAATTTTTTTATGCAAAATTTTGCTTTCGGAACTTAATATTCTTGTTCCTAATTGTTCATTAGACATTTCTAAACTAAAAATAGCAATTGAAGCTTTATTATTTTTTTTAGCTATATTAAGAGCTAAATTAGACATAAAAGTACTTTTGCCCATTGAAGGTCTAGCGGCTAAAATAATAAGTTCTTCTGATTTAAAACCTAAAGTAATATCGTCTAAATTACTATAACCAGTGCTTAAACCGATAAGTTTATGTTCTCTTTTGTTATAAATAGTTTTATGTTCAATTTCTTTTAATAATGTTTTGATTTCGAGAAGATTGTTAGTTTTTTTCTTTTTGGAAATTTGAAAAAATTTTTCTTCAGTAATATTTAAATAATTAGAAAAATCAATATCATGATTACTAACACCTTCATTATAAATTGCTGAAGCGGCAGTAATTATTTCTCTTTTTAGAGCGGCATCACGAACAAAATCGATATAACTATCTAAATGATAAATAGAAGGAATACTATCAGTTAATTGTAATAAATATTTTTGCCCTCCTGTCAAAGTTTGTTTTTGATTTTTGAGAATACTAAAAATAGATACATAATCGATATCTTTGTTTTCTTTAGATAAAGTTTTCATAGCTTCAAAAATATATTGATGTTCAATGTTGAAAAAATCTTCTGTGTCTAATCTATCCATTGTAGTTAAAATTTTTTTAGGATCTAACAAAATAATTCCCAAAATAGATTGTTCTGCTTCTAGATAAAAAGGTAGTTTTATATTTTTTTCATTCATATTTTTTCTTTTTAATAAAAAGTAATTATTTTTTTTCTATATCTTGGATATTTATGATAAAAGAAGCTATAATTTCTGGAGTCAAAACAACATTAGCTTTATATTTTCCAAGTGAATTAATTTCACTTTCTAAAACAATTTGTTTTTTATTTATTAATATGTTGTATTTGTTATGAAATTCTTCTATAATTTGATTTAAAGTTATTTTGCCATACATTTTTCCTTGAGGACCTATTTTAACTGTTATATCAATGTTTTTATCGTCAATATCTTTTTTTACTTGTTGCATTAATAATTTATATTTTTTATTTTGTTCTTCTTTCGAAATTTTTTCTTGTTTTAGTTTTTTGATATTTTGGTCATTAGCTAAAATTGCTTTTTGTTCTTTAATTAAAAAATTACCATAACCAGAATTTATTTGAATAATATCATTTTTTTGGCCTTTATTTTTAATATCTTCTAATAAAATAATTTTCATATTTTTTAAACTTTCTTTATATTCTAAAAACAATATATTTTTTAATTGAAGGACGATGTCATCTATGTTATCGCTTTCGATTTGCGTAGCAGCACTGTTAATATGACCGCCGCCTCCTATTTGTTCCATAATTATATGGACATTTATTTCGCCATAAGAACGAGCACTTATTCCTATTTTATTATCTTTTAATTTAGAAATTGTAAAAGCAGCGTCGATTTTTTGAATATTTAACACATTTTCAGATATTTTAGCTAAAAAAGAACGATCATTACAAATTTTATTATTTTTGACAATTGCGAATCTATCCATATAAATTTCCATTTTAGAAATTAAATCATTCATTTCTAGAATTTGATTCAATTCTTCTCTTAGCCAAAATTTAACTTTAGAACTATCAGCTCCTAAATAAATTAATTGTGCAGCTGCTTCTAAAGTTCTTGAATTAGTACGAGAAGTGAAATAATTAGTATCTATTACCATTCCGCCATACATTAAACTAGCTTCAAAAGGGGTAATGTTAATATTATATTTGAAAAAATTAATAAGTTCTATCAAAATTTCTACAGTAGAAGAAGCTGTAGAATTAACATATGAAAATTTATTATTAATGATATCTTCGGTCGCTCTATGATGATCAAAAATAATTACATTGGAAGTTAAATTTAATAATTCAGGGCTGTTCACAATATCACGATTTTGAGTATCCACAATAACCAAAAGAGAATTTTCATCTATCATTTTCATTGCTTTTTCCGTTGTGATAATGAGATTGGTTAAATTTTTTTCTTCTTTATGTAAATCTTGATAAATAAATTTAAAATTAGAATCTGTTTTGGATTCATCGATAATTAAATAATGTTCATAATTTTTATTAATAGCCGACGCGATTTTATAAAAGATTATCATTGAACCTAAAGAATCTAAATCAGGATGAACATGCCCCATAATAAAACAACTTTGATGTTTCAAAATAAAATCTTCGATTATTTCAGAATTAATACGAGCTGATATTTTAGAATCAGTTCCTAAAGATGTAGTAGTCGCGCCAAAATATTGAAGTTTTTGATTCTCTATGTTAACAACTACTTGATCTCCTCCTCTTTTTTGAGCTAATTCTAAAGCATTCTGAGCATAATTAGACAGCTGATTATAAGATAAATTATAACAAGCGACACCCATAGACAAAGTAATTTTTAATTTATATTTATTAGATATATTACGAATTGTTTTTAAAATAGAAAATTTATCGGCGATTATATTTTCTAATTGATGATAATTTAATAAAATTAAAAATTTATCATCTGTTAATTGCTTTAAATAACTTTCATAAATTTCAAAAAAATCTGATAAAGAGCTTAAATATTCTACTTTAATTTGAGATTGTTCCGACAAATCTAATTTTTTAAAAGAATTATCTAAATTATCGAAAGATAAAAAAATAAGAGTAGGGGTTTTTTGATTATAAAGTGTTTGGATTTGTTCTCTTTCGGTAACATTGAAAAGATAAAATACATTAAATTCTTTTTTATATATGCAATCAAAATCTTCTTTTCCTATATGCAAAACGATTTTATCATTAGAAGAATTTAATAAGTCTGCCATAGAAGAATTAACATCTTTTAAAACAGTATTTAAAACAGGATTTTTTAAAATATTGTTAGCATAATTATTAATCCATTGAATTTTATGAAAAATATTATCTATTATAATAATCCCGATAGGCAATTCATTAAAAACTTCTTCCCCTACTTGATTAACATAATAAGATAAATGAGCCCATAAATTTAAACGATTTTTTAATCTTTTAATTTCCATTAAATAATGAACATTGAAATAAATACAAATAACAATAAAAAGAATTATTATTTTTCCTACAACGCTTATAAATAAGTTTAAAACAGTTGATTTTATTTCTTGAAAAGTATCGTTTGGTTTTTCTATAATTGATTTAATATTTTCACTATCATATATGATAGTGAAAATAAAAAAAATAATTAAAAAAATTATTAATATATTTTTTTTATATTTAAAAAATATTTCTCGAATTTTTTTATACATAATTGTTATAAAAACTCGTTTCTTATATTAATTTTTGGATTTTATGATTTAATTTTTTTAAAAAAATGAATCAAATGTTATTTTAATAAATGTTAATATTTTGTTACATTTGTTATTAAATAAAAAAGAAAACAAGCTATGATATTTAAAAATATAAAAGCTTGTTTTGTTATATCTATATGGGAATTATTTTGATAATTTTAATTAAATGTTTTTGTCATTTTGCTTTTTGATAGCCATATGACGAGATATTTTTATAGCTTTAGCTAAACGTTTTTGCCATTTAACTGAAGTTCCTGTAATTATACTTGGTAAAATTTTTCCTCTATTAGTCATAAATTTACTTAATAATTCGATATCTTTGAAATCGATTTTAGTAAATTTATTTTCAGTAAAAAAACAAACTTTACGACGTTTTTTAAAATATTTTTTGATTCTTTGCATTTTCTTATTTATAACTCCTTTTTTATATGTATTTTTATATATGCATATGTTTTATGATTTAAATTTAAAAAGGTACATTCTCATCATCAATAAATAATGTTTTATTGTCTTGGTTTTCATTTGTGTTTTGATTATAATTATCTTCTTTTTGAAAATTAGAATTATTATTAGAAACCTCAGAATCAGAATTATTTTTTTTAGGTTCTAAAAATTGAATTGAATCGCATCTTACTTCTGTAAAAAATTGTTTTTGATTATTATTTTCGGAAACATTAATTCTGATACTACCTTCGACGCCTAACATAGAACCTTTGGTAATATATTTAGCTAAATTTTCTGCTTGTTTATTCCAAACTGTACAGTTAATAAAATCAGCTTCTCTTTCGCCTGATTTATTATTAAAATTTCTATTTACCGCCAAAATAAATCTTACTAAAGGGACATCACCATTAATAAAACGTAATTCAGGATCTTTAGTGATTCTTCCTACTAAAATTACTTTATTTATCATTATTTATCTTCCACTTTTAATATAATGTAACGAATAACTTCTTCTGTGATATTCATAACTCGGTTAAATTCTTTGACCATATCATTATTAGCTTGCACTAATAAACTATTATAAAATCCTTGATTAAATTTTTTAATAGGGTAGTCTAGTTCTTTTAATTCTGCTTTTTGATATTCCAAAATTTGACCTTCTTTTTCAAAAATACTATTAATATTTTTATTAACAGTATCAATTTGTTTTTCGTTCAAAACAGGACTCAAAATATACATTATTTCATATTTTCTCATTTTTTAAAACACTCCTTATGGCCTTTTGTTCTTATTTCTGTCGAATAAGAAAAGGAAATTTTTATTATATTCAATAATTCCAAAATTAAAATAAAATTTATTTTATTAATATTAAAAATTTAGACTTTAATTTGCTAATTTTCATAATTAATTAATTTATCGAGATTATCTGATTTTTATTTAACAAATAATAGAATAAAAATAAAATTTTATTAACAATAATAAATTATTATATATATTTTATATTTTAACAAAATTTAAATAAATTATATTAAATAATATAAAAATTATTTAATATAATTTGAAAATTAGATTTTATGTGTGTTGTTATTAATGTTTAAATGAACTTTTTTGATATAATAATAATTGTAAATACTAAATGGAACTTATCTTTTTTTTCGATTGTATATTTGTTTAATTTTACCATAAAATTAAAATTTTTTTTAAATAATTAATATTTTTATTATTTTATAAAGATAAATTGTTTAAAAAGAATTTTATTATAAAAAACTATTATTCTTTTTAAAAACTTTTTAATAGATTTTAAATGAAACAATTTTAATATTGTAGAAAAATTATTATCATACATTTTACAATTTAATATAAACAAATTAATATAAAATGTTCTTTTTATTATTTATAATATGCAATTCTAAATCTATATTAAATAATTTTTTTTCGTATGGAATCGATAAATAACAGAAAGCGGGAAATATTAATATGAAACAGAATAAGGCGAAACATAATAAAAAAGCTCAATTTGTCTTTTTTTTATTTATAATTTTATCATTTATTATGTCGATTTTAAGTTTTTTAACATATTCTACTTCATTCAATGACAATTGTGTTTTACAACAAATGCAAATTTATATCGGAATGTTATTATTGATCTCAGTAATTTATTTTTTTGTTTTGCCTGAAAAATTTATTATAGGCGGATTAGAAAGTAATCTAATTTTTTTAGATAAAATATTTTTTTTTGATAAAAAAACTCAAAAACAAAAATATTTTTTTAGTCAAAATAATAAAATTAGTATTATAAGAATTTTAATTTTATTATTCGCTGTTTTTAATTTATGGAAAGGAATACCACATTCTAAAGAGATTTTAATTTCATCTATAATATTTAGTTTTTCATTTTCTTTTATACTCAAAATGTTTGATCATTATAATATTAAGCAAAATTTGATTCTTAGGAAATTTCCTGAATTTATTCAAAAAAATATCTTTTTGAGATTATTTGTATCTTCTATAATAACTAGTTTAACTTTGGGTATAACTTGTGGCGCTATTTTCAAAAATCATTATAGTACAGCAGGAACTGATGTTATTTTTATGTTTGTTAGTCATCGTTATGAATGGTCTTTACCAAGAATATTATTTGTTATAGATGGTTCAGCTATTTTATTATCTTTTATAATGGATTTATTGAGAAAAAGAAATAATAAAAAAAATATTAATAATACAAAAAATTCTAGTAATACAAGAAATGTTTTTATTAAATATTTTTTCTCTATCTTGATTTTTTTAATAACTATATCTATTATGGATTTTATAATGACTAAATAAATTTAAATTTCAAGAAATTATTTTTCAAAGTTAAGAGAGAAAATAATGATTTCATCTAAAGAAAATATTAAATTTAAAAAATTAAAAAAACTTTCTTGGAAAAAATATCGTGATTTTTTTCAAGAATTTTTAGTTTTCGGTGAACATTTAGTTCAAGAAGCTTTGGTTAATAAAGCTGTTATAGAAGTTTACACAATCGATCCAAATCGACAAGGGATTTTAATTTCGGAACAATTAATGAAAGAGTTAAATAATAATAAAATTCTTTATTCTGTGTGTGCTCTTTGCAAAATAAATAATAAACCTTTAAAAAGTGATCAAATATTAGTTATGGATGATATTCAAGATCCAGGAAACGCAGGAACTTTATTGAGAAGCGCTTGCGCCTTTGGTTTTAAACATATTTTTAGTAGTGAAAAAACAGTAGATTTTTATAATGAAAAAACTATAAGATCCAGCCAAGGAGCAATATTTCATTTATTTTTAGAAAGAGGAAATATATTAAAATTTTTGGAATCAACTAAAAATGATAATTATACTATTTTTAGCGCTTCTGTAAATAAACAAAATATAAATTTAGATGATAAGTCTTTTTTTACACAAAAAAATAAAAAAATTTTAATATTAGGAAATGAAGGAGCAGGTATTTCTTTTTCAGTTCAAGAAAAATCTGAATATTTTGTTCATATTGATATTAATGATATCGAAAGTCTTAATGTTGGGGCCGCAGGAAGTATTTTAATGTATCTTTTAAGGTGTAAAATATAAGGATACGCGAAAAGACAAAAGGTGAGACTCCTATTAAAAAAACCTAAAATTAAATTAAAAATACATAAAAGATTATCAATATTTGATAGTCTTTTTTTATTAGTTTTTTAATAGAGTTGAATTTTAAAAATTAAACTTTTATAAAATTAAAATTGTTTAAATTACCTATGACAGTATGTTACTGTTTTTTCAAAATGTTAATTTATTTCAAAATATGTAATTACCAATTACATATTTTGAAATAAAAATATATAATAATAATAAAAACATAAAGATTAAAAAAAGATAAATAAATAAAAACATCATTTTTAAAAGATTTTATAAAGTTATCTTTATATTTAAATAAAAATGAGTTTAAGGAAAGAATCGCAATTTTGGTTAGAAATTTTATTTTTTTGTGTTAGTGTTAAAACATAAAAGAAATAATTTGAATTTTTAAAACTTCATAATTTTTGAAAATTCTAATTTATTGAAACGTTATGGCTACAAATAAAATAATTATAAAGCATAATCAAAGGAGTTTAAAATGACAATTTTCTCTTTTCTACGTTCAGTTTTTTTTGATAATAAAAAAAATAGTTCTCTATATTTTACAAAAAAACAATTAAATGCTAATGATTTGCTAGAAATCAATGATTTACTGGCGAGAACTGATGATCTTTATAATAACAAAAAAACACCTTTCAAATTAATTAATGGTGTTATTAAAGAAAGCAAAAATCACATTTATTTACATAGCGTCAAAGACATAAATAAAAAGATTATAATAGAACAAATAGAAAATATTGATCCTAAAATGTTTAATCAAGATGTTATTGTTGAAGGTCAATTAATTCGGAAAAATGTTTTTAAAAACAAATATTTTGTATTAAAAATAAATAATTGGTTGTTAAAAAAAGATATTAATAAGTATAATTTGCAAACACAAGTTCAAATTAGTAAAATAATGAAAATAGGTATATTGGTTTCTGAAAATAGCTCAGTTTATTCAGATATCCAGGGTATATTAAAAGAAAAAAATTATAAATCATATAAAACATATTACGCTCGAATGGAAAAAGATAAAGCTATTCTTGAAATTATAAAAACAATTAAACAGATAAATGATGAAAATGAAGTAGATGTTATAATTCTTAGTCGTGGTGGAGGAGAACTTAAAGAAATTAATAGAGTATTTAACAATAAATGTATTATAGAAAATATTAAAAATTCGAAAATACCTATTATAACGGGAATAGGTCATGCTGCGAATATAACTTTTTCAGATTTGGTTGCTTTTGATTATGGTATTACTCCGACGTCAAGTATTTTAAAAATTTTCGCATTTATCGAAAAATCTAATAATTATTTATATCAACAAAACACTCTTGAAACTTATTTCCCTTTTATCTTTAAAGTTCATTATAAAAATAAGCAAATGAATAATATAAAAAAAATAATAGGAGTGATAGATAAAAATAAATTTCCAAATTTACAATTAAATAAATTATTTTACAATCTAAAAACAAATTACAACGAAGAAAAAAATGTTCTTTATTATAATTCGGAAGATAATGAATATATAAAATTTTTTTTAATTCGAACCAGATTAAACATGAATTATAAAAACGAACAAATGAACTATATAAAAAAAATAATAGAGGCAATAGATATAGATGAGTTGCAAACTGTACAATTTCATAAATTGTTGTCTGATTATAAAACTAATTATAACCAAGAAAAAAATATTATTTATTACAATTCAACAGATACTGAGTATATAAAATTTTTTTTAATAAATATCGATAATAAAGAAGAATTGTCTTTGTAAATTTTAATTAAATATGGAAAGCTCATTTTTAAACTAATTATATTTATACTTATATAAATTTTAAAAATTATTGATAAGAGCAAAAATAAATGTCTTCAAATCTTATATTAAATAAACTTATAGATGAGTTTAATAAAGAAAATCAAACTACTTATAAATTTGTTCAAACAATGGTTTGCGCAAAAAAAATAAAATGGGTTTTAAATTTTTCAGGAGAAAAAAATTTATCTAATATTTCTTGTTTAAATGATTTTGAACAATTAATTGAACAATTTATTAATAAAGAAACAAATGAATTAATTAAAGATTTAAAAATTGTTATTCATTTTTCGTTTACGAATCTTGATAATGTTCAAGATGAATCTTTATGGAAAAACATTTTTCAGTATCTTTTGAATAAAATAATTAAGAACCAATATAAAGAAGGTTTATTTTCTATTTTAAATTTTCAAAACGGATACAATTCAGCTATTGAAATTTTAGAAATCGATTTTGAAAAAAAAATATGTCATATAAAAATTACATTTAATGAATATTCTTTCAAATGTAATGAAGAAGAATTAAAAGTTCTAATCCAAGAATTAGATCAATTATTAAAAAAAGGATATGGTTCGGATTTGAGCTTAAATATTAAAGAAAGCAAATTTCCAGATGCACCTGAAGAAAAAAATAATGATAAAGTTTTTTTAACATTTGATGAGATTCCTAAATCATATGAACAAGTTAAAGATTTACAACCGAAAAGGTTTTGGATAAAAGGTTATATACAGCAAGTCACTAAAAAAGAAACTAAAAATAAACAAATTTTATTTTCTTTTTATTTAGTCGATCCGAAAACAAAAAAAGATTCTATATTGTATAGAATCTTTGCGAAACCTAAATCTGAAGAATATCAAAAAATGGAAAAAGATTTTCAAGAAGGAGTTTTAGTTGAAATTTGTTCTTCTTTAAATAAAAATTATGATTTAAGATATAAAGAAGATTTTAATTTTAGACTCGAAACTGAATATCAAATTGTAAATTCTACACCTTTCTTTTTGGAGAGAATAGATGATTATCCAGGAAAAAAAAGAATTGAATTTCATTTACATACAAAGATGTCAAATTTAGATGCTACAAATAGCGCTAAAGATTATATTGATACAGCCATAAGATGGGGGCATGCAGCGATCGCTGTTACAGATCATCATGGTCTTTATGCTTATCCTGAAATCGATAATTGTTCTAAGCAAAAACCTATCAAACCTATTTTAGGAGTTGAAACAGATTTTATTGAAGAAAAACCTATTTTTGTTACTAATCAAGAGGAATATCCTGAATTCGAAGATTTTGTTTTAAAAAAACATAATTATGTTGTTCTCGATATAGAAACTACTGGTTTTTCACAACGTAGAGATAAAATTATCGAAATATCAGCTGTTAAAATAGAGAACGGTCAAATGACAGATAAGATTTTTGATGAATTAGTCAATCCAGAAACTAAATTAAATAAAACTATTATAAAGCTTACAGGAATTCAAGATGAAGATTTAGAAAATAAACCTACTATTGAAAAAATTTTGCCTAAATTTTTAGAATTTATTAAAGGTTATGTTTTAGTTGCGCATAATTTGGCTTTTGATATAGGGTTTATCAAGGAAAAAGCTAAAAATTTAAAAATTCCTTTTATTGAACAACCTTGTATAGATACTTTACGTGTAAGCCAAAGATATTTTGAAAAATATTTGAAATATTTTTCTTTAAAGAGAGTTGCTAAATGTTTTAAAGTTAAAGCAGAATTAGAAGGTAGTCACCACAGAGCTTTATACGACTCTACCATAACAGCCCTTGTTTTAATAGAGATGTTTAAAAGATTAGAAGAACGAGAAATTTTTTATTTTTATGATTTAAGAGGTCGTATGGATGGCAAATTTGAAATATCTTATCATATTAATATTTTAGCTAAAAATAAAATAGGTTATAAAAATTTATTTCGTTTAGTAAGCCATTCTTTAACTAAAGATTTTTATAGAAAACCTAGATTATTAAAGTCTAATTTAGAAAAATATAGAGAAGGTTTATTAGTAGGAAGCGGTTGTAGTGAAGGCAATGTTTTTAAAACAGCTTTAAATAAAAATGATAAAGAGTTAAGCGAAGTTATTTCTTTTTATGATTATATAGAAGTTCAACCGATAGACAGTTATAAACATATTATTTATGATTTGGCCGGCGATAATACAGAAAAAGGAAAAATTATTATTCAAGAAATAATTTTAAAAATTATTAATGAAGCTCAAAAACAAAATAAAATTGTTATTGCTACTGGCGATGTTCATTATTTAAATCCTTGTGATAAAATTTATAGAGAAATTTATATTAACGCTAAATTAGTGGGCGGCGGATTACATAATTTATTAAAATATTCGACTCAACATTTACCCGACAATTATTTTTTAACTACTCAAGAAATGTTAGACGCTTTTAATTTTATTGAAGATCAACAATTAAAAGAAGATTTAGTGATTAATAATACTCATCTTTTAAATGATCAAATTGATAAAATTAGAATTTTTCCTAAAAAACTTTTTTCCTTAAAAGATGATAATTTTGCCAAAAATTTAAATATTCCAAGTATTAAAATTGAGATGAAAAATTTAATTGAGAATAAATTACAAAAATTATATGGAAAAAAATTACATCCTTTTATTCAACAAAGGATGGTCAAAGAATTAAAAAGTATTATTGGCGATTATAAAGATAAAAATATTAATCAAAATATTACTCCTATATATTTTTTAGCTTATTTATTAACTAAAAAATCAATAGAAAGTGGTTATCCAGTGGGTTCACGTGGTTCAATTGGGTCTTCATTTATAGCTACTCTTTTAGGAATAACTGAAGTTAACCCCTTAAAACCACATTATCTTTGCCCTCAATGTCAATATACCGTTTTTCCTCAAATGACTCAAGAACAAAAAGAAAGTGAAGAATATAAAGAATATATTCAAAATCAAGGTTCTGATTTGAATGATTATTCCGAGATAACAGATATTTTATCTGGTTATGATTTACCGGATAGAAACTGTCCTTTTTGTTCTGTTAAATTTGTAAAAGATGGCCAAGATATTCCTTTCGAAACTTTTTTAGGTTTCGAAGGTAATAAGACACCCGATATAGATTTAAATTTTGCGGGTGATTATCAACCTATAGCTCATGAATATATGAGAGAATTGTTAGGACATGATTGTGTTTTTAGAGCTGGAACGATTCAAACAGTAGCTAAACAAACTGCCTTTGGTTATGTTAAAGGTTTTATCAAAGCAAAAGAATTAGAAGATAAAATTAGAAATTGTGAAGTCGCTAGAATGTCGAATATAATCGAAGGAGTAAAACGTTCTACAGGACAACATCCTGGCGGCATTGTTGTTGTTCCACGTGATATTTCTGTTTATGAAGTTACTCCAATTCAATTTCCTGCTAATGATATAGAATCTAATTGGAAAACTACTCATTTTGATTATCATTCTTTTGAAAACAACTTATTTAAGATGGATATTTTAGGACACGATGATCCTATTTTGATTAAATTTTTTATGGATTATGTTCAAAAAAATCAGAATGAATTTAGTTTTAAATCTTATCAAAATATTCCAGTTGATGATCCCGATGTTTATAAATTATTTTCTAATGAATATATTGATAAAGGTCAGAAAATAGCAACTATTGCTATTCCAGAATTTGGTACTACATTTGTTCAAAAAATGTTAAAAGATATTTATAAAGAAAATAAAAAAATTAATTTTGGTATTTTAGTTAAAGTGTCAGGTCTTTCTCACGGAACTGATGTTTGGATGCAAAATGCTCAAGATGTTTTAGAAAAAAGAGGAGATTTTGATTATTTAAAAAAATCAGGTTTAAACATTTCCTTTAATGATATTATTGGTTGTCGTGATGATATTATGTTATATTTGATTCGTAAAAATGTTGATCCTTTAAAAGCTTTTGAAATTATGGAATTAGTTCGTAAAGGCAAACAACATTCTAAACCTGTCGAATGGACAGAAATGATCGAATCAATTCAAAAAGAAAAAGGTATTCATAAATGGTATTTCGAATCTTTAGGAAAAATTAAATATCTTTTTCCGAAAGCACATGCTGCCGCTTATGTTTTAATGGCTGTGAGAATCGCATGGTTTAAAGTTCATCATCCTCTTTTATTTTACAGTGGTGTTTTATCTACAAGATTAGATCAATTTGATTATGATTTAATGTTAAAAACGCCGAATGAAATTGATGCAAAAATTAGTATTTTAGTAGGTAAAAATATAACACAAAAAAACACAGCTAAAGAACAAAGTTTAATTAACACTTTAAATATTGCTTTAGAAATGCTTCGCAGAGGTTTTAAATTTTTGCCAATTGATTTAAATAAATCCGAAGCTTTTGAATTTGTAATGTATAATAATGATTCTTTAATTATGCCTTTTATCGCGATAGATGGTTTAGGTGAAAAAGCAGCCACTCATATAGTCGAAGAAAGAAAAGAAAAATTATTTACACAATCAGATTTTAAAAAAAGAGCTAAATTAAATAAAACTATTTCTAAAAAAATAATAGAAGAGTTAAAATTAGTAGAAAAATTACCATTAGAATGATCAAAAACTAAAACAATATATAATATTATATAAATTTAGTTATAATTATATTGATTATAAATTTTTTTGATTTTTACTGTTTTGTAATAAAACAAGATCATTAAGGCGGTTTAAAGTAAAATATATAATGAAAGTAATCGTGATTGGTTGTAATCATTCTGGGACAGCTGCAGTTAGAACAATGTTGAATAAAAATGAAGATATTAAAGTAAATATTTACGAAAAAAACGATAATGTTTCTTTTTTATCTTGTGGTATAGCTTTATATATTGGTGGCGTAGTTAAAGATAGAAAAGGTTTATTTTATTCTAGCGCTGAAGAATTAAATAATTTAGGAGCTAATGTAAAATTGAAACATGAAGTTGTTAAAATTGATTTAAATAAAAAAAATATTTTAGTTCGAAATTTAGAAAATGGTAATGAATTTTTCGATGATTTCGATAAATTAGTTCTTTCGACTGGGTCTTGGCCTGTAATCCCTAAGATAAAAGGAATCGAATCTCAAAATGTTTTATTATCTAAAAATTTAGAACATGCTAATCGTATTATTGAGTACGCTAAAAAAGTTAATAAAATAACAGTTGTCGGAGCAGGTTATATTGGAGTAGAATTGGCTGAAGCTTTTTGTAGACAAAACAAAGAAGTAACTTTGATAGATATTGAGAATAGAATAATGCCTAAATATTTAGATAAAGAATTCACTTCAATAGCTGAAGAGAGTTTAAGACAGCATAATGTTAAATTAGCTTTAAATCAAAAAGTAGTTGAATTCAAAACTAAAGGCGATCTAGTTACTCATGTTCAAACTGATAAAGATTGTTATGAAACAGAAATGGTTATTACATGTATCAGTTTTAGACCATATACAGATTTAGTCAAAGATGTTTTAGAATTAGATTCTAATAATTCTTTAAAAGTTAATGAATATTTGCAAACTTCACATCCTGATGTTTATGGTTGTGGCGATTGTATAAATATTATATATACTCCGTTAGCAAATAAAAGTATGTATATTCCTTTAGCTACTAACGCTGTAAGAACAGGTACTATTGTAGGATTGAATATTGAAAAAAATGTTTATAAATATTTAGGAACTCAAGGAACTAGTTGTATTCAAATTAATGATTTAAGTATTTCTTCGACAGGATTGAATGAACATTCCGCTAAATTATTAGGGATTGAGTATGATACAATTACTATAAAAGATGCTAATAGACCTGAGTTTATGCCTGAATATGATTCAGTATTATTAAAAATTTTATTTGAAAAAACAACAGGTGTTATTTTAGGAGGTCAAATTTTATCTACCACTGATTTAACTGAAAAAATGAATACTTTAAGCGTTTGTATCGAACAAAAAAATACTATTGATACTTTAGCTTTTAAAGATTTTTCTTTTCATCCGTATTTTAGCAAACCATGGAGTTTGTTAAATTTGGTAGGAATCAAATATTTAGAATCCTCAAAATGAATATAAGCGGTAATAATAAAAACTATGTTTACTAATAAACATAGTTTTTATTATTTATTGAAATTATTTTTTTATTCAATTTTTTTATTCATTTATATATTTTGTATAATAATATTATAATTTATAATTTTATTTTAATAAGAAAAGTTTTTAATTTTAAATTTATAAATTACTAAAGATAATGATTTTTTAAATTTATAAAAATATTTGAATTTCATTATTTTTATAAATTTAAAATTATATTTTTTTAAAAATTTTTGGAAAAATATTAAAATTAGAAAATCTTTTGCTTCCTAATATATGAATAAGCAAAAGATAACAAATTTAATATTATTTTTTTCTTGAATAAATTTGAAATTTTTTCAGAAAGGTTTGAACATAAAATAATGATTTTTAATTTTGTCAAAAAATTTTTTAACTCCTCTAATAAATACTTAAAAAAAGCTCAATTGTTAGTTAATAAAATGAGTAATTTTAGTGAGGGGTTTGCTAAATTAAATGATGATGATTTTCCTAAAGAAACCGAACGATTAAAAAAAATGTATCAAGCGGGAACTTCTTTAAATGATTTATTACCAGAAGCTTTTGCTTTAACGAAAGAAGCTTGTACTAGAGTTACAGGATTAACTCCTTATAATGTGCAGCTTTTAGGAGCGGTCATTTTATATCAAGGACAAATTGCTGAGATGAAAACAGGCGAAGGTAAAACTTTAACCTCAGTTATGCCCGCTTATTTAAATGCTTTAAGTGGGGAAGGTGTTCATATTGTTACTGTCAATGAATATTTAGCATGTCGTGAATCTGAAGGTGAAATAGGAGATGTATTTCGTTTTTTAGGATTAACTGTTGGGTTAAATATTAAAGACAAAAATATCGAAGAAAAAAAATTAGCTTATAAATGTGATATTCTTTATTCTACTAACAGCGAATTAGGTTTCGATTATTTAAGAGATAATATTCAAAATGAAATCGAAAATTTATTGATGACAAGAGAATATAATTACGCTATTATTGATGAGGTAGATTCGATTTTAATTGATGAAGCCAGAACGCCTTTAATTATTTCCAGTCCTGCGAAACAAGGAATTAAATTTTATAGAGATGCAAATCGTTTTGCTAAAACTTTAAAAGAAAATGGTTATATAATTGATTTAGAATCTAAAACAATTGAATTATCTGAAGAAGGAATCGCTAAAGCTGAAACTTTTTTCCAAATTAAAAACTTATATAGCGGTAATAATTATTCTTTGTTGCATTGTATTAAAAACGCTTTAAAAGCTGTTTTTATTATGAATAAAAATAAAGATTATTTAGTAGATAATAATAAAGTTTTAATTATTGATCAATTTACAGGAAGAGTTTTGCAAGGTCGTCAGTTTAGTGATGGTTTGCATCAAGCTTTAGAAGCAAAAGAAGGTTGTAGCATCGAAGGAGAAACAGAAATTAACGCAACTATTACTTATCAAAATTTCTTTCGTATTTATAAAAAAATATCTGGTATGACAGGAACAGCTAAAACAGAAGAAAAAGAATTTATTAGTATTTATAATATGAGAGTTATTGAAATTCCGACTAATAAATTAATGATTAGAAAAGATATGCCTGATTTTGTTTTTGCCACTTTAGATCAAAAATGGGAATCTTTAATTCAAGATATAGAAGAAAGATATAAAAATAAACAACCCGTTTTAATAGGAACCGTTACAGTAGAAGTCTCTGAACAAATTTCAATAAATTTAAAAAAAAGAAAAATTCCTCATGAAATTTTAAATGCCAAAAATCATTTAAAAGAAGCAGAGATTATTGCTAAAGCTGGTCAAAAAGGTTCTATTACTATTGCTACTAATATGGCAGGTCGTGGTACTGATATTCGTTTAGGAGAAGGAGTAGTAGAATTAGGTGGGTTAGCTGTTTTAGGAACTGAAAGACATGAATCAAGAAGAATTGATAACCAATTAAGAGGTCGTGCTGGTCGTCAAGGAGACCCTGGTTATTCAAGATTTTTTGTTTCAGCAGAAGATGAATTAGTTCAACGTTTTGGTGGTCAACGAATTCAAAAAATGATAATGCTTTTAAACAAAACCCAAGATAATCAAGGGCAAAATAAACCTATTTCTTATAAATTTTTTACTAAATTTTTCACTAATATACAAAAGAAAATTGAATCTTCTAATTTTGATTATCGTAAATTTATTTTACAATTTGATTCTGTTTTAGATGTACAAAGAAAAATTATTTATACACAAAGAAGAGAAATTTTGATGTTAGATAATATAGAAGATTTAGTTATTAATATAATACATAAAACAGTAAATAAAAAAATTAAATATTTTTTATCAAATAAAATAGGAAAAATAGAATATCAAAATTTACTTGATTTTATTGATTATCTAGAAAAATTATTTTTACCTCAAGGTATTCTTAAATTAGAAGAATTACAACAAATAAAAGAAAATAAAAATAATTTTGAAAAAGAAATAATTGAATTAGTTCATGAAAAAATTAAAAATATTTTAGAACAACATAAACAAAACTTGATTATTGATGGTCAGGATTATTATTTCCAAACTTTAAGATTTATTATGCTTCAAAATATTGATAATCACTTTAAGCGTCATATGTCAGATATGAATATGTTGAGCAAAAGTATTAATTTTTTAAGTTACGGACAACAAAATGTTTTAACAGTTTATCAAGATACAGGATGCACTTTTTTTAATGAAATGATGGAAAATATTTGTTTTGAAACAACGCGTATTATTTTAAAATTCTTCTGTTCAAAAGAAGATTTTTTAGAAAGAAAACAACAAGAGCAAATTTTAAGTAAAAATAATTTAAAAAAAGACATTATTAATAGAAAAAACAGAAGAAAACATAAATCTGTTAAAACACCATGGAATTAGAATATTTTTTACAAGGATTATTTAATATATAATGGACAAGTATGAAATCAATAAAACTTTAGAAAATTTAAAAACGATTTTATCAGATTTAGAATATAAAATTAATTTAAAAGAAAAAAAAGAAAAAATCGAAGAAATTAATAAATCGATGGCAGACGCTTCTTTTTGGGAAAAAAGTGATAATGCTACCAAAATAACTAAACAATTTTCTAAATTACAAGAACAAGTTAATTCTTTTTCGAAATTAAAAAAAAATTTAAATGACTTAATTGTTTTGTTAGATTTAACAGAAGAAAATGATAGTGATTTTTTAATTTTGACTGAAGATTTGAAAAAAATAAAAAAAGATATTAAAAATTTTGAAATTAATATTTTATTAAATAAACCTTATGACGAAAATAATGCTATTTTGATTTTACACCCTGGTGCAGGAGGCACAGAATCTCAAGATTGGTGCGAAATGTTATTTCGAATGTATCAAAGATATGCTCAAAGAAAAAACTTTCAAACTAAAATTTTATATTTACAACAAGGTTCAGAAATCGGTTTAAAAGCAGTTAGTTTATTGATTAAAGGTAATTATGCTTACGGATATTTAAAAGCCGAAAGAGGAGTTCATAGATTAGTGAGAGTATCCCCTTTCGATTCCAATTTACGTAGACATACTTCTTTTGTATCTTGTGAAGTTTTACCTGAAATAAACGAAGAAATTGAAATTAATATTAAAGATGAAGATTTAAGAATTGATGTTTTTCGTAGTAGCGGAGCTGGTGGACAACACGTTAATACAACTGATTCGGCTGTGAGAATAACTCATTTACCTACTAATATAGTGGTAAACTGTCAAAACGAAAGAAGCCAAATCAAAAATAGAGAAACAGCCTTACAAATTTTAAAAACTAAATTATTAAATTTAGCTCTTATGAAACAAAAAGAAAATGAAAATAATTTAAAAGAAGACCAAAAAGATATTAGTTGGGGCAACCAAATTCGAAGTTATGTTTTTCATCCTTATCAAATGGTAAAAGATCATCGTACTAATCATGAATTTTTTCAAATTGAATTAGTTATGAATGGTTATTTAGATGAATTTATCAATGCTTTTTTAAAACAATAAAAATAATTATAATTTTATAAAATTTTTATTTAAAAAAAGTTATAATTGAAAATTTAATTTTATATAAATTCTTAATATTAAGGCGATTTGGTTTAATATATAAAATATGATAAATCATAAAAAAATTTCTGGTAATGTTTTTTATAAATGGTTTTGGATTATATTAAATGATTTTTTATTGGCTTTTGCTATTTATTTTTTTATTTTAGGTCCGAAATTGAATAATGGCGGTTTAGATGGGTTATCTTTATTAACAGCACAAATTATTAAATTTGTTTCAGTTAATAAATTTTTATTAGAATCAAATAGTTTTGATTTATGGATATTTATTTTTGTTCTTTTTTATAATTTTGTAACTATTTTATTAAGTTATAAATTTTTTGGCAAAGATTTTTGTAAAAAAACAATTTTTTTAGCTTTTTTTTTAACTGGTTGTTTTTTTCTTTTAAATCATTTTATAGGAACAGATCAAAGAAAATTCTTTTTATCAAGAATTTTTGTTGACCTAAATGAAAATGATTTTAAATCATTTATAATATCTGCTCTTTTAGGCGGCCTTTTGATCGGTTATACATTGAGTAATATTCGTAATTTAGGCTATAACACTGGAGGAATGGATATTGTCCAAAAAATTTTAAAAGATATTTGTGGTATAAATTTTATTTTAGTTTTATTGTTTACTGATGGAATGATTGTTTTTTGCTCTTCTTTAATCGAAAACAAACACGGCTTAAAATTTTTTTTTGGTAGATTATTTTGTTCTTTTTTGTCTTTAATTATTGTTGGTTTTGTAATTGAAAAAAGAGATGTTCTTACAAAAAATGAAAAAACATTATAATATTTTCATAAATATTTTATATAATTTGTTTCTTTAAAATATCAAGAAGATATTTTGGATATTTTTGCACAATACTATAAAAATTTATTGAAAAATTATGTATACAATTTACATTTATAAAAATTAAAATGAAAAAACACAATTAGAAAGGTTTTTCAATAAATGTATAAAAACAGTTCTATCAAAATAGAAATGTCAAGTCCTGATTTATATGTTGGTAATTCCTTTAAAAATGCTAAAAGTATTATTGAAGTTTTAAATAAAAGCAAAGCAAGTGTGGTTTTATTTCCAGAATTATGTTTAAGCGGTTATTCAGCAGGAGATTTATTTTTCGAAACTACTTTTTTAGAAGAGAATATAAATTCTCTTAATTTTCTTATTAATAATAATTCTTTCAAAGGTGTTTATTTAATTGGGATGCCTTTTTTATTCAAAGAAGTTATTTTTAATGTAGCTGTGGTTATTCAAAATAAAAAAATTTTAGGTATTGTTCCTAAACAAATGATACCTAATTATAAAGAATTTAGTGAAAAAAGATGGTTCCAATCAGGTAAACATATAGATACTAAAATAATTAATTTTTTAGGACAAAAAGTTCCTATCGGAAATATTTTATTTGTTAATAAACAATTTGATATTATTTTTGGTGTTGAAATTTGTCAAGATTTATGGACTATCGAATCACCTAGTGATTTAATGGTTTTGAATGGAGCGCATTTGATTTTTAATTTATCTTCTTCTACAGAACATTTTGAAAAAGATCGACTTCGTAAATTAGCGGTTTTAAATCATTCACGTAAACAAATAGGTGGATATTTTTACACTAGCAGCGGTATAACAGAATCTTCAGTGGATACTCTTTTTTCTAATCATAAAATTGCAGCTGTTTTAGGAAAAATTATTGGCGAAAAAAATTTAACAAGTTCAGATATTAGTTTGGTAGTAGATGTTTTTATAGATGCTATTAAATATCAAAGACGAATCGATACAACTTATGCAGAACAAAAAATTGGAAAAGAGTTTTCTTTTATGAAATCTTATTTCGAAGTTGAAGAAGTAGATTTTTATGAATTTGAAAAAAATTTTAATTCCAGGCCTTTTTTGGATGATAACAAAGAAGAATTAGAAAAACAATTGAAGTTATCCAATGTTATTCAAGTATTATCTTTGAAAACAAAAATGTCTTCTATATTTAATTCTAAAATCGTATTAGAAATGAAAAACAGATTAAATGAAATTTTGATTCTTTTAGTAGTTGTTCAATACTTTCGCGATAATAAAAAGAATTTACAATATTTAGAAATTATTATCAAAGAGTTAAATTATTCTGATGATCCGCATATTTTATTTTTTACGAAAAAATTATTAAAAAATTTAGGCATAACTAATGTTAAAATTATTAAAGAAAACGAAGTTTCATACTTAGAACAACTTTTCAATGATGGATTTAATAAATTGATTTTAGAAAGCGATAATTTATCAGATTTGGCCGTTGGAAGCATAAATTATAGTTTCCGTTCAGATAATGTTTTTTTATATAATTTAAATTTAGGAATACCTAATACTTTAATGTCCGAATTAATTATTTTTCATTTTAAAGAAAATAAAATATTTATTGAAGATGATATCAAAAATTTCTATTTATATAAAATAGAAAAATTTTTAAATTTTCAAGTTATTGTAGAAGATTTTATTTTATATCATCATTTGAATAATAGTTTTCGAAAAGAAAAGATAGCTTTTTTAATAGAAAAAACTTTTTTGTTAACTTATCAAGAAAGTTTGTTGTTAGTCACACGATATATGAAAAATTTTTATCAAAATCAATATAAAAGAAATACAATGTCTCCTGGGCCTAAAATTTTATCTTATAGTCTTTCTTATCGTACAGAATTAAAAATTCCCATTCACATGGAAAGAGAATAGTTTAAATAAAAAATATTTAAAAATTTAAAGGTCAAATATGAAAAAAAAAGTAATAATTGGTTTATCTGGCGGAGTCGATAGTAGTGTAGCTGCTTTTCTTTTAAAGAAAGCAGGTTATGAAGTCGAAGGTGTTTTTATGCGTAATTGGGATAGTAGCTTGAATTATGATATAGAAGGTAATCCTTTTGTTAATAATAATATTTGCCCTCAAGAACAAGATTTCAGTGATGCTTTGAAAGTCGCTGAACAATTGGATATTAAATGTCATAAGGTTGATTTTTCAGAGGATTATTGGAATCAAGTTTTTACTTCTTTTTTAAACAGTTTAAAAGCGAATTTAACTCCTAATCCGGATGTTTTATGCAATAATAAGATTAAATTTGATACTTTTGTTAAATATGTTGAACAATTTAATCCAGATTATATTGCTATGGGACATTATGCTAGGATTATTTATAAAAACAAAGAAATTATTTTAGCTAAAGCTTTTGATCGTGATAAAGATCAAACTTATTTTTTATCTCAATTAAAGACAGAACAATTAAAAAAAGTTCTGTTTCCTTTAGGCGAGTTAACTAAGAAACAAGTGAGAGAAATTGCCGTGAAGGAAAATCTAATTACTGCTAAAAAAAAAGATTCTACAGGTATTTGTTTTATTGGCGAAAGAAATTTTTTTGTTTTTTTAAATAATTACTTAAATACTAATAAAGGTCCTATAAAAGATATGAATGGTGTCTTTTTGAAAGAACACGAAGGTGTTATTAAGTATACTATCGGTCAAAGAAAAAGATTAAATTTAAAGGTCACAAAAGAAAACCAATCTCCTTGGTTTGTTGTTGGAAAAGATTTAAAGAATAATATTCTTTATGTAGATCAAAATGCCGAAAGTCCTTATTTATATAGCGATTCTGCTTTAATTATTGATGTTGTTTGGAGAAATTGCGAGGGTTATATTTATAAAAAAAATGCTAGAATGGAAATAGAAGCTAAATTTCGTTATCGTCAACCTAATCAAGAAGTGGAAATTATATTTTTAAATGAAAATACAATTAAGATTTATTATCCGCAAAAAATTAAATTAGTTACTCCTGGCCAAGTTTGTTCTTTTTATAAAGGAGATTTTTGTTTAGGCGCTGGCATAATAAAAACAGTCTATTCTCAAAACAAAAAAATGTTATATGTTTAAACTTTATTTTTCTAAATACTTTATAATAATAAAAAAATAGAGAAAGCATAGGTTTATTTATATGGAAGACCAATTAATTCAAAAATTAGAAAATGAGGAAGAGATTTATAAAGAATTAATGGTTCAAATTAATTCATATATTACTGATAAAGATATTTTAAAGCAAATACACAAAGCTTATTTATTAGCTCAACGTAAACATAAAAAACAAAAAAGAGAAACAGGCGAAGATTTTATTATTCATCCTATTCGTGTTGCTCAAATTTTAGCAGATTTAAAAAGTGAACCTAATACTTTGATGGCAGGATTATTACATGATGTTTTAGAAGATACTAATTTAACTTTTGATGAATTAAAATTGGCTGTAGGCGAAGACATTGCTCATATAGTCGAAAGAACAACTAAATTAACTAAAATTGTTTTTAATCAACGTCAAAGACAAATTGAGAATCAACAAAAAATGTTTTTAGCTATGGCTAATGATATTCGTGTTGTCCTTGTTAAGCTGTCTGATAGACTTCATAATATGCAAACTTTAAAAATAATGAGACCTGACAAAAGATTAAGAATTTCAGAAGAAACTTTAACTATTTATGTTCCTTTGGCTCATCGTTTAGGTTTATTTAAAATTAAATCAGAATTAGAAGATTTATCTTTTCGTTATATTAATCCTGAGCAGTATTATCGCATTTCTCGTTTGATTAATATGAAGAAAAATGAAAGAGAAAAATCTATTCAAAAAATTATTGATAATATTCAAACTTTATTTGTTCAATCTAATATTAAAAATTTTTCTATTAGCGGTAGAAGTAAAAATATTTATAGCATTTATAAAAAAATGAAACAAAGAAAAGTAAGTTTTGAAGAGATTTTTGATTTATTAGCGATTCGTATTATTGTAGATGAAGTAGACGCATGTTATCGTTGTTTAGGCATTATTCATTCGAATTATTCTCCTTTACCTTTAAGATTTAAAGATTATATTGCTATTCCAAAACCTAATTTATATCAATCTTTGCATAATACTGTTTTATCTAAGGATGGAACTTTATTTGAGGTCCAAATCAGAACTAGACAGATGGACGAAATTGCCGAAAAAGGCATTGCGGCTCATTGGGGTTATAAAGAAAATAAAATTTATTCTAAACAAGATAAACAATTAGAAATTGCTAAAAAATTAAGATGGTATCAAGAATTAATAAAAATAACAAAAGATTCAGATAATGATTTACATAAAAATTCTCAAAATTTTGTAGATTCTATTAAGAATGATATTTTAACAGAAAATGTTTATGTTTTCACTCCTAAACAAGAAGTTTATGAATTGCCAAAAGGCTCTACTACGATTGATTTCGCTTTTTTTATTCATTCTTCTATTGGTTATAGAATGACAGGAGCCATTGTTAATGGTAAAATTGTTCCTTTAGAATATATATTAAAAAATGGCGATATTATTTCTATTAGAACTAATAAAAATATTTTTCGCGTGAATAAAAAGTGGTTAAATATAGTTAAAACTTCTTATGTTAAAAAATTAATCAAAAAATTCTTTAATAAAGAAAACATAGAATTAGTGAAAAACGGGAAAGAAATTTTAGACAAAGAATTATATAATCATAAAATAGATTTTGTTATTGATAAAAATTTTTTAGTTGAAAATTTTAAGAAACAATATATTCAAAATATTAATGAATTATATATCGCTATCGCTAATAAAAAAATTAATTGTCATTTAGTTATTACTAAAATTAATTCTTTTTTAGCAATGAAAAAAAGATTTCAAAAAAAATAAAAATTTTAAATTAATTAATGTTCAATTAAATAGAAAAAATTGATGTCAAGTTTATATCAATTACTTGATGTTTGATAAATTTATAGAGGATCCAATTAAATGAAATTAATTATGAAAAAAATTAAAGGGACCCATGATTTAACATTTGATGAAGTTAAAAAATGGACTATTGTAGAAAATAAAATTAAAAAATATTTAAATAAATATAATTTTAATGAAATAAGAACTCCTATTTTGGAATATAGTGAAGTTTTTAAACGTTCCGCTCAATATTCTGATATGGTTTTAAAGGAAATGTTTCAATTTATAGATAAAAAAGGAAGAAAAATCGCTTTAAGACCAGAAGGGACGGCTTCTATTGTTAGGAGTTATGTCGAAAATAAACTTTATCATTTGAATGAATTAAATAAATTTTATTATTATGGTCCTTTTTTTCGTTATGAACGGCCTCAAAAAGGACGTTATCGCCAATTTCATCAAATAGGCGTGGAAGTTATTGGTATTCAAAATTTTTTGTCAGAAGTAGAAGTATTTTTTTTGATAAATGATCTTTTGGATATGTTAAATTTAAAAGAGGCTAAAATTATTATTAATAGTTTGGGAGATTTAGAATCTCGAAAACGTTTTTTAAATGATTTTGCCCCTTATATTGAAAAAAACAAAGATCAATTATGCGATTTATGTTTAAAAAGAATAAAACAAAATGTTATAAGAATTTTTGATTGTAAAGAATGTTCTTCGAAAATTTTTTTAAAAAAAGCACCCGTTATTTTTGATTATTTAACTAACGAAGCTAAAGTTAAATTTCAAATAATTTTAGATATTTTACAAAAAGCTAAAATTAATTTTGAAACTGATTTTCGATTAGTTAGAGGTTTAGATTATTATACTGATATTGTTTTCGAAATTTCTTTTTTTTCTGATGTTGATCAACAAAATTATATTTTAGGTGGCGGCGGTAATTATAATGAACTTGTGAAAGAATTTAGCGGCCATCGAATTAATAGTATGGGTTTTGCGATCGGTATGGAACGTTTGATGAACGTTTTAGAAGAAAATATGTTTTTTCAAAATTATCAAAAAGAATGTTTAGATGTTTATTTATTTTCTTTAGATAAAGAAATTATGTTAGATACTTTATTTTTATCGAGAACTATAAAAAAAAATAATATAAAATCGGAAATGAATTATAAAGTGTTTAATTTTCAAAAACAATTACGCAAAATATTAGATTTAAAACCTAAATTTATTATTTTTATAGGAAAAAAAGAAATCGAAAATAATAAATTTAATATTAAAAATGTTTTTAATCACAAAACAGAAATTATAGATAAAAAAGAAATCATTAATTTTTTAAAAGAAGGATTATGCTTATAATATGAAAACAAAATATATTTTTTCTAATAATGAAATAACATTAAAACAGAATGGTCAGAAAGTTTTAATTAAAGGGTGGATCGCTAGAAAAAGAAATATAGGAAAGAAAATATTTTTAATTTTAAGAGATTTTTCAGGAATTGTACAATTGGTGATTAATCATGATCATCATCAATATGATCAAATAGCTTCTTTTAAAGTAGAAACTGTAGTCGAAGTTATAGGATTAGTTCGTGAAAGAATAAATAAAAATTTTAAAATAAAAACTGGCGAAATTGAAATTTTAATTGAAAAATGTCATCTTTTATCTGAGGCTCAAAATTTACCTTTAAATGTTTTTGAACAAACAAATGCTTTAGAAGAACAACGTTTAAAATATCGTTATTTAGATTTGAGAAAAGAAGAACAAAAAAAATATTTAATCAAACGTCATCAAATTACTCAAAATATACGAAAAACGCTTTTAGATAATGATTTTTTAGAATTAGAAACTCCTATTTTATCTAAATCTATTCCTGAAGGAGCTAGAGATTATTTAGTTCCTTCGCGAATCCATCCTTATAATTTTTATGCTTTACCTCAATCTCCTCAAATTTTTAAACAATTGTATATGTTATCTGGTTTTGAAAGATATTTTCAAATAGCGCGTTGTTTTCGAGATGAAGATTTGAGATCTGATAGACAACCTGAATTTACTCAAGTAGATATTGAAACGGCTTTTTTTGACCAAGAAGAAATTATGACTTTAGTAGAAGAAATTATGAAAAATCTTTTTCAGGATATTCTTAAAAAAGAATTAAAAACTCCTTTACAAAAGATAACTTATGATAAAGCTTTGAATTTATATGGAACAGATAAACCTGATTTAAGATTCGATTTATTAATTGAAGATTTAACATCTTATTTTGATTTGACTCAATTAAATGCAAATAATATTAAATCTATAATTAAAGGTATTAAATTGAATATTTCTGATTTTAAAAAATTTTTTTCAAGAAAAAAATTGGATGAATATAAAAAATTAATTAAAAAAAATTTCTCTTTGGATTTGCATTTTATTCAAAAACAAGATAGTTTATTAAAAGGTTATTTAAATAATTGTATTAAAGATGTTTCTTTTTTAGAAGAACAAGAAATTTGTTTTTTTATTTTATTTAATAAAGAGCAGAGAGTTACCGAAGATAATTTGTTAAAAGCTTTAGGTTTTTTAAGAAATGAATTAGCTAAAAATTTAGATTTATATGTATCGCATAAAGAATCTTTATTATGGGTTGTTGATTTTCCTTTATTAGAATTTAATGAAGTAGACAATAGATATTATTCTATGCATCATCCCTTTACTTCACCTATTGATGTTCAACAATTATATGAGACACCTGATAAAGTAAAAGCACAAACTTATGATTTGGTTTGGAATGGTTATGAAATTGGCGGAGGTTCTTTAAGAAATTATCAATCTCAAGTTCAAGAATTTATTTTTAATAAATTAGGTTTTAAAAAAGAAGAGATTGAACAAAATTTTGGTTTTTTCAATGAAGCTTTGAAATACGGTGCACCTCCTCATGGCGGCGTCGCTTTAGGGTTAGATCGTTTAGTGATGTTATTTACTAAAACAAACAATATCAAAGATGTAATTGCTTTCCCTAAAACTCAAAGCGGCCAAGATTTAATGATGCAAAGCCCCAATTTAGTTGATGAAAAACAATTAAATGTGTTAAAATTAAAAAAATTAGAAACAAAAATATAAAATAATAAAAATATCTTAAAATATTCAAAAGGAATTTAAATTATGATTTTTTCTTCTTTATGTTTCAAATTAGATAAACAAAATATTTATATTATTTCTGTAAGTGGTGGTGTTGATTCTATGGTCTTGTTAGATTATTTATATCATTTACAGTATAATTTAGTTGTGGTTCATTTTAATCATTTGAAACGAAAAGAATCATTAGAAGATAAAATTTTAGTTGAAAAATATTGTTTTTCAAATAAAATTCCTTTTTATTATTTCGAATTACAAATAGTAGGAAAAAATTTTCAAAATGAAGCTAGAATACTTAGAAAAGAAAAATTAAAACAAATTGCCGAAAAATATAAGACTTTTTATTTAATAACGGCTCATCATTTAGATGATTTAGCTGAAAATATTTTATTCAAAATTTCCCGAGGCAGTTCTTTTTTAGGATATAGTGGCATGCAAGCATCTTATTTTCATGATGGTTTTTATTTTTTAAAACCTTTTTTGTACACTCCAAAAAAAAAAATTTTGGATTATGCTTCTGATAAAAAAATATCTTTTTTAGAAGATTATACTAATTCTTTGAATATGTACACTAGAAATAAAATAAGAAATCAAGTTATACCTTTTTTCAAAGAGATAAATAATTTTTTGAAAAATATTCAAAAGTTTCATTTTCAAATGTCGGAAATTAATAATTTGATAAGAAAACAAACTTATTTTTTTTTAGATAAAAGAATAGATAAAACTTTTTTTAATTTACAATCTTTTTTAAAACTAGATATTGTTATTCAAAAAGATGTTATTTTATTTTTATTGGAAGAAAAAAAAATTGATAAAAATTTTTCTTTGATTAATAATATTGTAAAAGGTTTACAAAATAATAATAAACCTAATATGCAATGGGATTTTTTATCTAAAGAATGTATATTAGTTAAACAATATTATAAATTTTTTTGGAAACAGAGAAACTCCGAAGTTATTTCTAAAAATTTTAAACCTTCCATACATTATGCTTCTGATAAAAATTTTTTATCTTTTTGTTTTGCGACGCAAAAGATATTTTATGATCAAAATTGTCTTCAACCACCTTTTTTGGTGAGAACTAAAAAAATAGGTGATATTTTAAAATTTTCTTTTGGAACTCAAAAATTAAAAAAATTTTTTATTAATTCTAAAATACCTTTACATGAAAGGAAAAAGATTTGGTTAGTAACGGATCAACAAAATATTATTATTTGGATTCCTAATTTATATTTAAATTCTACACTTGGAAGAGATAAATTTCTTTATTTGGGTTTAAAGAAAGAAAATAATTGATTTATTATTATATGTTTATTTTTGCAAAATTTCTTTTTTTATTTTAAAATTAATAAAAAGAATTTTTATTTTTGTAATTAAGGAGTTTTTAATGGATTGGAATTTGCCGAATTGGTTTAATTGTGATAATTTTCGATTTTTTATTTCTTTTTTTGCAGGTTTAATTTCGGGATTTATATTTTTTTCTTTAGTATATTTATTTTCTATTTTAAGAAATTTTAATAAAAACATTTATCAAACAGAAAATAAAAATGATAAATTATCAAATGAAGATATGAATGAATTAATTAAGGAGAAACAAGCAATTTTTAAACAAGATATCAAAAAGAAACCAGATGATTATATTTCTTCTTTATTATTCAATTGTAAAAATTTAATTTTAGAAGTATCTTCTACTTTTTATCCTAAGTCTGAATTTCCCTATTTAGAACTGAATATTAAAGAAAGTTTAGCTTTAATTCAGTATGTTCATGATAGACTAGATAGTTTATTTAATAAAAAAATTATATTTTATTTTAAAAAAATGACTTTGAAACAAATTTTTGTTTTAAAACAAAAATTAGTAGATAAAAAGTATGTACAGAAATATCGTAAAACTCGTAAAATTTATAATATTTTTTCAAATACCTTAAATTTATTAAATCCTTTTCACTGGGTTAAAACAACTTTTATGAAAATTTTTTATGATAAAATTATTATTAAAATAGGATGTTCTATTATTACAATTATGGGAGAAGAAATTTATCAAGTTTATAGTAAAAAAATATTTGAAACTCAAAATATAGATGATATTTTAAATGAATTAGAAAAAGACATTATAAATACTAAAGAGGAATTATTAAAATAAAATAGGCAACGGTATTGTTTCGATGATTGATATTCAATGGTTCCCTGGACATATGTCCAAAACTTTAAAAAATATTAGAAATAATTTAAAATTTGTTGATTGCATTTTAATTCTTTTAGATGCAAGAATTCCTTTTTCTAGTATGAATTTTGAACTTTTAAAACTTTTAAATAATAAACCTTTTTTAATTTTGTTAAATAAAAGTTCACTTGCTGATTTAGATAAAAATAGGTTTTTTCTTGATTTTTTTCATCAAAAAAAATTTTTACATACTTTGAATATCGACGCTAAACAAAAAATTAATATTAATAAGATATATCCAAAAATTAGAGAAATTTTTCAATGTAAAGGAATAAAAATAAAAAAATTTCTAAAATTTATGATTGTAGGTGTTCCTAATGTAGGAAAATCCACTTTAGTTAATTGTTTAGCAGGTAAAAAGGTAATGAAAACAGCTAATTTTCCAGGAGTTACTAAACAAATACAATGGATTAATTTAGAAAATAATATGAAATTATTAGACACACCAGGAGTTTTATGGCCTAAATTTAATTATAAGGAAATAGGATATTCTTTAGCTATTTGCGGTTGTATTAAAGAAACTCTTTTCATAAAAAAAGCAATTATCGATTATTTTTTAAAATACTTACAAATAAATTATTCTCATTATCTAAAAAAACTTTTTAAATTTACTGATTTAGATTTAGAACAAGAAATTTCATTTCAATTTTTGATGACCAAAACACATAATAATATTTCTGATGTTGATTATTTGAAACAAGAAAATAATTTATTATTGATGATTTTTAAAAAAATCCAAAGTAATAAAATGCCAAAAGTTAATTATGATCTTACTTTAAAAACTTTTTTATAGATATATAAAGTAAAATAAAAACAGATATGTCAAAACAAGAAAGTTGATTTGTGTTATGGAAAAAAAAGTTGTTATTTTAGAATCTCCTTCTAAAGCCAAAACTATTAGTAGTTATTTAGGCGATGATTTTTTAGTTTTATCTTCGAAAGGACATATTAGAGATTTAGCTTTGTCAGGTTCAGGACGTTTAGGAGTCGATATTAAAAATAATTTTCATCCTGATTATATTATTATTGATAAACAACAACAAACAGTTCAAGACTTGATTCGAAAAACAAAAAATAAAAAAGTTTTTTTAGCTATGGATCCTGATAGAGAAGGCGAAGCGATAGCTTGGCATTTATCACAAGTTTTGAATTTAGATAAAAAAGATAAAAATAGAATTTTATTTAACGAAATCACTAAAAGTGTTATTCAAAAAGCATTCACAGTTCCTTCTGTTATTAATGAAAAATTAGTAGATTCCCAAGAAACAAGAAGAATTTTAGATAGAATTATTGGTTTTAAACTATCAGGTTTAGTAAAGAAAGTTAATGCTAAATCAGCAGGAAGAGTTCAATCAGTTGCTTTAAAATTAATTGTCGGATTAGAAGAAGAACGTAAAAAATTTGTTCCAGAAGAATATAATTTAATTAGAGTTCATTTTGATAATTTTCAAGCTAATTTAGTAATTATACCTAAGGATCATAAAATTAAAGAAGAAGAAGCGTTTCAAATTTTTAATAAAATTAAAGATAAAAAATTTTTATTAGAAAGTATTCAAAATAAAAAAGTTATTAAAAAACCTCCTAAACCTTTTATTACATCTACATTACAACAAGATGCTTTTCAAAATCTTTCTATGGGAGCCAAAAATACTATGATTACAGCTCAAAAACTTTATGAAGGTGTTGAAATAGATAATTTAAGGGTCGGGTTAATAACTTATATGAGAACAGATTCTTTTAGGATTTCTGATGAATTTAGTACAACAATACAATCTTTTATTAAAAAACAATATGGTAAAGAATTTTTAGGAAGTGCTCAAACATCAAAATATAATAAAAATAAAAATATTAGTGACGCCCATGAAGCTATTAGAGTGACTGATATTACAAGAACTCCTGATAGTTTAACTAAATATTTAACTAAATATGAATTTTATTTATATAATATGATTTATGAACGTACTTTAGCTAGTTTTATGTCAGAAGCTGTTATCAATAAAAATCAATTTTGTTTTAAAGTAGATAAATATAATTTTTTAGCCGAAGCTAATGAAATGGTTTTTGAAGGCTATTATAAAGCTTTACAAACTTCTTTTAAAAATGTTTTTTTACCTCTGTTAGAAATCAATAAAGAATATAGTTACAAAGAGATTGAAATAATTAAAAAAATGACCACTCCACCTTCTCGTTTTACAGAAGCTTCTTTAATTAAAGAATTAGAACATTTAAAAATAGGAAGACCTTCTACTTACGCTTCGATTATAGAGATATTAAAAAAAAGATCTTATGTTATAATTGACGATAAAAAAATGGTTTGTACTGAATTAGGAGTTTTAACTAAAGAAACTTTAGATAAATTTTTTTCTTCTATAATTAATGTAGAATATACAGCACAAATGGAAAAAAAATTAGATGAAATTTCTTCTGGTAAAGTTGATAAATTAAATTTATTAAAAGAATTTTATAATGATTTTATAGAACTTTATGATATGGCTAATCAAAAAATAGAAAAGCCTAAACCTATTGTTACTGAAGAAAAATGTGATTTATGTGGCTCTTTTTTGGTAAAGAGACAAGGTAAATATGGTGATTTTTTAGGGTGCGGCGCTTATCCAAAATGCAAAAAAATTATAAGTTTGAAGACTAAAAAAGAAGAAGTTGTTGAAACAGAAGAAAAATGTGATTTATGTGGCGCTTTTTTAGTAAAAAGAAAAGGTAGATATGGAGATTTTTTAGGTTGTAGTTCTTATCCAAAATGTAAAAAAATTGTCAGTTTAAACCAAAATTTAAAAAAAAGATAAATAAAATAATTTAATAATTACAATTTGTTAAATATTTTTTTATTATAATTTGGTGATTTGTTTTTTCAAAAAATATATCAAAAAGGTGTTTGTATGTTTAATTTTTTAAAAAAATTATTTAAAAAAAATCCTAAAAAAGAATTTTTTTTAGGAATTAAAAAATTAGAATATGATTTTATTCAATGGTCTGATGCTGTTTTAAAAACAGAAAATATTGATTTAACTTTATTAGATGATTTAGAAATTTTATTTATTAAATCAGATATCGGATTTAAAACTTCTTCTTTTTTAATTACGCAAATTAAACAAAGAATTAAAGAAAATCAAATTTCAAAATCTTCTGAATTATTATCTTTAATTAAAAATGAGATACTTTCTTTTTATCAAAAAGGCGACGACGTCCTAAAACAAGAAGAACTTTTATCGGAAAAAGATGAAACACAAATTTTTTTATTTGTTGGTGTTAATGGAGTAGGTAAAACAACGACTATTGGAAAGTTAGCTGCTCAATATAACAAACAAAATAAGAAAGTTTTATTAGTAGCTGGAGATACTTTTAGAACAGGCGCTATAGAACAATTGAAGATATGGGGATCAAAAACTAATAACGAAGTTTTTTATAAAGAAAATAGTAATTCTACTTCAAGTGTATTTTTCGAAGCTTTGACTTATGCCAAAAATAGAGATTTTGATATAATTTTATGTGATACCTCTGGAAGATTAGAAAACAAAGTTAATTTAATGAAAGAATTAGAAAAAGTTAAAAAAGTTATTAAAAAAATATATCCTAAAGCTCCTCATAAAACTTTTTTAATTTTAGATGCTATGATTGGGCAGAACGGATTAAAACAAGTAGAATTATTTAATAAAACAGTTTCTTTAAGCGATATTATTTTAACTAAATTTGATGGAATTGCTAAAGGCGGATTAATTTTAACTATTAAACATATTTATAATTTGCCAACTAAATATATAGGCATTGGCGAAAAAGTAGATGATTTAATATTGTTCGATATTAATCAGTATATTGATGCTTTATTTGGTAAGTAGTTTTTTAAGATTAACATTAATAAGAAGAGGATTATAAAAATAAAATGAGTTTTTTAAGTGATGGTTTTTCTAAAATCATAAATAAAATCAGAGGAAAAAAATTTATTAGTTCTCAAGATATTGAAACGATAATGAAAGAAATTCGTGTATCTTTACTTGAAGCCGATGTAAGTTACGAAGTTATCACTGAATTTAATGAATTAATAAAGCAAAAAACTTTAGGTCAAGAAGTTCTTAAAGGAATTAAGCCTCAAGAACAAGTTATTAAAATTATAAAAGATATTTTGACAATTATTTTAGGTCATAAAAATACTGCTTTAAGTTTAGATAAAAAATTAAATATTATTCTTTTGATGGGATTACAAGGCAGCGGAAAAACTACAACTGCTGGCAAATTATCTTTTTGGATTAAAAAGAAAATGCAAAAAAAAGTTTTATTAATTGCCGCTGATATGTATAGATTTGGAGCTGTAGAACAGTTGAAATCTATTGGTGAAAAGACAGGTATTGAAGTTTTTACTCAAAAAGATGAAAAAGTTTTGGATATTGTCAACAATGGTATAAAATATGCTGAACAAAATAATTTTGATACAGTTATTGTCGATACAGCGGGACGTTTGACTATTGATAATGAAATGATAGAAGAAATAAAAAATATTAAGAAAAAAGTTAATCCTTCTGATGTATTAATTGTAGCCGATGCTCTTTTAGGTCAACAGTCTGTGAATATAGCTAAGAGTTTTCATGAACAAATAGGAGCTACAGGTATTATTTTAACCAAAATGGATTCTGATACTAAAGGTGGAGCTGCTTTATCAATGAAGTATATCACTAATTTACCTATTAAATTTACTTCTTCTTCGGAAAAACATAACGATGATAATTTCGAAATTTTTTATCCAGAACGCATGGCTTCTAGAATATTAGATATGGGTGATATTTTAACTTTAATTGATAATGTAGAAGATAAAATAAATACAAAACAAGACAAAGAAGTTTTAGATAGAATTTTACAAGAAGATTATAATTATAATGATTTAATAAAACAACTTAAGTTGTTAAAAAAATTAGGTTCTATGAATAAAATGTTAAGTTTTATTCCAGGGATCAATTCTAAAATCAAAAAAATGCCTTTTTTAGAAAGTGATGTTATTCAAAAATTTCGATCTATTATTCAAAGTATGACCAAAGAAGAAAGATTGAAACCTAAATTAATTGAAAATAATAATAGAAGAAGAACTAGAATCGTTAAAGGTTCAGGAAGTGAACCAGCCGACATTAGTCATTTAATAGAATTTATTAAAAAACAAAAACAAATATCTAAACAAATGAAGAATTTAGATTTAAATGATGTAAACAATCCTGAAGACTTATTGAGTAAATTTTTAAATTAAAAATGATTTTTTTGTTTATAAATATTTGTTTTGGAGATTAAATAAAAACATGCGTAAATTAGTTTTAGTAGATGGTAATTCTTTAGTTTTTAGAGCTTATTACGCTACTTATTATAAACAACAAAAATTAATGCAAAATAAAGAAGGACAAGATGTAAATGCATTAATAGTTTTTATAAATATGTTTAGAAAAATTTTGGAGCAAACTGAAGATTATATTTGTGTCGCTTTTGATTCTAAACATAAAACATATAGACATAAACTTTACGAAGGATATAAACAAAGTCGTGTTAAAACTCCTGAATCTTTGATTCATCAAATTCCTTTAATTAAAGAATATTTAACTTTGTCAGGAATACATCATTGTTCACAAGATGGTTACGAAGCGGACGATATTATCGGAACTATCGCAAAACAAGCAGGAAGAAATAATATTTCTGTTCTTATTTTTTCTAGTGATAAAGATTTACTTCAATTAGTAGATTCTAATATTACAGTTTGTTTAATCAAACAAGGTTTAAAAAATGTTATTTATTATGATTTTCAAACATTAGAGAAAGAATTCGGTTTGAGTCCTAATCAAATAATTGATTTCAAAAGTATAACAGGAGATAATTCGGATAATATTAAAGGAGTTCCTTCGATAGGACCTAAAACAGCTTTGAAATTATTGGATCAATTTGATAATTTAGAAAATATTTTTGATAATTTAAATAATTTAAATTTAAAAATAAAATCTAAATTAATTCAATTCAAAAAAGAAGTTTTCTTAAATCGCCATTTAGTTACTATTAATAAATTAGTTCCTTTATCGTTTGATTATACTCAAACTCAAATTCAAAAAAAACCATTTTCTGTATTACAAAATTTTTTGCAAAAATATAAATTAAAACAAAATTAAATCTTTTAAAAATATAAAAAAATTTTAATTTAATTCAAAATTTTTTTATATTTTTGAATTAAATGATTATTAAATATAAGTTGTTTTAAAAATATATTTTTATTTCCAAAATAAAATATAAAAAGAGAGATATACAATGAATTGGGAATCACAAATATTCGAAAATCCTCAAGGTAATAGATCGACACCGCCGCCATTATTACCTAAAAAGAAAAAAAAATTGAAATATTATTTATCAATAGTTCAAATAATTGTTAATATTATTTTTTATGTTGTAATGATTTTCTTTTTGTATTTGGGTATTCGTACAATGACAAATAAAAATGGCGATTTGTTAATCGATCAAGATAAAAAATGGGCCGAAGATAAAATAATTAAAGAAAATCATCTTACAATTGAAAATGATTTTCGAAGTTATGAGCCTGTCAAACAACAAATGTTGGAATTAATACAAAATATTAAAGACGCAAATAAAGATATTCCTAGAGGATTTTTGTTACATGGTCCTCCTGGAACAGGTAAGACTTATTTAGCTAATTGTTTAGCTGGTTCTTTGAAACAAAATGCATCTTTTTATGTTGTTAATGGTTCTGAATTTGTAGAAAAATATGTAGGTGTAGGAGCTGCTCGTATTAGAAAACTGTTTAAAACAGCTAGAGAGACGGCTATGAATAAGGGTCAAAAGTATTTTTTTATTTTTATTGATGAAATAGATTCTATAGGTAGAAAAAGAAGTTCGGAAGGAAGTTCATCTATCGAAACAGAAAACAGTTTGAACGCTTTATTATCAGAAATTGATGGTTTTCATTCTGGTGATGGAAAAATTAAAAATTCTCCTTATGGAATTGTTTTTGGCTCTACCAACAGAAAAGATTTGTTAGATGAAGCTTTGATTAGAGAAGGACGTTTAGGTAATCATATTTATTTAGGATATCCTAATCATTCTGATATTAAAGAACTTCTTGAATATTTTTTTAGTAAAAATAAAGATAAAACATTTTTACCTCTATCCGAAGACAAAATAACTTTATCTAAATTTTTATCAAAAACTCATTTTACTGCTGCACAAATTAATTCTTTGATAAAAGAAGTAAAAAAATTAGCTAATGAAAAAGATCATAAGGGCAAAACTATAGTAACAATAGATAATTTTTATGATGCTTGGGACGAAGTAGTTTTAGGACCCAAAAATAAAGTTATTGAAAGCAATTCAGATAAAAATAGAATTATTCAACATGAATTAGGTCACGCTGTTGTATCTAAAGCTTTTAATTTTAATGTAAATCGTATTAATGTCGAGTCGAGAGGTGATAAAGGTGGTTATACATTATCTTTTCCTAAGGAAGATAGAAATTTATTAACTCGTGATGATTTTTTGCAAAAAATTATTATATTGTTCGGCGGAAGAGCAGCCGAATCAATTTTTTATAAATCTGTTAGTATAGGTTCTTCTGATGATTTACAAAAAGCTAAAATAATTGCTTCCGAAATGATAGATAAATTTGGAATGTTAAATCCTGAAGGTTTACCAAATAATGAAAATCAAAAAGTAATAGTCAAAGATAAAGAAACAATAATTTTTGATATTATTAATAAATCTTACTGTACAGCTCAGAAAATTATTGAAAATTATAATACAGACACATATTATAAGGACACATGGAAAAATTTAAATTCTTTCTTCACAGAACCTCACGATCAACTTAAAAATAAAATGAATAATGAACAATTCGAACGTTCAGGATTATTTTATATTTGGCCAAATGATCAGAATTTAATTTAAATTATTGATTTTATTTACATTATTATATAATTTAAATATGATAATGATTTTTTGATTATTTGTATACAATTGAATAAAAACAATTATTATGAAAATTTGTAATATTTTTTTATTAAATTAATAATATTAATTAAATCATTCGAATTAAAAAAAACAAAAATAAATTAAATAGAAATTAGGATATATGAAATTATGAATTTAATACCAATAGGCATCTCAGGAAGACATGCACATTTATCTCAAGAAACACTTGATATTTTATTTGGTTCCAAAAATTATAAATTAACTTTTTATAAAAATTTAAAACAAAAAGGGCAATTTGCCGCTGAAGAAAAAATTGATGTTATGAGTTCATCAGGACAAATTTTAAAAAATGTGCGTATTTTAGGTCCTGTAAGAAAATTAGATCAAGTAGAAATAAGCCAAAGTGACAGCTTAAGAATTAAAATACAAGTTCCTGTTAGATCTTCAGGAGATATTAAAGGTTCTGCTCCAGCTATTTTGATAGGGCCTAAGGGCAAAGTCGAAATTAAAGAAGGCGTCATTATAGCTGATAGACATATTCATTTTTCGCCACAAGAAGCTAAGGAATTTAATGTTGTAGATAAACAAGTAGTTAATATTAAAATTGATGGTATTAAATCAGGTATTTTAGGAAATGTTTTATGTCGTGTAGATGAAAGTTTTTCATTAGAATGTCATTTAGATACTGATGATGCAAGCGCTTTTTTGTTAAAAACAGGGGATTCAGCGCAATTGATTTTAAAAATTTAAATTATTTAAATATTTTTCTTTAATAAATAAAAATAAAATGTATTTTTTAAAATTTTTATTATAATATATATAATAAGCGATTGGTTTATATATTCAATTTGGTTAAAGTTTTAGATTTGAATAAGATAATAATTAAGATTATTTATCAGAAAGAAGTTTATTAGATATTGACTAATAATACAAATAATATAGCATCTAAAGAATACAAACCGCCTCAAGAATTACAAAAACCCGAAGTTTTTAATGATGCTATTTATGGTTACATATATATTGATTATGATTTTGTAGAACAATTAATTAATACTTTTCCTATGCAAAGATTGAGGAGAATTAAACAATTGAGTTTTGTCCATATTGTTTTCAGTTGCGGTGAACATTCTCGTTTTATTCATAGTTTAGGAGTTTATGAATTAGCTAGAAGATTTTTAGACAAAAATAATAATGTTTTAAAAGACATATTTAATCATAGAGATAAAATGCTTTTATTAACTGCGGCTTTATTACATGATGTAGGTCATGGTTCTTATTCTCATGTTTTTGAGGAAATTTTTAAAACTTGTCATGAAAAAAAAAGTGCAGAAATAATCGAAAAACATTTTCAGATTGTTGATATTTTAGATAAACTTGATCCTGATTTTAAATATGATGTCGCTTCTATAATCAAAAAAGAAAATAAATTTCAGTTGATTGAACAACTTTTAACAAGTCAATTAGATTTCGATCGTTTAGATTATTTAAAAAGAGATGCTTTTTTTGTTGGGGTAAGTTATGGTTATATTGATTCTGAACGTTTAATTCGGAGTATAGAAATAGATGAAATAAATAAAAAGATTGTGTTCCAAAAAAAAAATATTTCTGTTATAGAAAATTATTTAATTAGTCGTTATCATATGTATTCTATAGTATATAATCATTCTAAAGTATTAGGATTTTCGGTTATTTTTAGAAACATTTTTAAAAGACTTCTTTATTTATTAGAGGAAAATTATAAATTCGAAATAGATTGCAAAAATAATTCTAATAATATTCTTTCTATTTTAAGAAAATTTCAGAAAAACCCTGATGATATTCAAGCTTATTTGAATATTGATGATTTTTATACAAACACTTTAATCTTTTATTTAAAAGATGAAAAAGATAAAATTTTATCTGATTTATGTTTTGATTTTTTAAATCGTAAGATTTGGAGTTACTTAGATAATAATTATGAAAATAAAAAAAAAATTGAAAAAATTAATAATTATTATGGCCGAAACAAAGAATATTATACTTATGATACAGATATCCCCTTTTGTATTTATAAAAATGATGACGAGAATATTGGTGAAAGTATTTTAATTTATACAAAAGATAAAACACTAACTAAAGTTTTTAGCGAAGAATCGCCTATTATTAATGATGTTGTTTTAAATAAGAAATCGCAAAAAAAACAAAAAAAATTAAAATTTTTTTATAGAGAATATTAATAATGAAACAAAAGCATATATTTAAAAAAAAATATGGACAAAATTTTTTAAATGATGTGAATTTATTAAAAAATATTATCCAAAAAGCTGATTTAGAAAATAAAAATGTTGTTGAAATTGGCCCCGGTAAAGGCACTTTAACTCGTTTAATATTGCCTAAAGCTAAAAAGGTTTTGGCCTATGAAATTGATTCTGATTTAAAGATTTTTTTAGATTTTGATGAAGAATCTAAAATTAATATTATTTATGATGATGTTTTAACACGCGATTTATTAGAAGATTTTGTGAAATATTTTCAAAAAGAAGAAATAGTTTTGATCGGCAATTTGCCTTATTCTATTGCTACTCCTCTTTTATTTAAGATTTTATTTATACCTCAAATCCGAACTTTTACTATTATGATTCAAAAAGAAGTAGGTTTAAGGATTATATCTAAGGAAAAAGAAAAAAATTATAATGCTTTAAGTGTTTTAGTACAATCTTTAACTTGTATTACTAAAATAAAAGTAATAAAAAAAAATATGTTTTTTCCGCAACCTAAAGTTGATGGTATTGTTTTGAGATTTGATAAATTAGATTTAAATAATGAAGAAAAAGAATTTATCGAAAAAGATTTTTATCGATTTGTTAAAGCTTCTTTTCAACAAAAAAGAAAAAATTTACTTAACAACTTAAGTAAAAATTTTGATATTGATAAAAATGAAATTTTAAATTTTTTTCAAAAACATAATATTTCTAAAAATATTAGAGCCGAAGAAATTAGTATTTCAAGATTTAAAGAAATAACAATTCTTTTTTTAAAATTTTTTAATTTTAAATAGAAATTAAAGAATTAAAAAATATAAAGTTATATAAAATATTAAAATAAAGATGTTATTTTTTAATAAATATGTTAACATACTTTATAGTGTTACAATTATATTTAATTAAATATAAAATAAGATAAATTATTAATAAGGGAAATATATATTAAAATGCAAGTTACTTACGTAAGAATAAATTTATATACTAATAAAAATAGATTAAAAGCTGTCGCTTCTATTACATTGGATAATTGTTTTGTAGTTCATAATATTAAAGTTATAGAAGGAGAAAAAGGTCTTTTTATCGCAATGCCAAGTACAAAAAATTCTAAAGGAATTTATGTAGATATTGCGCATCCTATAAATAGAGAAACAAGACAAATGATCGAAGAGAAAGTTAAAAACACTTTCCAAGAAATGGTTGATAAAGAAGAAAGTAAAATGGAAATGGGAACATTCGAAAATGAAGATAGCCAAAGCAATCTTCAAGTTACAAATGTTAAAGTGAATTTATATCCTAACAGTAAAACTAGATTAAGAGGAAAAGCATCTATTACATTAAATGATTGTTTTGTGGTTCATGGTATTAAAATTATCGAAGGCGAAAGAAGCTTATTTATCGCAATGCCAAGTACAAAAAATTCTAAAGGCGTTTATATAGATATCGCTCACCCAATTACTCAAGAAACAAGACAGATGATCGAAGAAGAATGTAAAAAAGTTTTCCAAGAAGTAACAGAAAACAATTCACAATTAGAAGGTAATGGACCAATAGAGGATGATATTCTATCAGTTTGATAAAATTAAAAATAAATTTTTAAAAAACAAAATTGTTTTTAAGATAGTGATTTTATAAATTCTTTAGAAAGATAATATTATAATTATATGGGATAGTACTTTGAAAGAAAAAGAATTTGAAAGTCATAAAAAATTTATTTATTTATTTTTTATAGGTCTTTTATTTTATTTTTTATTTTTTCTTCCGTTAGATTTTGGAATTTCTTTTGGAATGGATGACTCAAAATTAATATTTTTCAAAATATTTTTAACAATTTTGATTTTATTTTTAACTGGATATCCAGTTATTAAAGAAGGTTTTGTTAAAACTTACGAACAAACCAAGAAAAATCGAAAATTAACTTTTAATGTTCATATTTTAATGATTTTAGTTTCTTTTTTATCTTTTGTTATGGAAAAATATAATGAATCTATTTTATTGATTATTATTTTTGGAGGAGCTCAATTTTTAGAAGAATATGTTGAAAATAAAAATCAAAAGGATATAAAAAAACTTTTAGATATAAAACCCAAAAAAGCTAAATTATTAAAAAAAAATAATGATTACGAATTGATAGATGTTTCTGATTTACAAATAGGCGATCGAGTTGTGGTTTTGAACGGTGAGCAAATACCTTCTGATGGCGTTATTGTATCAGGTCAGTCTTCCATAGACGAATCAACTATTACAGGCGAAAGTATTCCTTTAGAAAAAAAAGAAGGCGATAAAGTTTTTGGTAGTAATTTGAATTTAAGTAATACTTTGATAGTTGAAATTACTCAAACAGAAGATAAAACTATTTTTTCTGAAATAATCCGATTAACTGAAAAAATTCAAAGTAATGTTTCTAAAAAAGCTTCTTTCATTAATAAAATAGCTCCTGTATATATTAAATCAATTATTTTTGCTATTTTAGGGTTTATTGTTATATCCGGAATATACAATTATTTTTGTTATACAGATATAAAGTTTAGAAAAATTTTATTGAAAAGTATGATTTTTTTAACTGTCGCTGCTCCATGTGCTTTAGCTGTCGCTGATATACCAGCTACTCTTTCAGCTATTTCTAATTTAGCTAAAAAAGGAGTTTTATTAAAAAACGGAAAATCTTTAGGTATTTTATCTGAGGTTAAAACTATTGTTTTTGATAAAACAGGTACTTTAACACAAGGAAAAATTGAAGTTAAAGCGATTTTTTTTAATTCAGAAATATTAGAAAACGAAAGAAAACAATATTTAGATATTTTATGGACGATGGAAAAAGATTCTAATCATCCAATATCTTTTGCAATACAAAAATATTTTAAAGAAAATTTTGATTTAAATTTTTCTTTAAAATTACAAACTACTAATTTAATTGGAGTTGGAGTTGAAGCTTTCGATCAAAAAGATAATCATTATAAAATAGCTAAATATAATATTTTTGAAAATGTTCCTACCGAAATAGAAGAAAAAACTCAAGAATTTTTGAATCAAGGCCAAACAGTTATTTATTTTAGTCATAATGATAAAATTATTATTATTCTTGCTATCATTGATATAGTTCGTGATGAATCTAAAGAAATGATTGAGTATTTTAATAAAAATAATGTAAATACTACTATGCTGACAGGCGATAATAAACAAGTAGCGGAAGCTATTTCTTTTGATTTGAATTTGAATTATGTTTTTTCTAATTGTTTGCCAGAAGATAAAGTTAAATATATTAACGAAATGAAAGAACAAAAACATGTTGTTGCTATGGTTGGTGATGGAGTTAATGATTCTCCTGCTTTAGCTGCTTCTGATATTTCAATAACTTTACAAGAGGGTAGCGATGTTGTTATTGATATCGCAGATATTGTTTTAGTTAAAAATGATTTAAGAAAAATAATATATGCGCATAAGATTTCTAAAAAATTAAATAGAGTGGTATGGCAAAATATTATATTCGCTTTTTCTATTATAATAGTATTTTGTTTAATTAATATTTCCCGTGAATTACCTTTGCCTATAGCAGTTATTGCTCATGAAGGAAGTACTTTATTAGTTATTTTTAATTGTTTAAGATTAAGAAATGATATCGAATAAACAAATAATTAAATATTTAATTATAAATATAGCTCAGTTATTTATTAACTGAGTTTTTTTTAGAATTAATTTAACTAATCGCCAAATTGACATTAGAAAAAATTGTTATAATAATGCTAACATTTATGCATCATTTTACCATATGCACTAGATGCATCTAATAATTATCATTCATTATACTTTCCAAAAGGCTATCGTTTTTATGGTTCAAATACTCTTTCTTACAATGATTTAATCAATCATGAAACTCAATCTAATTCTTTTATATGCTTTTAAATTCAAACAAAAACATAAAGTAATTGAAATGATAAATTTACCTAAATCATTAACTCCAAGTTATGATATTGTGAAATATGTTAATATACAAATTGGTAATACTTATAATCAAAAATGTTCAAATAATAATACTCGTTTTGAATGCGAAACTACTGATTATAAATACATCATTAACTGTCCATTAAAAGAAACTAAAACTATTGATTTACCTAAATCTCTAAATTCAATGAAAGTGAACTGTTCCAAAAGTTTAGACACTTTTTATTTTTTAAAAAATCTTTAAGACTAACTATTAAGTTAGTCTTTTTTTGTGTTTCAAGACTAAAAAAAATTTCATATCTTTTCTAAAAACGTTTTTTAGAAAGGCATTAAATGTTAAAGAGACAAGAATTATTTAAAGATTTTTTAAAAAATAAAAAGAATTTAACAATTCGTTATCAACTAATCGATTTACATTTGCCATTAGTAAATAAATTAGTTAAGCAATTTAAATATTATCCGCGTGTCCTTCAAAAAGAGGATTTATACCAAGAAGGGATTTTAGGATTAATCAAAGCCCTCAATAATTACGAAGATTTAGGTTATAACTTCATTTCTTACGCAACTCCAACTATCAAATCGGAAATCAGAGAATTAATAAGAAAAAGTCATTCTCCTTCAATTCCTCAAAAAACTCATAAAACTAATAATCCTTCTTTTCAAGAAGAAAAACATACATGGCATTGTCAAATTCTTAACCCTCATCAATTATGGTTAAAACAAGTTAATCATGAAATTTTTTTAAAAAAAATGAAAGTTAAGTTAAGCAAAACCGAATTCAAAATTATCCATTTAAGTTTTGGTGTTCCTTTAGGGAATATCAATGAAGATTATCAAAGATGTTATACCAACACCGAAATTGCTGAAAAACTTAATTTATCTTTAAAACAAGTAAAAAACATTAAAAACATCACTATCAAAAAATTAAAAAAACGTTAACCTTTCTCGTCCGTAATGACTTTAAACTAGTTATTCAAAACAATAAAAAAATAAAAACCAGATTACTTTCAAAGTAATCTTTTTTTGTATCAAAGCCCAACATAAAATTTTTGAAACAACAGTAATAAACGATTCCAACATCAACAAATCAGATAGTCTTAAATACATTTGTTTTCAAAAATTTTATCTATAAATAAATAAAAAATATATCAAAAAGAAGGAAAAATAAAATATGTTAAATAAAGTTCAATTAATTGGTCGTATCACTCATGATCTTGACAAACAATATACTTAAGGTTAACAATGAACAAGTCCCTAAAATAGATTTTCAATTAGCGGTTAACCAAAACAAAGACAAAGTACAATATATTCCTTGTGTGGTTTTTAGAACCCAAGCTGACAACATGAAAAAATACTTACATAAAGGATCTAAAATTTATCTAGAAGGGACATTATCTGTCCAAAAATACACCAACAACGAAGGTCAAAAGAAAACAAATACAAAAGTAATCGTACATAATGTCATCTTTTTAGACAATAAACCTCAAGAAACTTTACCTTTTTAAAACAATAAATTCATAAAACTCAATAATAATCAAATAAACTTAATAAAGACCTGAGCGTTAACTCAGGTCTTTTATTTTAAATCATTTAATTATTTTTAGTCAAAAAAATCTAAAAAATAATTAATGCAATTTAAAATTAAAATTAAAAAATTTATGATTTTTGATATATTAATAATTTATACATTTAACAAAAACCATCCAGTTCAAAAGTAATAGGTGATAAAAGAAAAAAATTTTTTTTATTATTTAAAAAAAAGGAGTTAATAAGGTCAAATGACTAAAAAAATAACATATCTAGCCGACGGCAAATATATTCATCATTATATTCACGAATTTAATGACAAAGGTCAAAAAATTAAAGAAATAACATATCAACCCGACGGCGAAACTATTCATTATATTTCCGAATTTAATGACAAAGGTCAAATGATTAAAGAAATATTTTATTGTATCGACGGCGAAACTATTGATTGTATTGAAGAATTTAATGACAAAGGTCGAATAATTAAAAAAATAATATATCGATATGAAAACAAAAATTAATTATTTTGATAATATCATTTGTTTATTGATGGGGATGATAATCGCCATTTTCGTATATATTCAATTTATAGAAAAAACACCTGCTAATTCTAATATAGAAAATATACCTTCAAATTCTAATTTCCAAGAACCGATTACTATTTTCAAAGATAAAATTATTGAAAAAGAGATTATTAAAGAAATTGAAAAACCTGTTATTCAAGACCAAGACATTAAAAGGTTCAAATTTTAGAAAAACTATAAAAAAATAAAAACAACAACTACCCATAATCTCACCAATAAAAACATCAATCAAGAAATCATTATTAAAAATTATGAGTAGAATTAAAATTTTTACCATCGTTTCACATCATTAAATTTTAAGCGAAACTCTATTTTAATTTAAATAACAATAATTTTCAAAAAAAATCAAAAAAGGAGAAACCCAAAAATGACTAAAAAAGAATTAATTAAAAAAATCGCTTTATCCAACAAAACTTCTGCAACTAAAACAGAAGAATTTTATAACTCATTTGAGAACGCTCTAATTGAAGCTATCACATCCAACGAAGAAGTAATTTTATCCCCTCAAATTGGTAAATTCAAATTAAAAGCAAGAAAAGCATATGTAGGTAAAAACCCCAAAACAGGAAAAAAACTAGAAATACCTGCAAAAACGGTAGTAACTTTCAAATTATCTAAAACCATTAAAGATAAAGTGAAAGATTTAAAATTAGAATAAACAAATATCAAACAAAAGGAGAAAAAAATATGAATAAAATCATTAAGAAAAAACCAAAATCTAATACTAACGAAACAAATCACAACCAAAAAATAAAAACAATGACTAACCCTAAACAAGAAAATATAACTATTGTCCCAACAAAAAAATGCAATTTATTAAAAAAAATCACTCACACAACTATGTTTATTTTATATTTTATGGCAATTACTTTCTATTTTATGGTTATTTACTATGAAAATAAAATTCCTTGGTTTACTACAGGAATCAATAATTTTATCAACTTAATTAAATCAATAATCCCAGGAGGAAAATAATTATGAAATCACAAACAAAAAAACAAACAAAAAATAAAATTTTTACCATTTTAGTAGTTTTTATTAGTTTATTTTTTACCATCGTTTCAATTACTGCTTTACAAAATTACTTCGCCCGACAAAGAAAAGAAAAAATTTCATTGTTAGATAAATTCCCTTTGTTTAATGTTGAACGAACTAAAGGAAATAACGAGGATAAAATTCTTATACCTCTTCCTATACCAAACTTCAAACCAAGCAAATATCAACATTTAATCGAAATGGAACATAAAGCTGTACTTAACACAAATGGAGTAGAAATGGATCCTTTATATTTAAAAATAACTTCTTCATATGATACTAAAACAACTTTTGAAAATCCGACAAATTTTTTTAATTTATCAATGAAAGTTAATAATAATGAATATGATGAATCTCAACGTCCTTTAACGGCTTTAAAAGAAGGAAATGGAACTATAACAATCCAAATCGGTATCGAACAAAAAGAAATTATTAAAGAAACTATCGATGGAAAAAAACCTGAATTAGACTTAATTTTTGATTACGAATTAGTTGATTCTAAAGGCAATTCTTTCAGTGGCGGCAATCAAACTATTAAAACCTCAATTGTTCAAACAGCTTAATTGATTAATAAAGACCAAGTTTTTCTTGGTCTTTTTTTTATGAGAAAGGAAAATAACCGAATGAAAAAGCAAATCGAACAAAAACCACTTTCAAAACATTTAATGATAACTATCATCATCTTATTTTTTTGTTTTTCTCTAGGAACTTATGTTTGGATTCATCACCAAACTTTAATCGAAACCGAAAAACAAATAATAGAACATCAACAAGGAATAAAAGCGCTTCAAAAGCAAAATGTAGATGTAACCAAAAAAATAGAACAACAAAATAAGCAAGAATCACAAATTTTATTAGAAAACCAATCCTCTGCAATATCAAACTTTGAAGAAGATAAAAATCAATTCCAACCTACTAATCCCCAAAAAGGGCGCCAAAGATGCCTAAATATCGTGTTATCTAACCAATAACCAATGCCGATAAACATTGAATGGATTGGAGCGGTCTCTTAAACGAAAGAATAAGAGATTACAGCAGCTCCAAAAAGCGGGTTGAGACGAAGTAGCTAGTCAAGAGGGCGCCGCAACCAAATTGTCCTACGGATAAGCCTGAAATGGCCTAAGATGGAAAGTCAAGATGTAATGGATTAACCTGCCTCGCAAGCTAATAGAGCCGAGCAGTCCAGAGTCTATCAGGATATATTTTTGGTCCTGGATAGTTTATCAACAAAGAAAACCTGGAATCAACCATAAACCACATCGTGGAATGGGTACATCACCTAAAGGACAAAGGTAGATATTTAGAGTAACTTGGAGAATCCTAAAACTAAGCAATTAAAATTGCAACTCAAGGAATAAAAGCCTTGAGGGTCAAGGATAAAGAGACCTTACAGTAGTCGGAGAAGCAAAACATAAATTGAAATATTTATGACAATCGCCCTCCCAGGGAGCTTAGGAAAGCTAAGCACAAGGCGAAAAAGGTTAGTAATTTATTATCTATTCAAGACAACCGAGAAAGGAGTTGATGTCTATGTCAACAATTAATTCAAAAAATGAATTTAAGCTCTCTCGGACCTTGAAAAGAATTCAAATCAAAGCTTTAAACAATCAAACTTTAAAAAAGGAACTCCAACATGGAATGAATAACCTGCTGAACACTCAAATAGCGTTTAACCAGGTAGCATCCAACACTGGGGCGGGAACAAGTGGGATTGACAATAAAACCATTGACGCCATCAGTCTAAAAAAGATGGAAAAATATCATATGGAGTACGTCAATAACCGCTATGAACCTAAACCAATAAGAAGAGTTAACATTCCTAAAAAGAACGGTAAAACCAGACCGTTGGGAATTCCAATTATCCAAGATAGAATAACTCAAAAAGCCATGGAACAACTTCTTACTCCATATTATGAGAACATTTTCTCAGAATGGAGTTTTGGTTTTAGACCCAAGAAATCCTGTTTAGACGCAATTAAACGCATTAAACAGAGATTCCAAGGAATAGACTATCTAATTAAAATTGATATAAAAGGCTACTTTGATACTATCGATCACGATATTCTCCTAAAAATGTTGAATAAACACATTAGGAAGAATAAAGCGTTAACCACAATTACAAAATGGTTAAAAGCGGACGTGAAAGAAAAAGGAATGACTTATAATACCTCGAAAGGTTCGCCACAAGGGGGAATCATATCACCCTTACTAGCGAATGTATATTTACACTACATAGACCAGAAAATGGAAAACCTCATCAAGGAAGGCATCCCCCAAAGGAGGACAAACTCCGAATATGCAAGATTACGCTATAAAGGGAGCCGAAATATCAACGTAGATCGTCGTATAAACCTAAACCCAAACCCAAGAGTGGAATACATCCGCTATGCAGACGACTTCATTATTGGGATAAAAGGAGAACGTGATAAAGCTGATAAAATTAAACAACTCATCACTAAATGGCTGGAAGAAGACTTGAACCTGGAAATTAGCAAAGATAAAACAAAAATTATCAAAGCCAATAAAGGAACAAAATTTCTGTCCTACATGATAAAGATATACCCAACCAACCAAAACCGATTAAAGAAAACCGCTAAGAATTCTCTAAACGGGAAAGTCCAAATCCAAATACCTAAGATAACCTCAAAGGAATATGGAAAAGAACATGGGTGGTTAAAAGGAAAGGAAATCATGCATGATAAAGGGTTAATAAGTAGGGATGAATTAGAAATAATTCGTACCTATAAGGCAATAATAAATGGAATTATCCAATATTTTTGTTTAGCCAATAATCTCGCTCAATTAACGTACCTGGCGTATATCGCGGAATACACTTGTTTAAAGACACTTGCAGGGAAAAAGAAAACTTCCATTGCAAGGGTCCGAAAGAAATACCAATTGGGGAAAACCTGGGAAATCGAATATGATAACCAAGGAAAGCTCAAAAAGGAAACATGGCTAACCTACGACTGGAACAGGATGAAAGGGATGAGGAAATTTAAAGGAAAACCTGATAAAAATCCTAACCCTAACTTCCTAAAAGGTCGCACGTCTCTCATCAAAAGGCTACAAGCCCAAAAATGTGAGATATGCCATAAAAAGGATGTCAAGTTGGAAATCCACCACACCAAAACAGTTCGCGATGCGAATTGGAGAAGTGTGAGGGATAAAAAAAACGATCGTACTGTGCAAAAAATGCCATAGAAGACGAACAAACCAACAAATACGAGACATCAAAATTTTCAAAAATCATAGGACAACAAAACAGATTTGAATAAATAACTAATTAGCAGTAATGCAAAGTTAGTCCCTTAACAGGGATAAATTATGGAAAGCGGTGTGCTTGGAAACTTGCTCGCACCGTTTGGATGGGGGCAGATTGTAGTAAATCTAACAGAAAAACAAATCCTGTTAGTGAGGCGCAATTTATCTATCCATATTTTCTAACTTTTGATAAATTAATTGGGTTTAAACAAGAATTAAAAGCAGTCAAAGGTTTTATTGATTATCTTAAAAACCAAGAAAACTATCAAGGAATCGGCGACGTAGAGCCTCCATTAGGTATCTTGTTATACGGAGTTCCAGGAACAGGAAAAACAACTTTAGCAAGAGCCTTAGCCAAAGAAACCAAATTACCATTCTTTGAAGTAAGTAGTTCTTTATTTTCACAAAAATATAAAGGATTAGCTCCGCAAATGGTCAAAGATTTATTTGAAGCAGCTAGAAAAGAAGCTGCAAAAAACAATGGCGCCATTATCTTTTTAGATGAATGCGAAACTATTTTTACAAATTTAGGTACCTTAGAAGCAGGGTCTGAAATTGCCAATGTGGTTAATCAATTTAAAACCGAAATGACATCTTTTGAAAACAATCCTGAAAAACCAATTTTCATTATTGGCGCAACCAACCACGAGGACCAAATTGATGAAGTTATTAAATCAAGATTTACTTATAACATCGAAGTAAAACCTGGTAACAAAGTTGAACGTCAACAATTTTTAGAATTCCTAATTAAAAAACGTAAAAACCCTTATAGCGACGAAGCTAAAAAATACTTATTTGAAGTGATTAATGAAGCTTTAGAAAGATTACCACATCATCAACAATTCTTAAAAGCTAATCGTACTTTAGAAAATATTTTAAAAACAACAGTAATCGTCTTCGCTCAAAATAGAGGAACTGGCGAAAATAAAAGAAATGAAATCAATCAAGAAGATTTAAAACAAGCTTATCAAATGATCGTTTCCCAAAACATCGAAACATTAGATCAAATCGAAAATCAAAAGAAAGGAGAAACTAAATAATGTTAACACCACTAAATTTAATTAAAGGTTTTATTAACTTTAGAGCCTATTATACTTGGGCCATTACGGCCATCTCTATTTTTAGTATTTTCTTTTTCTTCAAAAGAAAATACGACAACACACATAACAACTACAGCACTACTTGGAAAGGCTATTTAGTTTATTTTTTAATTATTTTATTTCTTTTTAGTTTTATTTATTTATCTTTTTTCAAAACACTACCATCATCTAAATATGTCGGCCAATTAATTGGGGAAATTGATAAAGCCATTGACAAATACGATGAAACTATTAATAACTATAAAGGCCTTAAAAAAGACTGGGAAACCGAATTAAAAAAATGTGAAGATGAATTAAAAACATTATATGAAAAACAAGAAATTACTCAAGAACAAAAAGAAAAAATTAAAAAAATTTTAGAGCAAAACGAAGGAAAAATTAAAGAAATAAAAGACCAATTAAAAGATACTACAGACAATATCGCTATTTTAAAAGGACAACTTTTACAATTAGAACAAGATAAAGAAACTAAAGAAAAAGAAATTAAACAAAAACAAGAAGAAGAAAAATTAGCATCCCCTGATGATAAAATTAGATTACAAGCTCAAATTTCTAAATTACAAGACGAACGAAATGAAATAATGCATCAAATAACTCAAGTTTCACTCCAAATCGCCAATTTAGAAGCTGATCAAACAATGTACACAGACATGTTATCCAACGCCATCAGAGTAAGAGATACCATACAACGCCATTATGACGAATTGTCAACGGATAAACAACGAATTTTTGGCAAAATCAAAACTGTGGAAGAACGTAAAGCTGAAATCCAAAAAAACATCGATGAAATTGATGTTAAAATAATAACTATCGACATAGAAAGAAAACAATTAGAAATTTTACGACAAGGCGCAGACGCATCCAAAATCGCTCTTGATGACTGGGATAAAAAACACGAATTTAGTTTTGGCAACCTTCGAGACGCCCTTTTCCAAGGTGCCGAATTATATATGGATGCTTTTGGTGGGCGCGGTTTCTTAAAAGCAGTAGCAGGCGGAATTACTAAAAAAGCCGCTGGAACTATCGCGAAAAGCGGATTAATAATTCACGAAACTCATCGAGTAATTAATTTAGCCAAAGACCTATTTGTTAATGAAAATGGAACACCTAAAATGATTTCCAAAGAAACTTATGACTCTATTTGTTCTCGTATTGACCGCGATAAAGACAAACTTGATGCCGATTATAAAGACTATGAAGCAAAAAAACAAGAATACAAAATTTGTCAAAAAACACAAAATTTAATTAACGAAACAGGAGAAGAAAGTGCCCAAATAGATAAAATTCACCAACAAGGCCAATCTATAATCACTGAATACATCAAAATCACCGATGAATTAACCAAAAAACTAAATGAAGTTTCAGGCGATATCGTAAGAGAGTTAGTATTTAAACACTCTGATTTAGAACAACAACTAGAAGACAAAAACGTAGAAATCGAAAATACGAAAGAAGAACTAAAACAAAAAAATCCTAGTTATGCTCACTCCCAAAAACGCTACGAAGAAAAACAAAAAGAAAAACAATATGCTAAATTTTTTAAACCAATTACTAATAAATAATCATTAAATTTAACCTAATAACTTTTTTATTGGATATTTAAAATATAAAAATGTATAATAGTGATAATATTCATATTTTAATATTTAATAATAATTACTATTATTAGAAAGGAAATGAAATTTATGAATAATAATAATTTTTTAAAAAAACATTTAATAACTATCGTAGTTATTACTGGGATAATATTAGCAATTATAATTACTTATGGTAAAAAAGATAATAATATTCTAACACCTCCAACAACTTCAAAAATTATTGATAATTTAGAATCTTCAACAAAAAATAAAATCGCAGAAAAACAACAATTAATAAAAAAATTAGAAGAAGATTTTATGATTTTAAAAAAAAATTTTGAAATTAAAAAAAATGATAGTAATAAATATTATGATTCCACTAATGAATTACAATATTTAGAATCTGATCTAAACATGTTTTATAATTATTATTTAAAGGATTTAAAAGATTCGTTTACTTTCCCTAAAATATTTAATGGTATAAATATAACTAAATATCGTATAGAAGATATCATTAAAAAAAATTATTATGAAAATGAATTTAATCAAATTCAAGAAAAAATAACAGCATTTAAATATAAAATAAAACAAATAATTCCTAAATTTAAAATTACTCAAGATCATTATGATAAAGTTAAAGTTTATATCACATCAAAAACTGATGACAAATCTTTATTACCCAAAGAAATTTCCCCAGAAGAAAAAATAGAAATTGATCAAATTAGAGAAATGTGGAAACAATATTTAAATTTTCAAAACCAAGACCAAGCAAACATTGATAAATATCAAGAAGAATGTGATAATTTTCATCTCAAAATTCAAGAAATTAAAGATAAATTTCCTTCATTAGAATCAACCAATTTTGATTTACAACAAAAAATTGACGATAAACAAAAAAAAATTAATGTAAAACAAGAAGACCAAAAACAATTCAAATATTTGCCAAATCAACCTGAATCAATTAGAACAACGAGAAAAAACAACTATGATAGTTTGCAAGCCGAAATTTCTAAATTACAAGACGAACGAAATGAAATAATGCATCAAATAACTCAAGTTTCACTCCAAATCGCCAATTTAGAAGCTGATCAAACAATGTACGAAAATATGTTATCTCGTGCCATCAAATTAAGAGATTCAATACAGTGTGATTATGATGAAACCTCCACAAATCGTCTATTCGGCTCCCCCCTTTCCGAACTTCAAAAACTCTACGAAATCACCCCATCCGAGGGATAAAAAATTAAAGGAGTTATGAATTAATGTTTAAATTAAAAAAACATTTATTTTTATTTCAAATAATTTTATTTATTTTTTTAGGATTATTATTTGTCATTGACAATAATAAACAAGTAATGGCAGCTCCTAATGAAGAGTTTGTTGGTAATATGAGAATCGTTAATGTAACTTTTTCAAATATTAATATTATTAAAAATTTTCAACCATTTTCACAATATTTTGATTTTACACTAACTGGTCCACGTTATAATGGAAACATAGCAGAATTTGCAATGATATGGAAAATTAAAAATCCACCTCATAATTTATTAGGTGTTTTTTTTGATAATAGTACAAGAGATGATGAAGATGATAAATATACTTTAGAAGAATTAAAACAAATGGGTAATGGAGCTGAAAGTATGTATATTTTTTGGCAATATGAACAAAAATAATTTTTCTGAATTAATAAAAGGAGTTAAAATAATGTTAAATTACAAAATCAATTTAAAATAATAAGGTATTTGTTTGTTTATTTTCTTGGGATTATTATTTATTATTAAAAATAAACAAGTGATGGCGATGAATAATAGTCATGTTTCGCCAAATAACGGACATGATAATAATCATATTAATCTTGAATTACAATTTAGTATTTTACGAGATTTAAATTTGCAACAAAATAGAATAATTCAACAAATTTTTAATGCTAGAAATAAATAACTCTTCTGAAGAAGTTATTAGCCATTTTATGAGGCAAAATGTTGAATTAAGTAGTCGTATCGCTGTTCAACAAATTATTGTTCCAATGCGATGCCACAACAAAACAATCCAAATCAATCAAATAATCCTAAAAGACTTTAAATAATTTAAAGCATATTTTATTGTTATTATCAATATTAAATGAGAATTAATTAATGTTTAAAATCAAAAATAATTTATTATTATCGAATATATTTTTATTTATTTTATTAGAATTATTATTCATCATTAATAATTATCAAGTTATGGCAATGGATAATAACGATATATCTGAAAATAATTCAATTGTTGATAATAATAATGAATATAATACTTTTAGAAACTTATTATTAAATCAAGGAAGAATATCTTAATAATTGATTAATGCTCTTTTTAATCATAGTCCAGAAACAGAAATTAATGTTTTATTACGTCAATTACAACAAATACATCAACAAATAATAATTTATCAACAAAGACAACTAAATAATCAGGAACGAATGTTAAGAAATTTTGATAATAACACAACAAGAATTCAATTAGAAAGAGAATATTTATCGTTAACACAAAAGGATGATAACAGCTATCAATAATACGCCACTTTATGCTTCAGAAGAACAAATAAATAATTTAAGAAATATTCAATCAGAAATAGACCAAAATCAAAGACAAATTAATATTATAATACAACAAACCCAACTAAACCCAAATCAACCAAATAATTCTAGAAGATGTTAAATAATTTAAAATGTATTTATTATTATCATCAATATCAAAGGAGTTTTAAAATAATGTTAAAATTTAAACATAATTTATTTTTCTTGAATATTTTTCTATTTATAATTTTAGGAATGTTCTTAATTACTAATAATTTTCATCAAATAATGGCTGCGTCTAAAAACAATGGAAAAGATATAATTTCATCCAAGGAAGAAGCAAAAAATAATGTAAAAAAATATTACGAATTATATAATACTCTTGAAAATTATTCAGAAGAAGAAAGAAATAAAATTATTCAAATGTTATCAAATCCAGAAATAATAAAAACATTAGAAGAAAAAATTAAAGAAACTAAAACTCAAGAAAAAGGTTCTTTTTCCAAAAAACCTGATAATTTAAAAAAATAATTTAAAATTAAATCTTATTAATTAATTAAGGCCTTTTCAAAGGGTCTTTTTTTTATTTAACAACACACACAACTTGGAAAGGAAACAAAAAACTATGTTAATAAAAAAAATCTTTCAATCTCTACCTAGTAATCTCATTTTTTTCGTCATCACCTTACTTTCATTTATTCCAATTATCACCATTTATTATGTCATTAAATTCTACCTTTTAACCATTAAACTAAGCATTAACCAACTAAAACAAGGAATAGTGGTTCAATTTTATCAATATTTAACCACGAAGCAACCCAATCATGTGGAAATTAATCAATACTTAGTTAACTAAGTTAAACAACAACCTTAAAACTATAAGTGATTATTTCTTTACTTATCAAAATCAATGGTTAAACTTAGGTTTATTAACAATTATTTTATTATTTCTTCCCCATTTTTTATATCTAATTGATTTTCTTTTTAAATGTCTTTATCATATAATTAAATTTATTTATTATTTAGGAAAATATCTTTTTTCATTATTAAAAAAAATTTTTAAGAAAGGTAAATAACCATGCAAATCAAACTATCACAACGTACCAAAGAATGGTATCAACACCGCAAACAATATATTAACGCTTCCGAAATTGCTTCCATTACGGGGTTAGACCCTTTTCGTTCCATGGAACAGTTAGTTCATGATAAACTCTTTGGTACCACTTTTACCACTAATCAATATACTCTCCATGGCCAAAAAATGGAACCTATCGCGCGACAGTTTTTCATACAAAAAACCAATTTAATTTTCGAAGACACCATTTTCACTGATGATCAAGTTAACCTTTTTTCCGCATCTTTAGATGGATACAACAAACAACATCAAGCTGTTTTAGAAATTAAATGTCCTTTTGTTAATGAAAACCAAGAAGTCTCATCCGCTTGGACTAGTTTTTTAACCAATCCTCATTTAGAAAATATTCCTCAATACTACTGGGCCCAAGTTCAATGTCAACTTTATTGTAGTCAAGCTAAATTTGCTTACTTTTTGGTTTATTTTAACGACCAAAACTATCATGTGGTACGAATTTATCAAGACAATAACTTCATTAATAAAATGATTGCAGATGGTAAAAAATATTTAGAATTACTACACAAATCCAAACAAGAATTATCACAAACAACTTATTTAAAACGATTAAGTAAATTTAAATAATAATTAAAACTCTAAGACCTTCAAATTGAAGGTCTTTTTTTATGCCCAAATTTCAAACCAAATTGGTTCCTTAGAAAGTAAACAAATAATGTACGAAGGAATGTTATCTGGTACCATCAAATTAAGAGATTCAATACAGTGTGATTATGATGAAACCTCCACAAATCGTCTATTCGGCTCCCCCCCTTTCCGAACTTCAAAAACTCTACGAAATCACCCCATCCGAGGGATAAAAAATTAAAGGAGTTATGAATTAATGTTTAAATTAAAAAAACATTTATTTTTATTTCAAATAATTTTATTTATTTTTTTAGGATTATTATTTGTCATTGACAATAATAAACAAGTAATGGCCATAGATACTAACAATAATAATTTAGTTTGGCAAAACATCACTAGAAATAACAACAAGATGCGCGAATACACAACAGAAAGAAACAATATAATTGAATATATACTGATGACCGACGAACAATTACAACCCCAACGTCTCCAAAATTTAATAATGCTTCGAGATAATTACAACGAATTAATTCGTAATTTAGAACAACAAAACAATTTATTTTATCACATTATCAATAATAATAATCGCAATCATTAACATATATCCACATATAAGATTCTCTCTATGAGAATCTTTTTTTGTTGTAATTTATACAAAGATATTTGATAATTCAAGTAGTCAATAAATAAATAAAAATAAATAACAAAAAGTAAAAGAAAACAAACATAAACTAAAGGAGTGGGTAAAAATGCAAGCGCAAGATTATTTAGGCATAGTTGCTATTATAGTTGATATCTGTATTCCATTAGTTTGGTTATATTTAGGACATAAGTTTCTAAAAAATCAACAAATAAATCAACAAGAATATGAAAAACGACAACAACAAGAAAAACAAGAATACGAAAAAAAACATCAAGATCATTCATACGCAAAGTATTTTATTTTACACAATTTTATAATAAAATCCACATCTAAGGAGGTGTCACCAAATTATGCGTTCAACCAAAATTCCCTTTATTTAAATATTTAAAATATTTAATAATTATTTTAATAACAATTTTTATTTCATTTTATATTTTTGCGCAACCATATTTTCACTGTCACCACAAGTTCCCTATAAAACTAGCTGAATACGAAGCCATTAAACAAGAATGGTTGACAACTCAACCAAAACTCAAACGTTATGATATCAGAGTTTCATCAAGGAAAGATATTCCTAAAATTTTGGAATATTTTGAAATTAAAATGGAAACGACAAACATATCGATAACACCTTCATATAACCGTAGTGCCGACAAATACATTGATTTGTATTTAAAAAAACCACCAGAAGGTCTCTTAGGTGTTTATTTTAAATCAAGATTTAATCCTTTTAATGAAGAATATCCCGTTAAAGACAATGAATATACCTTATAAGACCTTTTAAAATACGAAATCGCCATTGAAGAAGCTTTTGTCTTTTGGGACGCTAATGTAATTCTTAACGAAATAGAACCTGAAATCAATTTAATAGAAACCAATATTTTTGCCGACCAAATCCAAAACAAAGAAAAAATCATTAATGATTTTTTAATTAAAAATAATGTTATCAAAGAACCAATAACCATTAAATTAGGCTGTTATAACGCTACCCCTAATACTGGTTTAGTTTTACTTTTGCCGAAAAAAACCTTAAATAATCTCAATAAAACTGAAATAGATGCTATTTATTTTGACGATGGTATTAGAATTTTAAGTGTTTCTCCCCAAACCAAAATTACTTCAGAAAGTATAGAAGATTTACTACAACTTTCCAATGGTGCTAAAAACATCTATCTTTTTACTTTTGATATCTACAAAAAAATAATAAAAATTGACCTTCCCGACTCTGAAAACCCTTATGAAGCTATTCGCAATTGGAAAAGAGATAATAACTTTTATAATTTCGAAGGAAAATATAACCAACGCCTAATGCGATTTCACGCAGACATTGAAGTGAAAAAAGAATCTATTATTGATAAAAAATTTGATCTATCAACTGACGTTACAATAATAGAACATATTTTTGAAACTAAAAATACAATTTATTACATCATCTGCCAAGATTTATCATTTAAACTTAATTTGTTAGACAACTATCACACTCAATATTTAAATTGGCTAAAACAATGTTATATCCAATATAACGGTTATTATACAGTTAATGAAGTCCGAAGTAAAATCGGTCGTTCTAACAAAACCCTTTATGATGAAAACGGCAACACCCATTATTATACATATCAAGAGGGTTGGATCTATGATAATTGGCAGATTGACGGTGTAGAATGTGTTGATAAAAGATATTATCAATTTTTAGATACTACTCCGCCACCCAAAAAACCCAAAGAATTAAATTAATTTTTAATTCTTTTTTTATTACAAAAATTTAAATTCAAAAAAAAGAAAGAAGGCAAAACTAATGAAAGATCAAATTAAAAAATTAGAAAAACAAATTAAAAATAAAAAGGAAATAAAAATGACAAACCAAAAAAAAGAATTTAATATATTTGATATCGCTAAATATCTTTTAGACAATTGTCTTCAAAAATATGGGAGCGGTATTACACAAATACAAAAATTATTATATTATGTGCAAGGAGAATATTTAATTCGTTATTACAAACCATTATTTAATGAAGAAATTCAATTTTATCAATATTTAACCACGAAGAATTCAAATTATCATGTGGAATCTATTTAATACTTGGTTAACTAAGTTAAATAATATTCTTCATAAAATAAGTAGTTATTTTCTTATTTATCAAAATCAATGGTTAAACTTGGGTTTATTAATAATTATTTTATTATTTATCCCTCATTTATTATATTTAATTGATTTTATCATTAAAACTATTTATTACCTTTTCCGTTTATTTTATTATTTAGGTAAATATTTGATATTATTAATTAAAAAAATATTCAAGAAAGAAGAAAAATAAAAATGCAAATCAAAAATTTAAATCAACGTACCAAATTATGGTACCAACACCGCAAAAAATACATCAACGCCTCCGAAATCGCCTCCATTACGGGATTAGATCCCTTTCGTTCCATGGAACAATTAGTCCATGATAAACTCTTTGGCACGACTTTTACTTCCAATCAATATACTCTTCATGGACAAAAAATGGAGCCAATCGCACGTCAATTTTTTATTAACAAGACTAATCTAATTTTTGAAGATACTATTTTTACTGACGATCAGGTTAATCTTTTTTCTGCTTCTTTAGATGGTTACAACGAACAAAACAAAATCGTTTTAGAAATAAAATGTCCTTTTGTGAATGAAAATCAAGCAATATCATCCACTTGGACTCAGTTTTTAACTCATCCTCAACTCGAACATATCCCTCAATACTACTGGGCCCAAGTCCAATGTCAACTTTATTGTTCCCAAGCAACATTTGCCTACTTTTTAGTTTATTTTAATGATAATGATTATCATGTAGTCAGAATTTACTTAGACAATAATTTTATTACCAAAATGATTCAAGATAGTCAAAAATACTTAACTCTTTTAACCAAAGCCAAAAACGAATTAGAAAAAACCACTTATTTAAAACAATTAAGCAAAATCAAATAATTAATTCATACTTTTAGACCTTCAAATTGAAGGTCTTTTTTTTATACCCAAATTGAAAATTAAAGGAGAAATCAATCATGAAATTAATCGTTTTCGAAGGACTTGACGGGAGTGGAAAAACTTCTCTTATTCACGCCCTTCAACCCCAATTAAAAACCCCTCATCAACTGTATCAAGGTTTAGGGAGTAGTTCACTTGGGAAGGAAATTAGAGATTTATTTTTAAATTTTCAACAAGTAGATTATATCACTCGTTTTTATTTAAGTCTGGCTAATATGTCTCAAATCCAAGCGGAATTAATTGTTCCTCAATTAAAAAATAACCAATTAATTATCTTAGACCGTTGGTTACCATCTACTTATGCTTATCAATTATTTCCCTTTTCTAAGGAAAAGAAACAACTTTTACCTTTAAAAAAGATCTTTAAGATAAATCATGAAACTATCTTAAAAAAACCTGATTTATTAATTTATTTAGACATTGACCCTCTTATCGGAAGAACCAGAAAGAAAAATCAAAAAAACCATCAAAGAGATCTCATTGAAAGACAATCATTAACTTATTTTCAAAATGTTCGCCAAGGATATGATCATTATATCACTCATTATACTAGTGGAGTTAATAAATTAATTTTAAACGGAAGTGATTCTATCAAATCTAATGTCAAACAAATTATTAAACAAATAGGAGTACTATCAAATGGCGATCATAACTAAAAAGACCTGCCAAAATGGCAATACTTACATCTATTTTTCTAATGGAAAAATCAAAACCATTCATAAAGATGGCATCATTACCTGGAAAACAAAAAGAATTTTTAAAACTAAAAAAACCAACAAAAGACCTTAATTTAAAGGTTTTTTTTATTTAAAGAAAGGAATATCAAATGTTAAATAACCAAGATTTTTTTAATATTCAACAATTTAATACTAATATCCAAACTGTGGAAATCTTAAAATGTTTTTTTAAAAAAACTACCTTTAATCTTTCTGTTGACAAGTATATGAAAACCAATTACCAACAATTAAACCATTATTTTAACCAAAATAACATCAACTCTCAAAGTCAAAAAGTCATTTGTGGTAAAATCAATGAATATTTAATTTTATTATACTTAAACAATAAAGGAATCACTAATTTATACCCTCAAGTAAATTTATTTTTTATCCCTGACATTAAATTTGATTTAGTTTTATTTACTAAAAAGAAAAGAATCATCGCTTTTAATTTTAAAACATGTCTTCGTGAACGCTATAAACAAGCCATGATAGAGGCCCAACAACTCAAAAAATTAGATACTCGTTTTGAGTTTTATTTATTAATCAACAACGAACCAGAAACTCAAAGACTAAACAATAAAATCAACCAAGGAAAAATCCAAGGCATTAATCAAGTAATTAACTTATTTTCCAATTCAGCCAACAATTTCTTACAAAACTTAATTACCCGTCAATTCATCCCTTTTTCTAACATCAACATCATTAAAAAAATAAAAAAGGATTTAATATAAAATGTTAACCAACGAACAAAAAGCGTTAAAACAAATCATTTCCTATATGAACCAAAATAAAGCTGAACAATTAAGTTTTTATTTTCAGCTCATTGATCCACAATCTTTTTTAGATAAACAACATACAAAAATCTTTCAGGCCTTAAAATATTTAACTTTAGGAAAAATAACTAATCATCCCTTTGATAAAATAAAGTCTCAAAATGAGATAATCGAAGAATTACTCACCTATCTTCAAACCTATTTCCCCCAAGATAACTTTACTAAAGAATCATTATCTTTTTTAAGTGATGATTTTAGTAAGGAAAATAACCTTAATTTCTTAGATAACTTAAAACATACCTATACCCAAGAAAAACTGTTCCGACAACTCTTAAAATTTATTAGTCCTTCTTTTGAAAATCAAGATCCTTACACTAAAAACTTATATTACCAAGAAATCTTTGATAAATTAAGAAAATTTATGACTTTGATTCCTCACAAATCAGACCAAACCTTATTAACTTTAAATCAAATGTCCTCTTGTCATCCTGAGTTTTTTAAAACCGATCAACAATCCAAACAAAAAATCCAAGAAGAATATTACCGCTTATCAAAAACTTTCCGAGGCTTAAATCAAGCCACAAAAGGATTTAAAAAAAGTCAAATCATCACCATTGGGGGCTATACTGGATTAGGTAAAACCACTTTTGTCTACAATCTTCTTTTAGATATCGCCAAAACCAAACATCAAGAAACTAAACATTATCCCCATATGTTAGTTTTTTCTTATGAAATGACCTTAGAAGAAAATTTAAGTCGATTATTAGCCCACCAAACTCAAATTCCTCTAGATGTTATTTTAGATAAAAATTTGAAAGATTTAAACATCACACTACTCAAATACACGGAAAGGATGAAACAAGCCAAACAATTTTTTGTTAACATTAATTTATCGTTTAGTTATGACAAAAGTAAAAACATTGATTATATCATTGATTTAGTTTATCGCCTTCATTTAGAAAAAAAAGTTGAAATGATTGTCATCGATCATCTTCAAATTACAAAAGCCACAAATCATTTAGAAAATGACCGTCTAGCCATTGACGAAATTATGACTAAACTCAAACAATTAGCCATGGAATTAAACATCGTTATTATCATTCTCTCACAATTTTCGAGAGATACTTATAGCCATTACCAAGGAAAATCCCCTGAAATCACCGCTTTAAAAGGAAGTGGTGGTATCGAAACCAACTCCGACATCGTCTTAATGATGTCTGAATTCCAACCCAAACTATCCAAAGACCAAGAAAAACCTTTGAATATCTATAATCAAAATTGTAATCAATTATATTTAGCATCAAAAAACAATGAATCTCAAAAAATCATTGAATTATCTATTAAAAAGAATCGAAGTGGTACTAAAAAAAACTTAGTTTATCACTTTGAAATGACCACCCAAACCTTTCAAGAAATAGGTTATATCTTACCTTATCTATTAGAAAATTATTAAGGAATTTATCAATGAATTATCAAGAAAAAATAAAACACATCCAAATTCATTTCCCCATGTCAGTTTTATTAAAAAAATTAAATATCATACCACCAAACTTCAACCCCAAATATCGTTTCCCTTGTCCCATTCATCAAGGAAACAATCCTACTTGTTGTCATTTCACTTCTACTAACAAAATTCATTGTTGGAAATGTGGTCGAGATTACGATCTGATTGATGTTTATATGACTATCCGTCAAATTAAATCTTTTTCTAAAGCGATTCAAAGAATAGAAGGATTTATGAATTCTTTCGAATTTAAAACCTTAATCCAACAAGAAAAAGAAACAACGCAAACAACTACTAACCCTTTTCAACAACCATATCATCCAATTAAACCAAAACAACCAGTTGACGAACAGGAAATTAATATCAAAAAGAAACAATTATTTAAAAAAATCTCACCCTTATTCAACCAAATTAGAGATTATTATCATTATTTATTAACCATTAATCGCAACAACGAAAGCCAACCAGGAATAGAATATTTAACTCAAAAAAGAAAACTCACTGTAGAAACTATTAAAGAATTTAAACTAGGCTATGCCCCATTATCTGATAAACCTTTATCTTTTCGGTTAGTAAATTACTGTCAAAAGAAAAATATTAATATCGATAAATTATTAGAATATGGTTTTATCAAAGAAAAAACTAATCAACAAAGAAAAAAATATTATCATGATACTTTCCATGGTTCAATTATTATCCCCATTGAAAATGGTTATCATCAAACTTTTCATTTTTATCAAAACCATTTTCGCGAAGTTTCTTACTTTCAACCAAAATATCAATCATTAAATAATTTTAGTAAAACACCGACCTTTCATTTTAGTTATCGTTTTTTTGAAGCGTTACCTTTTATCAAACAAACAAAAACCATTATCATTCATGAAGGTTTTTTTGATGTCATTAGTTGTTGGCAAAATAGTATTAAAAACGTGGTCGGTCTCATTTGTGTCACTCAATTACTTTCTCAATCTCAACTAGAAATTCTCAAAAAAGAAAATATCAAAGTCATTATCGCCTTAGATAACGACGAGACAGGCCGAAAACGAAGTGAAGCCTTAGGAGAACAACTTAAAGAAGCAAACTTTTATACGAAATTAGACACATTTTACCTCCTTACGACCAAACTTGTAAAGATGTCGATGATTTATTACGTCAATACGGAAAAGAAGCATATCAAAAATGTTTTTTAGACCCATACATTACTTATGAAGAGGCCAAAAATAAAATCATCGTCGATTTAGCGGTTCATTTCTTTGGCGAAGACAAAGTAGAAGTAATTAATTAAATTATTATTTTGTTACACCAATATATAACATCTATACATATAAATACATTAACACACTCTCATAAAAGTATATATAAACCTAAATTCAACTATTTAGGGTTTTTATTTTTATAACAAACAATCAAAAAGGAGAAAACAAATGAAAACAATTATAGAAAAATTTATTAATAATGGCAGGAAAAAATTTATTGGTGAATACGATAAAGAAACTGAAACAGCCATTAAACAAATTCATTATCAACCTGATGGAACATCTATTAAATGTGTATATGAATACGATAAAAATAATAAAAAGCCATTTAAAAAAACTTATTACCGATCTGACGAAAAAATTCTTAAAAGTGTATATGAATACGATAAAGCCACAGGTAAACTAGTTAAATATACTTATTATCAATTTGATGGTAAAACTATTAATTTTGTAACTGAATACAATAAAAATACTGGTAACAAGGTTAAAAAAACTCATTATCAATCAGACGGAAAAACTATTAGAAAAATAACTGAATACTAAATAACCCAAAAGGAGAAAAAAGATGAAAAAAGATACCAATCAAGAAATTAGAATCGGAGGTTGGAACACAAAAACCACCCCTAACGACTTAACCCAAATTAAAAACTTTTTAAAAATATTAAAAGAAGATTTAATCAATCTCACTATTATTGCTCATTCTAAAAAGAAAAATACCTACCAAGAAGCTAATTACCGTCCGAAAAACCAAACTCTCTTTGTCGATCCTCAAATCTTAGAAGAAATGAAAAAAACAAAAATAACCTTAATTAATGATAATTTCTCTTCTAGTAATAGGTAAACTATTACTTTCTGATTTAACCCCGCTTAAAAGCCAAAATAACCCCCTTAAACACCTATTTAATATCTTCCAAATCAATTATAAAAATGAATTTAAAAATATCATCAAAGAATTAATCGGGAAAATTGATGTCAACCAATTAAAAACTTTACAATTATATCAATTAGACCCTCAAAAACTAGATAAATACCATAAACCCATGAAAACTAACTATAAAAAAGGGTTAAACATTATTTATTATCGAAAAGAAGACTTAAAATATATTCAATTCTTTTTAACAAAAGATAAACAAGGATATCGGGTGAAAAAACTACATCCTATGTATAAATATTTAATAAAAAAAGAAAACTAACAACTTTATAATACTTTATAACACTTTACTAACAGTTTTATAACAGTTTTATAACAGTTTACTAACAGTTTGTCTTTAAAAATAATCTATATAAAGACTAACTTATTCAACCAGTGATATTTTATATTTTATATTGATATATAATAATGATATCGATATTTGATATTATCGCATTATCATTTTTAATATCATTATTATTTATCGATATCATAAAAACCTCTTTTTTAAGTAATTTTATTTTTTTAATTTATTTCAATCATTAAATCAAATTTAATTTTTAAATTAATTGCCTTACCAAGTATTTATTTATTATATATATGAAAAAAAAGATGAAAGCGCTGAAGAGCTTATTTATCCAATAAAAAATCTTTTAGAGTTATAATAATTGATGTATTTGAAAATAATTGGTATTAAGATGCAAAAATTAAAACAAAAAATTAAATTATTACAAAAAATTATTGAAAAAATTAAAAAAATTGATAAAAAAATGGTTTTTCATTTAGTCAACCAATTCAATCAAACTCTTAATTTAACCACTATTTTAAAAACAATTCAAATTAAAAGAAGTACTTATTATTATTGGTTGAAAATGAAAAATAAACTAAAAGAAAAAGAAGAAAAATACCTGTTACAACAAAAAAGAATTAAAGCTTTATGTCTCCATTATCAATATTTTTACGGCCATCGAAAAATCACTGATTTATACCAAAAAACCTTTAATGAATTTATCACCAAGAAAAAAGTTTACACCATCATGAAAAAAAATAACATTAATTGTTGTTTAAGAATTAAAAAAAATTTTACTTATCGTAATTTAAAAAATAATCTCCAAATAATTCCTAATTTAATCAATCAAGATTTTATGGCCACCAAACCCCTCCAAAAACTCTTTACTGATATCACTTATTTCAAAACTAATCAAGGTTTTCTTTATTTTTCTTGTATTATTGACTCTTTTAACAACCAAATAATCGCTTCACATGTTTCGAACCAACAAAATAAAAATTTAGTTTTAAATACTATTAAAAAAATTACCTTTATTAAAAGAACCTTGTATTATTCATTCCGATCAAGGCAAAGTTTATCAATCAATCAAAATTCAAAAAAACTTTAACGAAAAAAGGTTTTTTAATCAGCATGTCAAGAAAAGCCACCCCTCGTGATAACGCCGTCATTGAAAACTTTTTCGGCCAAATGAAAAGTATTTTACAACATCAACATCCATTTTTATTTCAAAAATCTCCTGATAAAATGAAAAAATTAATTAATCATTTTCCGAAATTTTGGAATACTAAATGGATTTTAACTAAATTAAACAATTCAACTCCATCTCAATATATTCAAAATTTGAGATAAATTTTTAGTTGATGTAAAATAAAATAATATAACCTTGTAAAAGGTTATTTTAGTGCGCCTTTTTTTAAGAAAAATAATATAATTAATAATAAAAGTTAATTTTTTTTCATTTTGTTGGAGAGTTTTTCACTTTTTTTACCTAACTATATAGTGTAAGGGTACAATATTTAAAAAAATATCTTTTGAAATTAAAGAATTATTAAAAAAAGTTTAGACACTTTTTAATTCAACAAAATATTTCTTTAGTTTGAAAAGATATGAAATTATCTATTAATTTTTTAGTCTTAAAGAGTTATTTTAAAATAAAAAGTGTCTAAACTTTTGGAACAGTCCAGGTAATAACATTGGATGGAATTATCTCAATGATATATGGTCAAATAATAATACTTGTTTCAAATGTGAAACTTACGACTATAAATACATCATGAACTGTCCTTTCGGCAAAGTCAAACAAGACAAACAAAAAAAATAAGAAAATGATTATAACACAGTCCCACAACATTAGAAAAACTATTGTTTGTTTAAATCTAGAGAAACATGGAGTGGTAAGAGAATAGATGGCTTATTTCAATATTTAGATAAAAATTTATATTAGTTTGTGCGATACTACAATATTTCAACCAGACGACAATAAGACTATCAGTCCCTATTAGTATGTGAATAAAAATAATTATGTAATCCATTATTATGGAGAATATAATTATTTCAATAATACCTATGCTTTTAAAAATCTTTCTATTGGCGATGAAATGAAATTTTCTGATAAAACGAAAGTTAAATTTAATGGTTATTGTGGCCGCCGCAACCACCTCTAACTAAACCATTTCATATGCAATAATCAAAACAAAAAGAACTTATTCATTTAAGTTCTTTTTTTATTTTAAAAGTGTTTAAATTTCAAAAAAAGTTATAATTAAAATAAATAAAAAAGGATAAAAAATTATGCAAAATATCAAAAAAAACACAAATTATAAAAAAAATATTTATATTACATTAATGATTTTAATTTCTATTTTAATTTATTGTTTAATTAATAAAAATAAAAAAATTAATATAGTTAATAAACAAATAACATGGAATCTAAATCCATCAACGGAAAAAGAATATAATATAGCCTTAAAACAATGGGAAAATCAGTGTTATTTTAAAAAAGGAAACGAATATATCGGTAGTGAAATTAAAAATAAAATAGGAAACAATAATAAAACTTTACATTGTTTGCGAGGAAATATAACGAGAGGTAGTGATGGGATAAACGGAGAACAAACTCGAGAAGTTAATTCAGAGTTGAAATATGAATATATAAAACATTATTTTTCTTCTGATATTATGCGTTTTACCAATACAATTGAGTTTCCTATCTATTTTGATGATAAATGGTTAATAAAATTTGACACCTATTGCGACACTACGCCTCCACCAGTTAAACCATAATCTATGAAATAAGGGCGCAAATATACGATATAATGTCGCAATTTAGCCAATTGCCATGCTCGTAACGAACATATTCAAAAAGACGTATCTTTATTAAAATATTCTAGAAATTATTAAAAATATTTAAAAGATTATCAACATTTGATAATCTTTTTTTTATTATTTTTTTAAATTAAATTTAATTATTATTGTTAATCAATATCATAAAAATAAAATAATAAGAAAATTTAATTTTCTTATTATTTTTAAATGCCTAAATTTCGTTTTAAAACAATAAAATTATTTAAAATGTATGTTATTTAGGTCATTTCACTTTTGGTCTTTTTTTGTTTTTTTGGGATATAGTATAGTGTAGGAGTTAATTAGTTTTTTAATTAACCAATAACTAAATAATATTTTTTTTATTTTAAATAATCTTTTAAAGGAATTAATTTCAAAATTAATCTTTTAATATTTTTTCTCTATTTTAAAAAGTACCACATTGTGAATAAGTCCACCTTTTTTTGCCTTTTGGTGAAATATCAATAAAAAATTTTCCAAAATCAATTAAACTTTTTAATTATCAACAAAAATTTTAGTATAATTTTTAATTATGGGTTTATTATTGATTATAAATATAATATTATATATTTGATTTATTTCAAATTTATTTCGAAAATAATTAATAATCAAAATATAAAAAAACTTATATTAAAAAAATAGTTATTTTTTTGATAATAAATAAGTTATTAGCACAAGATAAAATTAAAAAAATATATTTTTGAATAATTATTTAATTTTTTTAATATTTTTTAAAAAAATAAAAAGAAATGATTTTAGAAAATGAGAATATTACCTTATGAACTTTATCCATATAGTTCGGATTTATCTTTATGTGCTCTCAGAAAAGAGTTTGGGATGTATGATTATTTTTTAAATAATCAAAAAAATAATAAATCTATGGAACTTTTTTTAAAAAAAGGACGAAATTATTTTAATTTATCTATTTATCAATGGATTCAAGAAATGAAAAAAAGAAAACATTATGTCAATAGTTTTCATTTTTTTTATGCATTGAATAATAAATATCAAATTATAGAAACAGATTTATTTTTAATTTTAGAATGTTGTATCCAATGGGAAATAAAATCTTTTGTCCCTTATAATACTAATTTGACTTGGTATCAAATTTTTATTAAGATTACCAAATTAAGAAAAGTTAATATCGAACAATTAGATTTGACACTTTATAATCAACTTTTGCAATGGTATAAAGTTAATTTTATGCGTTTAAACAAACAAGGTTCTTTAAAACCTTATCAACTGGATATGACTAAAGTTATAAAATATTTTAGCAAATTATTAAATTTTTAATTTTAATTTATAGAGTTTAACTTATGTTAGTTAAACTCTATTTTTTTTAGAAAATAAATTTTTTTTAATAAAAATTTGATTTTTAAAATTACTTTTTAAAACTTAAAATTAAGTTGGCGATTTAATATTTTTTTAAACTAAGACAATATTTAATATTTTTTGAAGAATTCATAAATTATTCAATTTTTTTTGTTTTTTTTTATTGTAAAATTAATATGTAGAAGTAATTTTGTAGAAATTATTCTCACAATTTTAAAAATATATTTAAAACATATTGAATTAGATAGGAAAACAAAATGATAGAAAAACAAATGAATAGAAAAATTCATATTCAAAGTTTTATATCTTTAATTTTTGTTTTTATGTTTTTATTTTTAAATGTTTTTTATTTAATAAAAATTGAAGCTGTTAATACGCCATTAAGTAATGATTTATCCCAAAAAAATTTAGGTGAAATTATATCTCAAGGCTCAACAGTTACTCAAGAAGAAATTATAAGTAAAATTAAAGAAAAAAATCAATCTTTAGTAAGTAAAGATTTAAAAGTCTCTGAGATAACTACGACTAAAGCTAAAGTTAAATCTGATGATTTTACAGGCGAAGTAGATGTTATTTTTACTGTTAAACAAAAGGAATCACCAAAAGTTGAATTATCTACTGTTGTAAGAACAAAAAATTTAGGTGAAATTATATCTCAAGGCTCAACAGTTACTCAAGAAGAAATTATAAGTAAAATTAAAGAAAAAAATCAATCTTTAGTAAGTAAAGATTTAAAAGTCTCTGAGATAACTACGACTAAAGCTAAAGTTAAATCTGATGATTTTACAGGCGAAGTAGATGTTATTTTTACTGTTAAACAAAAGGAATCACCAAAAGTTGAATTATCTACTGTTGTAAGAATAAAAAATTTAGGCGAAATTATATCTCAAGGGTCAACGGTTACTAATGATGAAATTATAAAACAAGTTAAAGACAAAAATACTGATTTAAAAGAAAAAGATGTTCAAGTAGCATCAATAACAGAAAATAAAAAAGCTAAAGTTAAATCTAATGATTATAAAAGCGAAGTAGATGTTATTTTTACTGTTAAACAAAAGGAATCACCAAAAGTTGAATTATCTACTGTTGTAAAAACAACAAATTTAGATACAATTGAAACTAAAGATACAAAAGTTACTAATGATGAAATTATAAAACAAGTTAAAGACAAAAATATTGATTTAAAAGAAAAAGATGTTCAAGTAGTATCAATAACAGAAAATAAAACAGCTAAAATAAAATCTACTGATTTTACAGGCGAAGTAGAAGTTGAGTTTGCTGTTAAGAAGAAAAGTTTTTTTAGCTTATTTATGATAGCCATTATTTTAAGTATAGGTGTAGCAGCTTTTGCTTTATTAGGTTATTATTTTTATGAAAAAAACAATAAAAAAATAGATTAAAATTTATTTTGAGTATATTTTAGATCGAATAATTAATTTTTTAATTATTCGATTTTTTTATATAAATAATTTTGAGTTTTTTATTGATTTATTTGTTAAATTGAAATATAATATTAATTGTGTTTTTGAGAATTAAATAAAATTGTCGAAATTTAATTTTTTAATTATTCGATTTTTTTATATAAATAATTTTGAGTTTTTTATTGATTTATTTTTTAAATTGAAATATAATATTAATTGTGTTTTTAAGAATTAAATAAAATTATCGAAATTTAATTTTTTATATTCAAATTAAAGTTTTGGGTTAAGAATTTTTAATATATTAATCATTTTTTGTATATGTAAAGTTCGAAAATAATTTATTTTTAGTTATAATAAAAAAAATTTAATTAAAAATATTTTTTTACAATAAAATAAAATATTTTTTGTATAATAATAAAGTTAAATTAATTTTATAAAAAAAATAAATTCTATAATTTATTCTTAATAAATATTTAATTGTTATTAAATTTATAAGTTAAAGATATATAAGAAAGTCATATATTTTTAATTATAAATTTTTGATTTTTTTAAAAAAAGTAAAACATTTTTAATTATAATTTAGTATAATTATAAATGTTGTTAAAAATTTATTTTAATTTATTTATTTGTTATACATTGTATTAAAATTGTTTGAGTTTTTTTGAGATAAAAAAATTATTTTTTGGATTTATTTTATAAATCGGAGGGGTAGCGAAGTGGCTAAACGCATCAGTCTGTAAAACTGCTCCGTAAGGTACGATGGTTCGAATCCATCCCCCTTCACCATTTGAATATTTTTTTATCTTATTTATTTAAAAACTTTTGTTTTTGAAAACTGAAGATGATATTTTAATATTAATTTTTAATTAATAAAACAAGATTTTTGTTATTAAAATATCAAAAATTTTATAAACCAAGAGTTTGATCCTGGCTCAGGATGAACGCTGGCGGCGCGCCTAATACATGCAAGTCGAACGGAGACCCCTCAAAAGGTCTTAGTGGCGAACGGGTGAGTAACACGTAAGTAACCTACCTTTAAGACGAGGATAACAATCGGAAACGGTTGCTAAGACTGGATAGGAAATAAAAAGGCATCTTTTTGTTTTTAAAAGACCTTCTTCGGAGGGTATGCTTAAAGAGGGGCTTGCGCCACATTAGTTAGTTGGTGAGGTAAAGGCTTACCAAGATTATGATGTGTAGCTGGACTGAGAGGTTGAACAGCCACATTGGGACTGAGACACGGCCCAAACTCCTACGGGAGGCAGCAGTAGGGAATTTTCGGCAATGGAGGAAACTCTGACCGAGCGACGCCGCGTGAACGATGAAGTATTTCGGTATGTAAAGTTCTTTTATTGAAGAAGAAAAAATAGTGGAAAAACTATCTTGACGTTATTCAATGAATAAGCCCCGGCTAACTATGTGCCAGCAGCCGCGGTAAGACATAGGGGGCGAGCGTTATCCGGAATTATTGGGCGTAAAGGGTGCGTAGGCGGTTAGATAAGTCTATAATTTAATTTCAGTGCTTAACGCTGTCTTGTTATAGAAACTGTCTTGACTAGAGTGAGATAGAGGCAAGCGGAATTCCATGTGTAGCGGTAAAATGTGTAAATATATGGAGGAACACCAGAAGCGTAGGCGGCTTGCTGGGTCTTTACTGACGCTGAGGCACGAAAGCGTGGGGAGCAAACAGGATTAGATACCCTGGTAGTCCACGCTGTAAACGATGAGTACTAAGTGTCGGGGCAACTCGGTACTGAAGTTAACACATTAAGTACTCCGCCTGAGTAGTACGTACGCAAGTATGAAACTTAAAGGAATTGACGGGACTCCGCACAAGCGGTGGATCATGTTGTTTAATTCGAAGATACACGAAAAACCTTACCAGGTCTTGACATACTCTGCGAAGCTATAGAAATATAGTGGAGGTTATCAGGGATACAGGTGGTGCATGGTTGTCGTCAGTTCGTGTCGTGAGATGTTAGGTTAAGTCCTAAAACGAACGCAACCCCTGTCGTTAGTTACCAGCACGTAATGGTGGGGACTTTAGCGAGACTGCCAATTAAACATTGGAGGAAGGTGGGGATAACGTCAAATCATCATGCCCCTTATGATCTGGGCTACAAACGTGATACAATGGCTGTTACAAAGAGTAGCTGAAACGCGAGTTTTTAGCCAATCTCAAAAAGACAGTCTTAGTCCGGATTGAAGTCTGCAACTCGACTTCATGAAGCTGGAATCGCTAGTAATCGCGAATCAGCATGTCGCGGTGAATACGTTCTCGGGGTTTGTACACACCGCCCGTCAAACCACGAAAGTTAGCAATACCCGAAAGCAGTGGCTTAACTTCGCAAGAAGAGGGAGCTGTCTAAGGTAGGGTTGATGATTGGGGTTAAGTCGTAACAAGGTATCCTTACCGGAAGGTGAGGATGGATCACCTCCTTTCTAAGGACATACATATAAAAATCATCATCTTCAGTTTTGAAAGACTTAGGTTAAAATATAAGTTTTTCTTTTTACAAAAAAAAGTGTTTCTCTTATATAAAAGACCAAAGGGCCTATAGCTCAGTTGGTTAGAGCACACGCCTGATAAGCGTGAGGTCGGTGGTTCGAGTCCACTTAGGCCCACCAATTTTATATCAGGAAATTATTTACTTCGAAGAAAGTTCTTTGAAAAGTAGATAAACATGATTTGCTTAATTCAATTAAAGTTGAAGAAAGTAAGGGCGTACAGTGAATGCCTTGGCACTAAGAGCCGATGAAGGACGCAATTAACGGCGATACATCATGGGGAGTTGTAAATAAATGAAGATCCATGAATTTCCGAATGGGGCAACCTACTACAGTAAAATTGTAGTTTTTTGATTGTAAAATCAAAAAGGGAACGCAGTGAACTGAAATATCTAAGTAACTGCAGGAAAAGAAAGTAATAACGATTCCGCTAGTAGTGACGAACGAACGCGGAAGAGCCTTGGATACTATTAACTAGTTACAAAATAAAAAGCAACTTGAAGTTTCTGGAAAGAAACACCAAAGAAGGTGACAGTCCTGTAAGGGAAAACTTTTTATCTAGAGTATCCTACAAGTACGGCGAGACACGAGAAATCTTGTTGGAAGACAGGAGGACCATCTCCTAAGGCTAAATACTTCTTAGTGACCGATAGTGAACTAGTACCGTGAGGGAAAGGTGAAAAGAACCCCGAGAGGGGAGTGAAATAGATCCTGAAACTGTATGCCTACAATTAGTCAGAGCTCGTTAATGAGTGATGGCTTGCCTTTTGCAGAATGAACCGGCGAGTTATGATATAGAGCAAGGTTAAGTTTTAAGGAACGGAGCCGTAGCGAAAGCGAGTTTTAAAAGGGCGTTTAGTTGTATGTCATAGACCCGAAACTGAAGTGAGCTAGCCATGAGCAGGTTGAAGTTTAGTTAATCCTAAATGGAGGACCGAACCAGGACACGTTGAAAAGTGTTTGGATGACTTGTGGCTAGGGGTGAAATTCCAATCGAACTCAGAGATAGCTGGTTCTCCCCGAAATAGCTTTAGGGCTAGCGTTGATTAACAGTTTTTATGAAGGTAGAGCACTAAATAAGTGATGGCTTCACCTCGAAGTACTGATCTTAATTAAACTCCGAATTTCATAAAAAACAATCAGCAGTCAGACTGTGGGTGATAAGGTCCATAGTCAAAAGGGAAAGAGCCCAGACCGTCAGCTAAGGTCCCAAAATTAATGTTAAGTGGAAAAGGAAGTGAAGACGTTAAAACAGCTAGGAAGTTGGCTTAGAAGCAGCCATCTTTTAAAGAGTGCGTAATAGCTCACTAGTCTAATGACTTCGCACCGAAAATTTATCGGGGCTCAAACATTATACCGAAGCTACGGATATTAACGTAATGTTAAATATGGTAGGGGAAGCGTTCTGATATCAGTGAAGCCATAGCGGAAGCAGTGGTGGAGAGATCAGAAGTGAGAATGCCGGTGTAAGTAACGAAAAGATAGGCGAGAATCCTATCCGTCGAAAACCCAAGGTTTCCAGGGGAAGGTTCGTCCGCCCTGGGTTAGTCAGGTCCTAAGGCGAGGTAGAAATACGTAGTCGATGGCAAGCAGGCGAATATTCCTGCACTAAAAAAACAACTGATGGAGGGACAAAGAAGGCTAGGCATGCCCTTTATATGGATTAGGGTTGAAGGATCAAGTTTGAGAGAACAGGTAAATCCGTTTTCTTATTCCAAAAAATGAGATTCGAAGGTAAGATGACCGATGTCATACTTTCAAGAAAAGCTTCTAGGGTTAATTGTTTTTTTACCTGTACCGCAAACCGACACAGGTGGGTAGGTAGAGTATACTAAGACGCGCGAGAAAACTCTTGTTAAGGAACTCGGCAAAATTGCTCCGTAACTTCGGGATAAGGAGAGCTTTTGTGTAAAAAGCAAAAGCCACAGAAAAGAAGCCCAAGCGACTGTTTATCAAAAACATAGGTCTCTGCTAAACCGTGAGGTGATGTATAGGGGCTGATGCCTGCCCGGTGCTGGAAGATTAAAAGGAGATGTCAGGGTTAAACCGAAGCATTGAATTGAAGTCCCAGTGAACGGCGGCCGTAACTATAACGGTCCTAAGGTAGCGAAATTCCTTGTCGGGTAAATTCCGACCCGCACGAAAGGCATAACGATTTGGGCGCTGTCTCAACAAGAGTCTCGGTGAAATCAAATTATCGGTGAAAATGCCGATTACCCGCGACAGGACGAAAAGACCCCATGGAGCTTTACTGTAGCTTAATATTGAGTTTGAGAAATTAATGTACAGAATAGGTGGGAGACGGAGAACTTTAGACGCCAGTTTAAAGGGAGTCACCTTTGGGATACCACCCTTTAATTTTTTATGTTCTAACCTGCGTAAGTGTATTACGAGGGACAGTGTTTGGTGGGCAGTTTGACTGGGGCGGTCGCCTCCTAAAGAGTAACGGAGGCGTTCATAAGGTTCCTTCAGAATGGTCAGAAATCATTTAGAGAGCGTAAAGGCATAAGGGAGCTTGACTGCGAGACCTACAAGTCGAGCAGAGACGAAAGTCGGACTTAGTGATCTTACGATACCGCATGGAAGGGTCGTAACTCAACGGATAAAAGCTACCCTGGGGATAACAGGCTTATCGCTTCCGAGCGTTCACAGCGACGAAGCGGTTTGGCACCTCGATGTCGGCTCATCGCATCCTGGAGCTGGAGAAGGTTCCAAGGGTTGGGCTGTTCGCCCATTAAAGCGGAACGCGAGCTGGGTTCAGAACGTCGTGAGACAGTTCGGTCTCTATCCGTCGTGGGCGTTGGAAATTTGAAAAGAGCTGTCCCTAGTATGAGAAGACCGGGATGGATATACCGCTGGTGTTTCAGTTGGTTCGCCAGAGCCATAGCTGAGTAGCTATGTATAGAAAGGATAAACACTGAAAGCATCTAAGTGTGAAGCCTCCTTTGAGATGAGATTTCCCTATGAGATCCCTGAAAGACTATCAGGTAGATAGGCTAGAGGTGTAAGAAGAGTGATCTTTTAAGCTGACTAGTACTAATAGATCCATTGACTTTGATTTTATGAAGAATTAAAAAGGTTATGTTTATCTAGTTTTGAAAGATCCTTGGTAATTAATGAAAGGGGAAACACCTGTTCCCATTCCGAATACAGCAGTTAAGTCCTTTCAACCTGAAGATAGTTTTTGATTACAAAAGCGAAAATAAGATTCGCCAAGGTTTACTTTAAGAGGATTAGCTCAGTTGGGAGAGCGTCTGCCTTACAAGCAGAAAGTCGGGGGTTCAAGTCCCTCATCCTCTACCATTTTATTTATAAAAGGCCAAAATAGCTCAATAGGTAGAGCAACTGACTTGTAATCAGTAGGTTACGGGTTCGATTCCTGTTTTTGGCACCACTAATGTCCCGTTAGCTCAGTTGGTAGAGCACTTGACTTTTAATCAAGGTGTCAAAGGTTCGAGTCCTTTACGGGACACCATTTTGTTATTATTTTAATAATAAAAAAAATATGTTTAAAAGCCTGGATGGTGGAATTGGTAGACACGTGGGACTTAAAATCCCATGGTTAAAAGCCGTGCCGGTTCAAGTCCGGCTCTAGGTACCATTTTATATAGGGGTTTTAGCTCAGTTGGTAGAGCACCTGTCTTGCACACAGGATGTCAGCGGTTCGAATCCGCTAAACTCCACCATTTAAAATAGTAATAAAATGTTATAATATAAATAAAATAATAAATACAAAAAATAAAATTAAATCAATAAATTATGGCGGTGTAGCTCAGCCGGTTAGAGCGTTCGGTTCATACCCGTGAGGTCGAGGGTTCGAATCCCTCTGTCGCCACCAAATGGACCTGTAGCTCAGCTGGTCTAGAGCTACCGGCTCATAACCGGTTGGTCGTAGGTTCGAATCCTACCAGGTCCACCATTATTTTAAAAAAATTTCGGAGAAATACCCAAGTGGTTTAAGGGGCCAGTCTTGAAAACTGGAAGATCTGAAAGGATGCGGGGGTTCGAATCCCTCTTTCTCCGCCAAAATTTGTTAAAATTATTTTTATTTTTTTTGTATTAATTTATTATGATCGCGGGATAGAGCAGTTTGGTAGCTCGTCGGGCTCATAATCCGAAGGTCGAAGGTTCAAATCCTTCTCCCGCAACCAATTAAAATTAAAAAAAGGTTTGATGGTGTAGTGGTTAACATGCTTGCCTGTCACGCAGGAGATCGCGGGTTCGAATCCCGTTCAGACCGCCATTTATAAGGCTCTGTAGCTCAGTCGGTAGAGCAGTGGCTTGAAGAGCCTCGTGTCGGCAGTTCGATTCTGCCCGGAGCCACCATTTAGATATAAATTTTTAATTACGCAAAGTTAATTTTTTTTAAAAAAAATTTTTAATATTTTATTATTTTAATTTTTTAATTAATTTATTATTATTTTATTTTTAAAAAATAATATTTATTTAGAAAGAAATAAGCAATTGAAAAGAATTAAATTTTTTTTAAAAAAAATTAATTTTATTTTTTTATTTATATTTTTGTTTTTATTAAGAGTTAGTTTAATCAATCTTAAAGCTATTAATAATGATGAAGAATCGAAAAAATATTATAACGAATTTGTAGAATCCACAAAAATCAGTGATGTCGTTGAGATTCAAGACAAAAAATACAATTTATCTACTAAACCAAAACTTAAAGTAGATAGTTTATTTTTTAAAGTAATAGAGCAAAATAAAAAAATATCTTTTGATTCTTTAAGACAATCAAATATATCTTTTGATGTTGAAAATGAAAAAATAGAAATTAATGATTTATTACAAAATAAATATAAAAAAGATTTACAGAAAAAACATGTTATTTTAGGATGGAAATATGATTTAGGGTCTTTTTTGTCTAAAAAAATAAGATTATTTTATGGAATTGATAATGTTCGTACTGTTTCGTGTTCTTCATTTCAAGAATGTTTAAATTTTAAACAGTTTATTTTTGGTTTATTGTATCATAATATTCCTAAAATAGATTTTTTATTTAATTTTTTAGATATTTCAGGTTTTAAAGAAGAATTTATTGATAATAAATATGATAAAATAGGTTTAGAAACTGTTTGTTTTTATTCTTTATTAACGAAAGATCCTTCGTTAGGATATTTTTATTTTAAAGATAAAGATATAAAAGATATTCATTCTGTTGATATTTCTTTTTGTAATTGCAAAATTTCCGGTTATTCTTTGATAGATTTGATTTTTGAAATAATTAATCTAAAAAATGAAGATTTGATTATTTTTAAACAACATTTGAATTCTTATATTGAACATTTAAGTAAAATGGATGAAGAAACAATATCAAAAAAAGAGATTGATGTTTTGCATGAAGAATTTTTAGAAAATATAATTGATATTGATGATATGGATATATTAGATAAAAAATTTCTTTTACATTTAATAAAAAAAATAAGTTCTATTTTTGTTCCTAAAATTTTTTCTCTTCATTGTTCTGTAGATCATAAAAATACAAAACCTTTAAAAGAAATGAATTTTGAATTATCTTTATTAAAAGAACATCAAACGATAGGTTTTTTGTTGAAGATAGAACAAAATGAAAATAATATATTTTATCTTTGTTTTTATGAAATTTTTAAAGACGAAAAGCAAAATGAAGAAAATTTACGATTGATAGATAAAATTTTCGTTTTAGATTCAAATACTAAAGAAAATTTATTTTTTAATCATTTAACTATTAATATTAAACAAAATAAAAAAATTTTTTTAAAAAAAATTAATTTGTTTGGATTCGATTCTGTTCATTTATTTTCCTAAAAATATATAATGTGTTATTTTACATAAAATATATATAATATACAAAGAGTTGTTTTTATTTTAAAAAATAAAAAATAAAGGTATAATTTAATATATGAATTTTTTACAAAATGTTAGTTCCGATAGAGTTACCGAAAATGATTTTCTTGTTTTGATTGAAATTTCTAAAGGTAGTAAAAAAAAATATGAGATAGATAAAGAAACAGGTTTTTTAAAATTAGATCGTATTTTAAATACTTCTTTTGTTTATCCTGCTAATTATGGTTTTATTCCTTTAACTCATTGTGAAGATAATGATCCTTTAGATGTTTTTGTTTTATCACAAGAAACATTGGAGTCTATGGTTATTGTTCAATGTAGGCCTATTGGAGTTATTAAAATGATTGATAATGGCGAATTAGATAATAAAATAATCGCTGTTCCTATTCATGATCGTTCTATGGAAGTATATCAAAATATTAAAGATGTTCCGGTTCCTCTTTTGTCAGAAATAAAACATTTTTTATCTCATTATAAAGATTTAGAAAAGAAAACAGTTGTTATAGAAGATATAGAAGATAAATTTAAAGCATTTACTGTTATCACAAATGCTTTAGATAAATATAGAAAATTAAAAAAATAATTTAAATTTTTTTGTTAATTTGTTTACGAATATTAAAAAGATTCGAAATCATTTATGTATTTTTAATAAATGATTTCGGAAAATAAAAAAACAAAGTGATCGAAAATAATGATAAAAATAATTTTGAATAATAAAAAAGCTTTTTATGATTATTTTTTAGACAAAAAATATATTGCCGGAATTCAATTATTAGGCAACGAAGTAAAATCTATAAGATTAAAGAAAGTTAATTTACAAAATGCTTATATAAAAATTGAAAATAACGAAATTTTTGTTTTCAATATGTTTGTGGAAAAATATGAATTTTGTAATAAATTCGATTACGACGATAAAAGAAAAAAAAAACTTTTGCTGAACAAAAGAGAAATTTTGCAAATCAAAAACAAAACACAAGCTAAAGGATTAAGCATCATTCCTACTAAAATTATTTCTGATAGAAATTTATTAAAATTAGAGATTTATTTAGCTCGTGGAAAGAAAAAATATGACAAGAGATTAATCTTGAAAAAGAAAGACGATGATTCAAAAATTAAAAAAACTTTATCTTATATATAATAATGTATAATTTTTTATATGTATTTTATTAAATGTTATGCTTTCGATTTAATAAGAAAATATTATTTTTTAGACTTTAACCATTCATTTATCTTTTCTGTTATTTTGTTTATGCAATCGAACCATTTCTTAAAAATTTGATATTTTAAAGTGTCTTTGTTAGCTAAATAAAATTTTTCTTTCAATATTTCTTCTGATGCGAAATTGTATAAAATAGCTCCCAAAAAAGCTCCTAAAATAACGCCTATCAAAAAAATTAATAATTTATTTATGAACATATTTTTTTATTATATAAACCTCTTAGATATTTTTATTTTATTTATTTAAAAAAATTATTGATATAAAGATATCTAAAAAATATTTTTTTGTCAATAATTTTTATATTTTTAAATCATAATAATTTTAACATATTTATTGTTTGACAAAAATATTTTAATGAAATTTAAACCAAAAAAATAATATTTTAGGATAATTTAAAATCCTAATAATTAATATAAATTAATTATTTTTTTATATATTATATGTTTCGAGATAAATATGGATAGGTTTATAAAACATATTTTTATATAAAAAAATATTATAATAATTATGTATTATTTTATTAATGATGACATTTTTTGTTGTGGTGATTTATATTCTATATTAAATAAAAAAAAGGAGTTTTAAAATGCCATATATTGATAAAATTTTAGCTCGTGAAGTTTTAGATTCTAGAGGGAATCCTACATTAGAAGTTGAAGTATATACTTTAGCAGGTTTTTTTGGAAGAGCTATCGTTCCTTCAGGAGCTTCTACTGGGGCATATGAAGCAGTAGAATTAAGAGATAATGATTCTAAAAGATTTTTAGGCAAAGGCGTTTTGAAAGCAGTTGACAATGTTTCAAAGATTATCGAACCAAAATTAAAGAATGTTTCTGTTTTGGAACAAAATTTGATTGATAAAATGTTAATTGAACTCGATGGAACGCCTAATAAATCTAATTTAGGAGCTAATGCGATTTTAGGAGTTTCTTTAGCTTGCGCTAAAGCGGCAGCTAATTATTTAAATTTAGAATTTTATGAATATGTAGGTGGCGTTCAACCTAAACAATTACCTGTGCCTATGATGAATGTTATTAATGGTGGCGCACATGCATCTAATAATGTGGATTTTCAAGAATTTCTTATTTTGCCCACTAATTTTTCAACTTTTAAAGATGCTTTACGTTGTGGCGCTGAAATTTTCCATCATTTACACAAAATTTTGAAACAAAAAAATTTACCGACTACTGTAGGCGATGAAGGTGGATATGCTCCTGATTTGAATTCTAACGAAGAAGCTTTACAATTTATTATTGAAGCTATTAAAAATGCTGGTTATAAACCGGGAGAAGATGTTTTTTTAGGAATGGACGTTGCTGCTTCAGAATTTTATGATAAAGAACAAAAAAAATATGTTTTAGCTTCTGAGAATAACAAAACTTTCAGTAGCGAAGAATTAATTTCTTATTATGAAAAAATAGTAAATAAATATCCTATAATTTCTATTGAAGATGGATTAGATGAAAACGATTGGGACGGATGGAAAATTTTAACAAAAAGATTAGGTGACAAAATTCAATTGTTAGGAGACGATTTGTTTGTTACTAATGTTGAAAGATTATCTAAAGGTATCGAAAATAAAATAGGAAATGCTATTTTAATTAAATTAAATCAAATAGGTACTTTAACAGAAACTTTAGAAGCAATTGAGATGGCTAAAAAAGCTTCTTATACAGCTGTTATTTCGCATCGTAGTGGAGAGAGCGAAGATACTACTATAGCTGATTTAGCTGTCGCTACTAACGCAGGACAGATCAAAACAGGTTCTATTTCTAGAACTGATCGAATTGCTAAATATAATCAATTATTAAGAATCGAAGAAAAATTAAAAAATAGCCCTTATTTAGGATTAAAAAGTTTTTATAACTTAAAAAAATAATACTAAAAAGTAAATAAAATTAATGGGAGATTTTTTTGAATAAATTTGTAAGTTTAATTATTTTAGATGGTTTAGGGTTATCTTCTAAAAAAGAAAATAATGCTTTTTATTTAGCTAAAACTCCTTATTTAGATCATCTTTTCGCTAATTTTCCTAATACTACTTTAAAAGCTTCTGGTCAAGAAGTAGGATTACCCGAAGGTCAAATGGGTAATAGTGAAGTGGGCCATTTAAATTTAGGAGCTGGTAGAGTTATTGATCAATATTTGAATAAAATAAATAAATCTATTCGTAATAAATCTTTTTTTACTAACGAAGCGTTTTTAAAAGCGATAAAGCATGCTAAAACAAACAATAGCAAAATACATTTATTAGGATTAGTTTCTGATGGTGGAGTTCATTCACATTTAAGTCATTTTGAATCTTTATTAGATTTGATGATAGAGCATAAAATAGAAGATAGAACTTATTTGCATGTTTTTACAGACGGAAGAGACACTGATCCTTATTCAGGTTCGCAATATATTGAAAAAATTTTGAATTATGGTTGTCAAGTGGCTTCTGTAAGCGGTAGATATTTCGCTTTAGATCGTGATAATAATTGGGAACGTATTAATTTAGTTTATAATATGTTAGTCTCTGGAGAAGGTCCATTGATAAATTCTCCTTTAGAAGGTATCAAAAATTTTTATAAAAAAGAAATTACTGATGAGTTTATTCCGCCTTTTATTGTAGATAAAAAAGGTTTAATTGATGATAATGATAGTATTATTTTTGTAAATTTCCGTTCTGATCGCGTTATGCGTTTGGCGGTCGCTTTATCAAATCCTTTAATGACTTCGCATTTTAAGTCTGAAGGCAAAAGATGTTTTGAAGGAAAAAAACTACTTAAAAATCTTTGTGTAGTTTCTATGACTTATTATTCTCAACATGTCTCGGGAATAATCGCTTTTAAATCGGAAAGTTTAAAAAATGTTTATGGAGAAGTTATTTCTAATAATAAACTTCGTCAATTAAGAATTGCTGAAACCGAAAAATATCCTCATGTTACTTTCTTTTTTGACGGTGGTAAAGAACAAAAGTTTGAAAACGTTGATAATATTTTAGTCCCTTCTCCTAAAGTTCCAACTTATGATTTGAAACCAGAGATGAGCGCTTTCGAAGTTGCTGAAAAAGCCGAAAAAGCTATTTTATCTCGAAAATACCAAACTATGATTTTAAATTTTGCTAATCCAGACATGGTGGGGCATACTGGATCGCTTGAAGCAACCATTAAAGCAGTAGAAGCTGTTGATAAATGTTTAGAAAAGGTAGTTAAAGTTATTTTGGAAATTGGCGGAATTGCTTGTATTGTTGCCGATCATGGAAACGCAGAACAAATGAAAGATGAAAGAAATGAACCTCATACTGCTCATACAACTAATTTAGTTCCTTTTATTTTAGTTAATAGTAAATTTAATTTGAAATCAGGTTCTTTGTGCGATGTATCCCCTACTTTATTAGAATTGCTCGAAATCTCTCAACCAATAGAAATGACAGGAAAAAGTTTAATTTTATATTAATAAAATTTTTTCTTTATTAATTTATATTTTTAAAAATAATATATTAGTATATCAAAATAAGAGAATTAATACTTTTGATTTAAGAAAAAAATATAAAAAAATACAGAAAAAATTATTATTAAAATATTAATAACAAAATTTAATAAAAAAGGAATTATTATAAATGACACATAAAGAAGAAATAAATAAAATAGCAGTTTTAACTTCTGGCGGAGATTCTCCAGGAATGAATAGTGCTATTAGAGCTATTGTTTTAGCAGGAACTAAAAAAAATTGCACTATTTATGGCATTAAAGATGGTTATTTTGGTTTATATAATAATGAGATTGAAATTTTAACTCCTGATAATTTATCACGTATTATTAATGTTTCAGGAACTTTTTTAGGAACTTCACGTTTTCTTTCATTTAAAGATGATTTAAGTGTACGTCAAAAATGTGTACAAAATTTAAAAAAAATAGGGATTGATAAATTAATTATTATTGGCGGAGACGGTTCTTATAATGGGGCTACGAAATTAGAAGAATTAGGGATCAAATGTATAGGTCTTCCGGCTACTATCGATAATGATATTACTGATACAGATTTTACAATTGGTTTTAGTACTGCTGTTAATAATGTTATGGATGCTATTGAAAAATTACGAGATACTTCTTTATCACATAATAGATGTACTATTCTTCAGGTTATGGGAAGAAATAAAGGCGATTTAGCTTTATATGGCGGGATCGCCGCTGGTGTAGATTTGATTGTCACAAAAGAAAATTTTATACCTAAAAAAACGATTTTAGATAAAATCAAAAGTTTAAAAGAACAAAAAAGAAGACACGCTATTATTGTTATTACCGAAAATATTTTAAATGTTTTTGATTTAGCTAAAGACATCGAAAGTTATAGTGGTTTTGAGACGAGAGCTCAAGTTTTAGGTCATATACAAAGAGGCGGTACTCCTACTGTAGAAGATTGTGTTTTAGCTACAAGAATGGGTGTTTTTGCTGTTGAATTGTTGAATAAAAATATTCATAATTGTGCAATAGGTATAAAAAAACAAGAAATAATTCATACTAGTTTTGACAATGTGTTGAATAATAAAAGCACACCTGATAAACTTTTTAATATTATTGAATATTTATAATTAGTTTATAATGTTTTTAATTTTATAACAAAAAGAATGATACAAAATTAAATTATTTTATATTTCAAAAGATTTATAAAAAAATAATTTATAAATTATTAAAAAAATTATATTTTAAGGAAAATATGCAATGCAAAAAACACTTAATAAATTAGATATTTCGAATATCGCAAATAAGAAAATTTTATTAAGAGCAGATTTAAATGTTCCTTTAGAAAAAGGAGTCATTACTGATGATAGTAGAATTAAAGCCATTTTGCCCACCGTAGAATATCTTAAAAAAAATCAAGGTAAAATAGTTATCCTTTCTCATTTAGGAAGAGTCAAAACACAGGAAGATTTACACAAATTAAGTTTAAGAGTAGTAGCCGACAGATTATCTTTTTATTTAAATCAAAAAGTTGTTTTTGTCCCTAGAACAAAAGGAGAGTTATTAGAAAGAGAAATTAATAATTTAGAATGTGGTTCTGTTTTATTAATGGAAAATACTCGTTTTGAAGATCTTGATAGCAAAAAAGAAAGTAAAAATGATGCTCAATTAGGTAAATATTGGGCTTCATTAGGTGATGTTTTTGTTAATGATGCTTTTGGAACTTGCCATCGTTCTCATGCTTCTAATGTTGGTATTTCTACTTATATTTCAGAGAAATGTTTTGGTTTTTTAGTTGAAAAAGAAATTAATTTTTTACATAAAATTGTTAATAAACCTCAAAGACCTTTAGTTGCTGTTTTAGGCGGCTCTAAAGTTTCTGATAAAATCAAAATTATTGAAAATCTTTTGAAAAAAGTAGATTTTCTTTTGATTGGCGGCGGAATGTCTTTCACTTGTTTGAAGTCTCAAAATTTGGAAATCGGAAAAAGTTTGTTAGAAGAAAATGAAATTCCTTTAGTTAAAAGATTATTAGCTTCAAAAGAAGGCAAAAAAATTATTTTGCCACAAGATTTTGTGTGTGGTTATAAATTTGATCCAGACACTCAAACTCTTATTTCTGATTTTAACAAAATCCCTTGTAATATGATGGGGTTAGATATCGGACCTAAAACTATTTCTTTGTTTCAACATTATATTATGTCTGCGAAAACAGTTGTATGGAATGGTCCTGTAGGAGTTTTTGAATTTGAAAAATTTTCACAAGGAACAAGATCGATAGCACAAATGATTAGCAAAATTAAAGATCAAGCTACTACAATTATTGGTGGCGGAGATAGCGCAGCTGCAATATCTAAATTTAAATTAGATAATAATTTTAGTCATATTTCTACTGGCGGAGGAGCTTTTTTGGAATATTTAGAAGAAAAAGAAATGCCAGGTTTAAAATGTATTGAGAAAGTTTGTTAATAATAAGAAGGTAAAAAAATTATGAAAAAAAGAATAGCGATTAATGGCTTAGGACGTATTGGAAAATTATCTTTTCGTTCTTTATTTGGAAATAGTAATATTGATATTGTAGCAATTAATGATTTGTCAACGCCAGAAACTTTAGCTTATTTATTAAAATATGATAGCGCACAAGGTAGTTATAAACAAGATGCTATTACTTTTGATGAAAATTCATTAATAGTAGAAGGTAAAAAAATTCATATTTTCCAAGAAAGAAATCCACAAGATTTGCCTTGGGGAAAATTAGGAATAGATATTGTTTTAGAATGTACCGGTTTTTTCACAAGCGAAGAAAAAGCTAAATTACATTTAAAAGCAGGAGCTAAAAAAGTTTTAATTAGTGCACCAGCTACTGGCAATGTTAAAACGATTGTTTTTAATGTTAATGATGATATTTTAACAAAAGAAGATGATATTATCAGTGGAGCTTCTTGTACAACTAATTGTTTAGCCCCAATTGTAAAAGTTTTAAATGATAATTTTGGTATTGATCAATCTTTTATGACTACTATTCACAGTTATACTAATGATCAATCTCTTATTGATCAAACACATTCGAAAGGCATTTGGACTAGAAGAGGAAGAGCTGCTTCTGTTAATATAGTTCCAAGTTCCACTGGAGCTGCAAAAGCGATTTCATTAGTTATTCCTGAATTAAAAGGTAAAATAGATGGAACAGCGATTAGAGTGCCGAGTGTAACAGGCTCTTTAGTGGATTTAACAGTTGAATTGAAAAAAGAAGTTACTGTAGAAATGATTAATGATGTTTTTAAAAAAAATGCCAATGAAACTTTAGCTTTTATTGAAGATCCGATTGTTTCATCTGATATTATCGGAACAAGTTTTGGTTCTTTATTTGATTCTAATACAGTTCAAATTTTAAAAGAAAGACCACGTTTTGTAAAATTAATTTCTTGGTATGATAATGAAATGAGTTATGTAAGTCAATTAACTCGTTTACTTTTGAAAATGGTTGAACTTGTTTAAATTAAATAGTATTGAAAATTTTGAAATTTTTTATTTTTTAAAAATAAATTTATAATTTTTGCTTGGTTCCCAAGAAAGGAAAAAAAATGTTAACTTCAGATAGAAACATTATTCAAAAGGCACATGAAAATAAATATGCAATAATACAGGTTAATATTAATAATTTAGAATGGATTAAAGCCGCTTTAGAAACTGTTGAAGAATTAAAATCTCCTGTTATTTTAGGAGTTTCAGAAGGAGCTGCTAAATATATGGGTGGTTTCGAAACAGTGGTCGCTTTAGTAAAAAATTTAGATTTTTTTTATAATATTTCTGTTCCTGTTATTTTACATTTAGATCACGGATCTTATGAAGGCGCACAAAAAGCTTTAGAAGCAGGTTTCACTTCAGTTATGTTTGACGGAAGCCATTATCCTTTTGAAGAGAATTTAAAGAAAACTAAAGAAATTGTTTCGCTTTGTCATAAAAAAGGTATTTTAGTTGAAGCTGAAGTAGGTGGTATCGGTGGAGAAGAAGACGGTATTATAGGCCAAGGTGAAATCGCTGATCCTTATGAATGTCAAAAAATCGCTGAATTAGGTGTTGATATGTTGGCCGCCGGAATCGGTAATGTGCATGGAAAATATCCTATGGATTGGAAAGGATTAGATTTTGGAGTTTTTGAACAAATTCGAAAATTAACTAATAATAAAACTCCTTTAGTGCTTCATGGAGGCACTGGTGTTCCTGAAGAAATGATTCGAAAAGCAATTTCTTTAGGAGTAGTTAAAATAAACGTTAATACTGAATTTCAATTGTCTTTTGCAGAAGCCACTAGAAAATATATCGAAGACAAAAAAGATTTAGTAAATAAAGGTTTTGACCCAAGACAATTATTAAAGCCAGGTTATTTAGCTATAAAAGCAGAACTTAGAAAGAAATTAGAACTTTTCGGAAGCATTAATAAAGCTTAATTTTATCCAAAATATAAAGGAGTTTACAGGGATTTTAATGAATTCTAATAAAAGAATGTTTTTTTTTGATATTGACAACACTATTTTAAGTTCTCGATCACAAACTATTTTGCCACAAACTTTAAAAACTATTAAAACTTTATCCGGACAATCTAATACTTTGTTAGGAATAGCTACAGGACGTAATATTAAAAGATTAAATGTTTTAAGCGAAATACAACATTGTTTTAAACATTTAGTTTTATTTAATGGTGGTTTGACACAAATTAATGATAAAGTCATTGATGATCGACCTTTTGATAAAAAAGAGGTTCAAAATTTAATTGATAAAGCTCATGCAGTAGGTATGAAAATCGGAATGACAGGACTTTACCAAGAAATTGTACCTAGTGAACAAGATTTAATTTCGCCTACTTTAGGTTACAAATATTGTACTAATAAAAATTCTGTTGTAGAACCTACATTTCATTTAAACAATAATGTTTATCAAATTTGGCTTTTTGAACCTAATAATGAAAAACTTGAAAAATTTATCAAAGATTTAGGACAATTTGAAATTTATTATTGGAGAACTCATTGTGGGGTAGATTTAGTCCGTAAAGGAGTTAATAAAATACATGGAATTAGAAAAATTAAAGCTTTATATCCGGAATATAAATTGATTTGTATGGGAGATGGCGAGAATGATGTTGATATGATTAAATATTCTGATATTGGCATTGGTATTGGATTATCGCATTCTCATAATGAAGGAGTTAAGAAACATGCTAAATTAATAGCTCCTGATATTGAAGAAGATAAACTTTATGATTTTTTTATAAAAAATAATTTATTTTAATTTAAATTAAAGATAATTATTTATATAAGTCAAATTTTTTATTTAAAAAATAAATAATTTGACTTATTTTTTTACTTAAATCAAAATAAAGTTTTTAACTATTATTATATTTTTATATAATATAAATATATTAGATATTTTGTATTATATAAAAATATAATAATTTAAAGATATTGGTTAGTAATATTTTATATTTTTTAACAAAGATTATTTTATGTTTGATTATGATATTTAAATAAATATATTTTTTATACAAACAAATAATTTTTACAAAATATTTTTATTAAAAATTTAGTTAGAATTTAATTTTTATATTTTAATTTATTGATTTATATTTAGCTTTAATTAAAAAATAAAGTAAAGGTAGCATCATAAATTATGATAAAAAATAAAAATTATAAACTAATCAATTTAAAATATTTTTTTTATTTTATTATTTTCATATTTTTTGTTTGTATCCAAAGTGTAGCTTACGCCGAAAAGACTTATAATTTTGATTTATTATCAAGAAATGATTTTTCAAGCCCTAAAATAAACGATTTAAAACAATTTTTGATAAATCAAATAAATCAAAAAAGAATTTTAGTAGATGATAAAGATAAAACACTTTTTTTAAAAAATATGTCATTAGCTAAGATTATTGATAAAAGTAGTAATTTTCCTTCTGATGCTTCTTTTTTTATGCCAGGTAATAAATATTATTTTGTATTAGGAATTCCGCCATTAGTTAGATCAAATGATAATTTATTGCAAAAGTATAAGTTTTCTTTTATTTATGAAAATAGATTTTCAAAAATATTAAAAATAACTAATTTAGGAACTTTTAATGATTTTAATATCCAAACAATTATAAATCAAATCAAAAATTTAAATCCTATTTTAAATAAAAACGAACTTCGATTTGATGGAATTCCAAATTTACAAGAAGCTATAATTACTTCTAAAGATTTCGAAGGAAAAGTTTTAGTTACTTATAATATTAAAAAAAATACACCCCAACATTCTAAGTTGAAAGATTTTTTGAAAAAAACAGAATTAGGTATTTTAGATGAAATTAGTATTCAAACAATTATAAATAAAATCAAAAATTTAAATCCTATGTTAAATAAAAATAATCTTCAAGTTGAAAAAATACTAAGTAATAGAGAGGCCATTATTTTTTCTCAAGAATTTGAAGGCAAAGTGTCTGTAACTTATAATATTAAAAAAAATACGCCCCAAAATTCTAAGTTGAAAGATTTTTTAACAAAAACAGAACTAGGAAATTTAGATGAAATTAGTATTCAAACAATTATAAATAAAATTAAAAATTTAAATCCTATGTTAAATCAAAATAATCTTCAAGTTGAAAAAATACTAAGTAATAGAGAAGCTATTATCTTTTCGCAAGAATTCGAAGGGAAAGTGTCTGTTACTTATAATTTGAAACAAAATACACCCAAAATTACTAAATTGAAAGATTTTTTAACAAAAACAGAACTAGGAACTTTAGATGAAATTAGTATTCAAACAATTATAAATAAAATTAAAAATTTAAATCCTATGTTAAATAAAAATAATCTTCAAGTTGAAACAATACTAAGTAATAGAGAAGCTATTATCTTTTCGCAAGAATTCGAAGGGAAAGTGTCTGTTACTTATAATTTGAAACAAAATACACCCCAAATTCCTAAATTGAAAGATTTTTTAACAAAAACAGAACTAGGAACTTTAGATGAAATTAGTATTCAAACAATTATAAATAAAATTAAAAATTTAAATCCTATGTTAAATAAAAATAATCTTCAAGTTGAAACAATACTAAGTAATAGAGAAGCTATTATCTTTTCGCAAGAATTCGAAGGGAAAGTGTCTGTTACTTATAATTTGAAACAAAATACACCCCAAATTCCTAAATTGAAAGATTTTTTAACAAAAACAGAACTAGGGACTTTGGATGATTTCGCAAATCAAACAATTATAGATAAAATTCAAAAATTAAATCCTAATTTAAATTCAAAAAAATTGCGATTTGATGGAATTCCAAATTTACAAGAAGCTATAATTACTTCTAAAGATTTCGAAGGAAAAGTTTTAGTTACTTATAATATTAAAAAAAATACACCCCAACATTCTAAGTTGAAAGATTTTTTGAAAAAAACAGAATTAGGTATTTTAGATGAAATTAGTATTCAAACAATTATAAATAAAATCAAAAATTTAAATCCTATGTTAAATAAAAATAATCTTCAAGTTGAAAAAATACTAAGTAATAGAGAGGCCATTATTTTTTCTCAAGAATTTGAAGGCAAAGTGTCTGTAACTTATAATATTAAAAAAAATACGCCCCAAAATTCTAAGTTGAAAGATTTTTTAACAAAAACAGAACTAGGAACTTTAGATGAAATTAGTATTCAAACAATTATAAATAAAATTAAAAATTTAAATCCTATGTTAAATCAAAATAATCTTCAAGTTGAAAAAATACTAAGTAATAGAGAAGCTATTATCTTTTCGCAAGAATTCGAAGGGAAAGTGTCTGTTACTTATAATTTGAAACAAAATACACCCAAAATTACTAAATTGAATGATTTTTTAACAAAAACAGAACTAGGAACTTTAGATGAAATTAGTATTCAAACAATTATAGATAAAATTAAAAATTTAAATCCTAATTTAAATTCAAAAAATTTGCGATTTGATGGAATTCCGAATTTAGAAGAAGCTATAATCACTTCTAAAGATTTTGAAGGCAAAGTGTCTGTAACTTATAATATTAAAAAAAATACACCCAAAACTCTTCATTTGATTGATTTTTTGAAAAAAACAGAACTAGGAACTTTTAATGATTTTAATATCCAAACAATTATAAATCAAATCAAAAATTTAAATCCTATTTTAAATAAAAACGAACTTCGATTTGATGGAATTCCAAATTTACAAGAAGCTATAATTACTTCTAAAGATTTCGAAGGAAAAGTTTTAGTTACTTATAATATTAAAAAAAATACACCCCAACATTCTAAGTTGAAAGATTTTTTGAAAAAAACAGAATTAGGTATTTTAGATGAAATTAGTATTCAAACAATTATAAATAAAATCAAAAATTTAAATCCTATGTTAAATAAAAATAATCTTCAAGTTGAAAAAATACTAAGTAATAGAGAGGCCATTATTTTTTCTCAAGAATTTGAAGGCAAAGTGTCTGTTACTTATCATTTGAAACAAAATACACCCAAAATTCCTAAATTGAAAGATTTTTTAACAAAAACAGAGCTAGGAACTTTGGATGAAATTAGTATTCAAACAATTATAAATAAAATTAAAAATTTAAATCCTATTTTAAATAAAAACGAACTTCGATTTGATGAAATTCCTAATTTACAAGAAGCTATAATTACTTCTAAAGATTTCGAAGGAAAAGTTTTAGTTACTTATAATATTAAAACAACGCCTTCACAAATTATGCAACAAACTTTTCGATTAAGAGATGTTTTGAAAACAACAAAACTAGGAATTTTGGATGAAATTAATAATCAAATAATTATAGCGAAAATTAAAAATTTAAATCCTATTTTAGATCAAAACAATCTTCAAGTGGATGGGATATTAAATCCTGAAGGCACTATTATAGTTTCTAAAGATTTCGAAGGAAAAGTTTCAGTTACTTTTGATATATTAGAACAACAAAATAAGAATAATTTGGCAAATTATATAATATTTATTATTATTTTTTTATTTGTATTTATTTTATTATTTTTAATTTATCTTTTATAAAAAATCAAAAATTTATTCTTAATTTTATTGATATGATAATTTTTAATTATTTTTTAATATTTTTTTGAAGCACTATATTAATTCCTAGTTAGTTTTCTTTTTTTATTTTTTTTAAAATATTTTTTTAAAAGAATAAAAATCTATTTTAGACAGTTTTTGAAGCTGTTTTGAAAAAAAATTATTTTTTGTGATTTTTATGTTGACAAATTGAAAAAAATAATTTAAACTATTAATAATCATTTTTTTGAGAATCGCTTTTAGTGGTAATTTTGAAAAAAACTTTTATAACAGTCTCTTCCCATGCATAATAAAAAAAGACTTTTTTAAAGTATTTTTTTATTATATGGATAATATTTTTAAATTTTTAATTAAATTTAATGTAGTAATTTTTTGAAATTTTTATTATTGACGATTTTTATTAGGTTTTTTTCTATAATTTATTATTAAAAATCATCATAATATAATGAACATATTTAAAAATAGTTTTTATTAATATTAATTAAGTATTATTATTTATTAAAAAAATATTTAGAATAAAAATAAATAACGTAAAAACGCTAATTTTTATATAAATTAGCGTTTTTTATGTTATAATGTTCTATAAATGTTTTATATTGTTTTCAATTATGTTTTTTAATAAAAAAACATTTTATGATATAAAAAAATATTTAAATTTTTTTTAATCTAAAATTAAAATAGGAGATTTCGAATTTATAAATGACTAAAATTAAGAAATATAACGCTGACAGTATTCAAGTTTTAGAAGGATTAGAAGCTGTTAGGATAAGACCTGGTATGTATATCGGTTCTACTTCTGAAAAAGGTTTATACCATTTAGTTTGGGAGATTATAGATAATTCTATAGATGAATCATTAGCAGGTTTTGCTGACGAAATTAATTTAGAAATTTTAGATAATAATATTATTCGTATTTCCGATAACGGAAGAGGTATACCAGTCGATATCCATCCAAAAACTAATAAACCAGCTGTAGAAACTATTTTGACTACTTTGCATGCTGGCGGAAAATTCGATAATTCTTCTTATCAAATTTCTGGAGGATTACATGGAGTTGGAGCTTCTGTTGTAAATGCTCTTTCTTCTTGGTTTATTGTCGAAATTCATTTGAATAATGAAATATATTATCAAAAATATGAAAAAGGCACTCCAATCATTCCTTTAACTAAAAAAGGGTTCACAAATCAAAAAGGAACAATAATTACATTTACTCCTGATCCGACAATTTTTGAAATTATGGAAAATTTTAATTATAAATTAGATGTTTTAAAAGATAGAATGCAACAGATAGCTTTTTTGAACAAAAATATTAAATTAAACATTATTGATAGTAGAGTTCAACCAGTTCAAAAATTTAATTTTTATTATAAAGAAGGTGTTAAGGAATATATTTTATACTTAAATCAGAATAAAAACACTTTAACTCAAATTTTTTATAAAGAATATTTTTCTAACAACATATTTTATGAAATTACTTTCCAATATACAAATAAATATAACCAAAATATTTATTCTTTTGTTAATAATATTCCTACAAAGGAAGGCGGGACACACGAAGAAGGTTTTAAAATAGCTTTAAATAGGATATTAAATAAATATGCTAAAGATAAAAAAATATTAAAAAAAGAAACCAATTTAATTAGCGAAGATACTTTAGAAGGTATTACAGCTGTTATTTCTTTAAAACATCCTAATCCATTATTTGAAGGTCAAACTAAAAATAAATTAGGCAGTCATGAAGTTAGGCAATTTATTTCTAAATCTTTTGGTGAATTTTTGGAAAGTCATTTATTAGAAAATCCTCAAGAAGCTAAGCAAATAATAGATAAATGTTTATTATCTATGAAAGCTAGAATAGCTGCTAAAAAAGCACGTGAAATTACTAGAAAAAAAATGTCTTTAGACTTATTAAATTTTAATTCTAAATTAACTGATTGCTATACAAAAGATCCTATTTTATCTGAATTATATATTGTAGAGGGAGATTCGGCGGGAGGTTCTGCTAAACAAGGAAGAGATTCTCAATTTCAAGCTATTTTACCATTAAGAGGTAAAATTATTAATGTAGAAAAATCTCATGCAGAAAAAGTTTTAAGTAATAATGAAATTGTCTCTTTAATACAAGCAATAGGAACAGGTATTGATAAAGAATTTAATTTAAGTAAAGCGCGTTATCATCGTATTATTATAATGACAGATGCTGATGTCGACGGAGCTCATATTAGAACTTTAATTCTTACTTTCTTTTTTAGAAATTTAAAACCTTTAATTGAAAATGGTTATATTTATTTTGCGCAACCGCCTCTATACAAAGTAGAAAAAAATAAACAAATTAAATATTTTTATAATGAAAAAGATTATAAAGAATATAAAAACATCATTGAAATTCAAAATAAAAAAATTTCTTCACAAAGATACAAAGGTTTAGGGGAAATGAATCCAGAACAACTTTGGGACACTACTATGGATCCGAAACACAGAACTTTATTGAAAGTATGTTTGAAAGACGCTGTAGAAGCTGATAAAATTTTTGATAAATTAATGGGGAAACTTGTTTCTCAAAGAAAAAAATTTATTGAACAAAACGCTTACAAAGCAAATATAGATATTTAATTTATTAATATTAAAAAGGCGATTAAATTATGTCAAATAAAATTAAAAAAAATGATTCTTTAAATAATTCGAATTCTGATATTTCAGAAATAAATAATATAGGATCTGTTAAAGAAGTAAATATTAGTCGCGAAATGGAAAAATCTTTTTTAGATTATGCCATGAGTGTTATTGTTTCGAGAGCTTTACCAGAAATTCAAGATGGTTTGAAACCCGTTCAAAGAAGAATTATATATAGTATGAAAGAATTAGGTGTTTCCGCGCAATCTAGTTACAAAAAAGCTGCTAGAATTGTCGGTGATGTTATGGGTAAATATCACCCTCATGGTGATAGTAGTATTTATGAAGCAATGGTAAGAATGGCACAAAATTTTAATTATCGTTATCCTTTAATTGATGGTCATGGTAACTTTGGTTCTATTGATGGAGATTCTGCTGCGGCAATGCGTTATACAGAAGTACGTATGTCTAAAATAGCAATGGAATTAATTAAAGAAATAGATCAAAATACTATTGATTTTGTAGATAATTATGATGGAAGTGAAAAAGAACCAGTAATTCTTCCGACAAGTTTCCCTAATCTTTTAGTAAATGGAGCAACGGGTATAGCTGTAGGAATGGCTACTAATATTCCTTCTCATAATTTAGGCGAAGTCATTGATGCTTTGACCGCTTATATAAATAATAAAGAGATTTCTATTTCTGAATTAGCAAAATATATTAAAGGTCCTGATTTTCCTACTGGTGGAGAAATTTTAGAAGTTGATAAATTGCAAGAAACTTATGAAAAAGGAAGAGGAAAAATTATTATTCGTGCTAAAACGGATATTGTGACTTCTGAAAAAAATAAAAGTTCGATAATTATTACGGAAATTCCTTATCAAATTAAAAAAAGTAATTTAATCAAAAATATTGTTTCTTTACATAAAAACAAAATTTTAGATGGAATTACAGATTTGAGAGATGAGTCTTCTAATCGCCAAGGTATTAAAATTGTTATTGATTTAAGAAAAGATATTAATCCTAAAATATTTTTAAATAATTTGTATAAACGTTCTCAAGTACAAGTATCTTTTCATTTTAATATGATTGTTTTAATTAATAAAAAACCTCAACTTGTTAATTTGAAACAAATTTTAGAAGCTTTTTTTTCTTTTAGAATAAATATAATTAATCGCCAAAAACAATTTGAATTAAAAAATGCTTTAGCTAAAAAACATTTAATTCAATCAGCGGTAATTGTTTTAAATGATATTGATGACGCAATCGAATTAATAAAAAATTCTAGTAATGTAAAAGAAGCACGTGAAAAATTAATGCTAAAATATAATTTTGATGAAATTCAAAGTAAATATATTTTAGAGATGAGTTTACAAAAAATAACAAATTTAGAAATAGAAAAAATAAAAATAGAAGAACAAAATTTAATTAAACAAATTTCAGAATGCGAAATTATTATTAATTCTCAAACTAAAAAAGAACAAATTCTTAAAAAAGAATTGTCACAATTAAAAAAAGTTTTCCAAGACGAAAGAAAAACTTTAATAAGAAAAGATATAGAAATTAATATATCTGAAGAAACTTTAATTCAAGAAAAAGCTATTCTTATTACTATTACTAATAAAGGTTACATCAAACGTTTAGATTTAGATACTTATAAAAAACAAAATAAAGGCGGAATTGGCGTTAGCGGAATTGTTATGAATGAAAATGATTTCGCGAAACATATAGTTATTACTTCTACTCATGATTATCAATTATTTTTTACAAACAAAGGAAAAGTTTACCGCATGAAGGGTTATGAAATACCTGATTATTCGCGCCAAGCCAAAGGCATACCACTTATAAATTTAGTTCCTTTAAGCGAAGGAGAATTCTTGACTTCTGTTACAAGTATTAACCTTAATTCGAAACAAGAACATAATTATTTGGTTTTAATAACTAAAAAAGGTTTAATAAAAAGAAATAATATCGCAGATTATCAAAATATTCAAAGTAAAGGGAAAATAGCTTTCACTTTAAAAAATGATGATGAAGTTTTGACAGTTTTAAAAAGTTCAGGCGAACAAGATATTATTATGGCGAGTTCTGATGGTAAAGCTATTCGTTTTAACGAAAAAACTATTAAAAAAACTAGTAGAATGGGCAGCGGAGTTATTGGAATGAAATTAAATTCTGATGAAACTTTGATAGGAGCTACCATCGTTGAATCAGATAAACAAGATATTTTAGTTGTGACTGAATTAGGATATGGTAAGAAAAATAAAATTAATGAATATAAAAATCAAAAAAGAGGTGGAAAAGGAATAAAAACTTTAAAAATTACTTCTAAAAATGGTAAAATTATTGCATTAAAAGCTGTCTTGAATGGTGAAGAATTAATTTTAATTTCTGATCGTGGTAAAATAATTCGATTAGTTAACAATAACAAAATTCCAACCCCTAAATCCAAAGTAACTCAAGGAAATAAATTAGTTAAATTAAAAGATACTGATAAATTATTTAATTTTGTTGTTATCAATAATAAAGATACAGAAAAAATAGATATTTTGTAAATTAGTATTTTTTAATTTGTAAATAAAAAAATCATCTAAATAAATTTTTTAGAAAAATTAGTTGATTTTTTATTTTTTTATATTAAAATAATTTATTAAGGTTTGGATAAATATGTATTTTTCGAAAACAAAAAATTATTACAACATCATAACTTTTTCAAAAACTCAAACTAAGAATTTAGGGTTTTATTTGTGCCAAACAATTATTCAAAATTCTTTAAATAAAGAAAAAAAAAGATGTATTATTATCATTGAAGGAATAATAGGTTCCGGGAAAACAATTTTTACTAAAGGAATAGCGAAAAAATTAGGTATTAAAACTGAAGTTAAGAGCCCTACTTTTCTTTTATTAAAAACTCATCAAAATAAAAAACAAAAATTGCATCATTTAGATTTATACCGTCTTTTAGATGATAAATATGATGGCGAAAAGCAAATGAAATGTTTTGCAATAGAAATAGAAGAATTATTGGAAAATACAGATGAAGGCGATATTGTAGTAATCGAGGCAAACCAAAATATAATTTCTTTTTTTAATTATTGGGATTTTAGAATTCAAATTAAAGTTTTGAATAGTAAAAAAAGAGATATTTTAATAGAAAAAAATATTGATACATTGTAATATTGAATATCGAATATAAGAAAGTGATATTTTTCATATATGGTTTCTGATAAAATGAAAAAATATATTATTTTAGATGTTTCTACTAATGTTCAAATAGTTATTTTGAGTACTTCTACAAACATTATTAGTATAGAAACTAATTTATTAAAACAAAATTTTGTTTCTGACATAATTCCTTTGATCTCTAGAATATTAGAAAAAAATAATTTAAATTTAAAAGATTTATATGGTATTATTGTTGGAGTCGGTCCAGGTTCTTATATAGGGAGCAGATTAGCAGTTTTGACATCAAAAATTTTATCTTTAGAACTTAATATATCTTTATATGAAATAAGTAGTTTGTTGCTACTATCTAGCGGATATACACAAAAAATCAAAACTCCTAAGATTTATGCGAAACGAAATTTTTTTTATAGTTTAAGTTTAAAAAATGAAGAAATTATTTTAGCCGAAAATATCTATGAAAAAGATTTTTTAGATAGTTTCGAAAATCATTTTTTATTAGATAAAGATAATTTTAAAATATCTCCTTTAAAAATTTTGTTTTATATGAAAAAAGTAGAAAAACCTTCTTATTTAGTTCCTAATTATTATATTCAATCTTGAAATATAATTTGAATTTCGTTTTTAAAAAAAGAAAGAAGTTAGGTAATTGGCTATAATATGATTATTTTATCAATCGAAACTAGTTGTGATGAAACAAGTATTGCAGTTGTAAAAGATGGGAAAGATATTTTATCTAATGTGATTTTTTCTCAAATAAAATATCATCAAAAATTTGGTGGTGTAGTTCCAGAATTAGCTTCTCGTAAACATGTAGAAATTATTACTTTGGTTTTAGAAGAAGCTTTAAGAAAAGCTCAAATAAATCCTCGAGAAGTTGATTTGGTAGCTGTAACTCAAGGTCCCGGTTTAATCGGTTCTTTATTTGCTGGTGTTAATGCCGCAAACACTTTTGCTTATATTTATGACAAACCTTTAATAGGTGTTAATCATTTGATAGGTCATATTTATGCTGCCCAAATAGAGAATGAAATAAAATTCCCTTCCTTAGTTCTTTTGATTTCAGGAGGACATACGGAATTATTTTATTTTAAGAATCACTTTCAAATTAAACAAATAGGTACCACTTTAGATGACGCAGTAGGTGAAATTTATGATAAAATCGCTAGAACTTTAAATTTAGGTTATCCTGGCGGCCCTATAATTGAAAAATTAGCATCAAAAGGAGAAGATTTATTTTCATTTTCGCGCCCTTATTTAAAAAATAAAAATTTAAATTTTAGCTTTTCAGGTTTAAAAAGCCAAATTATAAATTTTATTAATAAAAGAAAAGATATTGATTTGGATATTAATAGCGTTTGCGCTTCTTTTCAATCTAGTGTCGCAGATGTTTTAATAACAAAAACTAAAAGAGCTTTAAATTTATATCCTTCTAAAGATTTAATAATTGTAGGAGGAGTGGCTTCTAATCAATTTTTAAAAAATCAATTTAAAAATTATTTTCCAGAATTAAGATTGATTATACCTTCTCCTACATATTGTACTGATCAAGCAGCTATGATCGGAGTTGCTGCTTATTATCAAAATATATTTGGCTCCTCTAAAGGGCAGAAGAAATATAATTTAACAGGGAATCCTGATTTATCTATAGGATAATCACAAAATATAAAATATATTTTATTTAAAAATTTACTGATAAAATAAGTGAGGTTATTTAATAAATGTTTCAAGAATCTAATTTTATCAAGAGTATTATCGCAAAAGATTTGAAAAATAAAAAATATACAAAAATAATTACTCGTTTTCCGCCAGAACCGAATGGGTTTCTCCATTTAGGACATGCGCGTTCTATTATTATTAATTTCGAATTAGCAAAATTTTTTAACGGGGAAACTTATTTAAGATATGATGATACAAATCCTATTGTTGAAAAACAAGAATATGTGGATTTTATTCTCAAAGATGTTAAATGGTTAGGTTATACACCAGATAAAATTTTATTTGCTTCTGATTATTTTGAAGAAATGTATGAAAGAGCAGTTACATTAATTAAAAAAAATTTAGCATTTGTAGATGATTTGAGTTCGGAAGAATTAAAAAAATATAGAGGAGATTTATTTACGCCAGGAATAAATTCTCCTTATCGTAATCGTAGTATAGAAGAAAATTTAGAATTATTTGAACAAATGAAAAATGGTGTTTTTAAAGAAGAAACCAAAGTTTTAAGAGCTAAAATTAATATGGCAAGTCCTAATATGAATTTAAGAGATCCTGTTTTATATAAAATTCTTGATGCTTATACTTTGAAAAACAAACATTATTTTATTTTTCCTTCATATGATTACGCACATCCTTTAGAAGACGCGATCGAAGGCGTTTCGCATTCTTTATGTTCTTTTGAATTTGAAGATCATCGACCTTTATATGATTGGGTCATAAAAGAAACCGAAATGGAACATGTTCCGACTCAAATAGAATTCGGTCGTCTTAATATTACACAAACCATTTTAAGCAAAAGAAGTTTAAAATTTTTAGTTAATTCCGGTTTAGTTCAAGGATGGGATGATCCTAGAATGCCAACTTTAAGAGGTATGAGAAATAAAGGATATACTCCAGGATCTATTAAAAAATTTATTCTTGAAATTGGTTTGTCTAAAAATAATACCCATGTCAACCAAGATATGTTACATTCGTTTTTAAGAGAAGATTTACAACAAAAAGCTAAAAAAATAATGGTTGTAGATGAACCTTTGAAAGTGACTATTATTAATTATCCTGAAGATAAAATAGAATCTTCTGATGTTCCTTATCATAATCATAAAGATCTTGATTTAGGAACGCGAAAAGTTTTTTTTTCTAAACATATTTATATTGAAAAATCAGATTTCCAAATGGAAAAATTAGATCCTAAATCTAAAAAATTATTTTTAAATGAGGAAGTTAGATTATTTTATTTTTATTTTATTAAAGCGGTGGATGTTGTAAAAAATCAAAAAGGCGAAATTATCGAAATTTTAGCTACTTATGATCCGAAAACAAAAAGTGGAACTTCTTTCAATGAAAGAAAACCTAACGGAACTATTCATTTTGTAGAAATAAATACAGCTAAAAAAGTTTTTTTAAATTTTTATCAACCTCTTTTTGAAAATAATAATCCTCAAGATTTAAAAGCAGAATTTAATCATTCTTCTTGGATACGAAAAACAGCTTTCGCTGAAGGTAGTTTAGATATAAATGCAAATTATAACAAATTCCAATTTATTAGGAAAGGTTATTTTTGTTTAACCAATACCGAAGAAAAAGTAATTAATTTTAACGAAATTATTTCTTTAAAAAAAATTAAATAAAAATAAAAAAATAAAATATGAAAAAAATAAAAGTTTTAATTAAAAATTCATATGAATTAGAATTACAAGAAAATGCTCAAAAAGGCGATATTATTAATTTAAAAGAATGTTTAGAATTAGATTTGAATTTATTACAACAACGTATACATAACGAAGAAATGCAAGAAAAAATAACAAAAATTCAACAAGAATATGAACAAAAAATAAAAACATATGATAACGAAAAAGAGATTTTATTGATTAAAAAAACAATGGAATTAGAAAATATAAAAAACAATGAAATTAATCAGTTAAAGAACGAAATTACTAAATTAACCTTAACAAGATCTAATTTTAATATTAAGTTAATAGGCGAAAATTTAGAAAAATGGTGTGATAATGAAATGCAAAATCAAATATTAATTACTGATGATATTTCTTGGTATAAAGATAACGAAATTATCAACGGAACTAAAGGTGATTTTATTTATAAATTACATTTTGACCAAAATAAAAAAGAAAATGAAATTTTAACTTCGGCTCTTTTAGAAATGAAATCAGAAACGAAATTATTAGAAAAAACTAAAAAACAAAAAAATGAACAATTTTTTAAAAAATTAGATAAAGACCGTAATAATAAAAATTTAGAATTTGCGTTATTAGTAAGCGAATTAGAATATGATAAAGAAAATGATAGTCCTGTTAAAAAAGTAAATGAATATAAAAACATGTTTATCGTTAGACCTTCTTATTTACTTATTTTTTTGAATATCATTACCGCTTTAGGAAGAAAAAATAAAGAATTAATTTTGGCTCTGTCAGAAAAAAAACAAAAATTTTGTGATGAAGAAGAAATAAATAAAAGTTTTCGGCAAATGAAAGAGCATATTTTAAATAATTCTTTAACTAAAATACAAAACAATTTATTAAAAATGTTAGAAGAAAACGAAAAAATTAAACAAATGTCAGAATCTTTAAATAGTTCTTATTTTAAAATTCAAAAACAAATACAAACTATTTCTCAAGATCATTTAAAAACAATTTTTAATCAAATTCAAAATTTTAAAATAAGTAAAATTATTAAACAAATTAATCGTTTAAAAAATAAATAATTTTCATCAAAAACATGAAAAAATTATTTTTAATTTAAATAAAATACTTATTTTCTTATTTACGAAACAACTACATATTCTAACGTGATCAGTTAATTTTATTTTGATTAGCAATTGTTCAATAATTGTTCAATTAGAAAAAAATATTATTTAAAAAAATGTTTAAATTATACAAAAAACATTTATAATATTTTTGGTGGTTTGTAATAAAATCACTTTCATAGTTAAAATAATAGTTAAAATAATAGTTAAAATAAAAAAATAAATTAGTAAATGAGGATTATATAATAATTAATAAAAATTATAATTTTATAAAATTTGGTTCCAAATTGTTTATTGTTACATTTTTATTTACGTTTTTGATTTTTTATGCTTCTGTTTTTGCTTTTACTAAAACATATTCAAATTCTCCAATTATGAATTCGAATGATATTGTTCCGACTAATAATGTTATTTCTGAAAATGACAAATTAAATGAAGAAGAAAATGATTCATCTGAAGAAGAAATCAAAGAAGAGAAATCGTTATTAAATGACGAAAAAACAGACGAAAATAAAAAAAATAAGAAAACCGTATTAAAAAGCATGTTAAAAACATTCAAAGGAAATAAAAATAATCAAAAATAAATATAAATTATAAAATAATATTAAATTAAAATATATAATTTATTTTAATTGTTCTGATTTTATCTTTTTATGAAAAAAAATAATAAAATAAAATTTAATTTTTTAAAAAAAAGAATTTCTAAAAGAGATTCTTTTTTTTAAAAAATTAATAATTTTGATAAATTTTTAATTTTAAATGTTATAAACAAATATTGTAATTGATTATATTATCAAAAATATTTTTTAGTTGTTGTTGAAATACTTTTTTTAATTTAAAAAAAGATTTTAAATATTGATTAATAATTGTAAATAAACTATAATATTAATATAATAAAATATTGATTTTAAATAAGTATGTGAATTTGTAAAATTATTTTTTATTCTAAATATTTATTAAAATTTTTTAAAAAGTTTTGATTTTTTTAATTATTTTTTTAATATAATGAAAAAATATTATTTTAATTATATTTTATATTAATTTATGTTAAAATTGTTTATGTAATAATTACAAATCATATTTTTATTATTTATTTATTTCGATAGCATTTTAAAATAACAAAAAAATGTTTTTTATATTTTTGTATTTATAAATAAAGATTAGGCCCGTTGGAGAAACGGTTAACTCACATGCCTTTCACGCATGCATTCACGGGTTCGAATCCCGTACGGGTCACCAATAATAATATTCCAAAAAAACACCCATAGCTTAACTGGATAGAGCATCTGACTACGGATCAGAAGATTAGGGGTTCGAATCCTCTTGGGTGTGCCATCTGTTTGTTTAATTTTTTTATATAATTATTAAGCGGGAAGTAGCTTAGCTTGGTATAGCGCCTGGTTTGGGACCAGGAGGTCGCGGGTTCAAATCCTGTCTTCCCGACCATTATATAAATAAGCGAATGTCGTATAATGGTTATTACCTTAGCCTTCCAAGCTAAAGATGTGGGTTCGATTCCCATCATTCGCTCCATAAAAATTTACATATATAAAAATAAATATAAGTATATTCAAAATTTTATTTTAATAAAAAAAAATATAATTAAAATAAATAAAATATTATATTTTTATTTTAATTATATTTTTTTTTATGAATTAGATTATAAATTCTATTGACATTTTAATGTTATTGTTATATAATTATATTATAAATTTTTAAGATGATTTTTTTTAAACTGATGTTAATGTTGTTTTATTTTTTTGTATAAAAAAATAAGTTTAATTGAAAGTTATTAAGTAAATTATAGATAAAAAATTGTCTAGGTAGGGAAGCGTTATATATTTATGGCTGATACTATAAATCAAAATGAAGAGTTAAAATTTAATAATAAAACTTTTTCTGTTAATAAAAAACAAGTAGTTAAAAAATGGTATTTAGTTGATGTTCAAGGAAAAGTTTTAGGAAGATGCGCCACTAAGATCGCTAGTATTTTAAAAGGTAAAGCTAAAACTCATTATACTCCAAATGTTGATAATGGCGACTATGTTGCTGTTATTAATGCGTCGAAAATTCATTTAACAGGGAAAAAATGGCAAAAAAAAGTTTATTATAGACATTCAGGTTATCCAGGTGGGTTATTTAAAATAACTGCTGGAGAAATGATGAAAAAATTTCCTACTCGTGTTGTGGAAAAAGCTATTTTCGGAATGTTGCCGCATACTAAATTAGGAAATCAAATGCGCAAGAAGTTGTTTGTTTATCCTAATGAATCACATAGACATGAATCACAAAAACCAAAAATTTTAGAGGTATAATTTGTAATGAATAAAAATCAATATTTTGGCTTAGGCAGACGTAAAAGTTCAGTTGCAAGAGTAATTTTAGTTTCAGGTTCCGGGAATATTAAAATAAATAAAAGAGATTTTGTCGATTATATTCCTTCTAAAGAAATTCGTATTGAAACTATTAAGCCTTTAAAATTAACTAAAACTTTAGAAAAATATGATATTGTTGCTAATGTTTATGGCGGCGGAATAACATCTCAAGCGGGAGCGATTCTTCTAGGGATAGCTAGATCTTTAGTTGAAGCGGAACCTAGTTCAAGAATTATTTTAAAAAAATTTGGATTATTAACAAGAGATTCTCGTTGTGTAGAACGTAAAAAATATGGTTTAAAAAAAGCTCGTCGTGCTCCTCAATTTTCAAAACGTTAATTTTTTATTTATATTTTTCAAAAAATTTTTAAGAGTCTTTTTTTACTATAAAAAAGACTCTTTTGTTTTATTTAAATATATAATTGTTATTTCTCAAATGTTAAATTTTTTCAGGTTAAGGATTCTATAAATATGAAAGAAATAAGATTACGTTACGCACCGAGTCCTACTGGTTTTTTACATATCGGAAATGCTCGAACAGCTTTGTTTAATTATTTATTTGCCCGTCGTTATAAAGGTAAATTTATTATTAGGATCGAAGACACTGATTTAAAACGTAATATAAAAGAAAGTGAATTATCTCAATTAGAGCAATTACGATGGTTAGGTTTATTTTGGGATGAAGGGCCAGATTTAAAAGGACCATTTGGTCCTTATAAACAATCAGAAAGAATATCTATTTATCAAAAATATACTCAGATTTTATTAGATAAAAAGTTAGCTTACAAAGAATATCAAGGAGATAATGATAAATGTGTAGTTCGTTTTAAAGTTCCTTTGAATACTTTATATGAGTTTAATGATATGATAAGAGGCAAATTATCTTTCGAAAGTGATCAAATAGAAGATTGGATTATAATTAAGGAAAACGGATTCCCTACTTATAATTATGCCGTTGTTATAGATGATTATTTAATGAAAATATCTCATGTTTTAAGAGGAGAAGAACATATCACCAATACTCCTAAGCAAATAATGATTTATAAAGCTTTTGGGTGGGATATTCCTATTTTTGGTCATATGTCTTTGATTTTAAATAAAAATAAAAAAAAATTAAGTAAAAGAGATGTTGATATAGTTCAATTTATTAAAAAGTACATTGATTTAGGGTTTTTACCTAAAGCTTTATTTAATTTTTTATTTTTTTTAGGTTTCGCTCCGAAAACTAATAAAACTATTCTTTCGATTGAAGAAATGATTTCTCTTTTTGATAAAACAAGATTCGTTAAAGCGCCAGCTGTTTTCGATGATCAAAAATTATCTTTTATTAATAATCAATATTTAAAACAAATGTCTGTAACGGAGATAGTTGGAAAAAGTAAATTTTTTTTAGAAGAGAAAAAAATTTTTCTAGAAGATAAATATTTACAGAACATAATTATTTTATTCAGAGATAGAATGAATTATATTCAAGAAATTGTTAATTTATATTTAGAATTTTTTGAACAAAATCAACAAATAGATAACAAAATTATACATATAATAAAAGAAATAGAAGATTTTTCTGTAATTAAAATTTTAAAAGATTTATTTTTAAAATTGGAAATTTTTCAATCATCTTTTATAGAGCAACTTATTCAAAAATTTAGCGAATTAACTAATTTAAAAGGAAAAAAACTTTTTTTAACTTTAAGAATAGCTTGTACTGGAAAGTTACACGGTCCTCACTTGTTAACGTATTTAGAATTATTAGGTAAAAAAAATATTTTAAATAATATTCAAAAATTATTAAATTTAAATTATTAAATATAAATAGAATAAAAAGGATTTTATTTTGAAAATTTATAATTCTTTAACTAATCAAAAAGAAAAATTTTATACATTAGAACAGAAAAAAATAAATATTTATGTTTGCGGTCCTACAGTATATGAACATTTGCATATAGGCAATATAAGGTCTTTGATTTTTTTTGATCTTGTGAAAAAATATTTTTCTATTTTAGGTTGGCAAGTTCGTTTAATAGTAAATATTACGGATATCGATGATAAAATTATTCAAAAAGCAATAGACAATGAAATGTCTGAAATTCAGATATCTCAAAAATATACAAAATATTTTTTAAATTTATTATCGAAATTAGAAATTACAACAATAGATAAACATCCTTTAGTAACTGATTATATTCCAGAAATAATATCATATATAGAGAAATTAACTCAAAAAGGATATACGTATATCATAAATGAAGGAGTTTATTTTAAATCGAATTTAATTCCTCATTATAGTTTATTAAGTGATCAAAATTTAACAAAATTAAAACAAAATTCTAGGAATATAACATTAGATGTTCAAAAAAAAAATAAAGAAGATTTTATTTTATGGAAAAAAACTAAAGTCGGAATTAAATATGATAGTCCTTGGTTTCCTGGACGACCAGGATGGCACACAGAATGCTTTGTAATGATTAATAGTATCTTTAAAAATACTATAGATATTCATGGCGGAGGAATTGATTTAAAATTTCCACATCATGCTAATGAACAATCTCAATTTTGGGCTATAGAGCAAAAAAAATTAGCTAATTTTTTTATGCATATAGGATATGTTGAATATAATAAAAATAAAATGAGTAAATCTTTAGGAAATGTTATTTTAGCGAAAGATTTATTAAATAAATTCGGTCCAAATATTATTAAAATGTTTTTTTTATCTTATCATTATTCACAACCTATTCATTATAATGATAATTCAATAGAAGAAATTAAAATAAAATATGATAAAATATTTTATACTTTAAATAAGAATAATTTTCAATTAATTTTAAATAAAATTTTTATTAAAGGCGTTGATTCGTTTTATATTGATAAATTTCATTCTTTGATGTCAAATGATTTTGATACTCCTAATGTTTTAACTTTAATTGAGGAATTATTAAAAAAAATAAATAAAACCGATGAATTAGAATATTTAGCTAGATTACAAAATACATTGATTTATTTATTGAAAAGTTTAAATATCAATGTTGTTTTAAAAAATGTTACTGAAGAACAAATTAAAATTTATTATTTATGGTTTGAAAAACATAAAAAAAAGGATTTTTCTGAATCTGATGTTTTAAGAAATATTTTAAAAAAAGATATGCTAATTTAAAAAAATATATTTTTGAAATTTTTCTTATTATATGATAAATATAGTTAAAGATGGTATATATAATATGATTAATCGAAAGAAAGATAATCAAATGAAAAGAAATGATTTGTTATTTGATATTAAAGGACTCAGTTCAGAAGAAGTAGAACAAAAAATAAAAGATAAACAAAATAATGTATTAACAAAAAATATTAATAAAAGTATTTTAGGAATTATTTTGAGTAATGTCTTTACTTTGTTTAATTTTTTATTGTTTCTAATTACTTGTCTTATTATTCATATAAAACATTTTGAAAACTTATTTTTTTTGTTTATCAATATATTAAATGTTTCTATTAATATTTTTCAAGAAGTTAAGGCGAAAAAAACCTTAGATAAAATTTCTATATTACAATTTAACCATACTAAGGTGATTAGAAATGGTTTTTTAACCGAAACGTTAATCGAAAATGTTGTTATTGATGATGTTCTTTTTTTGGAATTAGGTTCTCAAATTGTTGCTGATTCTAAAATAATAAAAGGGGTGTTAGAAGTCGATGAATCTCTTTTGACAGGAGAATCACGTTCTATTTTTAAAAAAGAAGGAGATGTTTTATATTCTGGAAGTTATGTTTTAAGCGGAAATGCTTACTCCAAAGTTTTTTGTGTAGGACACGAAATGTATATTTCTAAATTAACACAAGAAGCGAAAAAATATAAAAAAATTAAAACACCTTTGATTCAAAATTTATCTTTATTAATTTGGTTTATTTTTTGTTTATTGATTCCAACATCTTTGATTTTATATTTTTTTCCTGCAAAAATTGATATTAAACAAGATTCTTTTGTTTTAGGATTATGTGGTTTTGTTTTAGGTACTCTTCCTGCCGGATTGTTTCTTTTAACTAGTACTACTTTATTTGTAAGTTTTATTAAATTAGCTAAAAAAAAAGCTTATATGAAAGAACTTTTTGGGATAGAAATGTTAGCTATAATAGATGTCCTTTGTTTAGACAAAACAGGAACTATTACAGATGGCACTATGAAAGTAAAAAATATTTTAAAATACAAAGATTATAATTTATTTCCCGAAGATTTGTTTTTTGATATTATTAATGTTTTCCCTCAAAATAATCCGACTCAAAAAGCTTTATATCAAGAATTTTGTTCTTTGTCAAGAAAAAATCAAAAAAAAGACATTTATAAAATTTCAAAAACTCAACCTTTTTCTAGTATTAATAAATATAGCGCGGTAGAGATAGATAAAATAGGGACTTTTGTGTTAGGAGCTCCTGAATTTATTTTAAAAAAACAATTTAGTGAAATTAAAAATGATTTCCAAAAAGAAACTAAATTAGGATATCGAGTTTTGCTTTTGGCTCAAACTGATACTTCATTAGATAATATTAATGATAATACTAATTATAAAATTATATCTTTGATTTCTTTAGAAGATCAAATTAAAGAAGATGCTTTTGATATTATTAATTATTTTATTCAAAATGGTATTAGTGTCAAAATTATTTCAGGAGATAATTCCGAGACAATATCTTATATCGCTAAGAGACTGAATATTATTAAATCCTCAAAACAATCAATTAATTTAATGAATTTAGAATCAAATGAATTAGATGATGCTTCTTTGAAATATAATGTATTCGGAAGATCTACTCCGAAACAAAAACAAATAATTATTCAAAATTTAAAAAAACAAAATCATAAAGTAGCGATGATAGGCGACGGTGTTAATGATATTTTAGCCTTTAAAGAAGCGGATGTATCGATTGCTATGGCTTCAGGGAATGAAGCTTCCAAAAATACTGCTAATTTAATTTTGCTTGATTCTCAATTTCATTCTTTACCTCAAGTAGTTACTGAAGGAAGAAGAGTTATTAATAATTTACAAAAAATTTCTATTTTGTTTTTAACTAAAACAATTGTATCTTTTTTGTTAGCGTTTGTCGTTATATTGTGTAACTTTTATTATTGGTCTACTAACTCTACAACAATAATTCCATTTCCTTTAAAACCATTACAATTTAATTTAGTTGATACTTTTTTTATTGGCATTCCGTCTTTCTTTTTAGCTTTAGAAATGAATAATAAAAAAGTAAATAAATCTTTTTTTAGGATTATTTTTCACAAAGCTTTTCCTTATTCTTTATTAATAGCTTTGTTTTATTTTTCGTTAATATGTTTCACTTCCTTGAAACTAGATCAAATTTCGTTTTTATTAAGTATATTTATTGCTTGCGTCTTTTTTAATTTGTTAATATATAATTGCATCCCTTTTAATAAATGGAAAAAAATATTAATTTTTATAGTTTTTTCTGGTTTTATTTTGAGCTTTTTATTTCTTAAATTTCGTTTACAATGTTTATAATTAATTTTATTTTTTTATCTAAAGAAAGATTTATGAAAAATGATAGTTTACGGAAAAAATGTAATTAAAGAAGTTATTAAAAATAAAAGGTTAATTCATGAATTATATGTAAATTATAAAATTAAAGATAAATCTTTTTTAGATTTTTTAAATCAAAATAATATTGAATATAAATTTGTAGATAAACATCAATTAAATGAAAAAGCAAATAGTTTCGAACATCAAGGTGTTGTAGCAAAAGTTGCAAATTATGAATATCAGAATTTATTTTCTTTTTTAGATTCTGACTCTTTTAAGTCTAATCAATTTAAAAGATTTTTGATTTTAGATGAAATTCACGATCCACATAATTTTGGTGCTATTTTAAGAACTATTGAAACGTTACAATTTGATGGCGTTATTATATCTCAAAAAAATCAGGTTCTTTTGAGTGGCGCTGTAGCTAAAGCATCTAGTGGAGCTTTAGAATATGTTAATATTTTTTTAGTAGATAATTTATTTAAAACTATTATTTATTTGCAAAGTAAAGATATTGTTGTTATCGGTACTGATTCAAAAACTGATTTAAATTTAAATAAAGTAAATACAAATTGTTCTCTTGCTATTGTTTTAGGAAACGAAGGGAAAGGAATACGACCTTTATTAAAACAAAAATGTAATTTTTTAATGAAGATACCTATGAAAGGACGCATTAATTCTCTTAATGTAAGTATAGCTGCCGCTTTGATAATGTATGCATTACAAAATAAAAATTAATTTGGTAATTTTATAAATAATTTATATGTTAAAATAGTTAAAGTGATTATATTTATTTTATTATCATTTTTTTAAGGAAGATTGATTAATTTAGAGGTAATGAAAAAAAATATTTTAATTTGTAATTGTTGTTTAAGTCGTAATTATCATGTTACTGTAGCTAATCGTAGTAATCGTTTGATTTTAAAAAAATATTGTCCCCAATGCAAAAAACATGTTTTGCATGAAGAATCAAAGTAATTGATTAAGAAAAGGAAATTTTTATTATGGTATCAAAAAAAAATAAAACAGAAGAATTAATTGTTAATCCTTTATACGATATTCTTAAAAAAGAATATGGTTTTAAGAATGTTTTTTTTCTCATTTGTTCTGTTATTTCTATGGGTTTGTTAAAAACTTTATTTAAAATAAACGAGTGTGGCGAAAAAATATTTTACTCTTTTTTCACTTTATCTTTTTTTGTGTTTTTAATTAGTATTTATCCTTTTATTAAAAAAAGTATAAAAGATATTAATTTGATTGTTTGGCCTTTGTTTCATGAAATTATATTTAAAATAATAAATGTTGTTTGTTTTAGTTTGGTTTTGATAGGTATGTTTCGGTTTTTTAATTGGTTATATTCATGTATTGATCCCGTCGAAACATTAAAATCTCTAAAATAATAGAATAGATGTTTAAAAATGAAAAAAAAAGAACAAATAAATGATAAAGAAGATATTTTAGAAACTGAAACAAAATCAAAAAATGAAGAAGCTAAATGGTATATTGTCCAAACTTATTCAGGTTATGAGAATTCTGTGAGAGAAGATTTATTAAAACTGGCTAATAGTGGATTGCCCATTTCTAAATTTATTTTTGAGGTTATTTGCCCTAAAGAAAAATATTTTAAAATAAAATCTGACGGAACTAAACAAGAAAAAGAAAGAAAGATGTTTTCTGGTTATGTTTTTGTTAAAATGATTATAACTGAACACACATGGTTTGTAGTTCGTAATCTACCACAAGTAACTAATTTTTTAGGTTCTATAAAGGGTAATAATGCTAAACCGGTCCCTTTGAATGATTCCGAAATAAAACCTATTTTAATTAAGATAGGGCTTATAAAAAAACCGAGTTATGAACATTTAATTAATAAAAAAGTAGAAATTACTGGTGGTTCTTTTGTGGGGAAAATAGGTACAGTATCTTTTATAGATAGTAGCAAAAATATAATGGTAGTAGAAGTTGATTTGTTCGGGAGAAACACTCCTATCGAAATTTCTCTTTCTTCTTTCAAAGAAATTACGTAATAATATAATTATGTGAAGTTATACTATTGTTTTTTGTTATAAATTATGTTATAATTTTGGGAACTTGTTTTTCTTTATAAAATTTTTATATATAGCTTTATTTTTATAAAATTTATAAATTTTATAAATTAACGATTTTAATAAACTAATATTAATAAATGAGGTTTTATTACTATAATGGCAAAAACAGTTGTTAAAACTATTAAGTTACAAATTAATGCGGGGAAAGCTAATCCTGCTCCGCCAGTAGGTCCAGTTTTAGGACAGGCGCAAGTCAATATACCTTTATTTTGTTCTAAGTTTAACGAAGTTACTAAGGATAAGATAGGTTTTAAAATTCCTGTTGTTATTTATGTTTATGATGACAGAACTTTTGATTTCATTACTAAAACTCCGCCTGCTAGTGATCTTTTAAAAAAAGCTGCTAATATTGAAAAAGGATCATCTAATTCTAAAAAAAATAAAGTAGCTACTTTAACGAATAAACAAATAGAAGAAATTGCTAAAAACAAATCTTCTAACTTAAATTCTTATGATTTAGAACAGTCTTGCAAAATAATAAAAGGTACTGCGTCTAGTATGGGTATTGATATAGTTGAGTGATTTTTAATATTTTTTAGAAAGAATTTATGTTTTATAATAAAGTGTTTTGATTATGAAAAGAAGTAAAAAATATTTAAATATTAGTAAGTTGATAGATTGTAGTAAATTATATTCTATCGATGAGGCTATAAAATTAATAAAAAAAACTAAAGTTACTAAATTCGATTCTACTGTAGAATGCAATTTATCTTTACAGTTGGATTCTAAAAAAGCAGATCAAAATTTACGTGGAGCTTTGGTTTTACCTCACGGAAGTGGTAAAAAACTAAAAATCGCTGTATTAGCAAAAGGCGCTAAAGTTAAAGAAGCTGAAGAAGCAGGCGCTGATTATGTTGGTGATCAAGATTTAGTTGAACGTATTTCTAAAAATTGGTTAGGCTTCGATGTTTTGATAGCTACACCAGATATGATGCCTTCGATTTCTAAATTAGGAATTATTTTAGGACCTCGTCGTTTAATGCCTAATTTAAAATTAGGAACTGTAACAGATAATGTTTTTAAAATAGTTCAAGAAATTAAAAAAGGTAGAATAGAATATAGATTAGATAAAAATGGCAATTTACATACCATTTTAGGAAAAATTTCTTTTAAAGAAGAAGATTTATTAGATAATTTTAAATTTTTATATGAACATTTAATATCTATTAAACCTAAGACAGCGAAAAGTAATTTTATCAAATCAATAACTATTTCCACAACAATGGCGCCGGGTATTAAAGTTGATTTCGCTTCTGTTTAAAAATATAAATTTAAAAATATAAAGAATTTATTTTTAAATTTAGTATTTTTAAAAATTAAGAATAAAAAATAATAAGGATTATTATTGTTATGACAAATCTGGCTATTATTGAACAAAAAAGAACTGATGTAGATTTATTAATTCAAAATATTAAAAAATCGGACATAATTATTTTGTTTGAGTATCAAGGAATAAAAGTAAGTGATTTAACTGAATTACGTGTTGAATTACAAAAACAGAATAGTATGATTAGAGTATATTCTAATAATATATTAAAAAGAGCTTTTAAATCAGCTGATTATAATGAATTATCGGATTTATCTAAATATTCTAAAGCTTTATTGTTGAGTTCGGGTGATTCTATGGAACCCATCAAAATTTTATTCAATTTTGTTCAAAAAAATAAATTTTTAAAAATTGTTAAAGGTATTATTGATAATAAAATATATTCTTGTAATGTTATTAATGATATAGCAGTTTTACCTTCTAAAGAGCATGTATTAGCTATGTTATCATCAGGAATGATGTTCGCTTTAAGAGAATTAACAATTAGTTTAAATATGTTATTAAATAAATAATTTGTTTAATTTTTTAAAATTTAAATATGATAAAGGAGTTTGGCGCAATGGCTAAATTAACTAAAGAAGTTTTTATAGAAGCTTTAAAAAGCATGACTTTATTAGAAATTAAAGAATTAGTAGATGGTATAAAAGAAGAGTTCGGAGTTGATCCTTCTAATTTAGTATCTTCTAATTCAAATGTTTCGGATTCCCAAGGAGAAAAAGTAGAAAAAACTAAAGCTACAGTTATTCTTAAAACTTTCGGAGATGCTGGCAAGAAAATTGCGATTATTAAAGAAATTCGTGAAATAACTGGTTTAGGAATACTTGACGCTAAAAAATTAGCGGAAACACCTAATGCTGTTATTAAAAAAGATCTTGAAAAAGCAGAAGCTGAAGAAATAAAGAATAAATTAGAAAAATTAGGCGCTACGGTTGAATTGGAATAATTTTTTTAAACTGAGCTATTTTTTTAATTGAAAACCTAAGATATAATTTTTCTTAGGTTTTTATTTTCTTATATTTGATTTATTTTTTAGATTTTTGTTTTTAAAAAAAAGAATAGTTTATTATATGGGTTGGAGCTTAAAAAAATGAAGAGATATTGTAATATCAAATACGGTACTAAAGCAGAACGTCGTAATTATTCTAAAATGAATTATGATTTTGAATTACCTAATTTAATAAAAACACAAATGGATTCTTTTGATTTATTTTTAAAAAAAGGAATTCAAGAGGCTTTAAATGATATTTCTCCTATACAAAGTTATAACGGTAATTTAAAATTGTATTTTGATGATTTTTATTTAAATGAACCTAAATTAGACATTAAAGAAGCTAAAAAAAGAGATTTTAGTTATTTTTCTGAATTATTTGTTAATGTGAGATTAGAAAACGTTTCTACTGGAGAAATTAAAAAAAGTCGAGTTTTAATGACAGAATTACCTTTAATGACTCCTTCGGGAACTTTTATAATTAACGGAACAGAAAGAGTAATTATATCTCAAATTATACGTTCATCAGGTACCTATTTTACTGAAAAATTTGATTCTAAATTAAATAAAGTTCGTTATGAAGCCCAAATTATTCCTACAAGGGGGGCTTGGATTGAATACGAACAAAGCAATAAAGACATTCTTTATGCTAAATTAGATCATTCAAAAAAAATTCCTTTAATTAAATTTATTAATGTTTTAGGTTTTAATAGCAAAGAAGAAATAATATCTGTTTTTGGGGAAAACCCTCTTTTAGAATTAAGTTTTAATAAAAATGATGAGTTAAACACAAATGATGCTATTATAGAATTATATTCTAAATTAAATCAAGGCGAAAAAGTTTCTGTTAAATCTGCTCGTGAATTTATTAGCAAAAGATTATTTGATCGTAAAAAATATGATTTATCTTTTGTAGGTAGATATAAACTTAATAAAAAATTAGATGTTTTGAATAGAATTGAAAAAACTTTTTTAGCATATGATTTGAAAGATATTGATACTGGAGAAGTTTTGCTTCCTAAAGGGACTTTATTAACAAAAGATATTATTGAGGAATTAAAAACTAAAAGACATCATTTTAGAAAACAATTAATTAATTCTAAGATGAATTTAGAAAATGAAGTCGATGAAGAAGAAAATATTTTTACTTATAAAAAAGACGATTCTAAGGACGACATTTATATAAAAGACAATATTTTTCATATTTTGACAGGAGAGATTTTAGTTGAAGAAGATACTTTATTAAATGATGAAGTAAAAGAAATTTTACAACAAAATAGAGATAATTTAGAAGAATCTGTTATAGATTTTTTTCTAGAAAATAATAATTTTTATGAAAATGAAAAAGAAACTCAAAGCAAAAATATTTTAAATGAAGTTTTAGTTATTTATTTTTTAGATGATAACGATAATAAACGTTTTATTAAAGTAATAGGTAATAATCAAGATGAAAAAGGAAAAAATATTTTTTTATCTGATATTATCGCTAGTATTAGTTATTATTTGAATTTATATCAAAATATAGGTAAAAAAGACGATATTGACTACTTAGGTAATAGAAGATTAAGATTAGTAGGAGAATTATTACAAAATCAATTTCGTATTGGTTTGTCTAGATCTGAAAAAAATATTAAGGATAGGATGTCAACTAGTAAATTCGAAACAACAACAACTAGCGGATTAGTTAATTTTTCTTCTTTAGCGATAGTTATTAAAAGGTTTTTCGGAAGTTCACGTTTATCTCATTTCATGGACCAAATTAATCCTTTAGCTGAATTAACTCAAAAAAGAAAAATTTCTGCTTTAGAAACCGGTGGCATTGATCGTGATCGCGCAGGTGTCGAAGTAAGAGATGTGCATAATTCTTATTATGGAAGATTATGTCCTATAGAAACACCAGAGGGCCCTTCTATTGGCTTGATTTCTTCTTTATCTACTTATGCTCAAGTAGATCAATATGGTTTTATTAAAACTCCTTTTTTTAAAGTGATTCATACCGATGGTTCACATAGAGTATCTAAAGATTTTAAATATTTAACTTCTATTCAGGAAGAAGAACAAATTATTGCTTCAGCAGATACTATTTTAAATGAAGACAATACTTTTCAAAAAAATAAAATTATCGCTAGAAAAAATGGAGAAACAGGTCTTTATGATGTTTCAAAAGTTAATTATATAGATGTTTCGCCTAAACAAATAGTTTCTGTAGCAACTTCTACTATTCCTTTTTTAGAACATAATGATGCTTCTAGAGCTTTAATGGGAACAAATATGCAACGCCAAGCTTTACCTTTATTGATTACAGATTCTCCTATTGTAGGTACAGGAATCGAGCATAGAGTAGTAAAAGATTCTGGTTGTTTGGTTTTATCTGAAAAAGACGGGTTTGTTTCTTATGTTGATTCTCAAAAAATTATCATTAAGTCTGATGATGAAACAGAAAAAGTTTATAAATTAACTTCTTTTGCTAAATCAAATCAAAATACTTTGATTTTGCATAAACCTATTGTTAAAAAAAATGAATTTGTTAATAAAGGTGATATTATAGCTGATGGTCCGGCCACTGATAAAGGTGAATTAGCTTTAGGAAAAAATATAACCGTAGCTTTTATGACTTGGGATGGTTATAATTATGAAGATGCTATTATTATGTCAGAAGATTTAGTTCGTAATGACGTTTATACTTCTGTTCATATTACTAAATACGAAATTTATGCAAGAGAATTAAAAAAAGGCGCGGGTAAAGAAGAGATTACTCGTGAAGTTCCTAATGTAAGTGCTGAAGCTATTAAAAATTTAGATCACAGAGGAATTATTATTCCAGGGTCAGAAGTTAAAGAAGGCGATATTTTAGTGGGGAAAATAATTCCGCAAGGAACTTTTGAACCTTTACCTCATGAAAAATTAATTCACACTATTATAGGAGAAAAAGCACGTGATTATAAAGATGCTTCTTTGAGAGTTCCTTTTGGAAAAGCAGGAGTTGTTCAAAGTGTCGAATATTTATCTGTTTCTGATGGCGATGTTTTATCCACACCAGGTGTAAATCAAAGTGTTAGAGTTTATATTGCTCAAAAAAGAAAAATTAAAGAAGGCGATAAAATAGCAGGGCGACACGGTAATAAAGGTGTAATTTCTCGTATTTTACCCAAAGAAGATTTGCCTTATATGGCTGATGGTACAACTATTGATATTATGTTGAATCCTTTAGGTGTTCCTAGTAGGATGAATATCGGACAAATTTTAGAAATGCATTTAGGTTTAGCTGCTAAAAAATTAGGTATTAAAGTAGCTACTCCAGTTTTTGATGGCGCCGATAATGAAGATTTGAAAGATATTATGAAAGAAGCTAATTTATCTTTAGATGGCAAAATGACTTTATATGATGGTAGAACTGGCGAACCCTATGATAACCCTATTTCTGTAGGTACATTATATATGATTAAATTATCACATATGGTAGATGATAAGTTACATGCTAGAAATGTAGGTCCTTATACTTTAATAACAAATCAAGCTACTCGTGGTCAAGGAAGTAGCGGTCCAGGCGGACAAAGAATTGGGGAAATGGAAGTATGGAGTTTATATGGTTACGGTGCAGCTTATACTTTAAGAGAGTTTTTAACTGTCAAAAGTGATGATATAATAGGACGTAATAAAACTTATAATGCTATAGTTAATGGGTTGCCTTTACCTAAACCTTCTATTCCTGAAAGTTTTAGAGTATTTTCTAAAGAATTACAATCTTTAGGTTTACATGTGGAACTTATCGAAGCTAATACTCATGAGAATAAAGTTAATCATTCTTTAGTTAATCAAAACAAGGAGTAAAATCTATCAACTAATTATGGAAATAAATGATAAAATTGAAAATTGTAATGTTTCTGAATCAACCGTAGAATCATTAAAATTAATCGGAATTAATTTTTTGGAAGATTTTAATTCTTATACTTTATCAGATTTACAATCTTTATTAAATGAAGATTGTTTTTTTGACATTATTCCTGTTTTAAAAAAAAATTTTTTACCTGAAAATTTAGAAAATTTAAATTTAATAAATGATATTATTGTGATTTTATATAATAATAAAATTAAGACATGTCGTGATCTTTTGACAGCTGATCTTAATTTTATATATCGTTTATTTGAAAAAGAAAACCCTTCTTATTTCGAAGATATTAAAAAATTGTTTTCTTTATATAAATATAATTTTGAAACAAAAATTAATGTTGAAAATAAAAAATCTGATGAACCAGTTTCTTTTAAAAAAAAATATGGAAGTCGTGAATATGATTATTTTAAAATCCGTTTAGCTTCTCCTGATGAAATTAGAAAATGGTCTTATGGTGAAATCGTTAATTATGAAACTATTAATTATCGTACTGCTAAACCGGAACTGGGAGGACTTTTTTGTCCAAAAATTTTCGGCCCTTATAAAGATTTTCAATGCGCTTGTTTAAAAAAAAAATTATCAAAAACTTTTAACATTTGTCCTAAATGTGGTGTCGAAATAACAGAACAAAAAGTACGTCGTGAAAGAATGGGACATATAGAGTTAGCTGCTTGTGTTGTACACACCTGGTATTTAAATAGTTCTCCGAGTAGATTAGCTATTATTTTAGGAATGAAAGCTAAAGAATTATTAGAGATAGTTTACTATGTTTCTTATATTGTTATGTCTCCTGGGAATACAAATTTAGAAAAAGGACAGCTTATATCAGAAGTTCAATACGGCCATTATTTAGAAAACGGCAGCAACTTTGTCGCTTTAACAGGAGCAACAGCTGTTAAAGAAATGTTGAAGGAACTAGATTTAAACGCTAAAATAGAAGAATTAAAGATTCTTTTAAAACATATTTCGAAACAAAAAAGAGATAATATTATTAAGAGATTAGAGATTCTTATATCTTTACAACAATCCGATAATAAACCTGAATGGATGGTTTTAGATGTTTTACCAATTCTTCCTGCCGATTTAAGACCTATTGTTCCTTTAGATGCAGGACGTTTTGCGACTACTGATATAAATGATTTATATAGAAGGATTTTAAATCGTAATAATCGTTTAAAAAAACAAATTAAACAAAGAGCTCCTAGATTAATTATTAAAAATGAAAAAAGAATGTTACAAGAAGCTGTAGATGTTTTATTTGATAATGTTAAAGTTAATAAAAAAAATAATTCTAATATGGAAAAAAATAAAACATTAAAATCTTTATCAGAAATGTTAAGGGGGAAACAAGGACGTTTTCGCCAAAATCTTTTAGGAAAAAGGGTTGATTATTCAGGAAGATCAGTTATTATTGTTGGTCCAGAATTAAAAATTCATCAATGTGGACTGCCAAGAACAATGGCTGTTATTTTATTCAAACCTTTTATTCTGAATAAATTGCAAGAAGTTAAAGGAATTGATAGAAGAAGTGCAACAGCTTTATACGAAAAAATGAATGAATATGTTTTTGAAGTTTTAGAAGAAGTTGTTAAAGAACATCCTGTTTTATTAAATAGAGCGCCTACTTTGCATCGTTTAGGGATTCAAGCTTTCGAACCGAAATTAATTGATGGTAAAGCTATTAAATTGCATCCTTTAGTAACACCAGCTTTTAATGCTGATTTTGATGGCGATCAAATGGCTGTTTATTTGCCTCTTTCTTTAGAAGCACAAGCGGAAGCTCGCTTGTTGATGTTAGTTTCTAATAATATTTTAGATCCTAAAAATGGTAATCCAGTTTTATCTCCTTCACAAGATATGGTTTTAGGTAATTATTATTTAACCATTGAAGAAAAAAAAGATCGTGTTATAAATGGTTTTGAATCAGAAAAAAGAACAAAAGAACACAAACATAAACATCGTAACGAAGGCAAAATTTTCTTTGATTTAAAAGAAGCAGAATTAGCGTTTTATAATAAAGAAATTCATTTGCATACAAAAATTTTAGTTCAAACAAAAAATATTAATTCTTATTTTACTTCTGAGCAAAAAGAAAAATATTTAATAACTACTTTAGGAAAATTAATTTTTAATAGTATTTTACCTTCTGATTTTAATTATATTCAAGAACCAACTCTTTTTAATTTGGAAGTTAAAACTCCAGAATGTTATTTTATTTCCAAAGGTATAAATCCTAAAAATATTTTAGCTGAATCATTATATATCGAACCTTTCAAAAAAAGATTTGTATCTCTGATTATAGATTGTGTTTTCAAAAAAAGCAATATTACCGAAACATCTAAAATGTTAGATAATATTAAAGATTTAGGATTTAAATATTCTACTATTTCCGGAATTACCATTTCTCATAATGATATTAATGTTTATTCTCAAAAAGAAAAATTATTAGATGTAACTGAAAATAAAATAACAGAAATAGAAAAATTTTATGATAATGGTTTTTTAACAATTTCAGAAAAGAAAAATTTAGTTATTCAAGAATGGAAAGTCGTCCGTGATAAAATACAAGAAGGATTAATGAAAGAATTTGATAAAGACAATAATTTATTCATGATAAGCGATAGTGGTGCTCGTGGAAATACTTCAAATTTTTCTCAATTATCGGGAATGAGAGGATTAATGAATAGTCCTAAAGGAGAAATTTTAGAAATTCCTGTTAAAACTTCTTTTAAAGAAGGATTGACAGTTTCTGAATTTTTCATTTCTACACATGGCGCTCGTAAAGTTTCTACCGATACCGCTTTAAAAACAGCAGAATCAGGATATTTAACACGTAGATTAGTGGACGTAGCTCAAGATAATATCATCACTATAGAAGATTGTGGTAGCGATAAAGGTTTATTTATTAAATCGATCAAAAGAAATGATAAAGAAATTATTTCTTTAGGACAACGTATTTTTAGTCGTTTTGCTGCTGAAGATATTTTAGATGTTAAAACAGGCCGTACTATAATTAAAAAGAATGAAATGATTGATAAAGAAATTGTCGCTAAAATTAACTCTTTAGGTATAGAACAAGTTAAAATTAGAAGTGTTTTAACATGTAATGCAGAATATGGTATTTGTGCTAAATGTTACGGTTTAAATTTAGCTAATAATAAAAATGTTGAAATAGGAGAAGCTGTTGGAGTAATAGCAGCTCAGTCTATTGGCGAACCTGGTACGCAATTAACAATGAGAACTTTTCATACAGGCGGAGTTTTAGCGGTTTCTGATATCACTCAAGGTTTACCAAGGATTCAAGAATTATTTGAAGTCAGAAAACCTAAAGGAAAAGCTGTTATCAATGAATATGATGGCGTTGTAAAAGACATTAAAAATATAAATTCTTATTCACCGCAAATTATTATTATGCCTGATTACGATAAAGACATAACATATGTTTATGATGTTTTTTCTAATTCAGAAATTTTAATCCAAAAAGGCATGCGTGTTTATGCTGGTCAAAAGTTAACAACAGGATCTATTGATTTAAAAGAATTATTAAGAATTACTAGCGTAGAAGAAACGCAAAAATATATTTTAGAAGAAGTTCAAAAAGTATATCAATCTCAAAGTGTTACCATTAGTGATAAACATATAGAAATTATTATATATCAAATGTTTAAACAAATTTTAGTTATTTATGAAGGAGATACTGATTTTTTACCAGGAACCGAAGTTTCTATTAAACAATTTAAAAAAGTTAACTTACAAATGTTGAGACAAAATAAATCTTTAGCTGTAGGTCGACCTGTTTTATTAGGAATTACAAGATCTTCTTTAAAAAGCGGTTCTTTCCTTTCAGCCGCTTCTTTTCAAGAAACAACTAAGATTTTAATTGACGCCGCTATTAAAGGTCAATCAGATTATTTATATGGTTTAAAAGAAAATGTTATTGTAGGAGGATTAATTCCTGCAGGCACAGGAATTTTAGATCATCATAATTTTAATTATCCTTGTGAAAAGATAAAAAATGATACGGAGTTATAATTATATTGTTTTTTGTTTTAAAAAAAGTTATAATTATAATATGACAAATTTCGTTTATAATTATTAAAAACTTAATATTAATAAAAATATATTATTTTGAAAAGGAGATTTTATATTAAGATGCCTACTATTGCTCAGTTAATTAAAAAAAGAAGGATTGATAAAACTTATAAAAGTAAATCACCATCTTTAAGATATAGTTTTAATAGTTTAAAGAAAAAAATTAAAAAATATAATTCTCCTCAAAAATCAGGCGTTTGTATTAAAGTTTCGACTATGACACCAAAAAAACCTAATTCTGCTTCAAGAAAATTTGCTAGACTTAGATTAAGTAATGGCACTGAGGTCAATGCTTATATTCCAGGAATAGATCATTCTTTGCAAGAACATAGTGTTGTTTTAGTTCGCGGCGGAAGAGTTAAAGATTTACCTGGAGTACGTTATCATATAGTTAGAGGAGCTTTAGATGCCACTGGCGTCGCTAATAGAAAACAAGGGCGTTCTAAATATGGTTCTAAAAGAGTTGTTAATAAAAAGTAAAAAAAATATAATTAATAAAAATTTTAAAAAGGTAAGGTTTTTTTAAATGTCACGTAAAAAACGTATTTATAGAAAAAATTTATCACCGGATCCTGTTTATAATTCTAAGTTAGTAACTAAAATTATAAATACTATTATGAAAGACGGTAAAAAAGAAGTCGCTAAATCTATTTTATACGGCGCTTTTGATAGAGTCAAAGAAATAACTAAAAGAGATCCGATAGATGTTTTTAATGAAGCTTTGGGTAATATTATGCCTATTTTAGAAGTGCGTACACGTACTATAGGAAGTCAAAATTATCAAGTTCCTTCAGAAGTTCGTCCTGAAAGACGTCAATCTTTAGGTTTAAGATGGTTGATTCAATATTCTCAAAAAAGAAATGAAAAAACTATGAAAGAGAAATTAGCAAAAGAAATTATTGATGCTTCTTCAAAAACAGGAATAACAGTTAAAAAACGAGAAGATACTCATCGTATGGCCGAAGCTAATAAAGCTTTTGCGCATCATCGTTGGTAAGATATACGACAATATTAAGGAGTAATTTTTATGGGACGCCAATTCAAAATTGATAAAATACGTAATATAGGCATTATGGCGCATATTGATGCCGGAAAAACAACTACAACAGAAAGAATTTTATTTCATACTGGTAAAATACATAAAATAGGCGAAACTCATGAAGGCGCTTCACAAATGGATTGGATGGAACAAGAGCAAGAAAGAGGAATTACAATTACTTCCGCAGCTACAACTATTTTTTGGAAAGATAATAAAATTCAAATTATTGATACTCCTGGCCATGTAGATTTTACAGTTGAAGTTTCACGTTCTTTAAGAGTTTTAGATGGAGCAGTAGTTGTTATAGATGCTCAAGCAGGAGTCGAACCACAAACAGAAACTGTTTGGCGACAAGCAACAGAATACAAAGTCCCTAGAATTGTTTTTGTCAATAAGATGGACAAGGTAGGAGCAGATTTTGAATACGCTATTGGTACTTTAAAACAAAGATTAGGTGTCAAAGTAGCCGCTATTCAATGGCCTATCGGAAAAGAAAGTAATTTTATTGGTATTATTGATTTATTGGAAATGACTGCTTTTAAATATAATAATAATTCTTTTTCAGAAGATGGCGAATTTATAGATATACCTCAAGATTTATTAGAAATAGCTACTCAAAAAAGACAAGAATTAATAGAATTATTATCTGAATTTGATGATGATTTAATGGAACTTTTTTTTCAAAATAAAGAAATTAGCGCCGATGTTTTAAAGAAAGTTATTAGAAAAGCTACTTTAACTGTTAATTTTTTTCCTGTTTTATGTGGTTCTGCTTTTAAAAATAAAGGAGTTTTGAAAATCTTAGATGCTATGATTGATTATCTTCCTTCTCCTATCGATGTCCCAGCCATAATAGGTTTAGATGTTAATGATAATGAAGTAATTCGTAAAGCTTCTGATGACGAACCCTTTACTGCTTTAGCTTTTAAAATTATGACTGATCCATTTGTAGGACGTTTGACTTTTTTAAGAATTTATTCTGGTGTTTTAAAAACTGGAATTTATGTTAAAAATGCATCAAAAAATTTTAAAGAGCGTATAGGACGTTTATTACAAATGCATGCCAACAAAAGAGAAGAAATTCAGGAAGCTACGGCTGGAGATATCGTAGCTGTTATAGGTTTAAAAAATACTACTACTGGAAATACTTTAACTTCAGAAAATGATTTTGTTATTTTAGAATCTATGAATTTTCCTGAACCAGTTATAGAAATTGCTTTAGAACCTAAAACTAAAAATGATCAAGATAAAATTTCTATTGCTTTAAGTAAATTAGCGGAAGAAGATCCTACTTTTAAGGTTTATATTAACCATGAAACAGGGCAAACTATTATTGCTGGAATGGGCGAGTTACATCTTGATATTATTATGGATCGTTTAAAACGAGAATTCAAAATACAAGCTAATGTAGCTAAACCACAAGTAGCTTATAGAGAAACTTTAACTCAAGTTACAGAGACAGAAGGAAAATTTATACGTCAATCTGGAGGACGAGGTCAATACGGTCATGTTTGTATTCGTTTTGAGCCTAACGAAGGTAAGGGATTTGAATTTGTAAATAAAATTGTTGGTGGTTCTGTTCCTCGTGAATATATTCCTGCTGTAAAAAAAGGGTTAGAAGAATCTTTAAGTAATGGTATTATTGCTGGATTTCCTTTTATAGATGTAAAAGCGATTTTATTTGATGGTTCTTATCATGATGTCGATTCATCAGAAATTGCTTTTAAAATTGCAGCTTCTATCGCTTTAAAAGAAACAAAAAAAAATGGTGGTTTAGTTCTTTTAGAACCTATTATGGATGTAGAAGTGATAACTCCTGATAATTATGTAGGGAATGTTATTGGCGATTTAACATCTAGAAGAGGAAAATTAGAAAATCAAGAAAATCGCGGAAATGCAGTTGTTATTAGAGCTTTCGTCCCTTTATCTGAAATGTTTGGATATGTGACTAATTTACGTTCTAATACACAAGGCAGAGCGAGTTTTGTTATGCAGTTCGCTAGATATGCTAAAACGCCAAATAATATTACTGAAAATATTATTAAAGAGCGTAATTAATATATAATATTTATGTAAAAGATAAAAAAATAAAAAAAAAGGAGGCCTTTTAAAATGGCTGAAATATTTTCAAGAGACAAGGTGCATGTAAACGTAGGAACTATTGGTCATGTAGATCATGGTAAAACTACTTTAACTTCTGCAATAACTAATTATTTATCAGGTCAAGGATTAGCGCAAAAACACAATTACGAACAAATAGATAAATCACCTGAAGAAAAAGAACGTGGTATTACAATTAACGCTTCGCACATAGAATATCAAACGGATAAAAGACATTATGCTCACATAGATTGTCCTGGGCATGCAGATTATATTAAGAACATGATCACAGGAGCTGCGCAAATGGATGCAGGTATTTTAGTAGTTTCTGCTGTAGATGGAGTAATGCCTCAAACAAAAGAGCATATTTTACTTGCTAAACAAGTAGGAGTTCCTAAATTAGTAGTTTTTTTAAACAAATGTGATTTAGTAGAAGATAAAGATATTTTTGAATTAATAGAATTAGAAATTAGAGATGTTTTAAGTTCTAATGGTTTTGATGGTGATAACATACCTATTATTCAAGGTTCTGCTTTACGTGTTGAAGGTATAAAAGAATTACTTGACACTTTGGACACATATGTTGAGGACCCAATACGTGATTTAGACAAATCTTTCTTAATGCCTATCGAAGGCGTTATTAACGTAAAAGGAAGAGGAACTGTTGCTACAGGACGTGTTGAAAGAGGACAAATAAAACTTTCTGAAGAAGTTGAAATTGTAGGTATTAAAGAAACTAAAAAATCTACAGTAACTGGTTTGCAAATGTTTCATAAAAATTTAGATAAAGAAGGCGCTTTTGCCGGCGATAATATTGGTATTTTGTTACGTGGTGTCAATTACAAAGATATTCAACGTGGTCAAGTTATATCAAAACCAGGTTCTGTAAAACCTTATTCTAAATTTGTAGCTAAAATTTATATTCTTACAGCTAAAGAAGGCGGAAGAAGTACTTTCTTCGGAGATAATTATCGTCCACAATTTTATGTAAGAACTGCTAGTGTGACTGGTGTAATTGAATTAAAAGACGGTCTTAAAATAGTAAATCCAGGTGATTTAGTAGAACTTATTGTTACTTTAATTCATCCAGTAGCTATTGAGGAAGGAACAAGTTTTTCTGTACGTGAAGGTGGAAGAACTATCGGAGCTGGAACTGTTATTAAAATCATAGAATAATTATATAAATTGTATATATTTAAATTTATAATTAATTTATTTAATTTTGATAGAAAACTCATTGTATTTTATTACAGTGAGTTTTTTTATTATCTGTATAAAAAAATGCCGAAATTAATCAAAAATAGAAACAAAATTTTATTTATTTTTATCAAAGTAGAGAAGACTTTTATTTTTATATTTTTATAAAATTTATAAATATGAAAAAAATAAAGATTATAAATTGTCACGCTCAATATAAACGTAATAATGCAAATTACCACCAAAAATCAAACTTAAAAACTAAAATTTGAGTTTGATTTTTTTTATTGTCAAAATTCGGATACAAAGGATAAGAAAAACAAAAAATAAATGATAAATGTAAACTCTAAAAATTTATATCGAAGGAATGTTTTAAATTATTAAAAACATTTTTAGTTTTCGAAATTCGATTACATAAACAAATCAATAATAATTTTAATTCGGAAAAGAATACATTTTATCTCAGTTATAATTCTATTTATGAATGTTACGAATTTTTAGAAGAAATGAACTAATATAAAAAAGATTTACCTTTTTAAATTGAATTTATAGACAAATTAGAAAGTAAATATAATTATAGGTTGGCAGCTCTATTTGATAATTTAAAAAAACTAGTATTTCTTTAATACTAATTTTATTTTTATATTTATTAATTAAAGTAATTAAATAATTTTTTGTAAAATTAAATTGGTTAATAATTTATTTTTGTAATTCATTTAAATTGATATTTTGAAATCTTTTTTTGTGAATTGCCATCAACTATTATATATTAATTTATCGTTTTTTATGCTAAAATTAAAAGCTTTTTCTATTTCATTTTTACCTTTTATTTTTATAATAAATTTATTTTATATTAAAGATTGTATTTTAACTATTTGTTCGAAAATAAAAGCTGGAACAACCTTCTTTTATTGATTGTCTAATAATTTATTTCATGTTTTTTAAAATTTTAATTTTACCTTTATAAGGTAAATTATTTAAATAATTTAAATTTTTATTAATCTATTTAAATTCGTAAGGAATAGTCATCAGTGAATAGTTCAACTTCATGATAACTAGTCATTTCTAAATTTTCTAAATTTTCGTTTTTTGTGCCCTCATAATCATAAAAAAACTTTATTAATCAATCGATTTGTTTTTGAATAAAAGTTAATAAATTTTATGTTTTTACCATTAATTTTGTAAAAAATATTTTTAATTATTTTTCTAGTAAGCGAATTATAATTAATAGTATAATTTTTTGTTTGGCTATCTAATTTAAAAGCAATTAGTTTAATGAAATTTTCAGTAAATTTTCCATAGGTAACAAAATATTGTGTTGTTAAAACACGGTTAAATCGGAATGTCTTTTGTGTTATATACGTTCCAGTATATTTATCATAATCAAAAATAAATTTAATTTTTGCTCTATCGTTCCAAAATTGAAATTGTTGATGTAATTTTTTTATTTCGTTCTAAATAATAATTGATATAATCTATTGTTTTATTTGTTCTTTTAAATATTTTTTTAAAATCATTTGTAATTAATGTGTTAATAATTTTTTTTCTCCTTTATTTTTTTAATTTATTTATTTTACAAATTGTATTAATTAAAACTTGTTAAATTAAATTCATTTCTTTATTTTATTTATTTTTTGTAAATATGTGATTTCGTCTTTATTTATTGTTTTTATTTTTTTTATTATGTTAAATCGCTTTCAAAATTTTAACCTCTTTTTTTCTTGTTTGGATTTTTTCCTATATAAAAAGAAAAAAGCCAAACTATTTATTTTTCAATAAATAATTTGGCTTTCCGAATTAGTAATTTTAAAAAAGTATTAAATTATCAAGCAGTAAAAAGTAGTAAAAAGCATTGAAAATAAGAAAAATGAAAAAAATATGAAAATTCAAGAAAATAAAAATAAATTAATTATTGTCGTAATGGTTTTAATTATTCTTTTATCAATCGTTTTGTACTTTTTTTATAATTATCGAATTCCATCTAATTTAAAAATAGATGAAACAAAAAAAATAACTAAAAAAATAATTTTCAAATTAAAAGAAACATCATTAAAAGAAAATAAAATTAAAGAATTAAAAACAAAAAGGACTGCTTTTTTACAAAATTATTTATTAATGAATTCTGAACTTGATCAGATGTTTGACGAATTACGGAAATTACATTCAAAACATTATGTATATGGAACTCTTGATTTAGCAGGTCTTTGTGAAAAAACTGAATGCGCAAATCAAAATAAAAAAATGAATGAATTAAGAGATAAATTTCATTACGCCAGAGAACAAATAGAAGCTATCGACAAACAAATCAAAGAACTAGAAAACCAAATATAATAAAATTTTAATTATTAAAGAATCAAATTAGTTTTTGATTCTTTTTTATTATAAATAATTTAAGTTAATTAAAATAAACTTAATTTTAAATTAACTTTATTTTAATTAACTTAAAAATAAAATAGAAATCAAAGAATAAAAAAATATGAAAATTAAAAATAAAAAATTTTATATTTTATTAATTTTATTTATAATTATTATTATTTTTATAATTTTTTTAGTGTTAAATTTTTAAATTACTTCAAAGCGATCAAGAAATTCACTAATATTACTTAAGAACTATTTAACGACTTAAACAATGATGTCAGCCAATTATGGAAAAATATGAGACTTTTAAAAGTACTAAAAGAAAATTAAAAATATATTTTTGTCAACTTAATTCCTTCTTTCTTTTGTGTTAAAAAGTTAAAAATAAGTTTCATCAAAAACTTAAAACTTACATTTTTTTAATTTAATTAATTTATTATATTATATAATGGTCAGAAAGGCAGGATTTAAACCCATGACCTCTTGGTTCCAAACTACAAACACCATACTAAAATTTAGCTACTTTCTAATTATGATAAAATAGTTTAAAAAAACAAAAATTAAATAATAAAAATATTTAATCCTTCATATATATTCTCGAAATGATAATTTTACAATGTAAAGTTATATTAAAAAAAGAAAAGTTCATAAAAATATTTAAGAATTTAAATTGAATTTTTAATTTCTTTTTTGATTAATTAATAAATTTTAAATTTATATTATTTTGTGTAATTTATTTCAAAAAAGAATGGAATATTAATTCCGCTTTTCTTTTTAAATAAAAAATAATTTTAATTTTTATATAAAAAAATTTTAAATCAAAAAATATCTAAAATTATAAAATAAGATAATTATATCTTTATAAAGATATATATTAACAAAAATAAAAATAAAATAATTAAACCTAAAATAATTAAATATTTATCTTTAGGATCGGGATAAGAATAAATTTCGTTCCAAGCATCGCTAATTTGTTTTTTATATGTTTCATCGTATTTATATATCTTATCTTTATCATTTATTTCTAATTCTAAACGATGATCGTTTTTTGTTATTCCAACATAAGGAGAATCGTAATTAATAAAATCATTATTTTTTTGTATATTTTCAGTTTTTAATAAAAAATTAATAAAATCGTAAGCCCCTTCTTTTTTACTTTCTTTAGGCAAAACTAATCCATCAAACCAAATATTAGTTCCTTCATTAGTAAATGGATAATATTCTAAATTGTTATTTTGTTTCATTAAATATCTTGCGTCGCCTGAATAAGCTACAGCAATATCATAATATTCATTGTTTTCTATTTTCATTCTATCTAATAATTGATCAGTGATAAAAGATAGGTTAATATTTTTTCTTTTTAAGTCTATTAACCATTTTTTAGCTTTTTCGATATCTTGTTTTGAATTTTTATTAATATCTTTATCATCTTCGTTTATAGCTTTTAATCCTATAAACATTCCTTCAAAAGCATTATTGTATAAAGCGATTTTATATTCAGGATTTATTATGAAATCTTTCCATTTTTTAGGTAATTCTGATTTTTTATTTTCTTTTTCAGGAAATTTATTTTTTTTATATAAAAGTCCCAAATTTCCATAAAAATATGGAATAGTAAATGTGAATATTTGTTCATCTATTTTTTTTTTAAAAGTGTTAGAGAAATTGTTATCAAATTCTGGTAATTTTAAAAATTTATTATCAATTTTTTCTAAATGATTATCTTTTAATTGTTCGATAGCGTATTCGCTTAAAATAGCGATATCATATTTATTACCAGCTTTAATTTTGTTAACTGCTAATTCATTAGATGAAAAAAAACTTTGTTTTATAATAAATTTATCTGATTGTTCATTATATTCTTTTATAATACTAGGTTCAATATATTCTCCCCAATTGAATAATAAAATAACCTTTTTATTATTTAGATTTTTATTTTTCATTTTTAAATAATAAAATAAACATAAAAATAAAATAGAAACAACAATGATAATAGAAAATATTTTTTTTTTCATTTATGATTATGATCTTTTCCTAATTTTTATTAATTCAATTGTTATTTTACATAAAACAACTAAAATTAAAATAGAAGATAAAGCGTTAATAGTAGGATTAATCGTTCCTTTTAAACTATAAATATAAGCAGATATATTTTGATAATCGGAACCACCGGCAAAATAAGAAATAATAAAATCATCAAAAGATAATGCAAATGCAATACCAGCGCTAGTCAACATAACATCTTTTAATTGAGGCAAAATTATTTTAATAAGAGTCTGAAAAGATGTCGCTCCTAAATCATAAGCGGCTTCAATTAAATCTAATTCTAAAACGCAACATTTACTATATACGGAAATTAAAACATAAGGGACGCTAAAGGAAATATGAGCCAATAACATTCTCCAAAAACTACTTTTTAAACCAATAAAACTAAATAAAACAAATAAAGCTAAGGCATTAATAATTTCAGGTATAATAATGGAAAATTGATTCATATTTAATATAAATTGGCGCCATTTTTTTTTATAATTCATTAAAGAAATAGCCGCTAAAGTTCCTAAAATAGTAGAAATTATAGTGGATAAAATAGCAATTTGAAAAGTGATAAATATAGAAGATTTAATAGTTGAATCTTCTAAAATTTTATGATACCATTTAAAACCGAATTTATTAAAATGAACCAAGGAAGAAATTCTTCCTTCGTTTTCATTAAAAGAAAAAATAATTAAAGAAATTATAGGTAAATAAATAAAAAGAAGAATCAAAAATAAATATATCAAATATAATTTTTTTTTATTTATTTTAAACATTAGATTTATTTTTTTTTTCAAATTGATTCTTCTTATAAAAAGTTAAAATATAAAGCATTAAAAACGTCAAATTCATAGCAATAGCGCAAGCGCTTTTAAGATCGCCAATCAAAAAAGTTTTATTTTCAATTAATTCGCTAATAACAGTAATAGTTGTTGGGCCTAAATATTTAGGAACAACAAGATTAGTTGAAATTTGTAAAGAAACTAAAATAACTCCTGTAGTTAATCCTGGAAGAGATAAAGGAAAAATGATTTTTTTAAAAATTTGTTTTTCATTTGCTCCTAAATCTTTAGCTGAATTAATTAAATTATGATCTATTTTAGAAATACTAAGAAAAATAGGTAAAAACATATAAGGCAGGAATAAATAAACAAATCCAATTAACATTGCTGAATTAGTTTCTAATAAATTTATACCGAAAATTTTTCTTATTAAAAAAAAAATTTGCATCAAAGATTGGGTTTTTAAAATCATATTAATCCATATTGTACCATTAATTAATAAAATTAAGATGGATTGGATTGGTGTACTACATTTAGAAACTATATAAGCGAGAGGATAAGTTATTAGAAGGATAAAAAAAGTCGATATAATCGCTATTAATATAGATCGAAATAAAACATAAATAAAAACTTTTGTAGTATAAAAATCTTTATAATATTTCCAAGTAAAAGAAATGTTAAAAAGACTATTTTTATTACTTTCTTGAATAGAATCTAAAAAAATAATAAAAATAGGAATTAAAATAAATAAAATAAGAATTATAAAATAAGGTAAAGATAAAAATTTATAAAATTTATTTTCTTTTTTATTTTGTATGCGAGAAAGCATTTTAATTATAATACCTCCATAATATGTAAGTCTTCAGGATTAAAAAAAATACTTATTTGAGTATTGACTTCTACAAAATCAGTTGTATGTACAATGTAATTACGATATTTAGTTTTTATATTTACTTCCCAATGAACTCCTTTGAACGAAATATAATTAACAATTCCGTCAAATAATCCTTTTTCTGGTTCAAAAATATCAATATCTTCAGGACGGATAACAATATCTACTTTTTGATTTTTTATAAAACCGGAATCTACACATTTTAAATTTTTATCATCAAAAAAAACTAAAAAATCTTCTTTCATAATTCCTGAAATTAAATTAGATTCACCTATAAATTTGGCTATAAATTTGTTAGCAGGTTCGTTATAAATATCTTGTGGCGTCCCTATTTGTTGAATTACTCCTTGGTTAATAATAACTATTTTATCGCTCATAGTTAAAGCTTCTTCTTGGTTATGAGTAACAAAAATAAAAGTAATTCCTGAATTTCTTTGTATTTCTTTTAATTCATATTGCATTTCTTGTCTTAATTTTAAATCTAATGCTGCTAAAGGTTCATCTAATAATAAAACTTTAGGTTTATTAATTAAAGCTCGGGCTATAGCCACTCTTTGTTGTTGGCCTCCTGATAATTGATTAATATCTCTATTTTCTAATCCTATTAAACCTACTAATTTTAAATAATGTAAAACTTTTTCTTTTATAAATAATTCTTTTTGTTTTGGTGATAAAAGTTTGTTTTTTAATTTAGAAAATTCTTTATAAAAATTTGTTTCTATAATTGTTTTTTTTATTTTAAGATCTTTTTTGAATTTTTCGAATGAAGGATTTTGTTTTTTCCAAAAGAACTCGAAAAAAGAAAAAAAAGATTTTTTATTTTGTTTAGAAATATTAGAATTTGTTTGTTCGGTTTTAATTTTATATTCTTGTTTTATTTTTTCTATTTGTTCTTTTTTTTGTATTTTTAAATTTTTTATTTTTTGTTCATATTTTTCATTTAAATTTTTAATTCTTAATCCGAAAGCGATATTTTCGAAAACATTCAAATGCGGAAATAAAGCGTATTTTTGAAAAACTGTATTAATTAATCTTTTATGAGGAGCAACATTTATAATACTTTCGTTATTAAATAAAATATCTCCGTTGCTCATATCTTCGAAACCGCCAATAATTTTTAAAATAGTAGTTTTTCCACAACCCGAAGGCCCTAATAAAGTTACAAATTCGTTTTCTTTAATTTCTAAATTAATATCATTTAAAATAATTTGATTATTGATTACTTTTGTGATATTTTTTAATTCTATTAAGTTTGTCATTTCGTCCTTTCTTACAAACAAACTAAATATTTTAAATAATTTATTTGTTATCGCTAGATAAAATAGCTAAAAAGGCTTTTTGAGGCAACGTTACTTTTCCTAATGATTTCATTTTTTTCTTACCTTTTTTTTGTTTAGCTAATAATTTTTTTTTTCGAGTAACATCTCCACCGTAACATTTATCAATAACATTCTTACGCATAGATTTAATATTTTCTCTTGTTATTATTTTTTTTCCTATAGCGGCTTGAATAACTATTTCAAACATTTGTTTAGGAATTAAATCTTTTAATTTTTGACAAATTTTTTTGGATCTTTGATATGCAAAACTTTCGTGACTAATAAAAGATAAAGAATCAACTATTTCTGAATTTAATAAAATATCTACTTTTTTTAATTTACTAGGATAATATTCATCTAATTGATAATCGAAAGAGGCATAACCTTGAGTAGAAGATTTTAGTTTATCAAAATAATTATAAATAGCCTCTGAAAGAGGTAATAAATATTTCAACATTACTCTATCACGATCTAAGTATTGAATATCTTGTAATTGCCCTCTTTTATTTTGAGAAATTTCCATTACTGTTCCGATATACATTTTAGGACAAGTTAAAAAAGCTTTGATATAAGGTTCTTCGATGCGTTCGATAGATTGATTATAAGGCCATTTAGCTAAATTATCGACAATAATTTTTTTATTATTGACTTGATAAATATGCAAAACTACAGAGGGCGCTGTAATAATAACTTCGATTCCAAATTCTCTAACAATTCTTTCTTTAGTAATTTCCATATGTAAAAGTCCTAAAAAACCAATTCTAAAACCGACACCTAACATCTTTGAACTTTCTTTTTCGTAACTTAAAGAAGAATCGTTTAATCTTAATTTTTGTAAAGCTTCTGTTAAATGTCCGAATTTCTTTAAATCAGCAGGAAATAGGCCACAAAAAACAACTGGATTAATACGACGATAACCAGGTAAAGCAGGCACTTGTTGATTATGACTTAAAGTAATTGTATCTCCTACACGAACATCGTCAATATTTTTTATAAAAGCAGTTAAATAACCAACATCTCCGGCTGCTAAAAAATCTTTTTTGATTGGTTGTGGTCGGAACACACCTACTTCCATTACTTCATAATTAGTTTGGCTTGAAATAAAACGGATTTTATCTCCTTTTTTAATAATCCCATTAACAACACGAATAGAAGGGATAACTCCTTTATAAGAGTTAAAAATAGAATCAAAAATTAAAGCTTGTAATGGTTTTCGAGCATCTCCTTGAGGGTGTGGAATATATTTTACAATATTATTTAAAATTTCTGGAACACCCGCACCCGTTTTACCACTCGCGACAACCATTTTGTCAACATCTAAATTTAATTTATCTTTAATTTCTTTTTTTGTTTTTTCGATATCCGCCGCTGGTAAATCGACTTTATTTAAAACAGGAATAATCGTTAAATTATTTTCTAAAGCTAAATAAACATTGGTCAAAGTTTGAGCTTGTATCCCTTGTGTAGCGTCGATTACCAAAAGGACTCCTTCACAAGCGGCTAAAGAGCGTGATACTTCATAATTAAAATCAATATGCCCAGGTGTATCAATTAAATTCATAATATATTCTTCGTTATTTTCGTTTTTATAATGAATTTCTGCTGTATTTAATTTGATAGTAATCCCTTTTTCTCTTTCTAGATCCATAGAATCTAAAATTTGAGATTTCATATTTCTTTTTTGAATCGTATTCGTAATTTCTAAAATTCTATCAGCCAAAGTAGATTTACCATGATCTATATGCGCAATGATAGAAAAATTCCGAATTTTTTTCTTTTTTTGATTTATTTGTTCTAAATTCATACTCAAACCTATTAATGATAATTTTTTTAGAAAATATAATTATAAATAAAAAATTAATTTTTATTTTTTTTCTTTTCACTTATTTCTTTTATAAAAGATAAATAATTATGATAACGAATAGAAGAAATTAAACCTTCTTGATAAGCTTCTTTAATTTTACATTTTTTTTCATTAATATGTAAACAACTATAATTAAAAAAACATTGATCCGCAAAAATTAAAAAATCATCATAAAAATTTTTAACTTCTTCGATTTTAAAATCTAATAAATCTAATTTTGAAAATCCTGGGGTATCAGCGATATAACCTTCATGAAAAAAAAACAACTTAGAGTTTTTAGTAGTATGTTTTCCTCTATTTAAATATTCGGAAATTTCTTGAGTTTTAAGATTTAGAGAAGTTAAAGCGTTGATTAAGGTAGATTTTCCTACACCTGTTTGACCTGCTAAAATAGTTATTTCATTAGTGAAAAGATTATATAAAGGATCTAAACCAAATCTATTTTTGCTATCTATATAATAAATAGGAAAAAATTTTTTATAATAAGATATTTTATCTCGGAATAAAATTAATTCCGGTTCAGAAATTAAATCTATTTTAGTAAAAATTAAAATAATTTTTAATTTAAATTTTTTTAAAATTAATAAAAATTTATCTAATAATTTAAAATGAAATTTAGGCTTTACTAAAGAAAAAACTAAAAAAACTTGAGTGATATTGCTTATATTAGGTCTATTTAAAGAATTCGAACGTGGCAAAATACTATCAATAAAAAATTGATTATCTTTCGTTTCGTATAAAACTAAATCACCAATTTTTATTTTAGAATATTCTAAATCATTATTTGTTTCTTTTTTAAAATTATAATATTTTATTTTTCCTCTTACTTGAGCATTAATTTGTTGTTTTGTTTCTAAATCTATAAGTAAATATTCTTTTATTAAAAATTCAATTACGATACCTTTACGCAAATAAATACAACTCCATATTAATATATTTATTAATTATCTTAATTTAATTTCATAAATTTTTTGCATTTTATCTTCTATTTTTTTCATAATTTCGTTAACAACTCCTTTAGATAAACTTTTATTTTTATCATTAAAAGTTAAACGAAAAGATAAAGAATATTCGTCTGTATTTAATTTTGGATCTTCATAAAGATCTAATAATTCACATTTAATTAAAATATCTGATATTTCTTGTTTTAAGGTTTTAAAAATTTCTTCAAAAGAATATCTTTTAGAAATAAAAAAACTTAAATCTCTAATAATAGAAGGTAATTTACTTATTTCATTGAAAACAATATTTTTGGAATTTTCTAAAAAATCATTTTCTAAAACAATTTCTAAAAGAAAACTTTCTTTTAAATTATATAATTTTTGTATAGAAGGATGTATTTCTCCGATAAAACCAATTTTTTTATTTTGATATAAAATATTAGCTTGTTTACCAGGGTGGAAACTTGAATATAAATTAGTTTGCTGCAAATCAAATTTAATTCCTAATAATAAACTTATTTTATCTAAAATTCCTTTTAAAACAAAAAAAGAACTTACTATACTAGGTTTAATCCAACCTAAAGAATTGAAATTACCGCTTAAACCTATTGATAAATGTAATTTTTCTTCTTGATTATTATAAACTTTTGCTATTTCAAAAAAAAGGTTATCATAATTATTATGTTTCTGATTATAACTTAAAACTTCGATCATACTACCGCTCAAATGTTGTCTTAAAATAATATTTTCATGAGAAATAGGTTTTGCAACTTGTATATAATCTTGTTGATCAGAAAATAATTTTAAAATTTTTAAATTTACTAAACTATAAGTAATTATTTCATACAAACCTAAATTTATCAATAAATCTTTTAATTTATATAATGTTTCTTGTTTCTTATTTCTTAAAGAAATTTTATTTTTTTTTAATGATAATGATTTTAATTTATTAATTCCATATATTCTGATTATATCAGAACACACATCCTCAGGAATCACAACATCATGCCTTCTAAAAGGAGGTTTTAATTTAAAAATATCATTTTTAATTATTTCTACTTCATAATCTAATTTTTTTAAACAAATTTCTATCTCTTCAGAAGAAAAAACAGAACCTATTTTTTCTTCGATAAATTTTAAAGATAATAAAATTTCTGGTTTTTTATTATTTTTGATTTTTTGGGATATAATATTCGAAATTTGACATTCTTCGTTTAATGATTTTAAAAGAAAATTAAATCTATTTAAAGCTTCTTTTACTAAAGATGAATTGATTCCTCTTGTCCAACGTATTTTTTTTTCATTTTCTAAATTTATTTTTTTAGAATTTTTCAAAATATAAGAAGGGGCTAAATAAGATGTAGTTATAATAATTTCGTTAGTATCTTTATTAATATTATTTGAATAAGAATTGACAATTCCTAGAATAGATAAAATATTTTGACCTCTAGCTACAACTACATCTTCTTTACTTAAAAAAAATTTTTTTTCTAAATCAATTTGAATAAATTCCGTTTCCGAAGCATTTCTTATTTCTATTTTTTTTTCTTTGAAATTAGAAACGTCAAAAACTTCTAAAGGAACGCCGTACTCTAATAAAACTAAATTTGTAATATCTACGATATTATTAACAGGAATTATATTATGAGTGAATAAAAGACTTCTCAACCACAAAGGAGATTTTTTAACTTTTATATTTTTAATATAAAGCAAATTATATTCCCAACAATTTTTATTTATAATTTGTATTTGAAAAGGATTTTCTTCTTTTTTTATTTTTTTTGTTAAAGAAATAGGATAATCGAATCTATTAATATTTTTTAAACTTTTTAAATCTTCAGCGAAACCTATATAAGATAAAAGATCTCCTCTATCTGAAGTAATGTTTAATTTTAACAAAAATCCTTTTAGGTTTAAATATTCTAAGGCATTTTCACCAACAGGAGCATCATTTTCTAAAATTAAAATTCCTTTTTTTTCTTCTTCACTTAAAATATTAGGATCTAATCCTAATTCTTGCGCAGAACAAATCATTCCGCGGGATTTATGTCCGAAAATATCTTTTTCTTTGATGCGAAGTTTGATTGATTTTAAATAAGCATCAATTAAAGCAACTACTACTTTTGTACCTTTTACAAGATTTGAAGCTCCGCAAATAATTGTTAAATGATTATCTTTAACATCTACAGTTACTAAATGAAGTTTTTCCGAATTAGAAACTTTTTGGAATTCAATAATTTTTCCTATAATCAAAAAATCATTAGGTTCTAATATTTCGCATTTATCTATTTCAGTAATATAATTATTAATTAAAAATTGCAATTCTTCTAAACTATAATCATCGAAAGAAAGATATTTTTTTAAAATTTTTTCATGAATTATCATTATTTTTTTTATATCCTTTAAAATTAAATAGTTTAATTTATTTTATGACAAAGTTTAAACAAATTGATTTAAAAAACGAATATCGTTATTGTAAAAATGTCTAATATTTTTTATATTTTTTTTTAACATTGTGATTCTTTCGATTCCCATACCAAAGGCCAAACCAGTATATTTTTTATTATCAAAACCTACATTATCTAATACTTGGGGATGAATTAATCCAGCTCCTAATATTTCTAAGTAAACTGTCTTTTTGTTTGCTCCTTCTATTACTAAATCTACTTCAAAACTTGGTTTAGTAAAAGGAAAATAAGAAGGTCGAATTCTTATTTTTTGTTCTTCTCCGAAAATATGTTTAATAAAAGATGTAATAATTTCTACTAAATCTATTAAACTAACTTTTGAACCGACATAAAAACCATCTAATTGAGTAAATTGATGACTATGAGTATCATCGTCCTTATCTCTTCTATATACTTTTCCAGAAGCAATAATTTTTAAAGATTTATTGCGTGCTTTTAACATAGTTTTGATTTGAATAGGGGAAGTATGAGTTCTTAACAAATTTTCTGGATTATTTTTTAAATAAAAAGAATCTTGCATATCTCTTGAAGGATGATTTTTATTCATATTTAACATTTCGAAATTGTATAAATCAGTTTCTATTTCTGTTCCTTCATGAATAGAGTATCCTAAACTTAAGAAAAAATTTTCTATTTCTTTAATCATTTGATTTAAAGGATGCATACACCCTTGTGGAAAATGAAAAGAAGGTAAAGTGACATCTATTTTTTCTTTTGTTAACTTGTCATTTAAAATTTGATTTTCTAAAAAACATTTTTTTTCTTTAAATAAATTAATGTTTTTTTGTTTAGAAATAAAAATAACTTTTTTTAATTCTTTTTGAATTTCTGGTTTGTAATTATTAATTTTTTTTAAAATATCTAAAAAGAAACCTTTTTTTCCTAGATATTTTGTTTCTAATTCTAATAATTTTTTTATTTCGTTAATGTTTTGCAATTCTTTAATTATTTTATTTTCTGTTTCAGTCAATATTTTTTTTAATTCGAAAATGTCTTGATACATAAAATTTATTTCTCCTTTTTATTTATTAATAAAAAAAACTCTAGGAATTGTTTTGTAAAGAAAAAAATATTTTTTTGATAAAAATATAAATTTAAATATATAAATATACTATATATAATAATAACAAAATAAAAAAAATATTTTTCGTTTTTTCATTAAAATTTATTTAGAAAATATTTTTCTTTATTAATATTTAAATTTTCTTATAAAAATAATTTCATATTTATTTTATAATGTCTGAAATGTAATATTTTTTATTATATTTACCTCTGGTTTGTAAATCCAATTTGAAAAGGTATAGTGTCGTCTTTTGATTGTTTCATTTCTTTTAAGAGATATACAGTAATCATAAAGAGAATGATAACTAAATATAAAAGGTATTTTGATAAAGATTAAACATTGTTGTTATTTTCTTAGATTTCTCCATTCAAAAAAACATTTTAAATTAAAAATAGGAGTCAAATTTATGCTTGGGGTAAATAGATGATAAATAATCATAAAATTTCTGAATTAAACTAAATTATTTTTACAATTTAATAAATTATTTCAAACAAAAAAAGATTAACTTTCGTTTAAAAAGTTAATCTTTTTTTGTTTTATCTATTTTTTTATCTATCTAATAAGTAATATTTGTTTTTTTTTTTTTTTCTATATAATAAAATTAATTTAATTTTAATTTTTTTAAAAAAAATTAAAAGAAGGAAAAAGGAATTAAGTAATGGTATGGCAACTATTTTATAATAAAAACAAAAAAATAATTATTTTAGCATTCATAATATTATTAATATTAATAAGTGCAGGTATTTTATTTGGGCTTATTCTAAAAACCAATTCAGAAAAAAAAGATAATTCGAGTGAAACTTTAGAAAATATAAATCCTGTTATAATTGATAATTCATATACAAAAGCAATCCCTCACAATCAAGAAATAAGCGATTTAAAATATTTTACTACTCTCTCACCATTACAAAAAGAAATGCTTTGGTTAATGAAAGAAAATTTTATTACATTAACGACTGATTGGGATAAATCTATACAAGAAAAAAAAGCAAAATATAAAAATGATTTTCGTCAAGTTTTTCAAGACAACCAATTAAAACCTGTTTTAAAACCTTCGTATTCATTAGGGTTATTAGGAGAATTACCGAAAGACGAAAATGGGAAAATGCATGAAATCCGAGGATATGATAATTTTTATAAATTAAATGATAAATTATCTAAAAAATGGCATTTCACATTAAAACATAATTTAAAATTTGCCGATGGTAAAGATATTAATAATCAAGTAGTAATTTATTGTTTAAAAAAACAACAAGAAATAATGCGCTTATTATTAAGAGATGAAGATTGCAATAATTTAAAAGAAAATATAAAATTATTCCTTGATACAATTTTTATTCAGGATAACAATCCACTTGTGTTTACTTTATCTTATGAAAACCCAAAAACATTAAAATCTGTTATTACTTTATTAAACAATTGTATTTTATTTCCGAAATACAACTTTGAATCTGCTCAAGACAAGAACAACGTCGAACAAAATAATTATGGTACTAAAGATTATCCTTTTGTATCATATGGCCCTTACCAATTAAAAACAGAACAGGGTTATAATTCAGGACAAAATTAGATATTTATAAAAAATAATTATTTTCATAATAAAGAACAATTTCCTTTGGATAACGTTGTATTCAAAAAATTATCTGATGATCAAGAACAATATAATAAAGAAAAAGATAATTTGTTTAATGAAGGTAAAATAAACGAAATCAGGGTAAACATATCAGATATAAACAATAATATTCTAAAAAAAGAGAATTTATTAACTATGTATACTTCTGATCAATACTTTATTTTTTTCCAAAAAACTAATCCGGAAGAAGAAGAAAATGAGAATATAAAAAAACAAAAAGAGAAAAGTAATTTTTTCTTAAATGATCCAAGATTACGTAAAGCTTTATTTTTAAGTTTAAATCGTGATTTATTAGGTAAAAATGATTATTTCGGTTTGATACCAAGTTTTTCATTTGTTTCCGATGTAACTTTATTTACAGATTACGATTTTTTTAATCAACAAGATTTTCATCAACAAAATTTAGATAATTTAATAGAGATCGAACCAAATAAGAAACTCACAATGGATAATAATACAAAATTTTATCAACCAGAAAAAGCAAAAGAATTACTAAATGCAGTTAATCAAGATTTTGAACAAAAATTTTCTCAAAACGATCAACCTTTGATTATTAAAATCTTCACAGGTTATAATGATTCAGAAATAAAAGAAAAAAAATTAACCCAATTCATGATAAATAGTTGGAAAAATGTTTTTAACAAAGATAATATAAATTTCTTAGAAATCAATGATGGAGAATTTAATATATCTATCGATTTCGGTCCCTTCCAATTTATTAAAAACCCTAATAATATATTTACTTATATATTAGACGAGATTAAACTTCCAGACGGAAACAGTCGTGATTTTATTTTAACCAAACAAAAAAACAGAAATCATAATAATGATATTATTATTCAAATAGACCCAAATTATAATAATGATATTATTTTGATTGAACAAAAATTAAATATAAATGAATTAAAAGAAATATTAGACAAATTACAAAAAAAAATAGATCAACCTGATAATAATCAAAGATCTGTTGATTTATTAATATATTCAAATATTTTAAAACAATTAGAACAAAAAACTTTTGAAGAACTATTGTATTTACCTCTGGTTAAAGGAACAAAATATAAAATATATAGAAATTTAGAAAATGATTTTGTAAATTCATTTCTTTTGTGGAGATTAAATGATGATTGTTAACATATTTAAAAAAATAATTTTAAAAATTAAACAAAAAATATTTTTGTTAATGTTATATTTCTTATTAGGTTCCTTATTATTCATTATTTTATATAATTATTATAAAAATTATTATAATTTGCCGAAAGTAGAAAATGATTTTCACATATTAAATTATGATATCCATAAAAATAAAATAAAAAATATATTTTATCAACTTAAATATGATTTATTAAAAGGTGATTATTTATATATTAAAGTAACTCATAAAGATACAGCAGAATCTTATTATTGCAAAACTAACGCTGTATTTTATGATGCATTTTCCGTTTTAATAAGTAAAAAAATTCAAGAAAATCAATTAGCATTAAAAGATATAAATTCACCTCTTGATTCTGATATTTCGAAAACAATTTTATGTATATTTCAGTTTATTGGCGGATTATCTAACATTGTTTTTATGTTTTATATTTTTAATGCTATTAAAAATAGTTCAGGCCAACTCAACTCTAACCCTCTTATATCTTCGAAACAAAAATCTAGATTTACATTCAAAGATGTTGCTGGCAATGAAGAAGAAAAAGAAGAAATGAAAGAATTAATTGATTTCTTAAAAAAACCTAAAAAGTATGCTGCTGTAGGAGCTAAAATACCTAAAGGTATTTTATTAGAAGGCCCTCCTGGAACAGGTAAAACTTTATTAGCGAAAGCTTTAGCTGGAGAAGCAGGAGTTCCTTTTTATGCGGTTTCAGGTTCTGAATTTGTTGAAAAATATGTCGGTGTCGGTGCTTCTCGTGTCAGAGAATTATTTAAAGAAGCTAAGTATAACGCTCCTTGCATTCTTTTTATTGATGAAATAGATGTTTTAGGTGGTAAAAGAGGTGGTTTTTCAGGAGGATCTCAAGAAACAGATCAAACTCTTAACCAATTATTAACTGAAATGGATGGTTTTACTTCAACACAAGGAATCATTATCATCGGAGCTACTAATAGAGCGGATATGTTAGATTCAGCTTTATTAAGACCAGGAAGATTCGATCGCAAATTTATAGTTGGTCTACCTGATGTTAAAGCTAGAGAAGCTATTTTAAAAGTTCATGTTCGTAATAAAAATATTTCTCCTGATATTAATTTTAATCAATTAGCGAAACAAACTCCAGGTATGAGTGGAGCTCAATTAGAAGCTGTTTTAAATGAAGCTTCTATTTTAACAGTCAGAAATCAAAAAGAAATGATTACAATGGAAGAACTAGAAGAAGCGATTGATAGAGTACTTATGGGTCCAGCTAAAAAATCCATTAAATATACTGAAGAAGAAAGAAAAATGGTCGCTTACCATGAAGCTGGACACGCAGTCATTGGTTTAAAATTAGAACATGCTCAAAAAGTTCAAAAAATAACTATCATTCCAAGAGGTTCAGCAGGCGGTTATAACTTAATGTTACCTGAAAAAGAAACCTTCTTTTCTTCTAAAAAAAGAATGTTAGCAAATATCGTTTCTTATTTAGGAGGTAGAGTAGCTGAAGAATTAGTTTTTGATGATGTTTCCAATGGAGCTTATGATGACTTTAAACAAGCAACTAAAATAGCTCGTTTAATGGTTACTAAATATGGAATGAGTGATTTAGGAATTACTCAAGATTCAGAATTCTCTGATAAAAAAACGATTGATACAGAAATTAAAAAAATAATAGATCAATGTTATAAAGAATGTCAAAAAGTGATTAAAGAAAATAAATCTTTATTAGATAAAATAGTTGATTTATTATTAGAAAAAGAAACTATTAATAAAGAAGAGATAGAAAAATTAACAATTGTTTAAATATTTAATTAATAATAAAAAAAAAGAAACTTTTTAAAAGTTTCTTTTTTTTTATTATTAATTAGAAAAAATATATAATTTTTTACAAATAATTTTTTAAAAAATTAAATAATTATTATATAATTTAAAAATAAAATTTGAAAGAAAAATGTCTACCTTTGTTCCTTAATTGATTATATATCACGATATTTAGGCCTCTTTATTGTATTTATTTATGTTTGATTTTATATTTTTCATCTTTTTTAGCTCCTTTAATTTTTAATTTATTTATTTAAATAAAAAACCTTCGAAAGAGTCTTTGATGGATTCATTTTGTATTATTTTATTTTCATGGTTGTACTTGCTAAAAGTTTTTAAAGCACCGTCAATTTTGTATAAAATATATTCTTCTAGATGACCAGAATACTTGTGAAAACGAGAAATTGATTTTGCTCTATAAGAATCTTCATGAAATGATTTCCAATATTCTTTGTCATTCGTTTCTTTTTGTTGTTTTTGTTCATATTCTTGTCGATCTTTTTCTTGTTGTTTAGAAAAATCTTGTCGGTATTTTGTTTGTTGTTTAAAAAGAATATAGATTTCCCTATAAAAAAATTATTGGTATTAGAATTGGTGTTAAAATTGTAATTGTATCTCTAAATTATTGAATAATTATTTTTAATTAATTTTTTTTATTTAAACGAATTATTTCACATTCCGGATGAATGCCATTAATAAAAGTAAATATATAAATATTTTTTGCCCCATTAACATATTTTGATAAAAATTCTTCGAATTTTTCGAGAGAATCTATTTGTTGATTTGTAGGGAGTAATCTAATTCCGCCATCAAAATAAACAGCTCCCATTTTGTGTAATTTAGTTAAAGTAACTGATGGTAACTGTTTAACTAAACGAGAATCAGGAGTAGAGTTATAACAACCTAATTTAATTTCTTTTGGTTTTTCAGTGATGTCTGGTTCTTTGTTTAATAACCAATCATTAATAAAATCTTTTTTGCCTAAATCATTCAATATATGCGTAAACGGAACCGATTTTTTTGTTTTAATAATGGAATCATTTGCTGGAGTTTTTTTATTAATATCCCAAAAAACAAAAGCTTCTTCAATAGCGAATTCGTATTTTAAGAGATCATCGAGAGTATATTTATTATCATAGTTTTGATATGTTGTTCCCAAAGGATTATTATCTCTTTTTTTTAAATAAACACCTAATAAATCGTTTGGTGGGTCTTTAAAAATACTACTTAAACAAAACTGCCCAGCATCAGAAGTACTTGGATTATAACTTGGATTTTGGTTTGGTCTTGGATAAATGTTCTTATCAGGATAACCCAAATATTTCATTATTTTAGAAATATCATCTTTTGAATTAAGATAAATATCGGTTCTTTTCATCTTAGGTTGATCAGCTAACTCTTTTTGAATTCGACCATCTAATAATTTAATAGGTGTTTCAATTTCATAACGAAAATAAGAAACAGCAAAAACAGAATATAAAAGATAAGCAAAAATAAAACATAAAAGAATAGTAAATAAAAAGATAATAATAATTTTAAATATAGGTTTAGTTAATTTGAACATATTTTATTAACACCTCCTACTCCTTTATGTTTTTGCTATTTCATTGTTGTTATTTAAGTTGGTTTGTTGTAATATCTGCTTTTCCTTCTGGGAAAGAATTACCATTTGTATCAACTAATTCGTATGTAATCTTTAAATCTAATTTAGGGTCGTTTTGTGAATTTGGGATAATTTGATTTTGTTCGAGTGCTATTTGTATTTCCATTTCTGTTTTATTTGCTTCCCATTTAACTTTATCTTTATTATATTCAGTATTATTAATTTTTATTGAAAGATTGAAATATTTTTCAGGTTCTGTAAAAGTATTATGAGTAACACAAGAATTAGTTATTTTTAAATATACATCTTTGTTATCAAAAGCGCTAATGTTTTTTAATTCAGCTTTGTGTGTAACTTCCATTTTATGAACATATTTGTTTGTGTTAAAATTAGGAATAAGAGTTGGTAAAAGAATTTTGGCAATGTCAGTTCTTTTTGTTTCTTTAACTTCAAAAACAGCAATTCCATCTTTTCCCGGTAATTTCGTTGGTATTGACATTTCTTTCTTGAAATAACCAGTTGCAGCCAAAATAAAAACAATAGAACAACATAAAATGGTAAAAAGTGATAAAATAGTAAAAATTTTATTTTTAATTTGAATTTTCATAATTATTTTCCTTCTTAGGATATTTTTTTGAAATGTATATTTTCTTTTTCTTTATGATCTTTATAAACAAAAGTAATAAATTAAAAAAAGAATTAAATAATATTGTTTTCTTTTAATTGAAATTAATTTTATTTTTTTAAATTTTTTTTAATAAATTATGTAATTTGTTTATCTTTAACAATGTTTACATCTTTAGAATTGTCATTAACAAAAGCTTTTGTCATAACAACCATTAGTTCTCAAGCTTTAAATTTTAATTTTTCAGATACTTCATTATAAAGAGGATTTTAAAAAAACTACATTTAGTTTGTGTTTTTGAAAATCTTTGATTGTATATTTAAAATAATTTCCTTATATTAACAGTTGTATGTCGCCACATATCATTGATAAATCTTTTGTTTTAAATTTTTTCATCTATACCACGGATTTAAAAAAATATCCGTATTTTGAATATTAATTAATAAACAGTTGTTGTTTTTGGATGCCATATTGACAAAATATATTGAACAACATGAATCATATTTATCTTAAAATTCACTAATTTTATCTTTGATTTTTTTATCTTTAACTTTAAAAAAATAAAAAAACAAAGGAGCGAAAATAAGAATAAAAATATGTAAATGTGCATCTGCATCCTTAAAAATATAAAATTTTAAAGCTTTCCAAAAATTGAAAGATTCTTCTTTTTTTGTCAAATTATGATACATTTCCATAAAAATATATATTCTAAAAAGAAAATAAAAAATTAAAATAGAATAATATGAAAAAATAATTATTTTTTGTGTTTTGGAAAATATTTTTTTATTTTCTTGAGATAATTTATCAAAATTAATCAATTTTTTACTTTCCTCCTTACTAACTATTAATTAATATCATTTACAAATTATAAACAAAAAAAAAAAAAAACAATTTTAACATTCAGTTGTTTTATAAAGTATCCGATTAATTTTTATAATAAAAAAATAATCTTTTTTTATAAAAAAATATCTTTACTTATAATAATTAAAATTATTATAAGTAAAGATGAAAAAATATTTGAAATCATTATGTTTATAGATAATTATCTTATTTTATAATTTTAGATATTTTTTTTATTTAAAATTTTTTTATATAAAAAAATTTTTTTTATTTAAAAAAAGAATAGAATAAATTTTTAAATAAATTATAAAAAATAATATAAATTTAAAAATTATTGATTTAGTAAAAAAAATTTTACTGTTATGTTTTGGATAAAATTTTATAGTCATAAATTCAAACATGTTTAAGATTATTACAGTTGGTTAGGCGAAAGTGTTCTTAAAGTTTAGATACTTTTTATTTTTTTTAAAATACTTTATACAAGAAAAAAATTATTTTAGTTTTTTAATAATAAAAAAAAGACTCACTAATAGGTCAGTCTTAAAGATTGTTTAAAAAAATAAAAGTTTTTAAGGTTTTCAAATATCTTAATATTGCGGATTTTGTGGCGGATAAGGGGGATATTGTTGTTTGCGAAAAAAAATTTTTTCATCTTTTTTACCTCCAAAAGAAATTAAACCAGAAAGTAAAATTACAACTATATAACTTAGATATATTTTTTTGGAGTGTTTTTGTTCCCAATCATCATCTACTTCTTCTGGATCTAGTAGATTTATTCGGACTTCTTTTTCGCCATATAAAATTACTTTTTTCGCTAATTTCCATTTGTCTGTTTTTGAATATCCAAATTCTGGATTATTGCTTAATTTGATAAAATGAATTATTCTACCATTTAACGGCCATAAAAACAATATCCAAAAAATAAAAGATATAATTCTTGTGAAACTAAATTTTATAGAAAAATTTCTCATTTTATCAAAACACCTTTTTTTATTAATTAATATTATTTATAATTATAAACAAAAAAAATTTTTTTGTTTAATAAAAAAATTTCTCATAAAAATTTAATCAAGAAATATTTTCATTTATTCTCAAACGATACGCAGTTTTAATATCTTTGATGTTGATGCGATCTCTAGGCGGTGTTTCTTTTGTTCTTTCTAAAATAAAAGTATTAACTGACTCATCTAATATACTAGTTAAAATACGATTGGCTTTTTGGTAATCTGGTAATTTTTCTAATGCTTGATTAACATCGTTTAATAAATATTCTTTTGCTTCTTCGCTGTATGGATTGTTTCTTTTTTTAATCATGGATTCTAAGAATTGTTTACGTTCATCTAAGTTTCCTGGTTTTACTTCAATTTTGTAAGTAAAACGAGATTTAATAGCTTCGTCGATTTTTTCAATATGGTTGGTGGCTCCGATGATAAAAATAGGTTTTTTCGGGTCGTTGTCAATACTTGACATTTGGACTTTAAATTCATTAATGATATTAACAGTTTCGGAAGTATTTCTAGATTGATCATTGACTAAACTTTTAAAAACTTCTTCGCATTCGTCAATGAAAATGATTGCTCCTCCGGATTTTTGAGCTTCTTGTCTCGCGGTAATAAATAAATCACGAACTAACTGTGGCGCTTCACCAACTATTCCTTTTGAAAATTGAGATGCGGTTGTGTTAAAGAATGGTAAATTCGCTTCTTTGGCTAATGCTTGTGCGAAAGTAGTTTTACCAGTTCCGGGAACTCCGTATAATAAAATACCAGTGGGAATTTTAAATTCACCGACATTTGAAATTTCTTTGACGTTCTTCAACAAAGTTAAAAAACGATCTGCGGCAGCTCGTTCGTCTTTAAATCCAATTAATTTATCAAATGATGGCATTTTAGTTAAGTCCGTTTTTAGAAAATCTTCCTTATTAACATTTTTACTAGTATCTTGTGCAAAAATGATTTTGTATGCTTGTTTTAAATCTTCGGAATTAATTTCTTGTCTTTTATTACCATCAGTTCCTCTGTTTTGAGCGAAGATATTAGCCGTAGTTTTTAAAAGGTTTTCTAAAGTACGATTGGCTTTTAAAAATTCTTTCTTCTTAGGTAAGGTTTCTAAAGATTCGTTGATTTCTTCGAATAAATATTTTTTCGCTTCTTCGCTGTATGGGTTTTTTCTTTTGTCAATCATAAATTCTAAGAATTGTTCACGTTCTGTTTTATTACCTGGTTTTACTTCAATGTTGTAAGGGAAACGAGATTTAATAGCTTCGTCGATTTTTTCAATATGGTTGGTGGCTCCGATGATAAAAATAGGTTTTTCAAGATTATTATTAATAGATGTCATTTCGGTTTTAAATTGGTTAACCACGTTGGCCACTTCCGATTCAGCCCTTAAGTCTCCTAAATTAGTAAAGATGGTTTCACATTCATCTAAGAAAATGATGGCGCCTTTATTTTGTGCAGCTATTTTTCTTGCTGATTCAAATAAATCTCTAACCATTTGAGGTGCCATACCTTTATATGCTTGAGAGAATGAGGAACTACTTACTTCAAAGAAAGGTAAATCAGTTTCTTTGGCTAAGGCACGAGCTAAGGTGGTTTTTCCTGTTCCAGGACAACCATACATTAAAATACCAAGTGGCGCTTCCACTTCACCAATTCCTTTGTAGTTATCTTTATTTTTAAAATAATCTATAAATCCTTCTGTTGCTTTTAATTCATCTTTAAAACCAATTAGTTGCTTAAAAGATAAAAATTTTTGAGAATCAGATGGTTTAAATAATAATTCTTTTTCTTTTGTTGATTTTGATTCTTTGGAATCAGGTCCTGATTTGTTATTTTTTATTTCTTCTTTGAATGCATTTTCTAATTTATTTTGAATTTGTTGCATTTGTTGCATTTGTTGCATTTGTTCTAATTGTGTTTGTTTATCGATTTGATATCTTAATCTTTCGTCATTTAGTTGTATTTTTCGGTTTAATTCTTCATTTTGTTTATCAATTATTTTCAGCAACTCTTGTTTATCAAGTGATTCTTGATCAATAGGTTTCGGATTTGAATAAAAATGATGCAAACAAACACCAGCGCCCATAGATAATATAATGCATATAAAAACGATAATAACAAACATCGATTTTTGTTTTAATATCACTGAATCATCATATAATTTTCCCATAGTTGTTTTAACTCTTTCTTTTGTATTTATTTGTTTTGTTATTTCTTTGTATTTAATATAGACTATAAAAAAATTTTATTATTGAATAAAATGGATTATACGTAATTTCAATGTATAAATATTTCTATTGTGATTATAAAACAAAAAAAAAAAAAAAACAATTTTAACATTCAGTTTTTTTTATAAGGTATCCAATTAATTTTTATAATAATAAAATAATCTTTTTTTATAAAAAAAATATCTTTGCTTATAATAATTTTTTATTATTATAAGCAAAGATAATGTTTAAAATAAATTAGATATTTAATATTAATTTTGTTTTAATACTTTATTAAATAAGATAATTTATCGTTTTTTTGTTGTCTTTTACTTAATATAAATTAATATAATAAAATTTTTATTATTCAGTAAATATCATAAAAATATAATTATCTTATTTTATTATTTTAGATATTTTTTTATTTAAAATTAATTGATTTAGTATAAAAAAATTCAATTTTATACTGTTTCGTTTTTGATAAAATTTTATAGTCATAAATTCAACCGTGTTTAAGATTATTACAGTTGATTAGTTTTTTTAAGAAGCATTTGAAAACTTTAAACACTTTTGTTTTTTTTAATAATAAAAAAAGACTAACTAATAGTTAGTCTTTAATTTACAATCGACTAAAAAACAAGAAATTATATTCCTGAACATGAGCCATTTACTGAAAAAAAATTAAAGAAACTCATTATACTGAAAAACCAATTAAATCAACTGTTTTCAAATACGACATAAAAACAATACACTTCATTAATGAAATACGATCAATCTAATGAAAAATTAATTAAAAAAACTGTATTCCAAGATAACCGAAAAACAAAAATTATTAGTTAAAAAGTATATATAAGTTGTTTTTATTTTTTTATGTTAAAATTATTATATAAAATAATAATAAAATAAAATTTATTATTTTAAAAGTTAAAAAGAATTCTTTTTAACTTAAATAAATTTAAGGGAAGGCGCAGGCAACCATAAATGCCAATAAATTTAAATAAAAAAACAATAAATTTAAAAAATTTATTATTTTTATCTATTTTATTTATTTTATCTATTTTAATGATTTTAAATGTTTCATTTATTAAAGCAAATCCACAATTATCTACTGTTTTAAGCGGAGATAAATTAAAATTAGGTGAAATTGCAAATAATACAAAAGAAGAAATTAAAAAAGCAGTTAAAGTAAAAGATACTTCATTAAACGATAAAACAATAAAAGTTGAAGTCATAGAAGCAACTAAAGCTAAAGTTACAGTTGATGGTTACGATGGAGACGTAGAAGTTACTTTTACTGTTAAAGCAGTAGAAAAAGCTAAATTAAGTACTGTTTTAACGACTAAAGAATTAGGTGAAATTAAAAATACAAAAGAAGCTGTTAAAGAAGCAGTTGAAGAAAAAAATACAGGATTAAAAGGCAAAAATCTTACAGTAACATTAACAGAAGGCAAAAACGAAGCTAAAATTACATCTACTGATTTCGATGGTGAAGAAACAGTTACTTTTACTCCAAAACCATTTTATAAAACAACATGGTTCTGGGTAACATTCTCAATTTTAACAATTGCATCAATAGGCGGAGTTTTTGTTTACAAAAACAATAAAGCATCTAAATAAAAAAGACTTTTAATTCTTTTTTTTAAATTTTTAATTTTGTAAAACATATTAAAATGACAAATGATAAAATTTATTATTAAAAAAATTTAAACCAAATTGTTTATAAAAAATAAACAGTTTGGTTTTTTTATTTAAAAAAATAAAATTAAATAAAAAAATACTATCAAAAAATAAATTTTAAATCTTAATTATAAATTAATTAATATAATAAAAATAAAAAAATTTTTATTATATTAATTAATTTATCAAAACAAAAATATTACAAATGATAAAATATTTATATATTTGTATTGAAATTTTCTTATTTTTAGCTTCTATTTACTATAGTTATAATAAAATACCTAGTTTTATTTTAATTTTTTTTAAAAAAAAGAAAAGAAAGATAAATGAAATTTAATTTATCTTAAAATAATACATTTCAAAAATATCTTTTCAAGATAAAAATAAATCTTTGGATTGAATTTAAATAATATGTTGTTATAAAAAAACTTTAAATAATTTTTATCTTAATATTTCATTTCTTTCTCAAAATGTTTTTAGAAAGAAATGAAATTATTTTAGTTTTTTAATAATAAAAAAAAGACTAACTAATAGTTAGTCTTAAAGATTTTTTAAAAAGTAAAAAGTGTTTAAAGTTTTGAAATATCTTAATATTGTGGTGGATAAAGGGGATATTGTTGTTTTTAAAAAACAATTTTTTTCATTTTTGTTGAGTGTTTTTGATTTCATTATAATTTGAGAGTTAATTGTTGGTTTAAATTATTCTTTTGGTTCATCTGGTTTTGTTTAATTTCTTGTAAATTTGTCTATTGTTTTAATGTTTCCGTTCTCGTCATAGTTTGTTTGAGACGTTGGACCATTTTCATCAAAAAATTTAGTTGACTTAACTTTATTATTCGAGACATCATCATAATGTTCCGTGTTTTTAAATATATACCCATTGTCATTGTATTCGGATATTGCTTGAATATTACCATTTGGATAGTGATTTGTTTGTTTTATTTTGTTTTCGTTTTCGTTATATTTAACACTATTCTTAATAATCCCTGTGTTGTCATTTACATACATACCATGTTGTTTTTCTTTTTTTATTATTATTAAATTCATCTGTATGAGTTAGTGTTCCATAGTTGAAAAATTGAATTTGTTGAATAGTTTCATCTGAATTATAGGTTGTTTTTGTCTTTAATCTAGGTATTAAAGGTCTGTGTACTAAATCGTTATATATACTAAGACCACAATAATATTCTTTGATTAACTCAGCTTGTTTGTTTATTACACTATCATCCGGTGGGTTTGGGTTTTTATTATTTTCAAATTCGTACATCAAACTAATTTTGTTGTTAGAGTATTTTGTTTTTTTAATTAACAAATTTTCGTTTTCGTCTCCGTTATATTCTTTAATTTCTTTAATTTTGCCATCGAAAATTCATGTTCTTTGATTTTTTTCCCTTCTTCATTAAATTCATGTATAGATGCGATTTCCCTGTTATCATAGTAATTCTTGTTTTTAATTCTTTTCCTTTCTTCATTAAATTCATCAATAGATTTAATTTCGCCATTTGGAAAGTATTCTGTTGTTTTGATTAAATAATTATTTTCATTGTACTCTTCAATCGATTTAACAGTCTTGTCATCTGGACCATAAGTTGTTTTTTTAGTTATTATTGGTTTTTCATTTATAAGTTTATCTTTTCTCCATTCAATATATTGATCTACACATTGTTGACGATAAGCTAAGACTTCTTCTTCTGTTTTACTAATACCTAACTTTCCGTTTAAAGCTTCATCTAAATCAGAAGGTAGTATAACTTCATGATCTGGGTTCGCATGATAATTTAATACATAACGATCGTATGCGCTTGTTAACATGTCAACCCATTGACGATTAGCTAAGAAAATTTTTTTCTGATTAAAAGCTTTTGTGACTAAATTTTCTAAATGATTAACAGCGTGATAACTTAATCTATATTTGTTTTGTATTGCGAACCATTGTAAAAAACCAGGAATTTCTTGTTTTTCAAAGCTATCAATTTTAATTTTCTGGCCGAAACGACTTACTAAAGCAGGATCTACTTTATTTAAAAAATTAGTAGCGCCAAATAATATAATTTTTTTCTTTGAACTGTTAATACCTTCTACACGTGATAATATATTTCCTATAATTGTGTTTTGTTCGGTAGCAACAGTAGAAGTTTCATTGTTACGAGCGGGCAACCCGTCAATTTCATCAATAAAAATAATGGTTTTGTCATGTCTTTCAGCTTCTCGCCAAACCGCTTCTACTGCTTCAGACCCTTCACCAATATATCTTTTAGAAAATTTAGAAGGTTCAAAAGCAATATAATGAGCGCCTGTTTCTCCACTTAGAGCTGTTAAAAGATGAGTTTTCCCTGTTCCAGGTGGCCCATGTAATAAAATCCCTTTTGGGGTCTTTGCGCTTTGACCTAAAATATATTTTTTTTCATCACCTTTTAAATGATTAATAATAGTTTCAAATTGCCTTTTTTCATTTTGCATACCATAGACATCTTTAAATGTTTTTTTCTTATCTGTTATTGGCTTATTATCAACAATTTCATTTAACCTTTGAATAAAAAAATGTTCTTGTTTTAATAAAAATAATTTATACGCCAATAATTTTTTTTCTTCTTCATTGTTTGTTGTTGGGTTTAACAATTTTGTAACGTGGTTTTGTTCCTGTTTATTGAATTTTACAGCCTCATTTAAAGCTTTTTTTTCTTTTTCAAGTTGTTCTGAAATATTCTGTTTTTCCAAATATTTCTTTTTTTGTTCTGGTGTTAATCTTACTACATCCGTTTTATTTATGTTTTCTTTCAGTTTCGTTATTGTTTCTTGTAACGGTTCAATTTGTTCTTGCGTTTTTTGTTCTATTTGTTCGTTTGAATTTTTATTTTCTTCTTCTATTTTATTTCTTTCATCAGGCGACATTGTTTTATTTTGTAGTTCTTTTTGATTTTCTGCATGAGCTTTTTGTAAATCAGTTAGTTCCTTTATATACTTTATTAAAAGATCATTTTGATTATTAAATTCTTCTTTTTTATTTTTTTCATCAGGCGATATTGTTTTGTTTTGTAGTTCTTTTTGATTGTTTGCTAGGTCTGTTTGTAAATCAGTTAGTTTATTTATATACTCTGTTAGATAATCTTTTGAAAAATCATTTTGGTTACTAACCTTTTCTGTTTTGTTTGTTGTTGTTGTTTGTTCTTTTGTTTCTAATTTTTTTAGCCTTTGTTCTATCAAAGATAAAACTTCTTGATTTCCTGTATTATTAACAACAGGTTTTTTGATTAAACCATAATAAAGACAAAGTCCTGTAATTAAACCCAATAACAAAGCTACCCAAATAAAATAAATTTTTTTAACGAGAGACATAACGACCTCTTTTCTTTTTTTTATTATTCATTAATATTTGTATTGTTTTCATTTTCGTTTACATTTTGTTGTTGTGTTTCGTTTGTATCATCAGGTTTTTTTAATTGTTTGCATTATGTGTCATAACTGTATTATCTTTTTGTGGCGGATCCTGAAGAATTTTTGAAAGTAATGCAAAAGCAGGAGCAAAAATTAGCGCAAAAGATGCCACCTACACCACAACAAAAACCTAATATAATTAACCCTATAATAAACGCAATTATACTTAAACATTCTTCTCACTTTTTGGCAATTTTACATGTATTGGCGAAAACATCATAAAAGCAATTTAATATAGACTATAAAAAAAATTTTATTATTGAATAAAATGGATTATACGTAATTTCAATGTATATATATTTCTATTGTGATTATAAAACAAAAAAAAAAAAAAATTTAACATTCAGTTTTTTTATAAGGTATCCAATTAATTTTTATAATGATAGAATAATTTTTTTTATAAAAAAATATCTTTGCTTATAATAAGTAAAAATTATTATAAGCAAAGATAATGTTTAAAATAAATTAGATATTTAATATTGATTTTGTTTTAATACTTTATTAAATAAGATAATTTATCGTTTTTTTGTTCGAATTTAATTAATATAAAATAATATAATAAAAATTTTTATTATTTTTATTATTCAGTAAATATCATGAAAATATAATTATCTTATTTTATTATTTTAGATATTTTTTTTATTTAAAATTAATTGATTTAGTATAAAAAAATTTAATTTTATACTGTTTTGTTTTTGATAAAAATTTATAGTCATAAATTCAACCATGTTTAAGATTATGACAGTTGGTGAGGTGGAAGTGTTCTAAAAGTTTAGACACTTTTTGTTTGTTTTAATAAAAAAAAAGATTAACTAATAGTTAGTCTTAAAGATTTTTTAAAAAATAAAAAGTGTTTAAAGTTTTGAAATATCTTAATATTGGGGATTTTGTGGTGGATAAGGATTTTGTGGTGGATAAGGGGGATATTGAAAAGCATTTTTATCTGTTTTACCCCCGAAACAAATTAAACCAGAAAGCAGAATTACAACTATATAACTTAGACATATTTTTTTTGAGTGTTTCACTTCCCATTTAGAACTTGCTTTTAACGCTAATGACGCTAATTTCGTGTCTTCTAATATTCCAATATCGTTATTTGATAATGCGTAATCTTGGAATTCTTTAACATTATTTAATCTTATATAATGAATTATTAAGACATCTAGTATCCACAAAAACAGTGTTAAAAAAATAAAAGATATAATTCTTTTAAAACTAAATTTTATATCAAAATTTCTCATTTTATAAAAACATTCTTTTTTGTATTTATTACTACTAATTATTAATTAATATCATTTAAAAATTATAAACAAAAAAAAAAAAAAACAATTTTAATATTCAGTTTTTTTTATAAGATATCAAATTAATTTTTATAATGATTAGAATAATCTTTTTATAAATAATTATCTTTACTTATATTTTCGTAAATACCTAAGAACAGATTTTCTTTTAATAATAATTTTTGTTTTCATATTAAACCTATCATCATATTTGTTTTCCATTTTGTCTGTAAATTCAATTTCAAAAGATAAATTTTTTTATATTTGTTATATGTTAAACATATAACAAAAAGAATAATATTCCAAATTAAAAAATAAATTATTGGATTCGTTTTTTATTATTCATATTCTTAAGTCCTTGTAAAATTTGCTTTTATTATGTTAAATGATGAATTATTATCTATTTTTATATATAAAAAATGAAGTATTTTTTGAATTATATAATTTTTAAGATAAATTATCAATTTTCTTGATTCTAGCAAATACACAAATAATTAAAAAGATTTTTTTATTGAATAACTCTTTAAAAATAGAAATCATTAATCTATTATCCTAAAATCCTAATCATTCGGTTATTTATTTTTGGGAGTAAATAAAAATTTAATAAATTTTTTTAAACCAGAAACAATTTTAAAAAAATCATCTACAATACAGAAAATCAAAGGCAAATAACCTATTAACATGATAAAAAGAAAAATATAGGTCGTGTTAGAAAAGAAAACTTTATATCTATTTAATAAAAAAAAATTATTTTTTCTCCTCATATTCGCCAGATAAAATCAATATTCCAGGAATTAAAAAATAAATCAAACAAATGCAACCGACAATTTTTCTAGTGGAATTGCTAGCTTTTCCTTTGAATATTTTAGTCAAACAAATTATCAATGGGATGGTAAGTATCATGAAAGGGATGGTAAGTATCATGAAAATCATTAATATAGAAGGTATAATTGCCAATACACAACCCACCTTAATCATTGCATCCACGTTTTTTTGTTCCAAAGGTGGTAGATATTGTGGATTTTGTCCATATGGTGGATTATTTGGTTTTTGTCCATATGGTGGATATTGCGGATTTTGTTGATTTTGTGGTGGATATTGTGGATTTTGTCCATATGGTGGATTATTTGGTTGTTGTCCATATGGTGGATTATTTGGTTGTTGTCCATATGGTGGATTATATTTTTTATCTTTCATTTTATTATTATTTTTTTTATTTTTCATAATATTATTCTATCCTCTATATAATTTTTTAATTTTTTTAATTTATAAAGTTTACCATTAAACATGAATAAATTATACGCTTTTTGAGTTTTTTGTCTATTACGTATGATACCCCATCCAAACCATGCGAGCAAATTTTCAAGCATACTACTTTTCATGATAGCTCTATAATAAACGATCACAAGTAGAATTATTAAATTAAATCAAAAATACAATAGCTAACGTTGAATTAAATGCTGACGAACTTATTTAAAAAGTACCACTTTTTAAATAAGTTGGTTTTTTTGCATTTGTTTTTTTACTTTTTTTTAATTTTCTATTTTGTAATCTCGCGACTAATAACTCTTTTTTTAAATCTTTTGTCATTGTTATTTCGTTAATTTTTTTTATTTATTAATTAAAAATTTAAAAAAATTTTTAAATTAAGTTTTAATATTAATAAAAATACTTTTAATTATTAACTTTAATTTTGATCCCTTTTTTTTCTTTATTTATTATTACTAATTATTAATTAATATCATTTACAAATTATAAACAAAAAAAAAAAAAAAACAATTTTAACATTCAGTTCTTTTATAAAGTATCCAATTAATTTTTATAATAATAAAATAATCTTTTTTTTATAAAAAAATATCTTTAATTATAATAATTAAAAATTATTATAATTAAAGATAAAAAATTAAAAGGCTTATGAATAAGTCAAATATTATTTTTTTTAGAAAGTGTATCATACCAAAATAAAAAATTTATCAAATTTGGATAAATTATTTAAGATCATTTAATTAAATTCAGAAAAGAAATAACTTTACTTATAATAATTTTTTATTACTATAAATAAAGATAAAAAATTAAAAGGCTTATGAATAAGTCAAATATTATTTTTTTTAGAAAGTGTATCATACCAAAATAAAAAATTTATCAAATTTTGATAAATTATTTAAGATCATTTAATTAAATTCAGAAAAAAATATCTTTAATTATAATAATTTTTTATTACTATAATTAAAGATAAAAAGAAATAAAACAAAGAAAGTAGAAATTAAACAATGAAAAGAGCGGCCATAAAAACTGAACAGTCATCATTAATTTTCATTATGATAATTTTTTTATTATCAATAAAAAAAATCAAAATAAGGTCTAAAAGCGGTTTAATATCAAATATGTTTGTATATATAGGATATTTATTAAATATTAGTTCGCTTTTGTTTGATATCAATCAAAAACATAAAATTTTTACTGTTTTTAAGTTTAAATATTAAAAAAATATTTTTTTTAATTATAAAAAATAAAATGGTTTACATAATATACATTATAGGAAGCAATTGATTAACAAAAAAGACCTAAAAATAGTATTTTTTATTTTAATTTTTTTTATAAAATAAAAATTTTATTTTTTTCGATATTTACCGAATAATAAAAATATAAAAATTTTTATTATATCGATTTATATTAGGTAAAATTTAACAAAAAAATGACATTTATGTAATAGTAAAGTGTTAAAAAGAAATTAATATTAAAATGATTTCAAATATTATTTTTTTATCTTTACTTATAATAATTTTTTATTATTATAAGTAAAGATAATTATTATAAAAAATTTATTAAATCAATTTATATTAATTAAAAGCGAACCAAAAAAATGATATTTGAATGATATTCTATATATACAAACGTAATTGATAACGCGTATTGAACCGCTTTTAGACCTTATTTTAATTTTTTTACTGATAATAAAACAATTATCATAATGAAAATTAATGATGACTATTTCATTTAGAAATCCATTTAGCTTTTATAGTCATATACCTTCCATTAATCAATATCTTCTTTTTTTACCTTATTTATTTTTATCTTTATTTATAGTAATAAAAAATTATTATAAGTAAAGTTATTTCTTTTCTGGAGTCTAATTAAATGATCTTAAATAAGTTATCCAAATGTGATAAAGGTATGATACACTTTCTAAAAAAATAATATTTGACTTATTCATAAGTCTTTTTAATTTTTCATCTTTAATCATAATAATTAAAAATTATTATAATTAAAGTTATTTATTTATAAAAAAGATTATTTTATCATTATAAAAATTGATTCGAACCCATTTTTTTCGACTATTAAAAATTAAATAAACGGATTTATTTATTTTTTTAATTAATACATAATTTGTTTTTAATTAAGTTTATTTAAATTTTAATAGTCTATTTTTTAGTGGGTAACCATATCAGAAACATTTGTCTTTTTAATCTATTTTCAATAAATTTTCCGATAAATAACAAAAATATAATAAAGATTAAAATTAATATTTATTTGTCTTCATATTATAAATATGCTAAAATGTTATATAATAATTGGTTATTGTTATGTTTAAGATCAAAAAGTTTGAGATGAGTGTCAAAAAAAAATCATAATTTAAGATAAATTTTTTTAATTTAAATATTAAAAAAATAATTTTATCACATATTTTTTTTAAGAAAAAAATATCATTAAATGATTTAGCAAAGAGAATTTAAAAAAATGAGAAAATCTTAATAGAAAAAGAGAAAAATATATAAAGTGAAAAATATTATAAAATTGTTGGTTAAAACAGAAGTTCCGAATATAAAAGAAAATATTAAAACAAATATTATTAAACATTTAAAAATACATCAAGAAGATTGTTATTATTATTTTAAAAAAATGATTAAAGCTGATAACAAAATTTTTTATGCAGAAATCAAAATGTCAAATCGAGATATTAAAATATTTTTTTCAATCAATAAGGACAGACAAAAAAGTATTATCGGGTTTAAATTTTGTATAGAACTCGACAACTTAAAGTTAAAATTTTTAAATGATGAATATCAATTTGAAGAAGAAATATATGTAAATATTTATAAAGATAACAATAATAAAACCTGTAAAAAAGATCAAGAACAAGAGATTAATTATAATAGAAATATTATTATTACTTTTATAAAATCAGTAAGATCAATATTAGACAATCAAACAGAAAATACTTCAATAAGCGCTTTATCAACAATGCTTTCTTGGCCAGAACTTTGTTATAATATTCAAAACATAGATGCAAAGAATAAAAGTGAAGAACATTATAAAGAATTTTTGAAAGATATAGAAAAAAAATATCTAAATAAAGACATTAAAAATATTAAAAAAGAAGAAGATAGTTTTTTTTCAAAAAACTTGTTATATCAATTAAGATGTGATTTATATCACGGCAATCAAAATATTTCTCATTATAATTTACTTTATAATGTTCAAAATGACAATGATTCGAAAGAAAATATAAAATTACCTTTCGAAATAAGTAATGAATTAAAGGAAATAACACAAAAAGTTACAAACAAACGATCTTATTTTAATTATTATAAACGGATTAAATATTGTTTAGAACAAATTCATAATTTTGAATTAAAAGATAATGAAAAAGATAAAGATATAGTTGAATTAAAAAATAATATAGAACAATTGACATTATTACAATGTAAAGAAAAAAAGTTTCTTGATGCACAACAAACATTACTAGATAATCAAAAAAACTTAAATGAATTTTTAAACAATAACGACAAGCAAAACAAATCAACATATTTTCTCTATTTGGTAAAAGCTTTTATCGACATTTCAAAAGAGCAATTAAACTATATTAAAGAAAATATTTCAAAATGCACAGAATGTCAAGAATATTTTAAAAAATATCTTCAAACATATTATGAAACCTTTAAAAATGACGCCTTAAAGGATTTAAAAAATAAAGGTTTTGGTTTTATATGTAGATATAATTATATAATAGAAAAATTTCTTTTTTTAGTAATACAACATCCTTCTCAGAAGTGCCAATTTCAGAAAAAGATAAATGAAAATATAAATACAACAAATAAACAAAAAAATAAACAAACAATTGTAGAAAATATTTGTAAAGATATAAAAGAACAAATCAATAATAAATTTTTTATTTCTTGGAAGAATGATATGATTATATATAAACTTATGAAAGAAATTTTTCAAAAAAAATATAAAGAAGTAGAAAAAGAGCAAAAAGAAAAAATTAAAAAGTGTGAGAAAATTTTTGTTGAAGATATAGATAATTATAAGAACATATGTTCTGAAATACGGAATATAATATCAAATAGCAAAAAAACGTATCAAAAACAAATGCCTTATTATAATATTCTTCTAAATATAGATTTTGATATTAAAAATTCAAAAAAAATTGAAGAAATTAAAAAAATTAAAAATGAAATTCTCAAAATATATAGAAATCATGAATGTAAATATGAAAATTGTTTATATATGGATGAAAAAAATACGAAAAAGAAGAGGGAAGATATCAATATTAATTTTCTTGTAGAATCTTATTTTGATGAAAAATGTTCTGAAAAACATAAAAAATTAATAAAGAAAGTCTTAAACAAATCCAAAACTATGACCACTAATTTAATCTTAAAAAAAATAGAAACAATAGAAAATAATAATGATGTATCACAAATCGATTCTAAATTATTGGAGATAGAATTATTGAAAAAATTAAGTGATTTGGAAAAAGGTGCAGAAAAAAATCTTAAGTCGAACAAATCTAAAAAAATATATTCTTTTTTACAATTATTTACTAACAAAAATGATAAGGGAGAAATGGTGTTAAACTTACCAATAATAAATATTAATATAAGAAATTTATTTTATTTTTTTTATAATTTTTTATTCCCGAAAACGAGTAAAAACGAATCGCCTTGGTTTGAAAAAAATCATGAAAATATTTTATTATATGATTTACAAATTAAAAAAGATTAATCAAAATGATTTATTTTTAAAAACTCCTATTTTTTTATATATCACCATTTTTCAAGAGATAATAAAAATTTTTGTTCATTTTGGATTTTTTCGTAAATATCTAAAAATATTTTTTGATTTAAGAATAATTTTTTTGTTTTCATATTAAACCTATAATCATATTTATTTTCCATTTTGTCTGTAAATTCAATTTCAAAAAAGGTAAATTTTCTATTGTTGTTATCTTGTTTATGTAATCTAATTTTGAAAATTATAAATGTTTTTAAGATTTTAAAACATTCTTTTAATATATAAATTTTTGTGTTGTAATTTATCAATTTATTTTTTGTTTTTTCGCTCCTTTGTTTCCGAGTTTTGACAATAAAAAAAATCAAACTCAATTTTTAGTTTGATTTTAGGTATTAATTTTGATTATTACGTTTTTTCGAGTTAAAGAAAAAAAATAAAAAACTCTTCATTTTTTTCTTATCCTATATGTTTTTTTACAAAAAATATAGGATTTTTCTTTATATGAAATATTTTCTTTTAGTTATTTTTTTCAATTTAAATTAATAAATTATTTAAATAATATTGTTTTTGAAGTTGATAGTTTTGTAATAAATTCTTTTCTAAATTTTGTTTTTCATCTAATAAAGATAAGAAAGCAGTTATTTTTTGTTGTTGTTGTAAACTAGGATATTTTATTATTAAATTTTTTATTTTTTCAACTGGAATTTGTACTTGTCCTGTAGTACCGACAGCCATATCATGTAATTTCTTAAATCCTATATATTCAGAATTCATAAAATATAATAAATAACGAGAATTTATAATTGTTTTATTAGCGCGAATAATACAACCACATGAATTAATAATCGTTGAATATTTGAAAATGGAATGTCGGAAAAACCCAATACGACCAGCAGTACCCTTACCTTGTTTATTTAAAATAAGATCTTCTTCTTGTAATAATTTATCGTAAGATATTTTGATATCTTCAGTTGAATAATATCTTATTTTAAGATTAAATTCGTCTAATCCTCTTATTTGGCCAGATTTAAGACATTCAAATTTTATTTGATTAATTTTTTTAAAATTATTCGTATCACAAGAATAAAATTTATTTTTTGGATTTGTACCAAAAATAATAAACGCAATTTCTTTTAAATAAGATTGTTCTTCCCATTCTTTTTCAAACTCTGGAAATCTTAATTGTCTTTCCATTAATTGATTTAAATAATATTTTTGGCGTAATTCTATATCCTTAATAATTTCACTTTGTATTTTAATTCTTTCATCTAATAAAATTAAGAAAGAAGCTATTTTGTTTTGTTCTGAAAGAGAAGGGATATAAAATTTTAATTTTAAAAATTTTTGCATATCCGTGACAACTCTGCCACTCGAAGTTCCTTTTTTAATTATTAATTTAAATATTTCATTATTTTTTCGTGAACGAATAGCAAAAAATAAAAATAAAACAGAAATAAAAGAATAATTAATTAAATAAACTTTATAAGAAGGGGAAACTAATACTTTTCCTAAATCAAGGTTAATACAAATGGTGCCTCTATCCAAATTTTGTGGGCAAACAACTAAATTATTAGAACCTACAATTTTATAACCAATATCATTTTTACTAGCTATTTTTTTCAAAAAACGTTCTTCTTGTAATATTAAACCTTTTTTAGCGGATACACTGGCTATTTTATATTGATTTAAAACAGTACTTTTTTCTTTTCTTTCTTTAAGAAATTTATTTAATGATTGTTCTTCCCATTCTTTTTCAAACTCTCGAAATCTCAAAGGGGGACACTTAAGGAATTGTTTATCAGGCATATTTTATTTTTCTCTTAATTCTTTTAAATAATTATTTATTTCTTTTTCTATTGCTTTTTTTTGATTTTCTAAGGTAATAATATTTTTCTCTATTTCGACGATATCAATATTTTCTTCTTTTGTTTCGGAGGTAATATAATGATTAATAGACAAATCATAATTATTCTGTTTGATTTCTTCTATAGAAGCGACATAAGAAAGGCTATTTATTTTTTTTCGATCTAAATAAAGTTTTAAAATATTTTGAATATTATTTTCGCTTAAAGTATTTTGTTTTCCAGGACTATATTCTTGTGAAGCATCAATAAATAAGACATTATTGTCTTTTTTACATTTTCTAATAATTAAAATACAAGTTGCGATACTCGTACCATAAAAAATTTTTTCTGGTAAACCAATAACAGCGTCTATATATCCTTTTTCTAAAATATGTTTCCTAATTAAACCTTCTGCATTCTCTCTAAATAAAATTCCATGTGGTAAAACGACCGCGCAAACCCCTTCGTCTTTTAAACAATAAATCATATGTTGAACAAAAGCCCAATCCGCTTTATTTTTAGGCGCTAATCCTCCGTAACCTGAAAAACGTTCGTCTGTTTGAAAAAGAACACTTTGATTAACAGAGTCTTGACGCCACGTTTGGCTATAAGGAGGATTAGCGACAATAATTGAAAAACCGCCTTCTTTTTCTACAATTTCACGATGAGGATGTTCTTCAGATTGAAAAAAATTAGTCAAAGTATTTCCAAGATATAATTTGATTTCAAAATAATCAATAGCATGCATTAACATATTCATTCGAGCTAAATTATAAGTAGTATCGTTTAGCTCTTGACCACAAATGATAATAGAATTTTTGGCATTTTTAACAATATTATTTTTACTTTTGATTTTTCGAACCACTTGTAACAACAAAGATCCGCTCCCGCAAGTAGGATCATAAATTTTTAAATTACTTGTTGAAGGATTGAGAACTTGATTTGAAGTTACCATTTCAGCCATTAAAGCAGACACAGCTATTGGAGTAAAAAATTCTCCCGCTTTTTTACCTGCTGAAGCCGCAAATTCTCCAATTAAATATTCATAAATATCTCCTAAATAATCACTACAAAAACTTTCATAAGGACACAAATTATCAATTTTTCTCATTAAATTACTTAATAAATCATTTTTATCTGAAGTTGTTTTACCAATTTTATTATTATCTAAATCAATAATAGAGAATAAATTATTAAAAACATCACGATAATTAGTATTTTTAGAAGTTTCTTCAATAGAAGCAAAAGCATTCATTAATAGTTTATAATTAAAATCTTCTTTTTTATTTTGAATGAGGTAGATGAAATGAGACCACAACTCTTCTGGTTTAAGATAAAAACTTAATTTTTCTTTTAATAATTTTTGACAGTCCGAATCTTGATATTCTTTTTCATAATCTTCTATTTCTTCTTCTTTTAAATATTTTTCTAATTTTTCTGATAAAAAACGAAAACATAAAAGTCCTAAAATATAGTCTTTAAATTCAAAAGCGTCCATGTTACCGCGTAAATTACAAGCCATTTTCCATAAAGAAGTTTTTAAATTAATTAATTTATTTGTTTCATTCATAAACGGTTAATTTTCCTTTCAGAGTAATATTTTTTAATAAAATGTTTTATAAAATCATAAATTAAATCTTTTAATTTCATTTTTAATTTATATTTTGGGATATTTAGCAATTGAAGATTATTTTTTCGATAAGCATCTATCGTTTTATTACCTAAAATTTTATGAATATAACGCCTAATAGAACTCTCGTCTGCGCCAAATTGTTGGTATTCGATAATGTCTTTTAATTCTTCTAATGGTAAACCTAATTCATTCGCTTTTTCTTTTAATTCCGATTCTTGAGTTTTTTCGATAAAGTTATAATAATGTTTAATTAATTTATTATTTGATTCTTGTTTTATAGATTGAAAATAATCAAAAAAAGAATCAGAACTAAAATATTTTTGTAATAATTTTTTCTGATTAGACGTGAAATTGCATAATGATATCTGTTCTTCTATTTTAAAGAGAATTTGGGATTTATCGTTAACATCTTTTTTATACGACGATTCGGAAAGTTTAAGTGTATCACGAAGTTTAAATACATTATTAAATAAATTATATAAATTATCTAAATTATCTAAATAATCTAAATCTATAATAAATTCTCTTTCTTTCTCTTCTTCTTCTAATTGGTCTCTTTTTTGTTGATAAAGTTTTAATTCTTCCTCTGACAAAGAAAATTCATTTATATTAAAACTTGGTTTAGGACGCATTATTTCAAGTTGATTATCGATAACATTAACAAGCTTGATAAATATATCTTTGTTTTCATTTTTTAAATCATAAACATCTTCCGGCTTAGGAGTTATTTGACGTAAATCTTCAATAAATTTTCGAAATTTTTCTTTTTTTTCTTCAAAGGTTGTTGATGAGGATGTATTTATTTTTTGATGTTTTCCGTCTTTGATTTTTCTATATTTACTTTGATAATTAAAAAAATCTTCTTCGTTGATATGAAAATTATTATTCTTGACATCTTTATTAAATTCTGGTTGATATGTTTTTAAATTTTTTCTTTTTTTCTTTAAATCATTAAATTTTTTTAAATATTCATTTTCTTTTTTTGAATAACCGATAATTTCTTGATTTACCGTTTGAGGATCAGGAGCGAATTGGCGAAAATCTTCACTTGTTCGATTATATTCTTCTTTTGCTTCAGTATAACTTTTCTTAACGATAATGTTATCTTTATCATTATGGCCATTGGAAGCGAATATTTTTAAAGAATCATCAACATCTTCTTTAGTAGTTTGAAAACAATAAATATTACCATATGGTTTAAATCTATCATTGTCTTTACGAATAGTACGAGAAAAAGCTTGAAATAATTCATGTTTTTGTAAAGGACGATCTACATATAAAGCGTTTAATAAAGGAGAATCAAATCCTGTTAAAAACATACGTACTACAATTAAGATATTAATTTTGTTTTCTTTCATATCTTTTAAAATAATTTGATGATAATTTTTGATATCAGAACTAGGATCGTATTCTTTAATGATTTTGTCTAATTGTTTTTCTGAAATAGATTGTTCTTGATTTGAATTTTCTTTTAAATCAATATTATTGCTAAAAATGGCTGCTATTTTGAAGGAATGAAGATTCGGATCTTCTTTTAATTTTTTTTGAAAAAGTTCATAATATTTTAATAAATGTTTTATATCTTGAGCTATTAATATAGCGTTATATTTGCGGTTTTGTGAAATGTCATTATGATTATCTAAAATATATTGAACTTTAGAATCTAGGTCTTTGTATTTTTTTGGTAAATAACGGATACAAAAAGGTAAAATACATTTACAATTGGTTGTTTCTTTTAAAGCGTTATACATAGTATAACTATGTTTATAATCACCACCAAAAAGTTCTTCTGTACTTTTTTCATTTTTGAGGATATGATCTTTAAATAAAGGAGTTCCTGTAAAGCCAAAAAAACGAGCTTCAGGAAAAGTATTTTTCAAAGTATTATGCATGGAACCAGATTGGGTGCGATGACATTCGTCGATAATAAAAAAAATGTTTTTTTGACGCCATTTTTCTAAAAGTTTTCTATTTTGAGACATTTGAGTTAATTTATACATTTTATGAATCAAAGTAGCAACAATTTTATTAGAAGGTTCTTGAAAATATTGAATTAAAGCTTTTGTAGTTTCAATTTTTTGTATTGACTTTTCGTTAAAACTATAAAATTCTTGGAAAGTTTGGAAATCTAATTCTTTTCGATCAGTTAAAAAAAGACTTGTGCATTTGTTGTTGATTGTAGAATATCACATAAAGCGAAAGAAGTAAAAGTTTTTCCAGAACCGGTAGTATGCCAAATATAACCATTATTTCCTGTGTCTTCGGCTAATTTTAATAACGTTTCTGTAGCATGTATTTGGTGAGGACGCATGATTAATAAACTTTTTTTGTCTTCATGTGAAAAAATATAACGAGCGATAATTTGAGCTAAACGACAAGGTTTTAAAAAATCATCAATAAAAACAATAAGATTATTCATATATTGATAATCAAAATTAGTCCATTGAAAACGATATCTATTTAATAAATTAGATTTTTCTTGAGGTTGATTGGCGAAATATTCAGTTTCATTTCCGTCAGAAATAATTAAAATTTCAATATAACGAAACAAACTTTGAAAATTCGAAGAATAATCTTTAATTTGATTAAAAGCTTCTTTTAGACCTTGCCATTGTTTTTTTAATTCTATTAAGACTAAAGGTAAACCATTAATAAATAAAACTAAATCATAACGAGCGTTGTTTTGATTATTTTGAAGGTCTTCCATGACTACTTGGCGTGCTACTTGAAAAAGATTTTTACACCAATCTTTTTTATTAAATAATTCTAATAAAAAACCTTTTTTAGAATCACGCATTTTGACATTATGTTTTTCTCGAAGCGGCTCAAAAGTGTCTAAAACATTTTTTATTTTGTTATCATTAAAAAGAATATATTCTAAATCATCAAACCAATTTTTATGTAATTGATTGATATTAGTAAAATTTGAATCGATTTGATTATCTAAATTATATTTTAAAAATTGGTTTTGAAAATTCTTTGTTAAATCTTCTCGATTTTTAATTATAACTTCTTCATAACCTAAAGATATCAATTTTTGAAAAGCTTTATCTTCTAATTTTTTTTCGTATAACATTGAGATATCCTCTTTTTTAAATTTTTTTATTATTAAATTATTTTTAAGTTTATTATTATTTTTTTAATTTATAGTAATTGTTTTCAAATAAAATATTCCATTATTATTCAAATAAATTTCTTCCCGTAAATTGATAAAAAAAATACTTATAAAAATCATAATATATAATGATAATTTGTTTACCACATTTACATTTAAAATCTTTTGAATCAATTTATTTATAATATACAATTATAAAACAAAAAAAACAAAAAACAATTTTAACGTTTATTCGGAAATTTTTGAAATATTATTGAAATAAAGATAACTAAATAATATTCTTATTTTATCTCGATTTTTATTTTTTGAAAATACATGTATATTTGACAAAATAAGATATATTTTATAATTATGGCAATGACCCAAAATAAAAGTCTTTTTTTATTTCAGTCAAAAAAAGAAAAAACATCTTATAATATGAAACATGATCCAAAAGTCTAAAATTAATATTGTGAAAAAAATAATCAAAATTCTTTTTTTAATTTAGATAATTCAAATAAAATAAGATCTTAAGAAAATGAAATGCTTATTCAATTTAAATTATTTTTTTCTTAATATAATTAAGATATTTAAAATAAAAAGTATCTTTTCCATTATTGAAATCATTTTATTTTTTATGATATTTTTTTGATTATTAATTGAGGATTTCGAGTTTACAAAAAAAAGTTAAACTCATATTATAAAATATTTATAAACAAAGCTTCATTAGGGCAACTTTAACATAAAAAAAATATTTTTTTAATTAATGATAAAATAATATTTATATTAAAAAAAATAAATTTAGATTATTATTGTAACTTTATTCGTCAATACAATTGAAAATAAAATGATTCCAAGAATGATGAAAATTATAAAAATATTTTTTTACAAACAAATGCTCTTATTTATTCTTTGATTTTTGGAGAAAGTTAAAAAAATAAATTCTGGTTTGAGAATAACAATATCCGTCCTTAATAAGACGTATAAACTGTTAATTAAAAAACCCGAATATTTTTATTTAATATAAAAAAACAAGCTAATTTTCAAAAAGAGAAAGGTTTAACGAGAAATAAAGTTGGTTAAAGAAAGAAGAAAAGATATGCAAGTTAATTAAAAAAATAGTTTGTAATCGAATTATGATGGGTTTCTCTTTTTTGATGTACAAACTTAATTTCTTTTATAAATAAAAAAAATTAAAATTAAGTTGTTTTTTTGTAGAAAAAATGTGTTTTTTTATTGACATTACCAACCATAATCATCGTCAAATGAAATATAAGTCTAAAAAAATAATAACTAAATTATAACAAAAGGAGTTAAAAAAATGAATTCTTATCCCTTGTCTTTCCAAGAAGTTGTTCCACTTTTTTTAAAAGAAAAAGCTTTATATATTAAAAAATCTTCCGTTTCAATTTATTATTTCAATATTAAAAAACATTTTATCCCTGTTTTTGGTAATTCTTATCATCTTACAGAACAAGAAGTGCAAAATTTTATTTTATTAAAACATCAGAAGGGTTTAAAAAATAAAACATTGAAAGGATCTCATTGTTCTTTTAAAAATGATTTTAAAATTTGCACAAAAAAATTATCATTGGCCATTAATAGAATTTCAATTACATTTTCCTCTTTCTTCTTATAAAACGCGTATTAAAGTTTTACCACGTAAAGACCAAAGAAAATTAATGACTTATTTAAAAAAAAAATTTTACTTTTCAAAATTTAGGACTTTTAATTGTTTTATCTTCAGGAATAAGAATTGGGGAAATTTGTGCTTTAAAATGGAAAGATATTGATTTTAAACGAAAACTTTTTTGTATTTCAAAAACACTTCAAAGATCAATGATTGTTAACCCGCAAAAAGCAAAAACAGAATTAATTTTAAATGAAGCAAAAACCCCTCAATCTCATCGTGAAATCCCTTTATCATCTTTTTTGTTTCATTTATTAACACCTTTAAAAAAAAATTTATGTTCTACTTTTTTTATTCTTTCAAATAATAAAAAGCCAATTGAACCACGTGTATTTCGTAAATATTACGAAAGACTTTTAAAAAAATTAAAAATTCCATTTATTAATTTCCATGGTTTAAGACATAGTTTCGCAACTCGTTTAGTAGAAACTAAAATTGATTATAAAACAATTAGTTCTTTATTAGGGCATCGCGATATCAAAACTACCTTAAATTTATATGTTCATCCGAATTATGAAACTAAAAAAAAATCTTTAGAAAAAATGTTACAAACTTTAATTTAATACATTTTTTTATCTCATATACATTATTTTTATTAACTTAAACTAAATATTAATATGAACGTAGTTATTTTAAAATATTTATAACTTGGAAAAGAATTAAGAGAAAAATAAAATATTCCTGATAAACAATTCCTTAAGTGTCCCCATTTGAGATTTCCAGAGTTTGAAAAAGAATGGGAAGAACAATCTTATTTAAAAGAAGTTACATTAAAAGAGTTAGTTGAAATAAAAACAGGTGAACAGTTAAATCGTACTAAATTTCAAACTCATGGGAAATATTATGTCATGAATGGCGGTAATAAACCATCTGGTTATTATTCTCAATTTAATACTCCCATGAATACAATTACCATTAGTCAAGGAGGTAATTGTGGTTATGTTCACTATCATCAAGTTCCTTTTTGGTGTGGCGCTCATGCTTTTAAATTAATTAAATGTCTTCAAAAGATAAATTATAGTTATTTATTTCATTATTTAAAAAAAAATGAATTTTGTTTAAAAAAATTAGGTTATGGAACAGGATTAAAAAATATTTCTAAAAAATCTTTAGAAAGTTTTTCTATTCTGTATCCATTATCCCTTCAAGAACAAAACAAAATAGCTTCTTTTCTTTCTTTATTAGATGAAAGAATTAAAATACAAAGTGAAATTATTAAGGATATAGAATTACACCAAAAATATTATTTAAATCAATTAATAGAAAGACAATTAAGATTTCCAGAGTTTGAAAAAAAAGAATATCATTGTTATAAATTAAAAGAGTTAGTTGAAATAAAAAGAGGAAAACGTCTTCTTAAAAAACAATTATCAACACAATTGAATGAAATAAATCAATATCCAGTTATTAGTGGTGGTCAAAAACCCTTGGGATTTTATCATCAATATAATGCTGGTAAAAATACTATTACTATTATTTGTTTCGGTAGTATTGGTTATGTTTTTTATCATAATAGACCTTTTTGGTGTAGTGATAGTTCTTTTTTAATTAATATAAAAAATGAATTAAAATCCAAAAATAATACATTATTTCTTTTTTATTATTTAAAAAAATTAGAAAATCAAATTAAAAATTATAAAATAGGAACAGCAAATCCAGGTTTACAAACAAATTTTAGTGAAAAAATATTATTATATTTGCCTTCTCTCTCAGAACAAAACAAAATAGCTTCTTTTCTTTCTTTATTAGATGAAAAACAAAATTTAGAAAAGGATTTATTACAAAACTATCGATTTCGAAAAAAATATTATTTAAATCATTTATTAATTTAAATTAAAAAAATAACTAAAAGAAAACATTTCATATAAAGAAAAATCCTATATGTTTTTTTAAAAAAACATATAGGATAAGAAAAAAATAAAGAGTTTTTTATTTTTTTTCTTTAACTCGAAAAAACGAAATAATTAAAATAAAAACTAAAAATAAAACTCAAAAAACTAAAATTTGAGTTTTATTTTTTTATTGTCCAAACTTAGAAACAAAGGAGACCTAAAATTAAAAATAAATTAACAAACGCAAACATAAAAAACTTTATTTTAGAATACTGGCGAAAATTTTTAAATATACTTTTAGTTTTTAAAATTAGATTATATAAACATTAACAATAATTTTAATATTGATAAAATATATTTTGTATTTATTAAATGTTTGTTTTATAAAAAAACACTAAATTCAAAAGTTAAGGTTTTTTTATTTAAATATAAATATTAAATTATTTTTTTGTTTTAAAAATAAATTTTATAGATTGGGCAAAAATTTAATTAAATTTAAATTTATATTTTTCAAAAAAACTTTTTATTTTTTATATTCTATCAAAAAAATAAAAAATTTAAATTATATTCGAATGAATAATAAAATTTTCAAAAAATTACTAAATAAATTTAATTAAATATTTTAAACAATTGTTAATTTATCTATTTCTTCTTTATTAATAGTTTCTTTTTCTAATAATAAATTAGTTATTTTATCTAATAAAGATTTATTTTCTTTAATAATTTTTCGGCATTCTTGATAACATTCGTCTACTATTTTTTTAATTTCTATATCAATCGTTTTTTTATCAGAAAAATCAGAATCTTGAGAAACACCTAAATCACTCATTCCATATTTAGTCACCATCAAACTAGATATTTTAGTAGCTTGTTTAAAATCCTCACAAGCTCCATTAGAAACATCGTCAAAAACTAATTCTTCAGCTACTCTACCGCCTAAATAAGAAACGATATTTGCTAACATTCTTTTTTTAGAAGAAAAGAAGGTTTCTTTTTCAGGTAACATTAAGTTATAACCGCCTGCTGAACCTCTTGGAATGATAGTTATTTTTTGAACTTTTTGAGCATGTTCTAATTTTAAACCAATGACTGCGTGTCCCGCTTCATGGTAAGCGACCATTTTTCTTTCTTCTTCAGTATATTTAATGGATTTTTTAGCTGGACCCATAAGTACTCTATCAATCGCTTCTTCTAGTTCTTCCATTGTAATCATTTCTTTTTGATTTCTGACTGTTAAAATAGAAGCTTCATTTAAAACAGCTTCTAATTGAGCTCCACTCATATAAGGGGTTTGTTTCGCTAATTGATGAAAATTAATCTCTGGAGCAACTTTTTTATTACGAGCATGTAATTTTAAAATAGATTCTCGCGATTTTACATCAGGTAAACCTACTTTAAAGATTCGATCGAATCTTCCTGGTCTTAACAAAGCCGCATCTAACATATCAGCTCTATTAGTAGCTCCAATAATAATGATTCCTTGATATTGCGAGAACCCATCCATTTCAGTTAATAATTGGTTGAGGGTTTGATTTGTTTCTTGAGGCCCTCCTGAAAAACCACTTCTTTTGCCGCCTAAAACATCTATTTCATCAATAAAGAGCACACAAGGAGCGTTATTCTTAGCTTCTTTAAATAATTTTCTGACACGAGAAGCGCCAACGCCGACAAACATTTCAACAAATTCAGAACCAGATACTGCATAAAAAGGAACTCCCACTTCTCCAGCTAAAGCTTTCGCTAATAAGGTTTTTCCTGTTCCAGGAGGACCTTCTAATAAAATACCTTTAGGTATTTTAGCTCCTACAGCAACATATTTTTGAGGTCTTTTTAAGAAATCAATTAATTCTTTCATTTCCTCTTTTTCTTCTTCATTACCAGCAACATCTTTAAATGTGAATCTAGATTTTTGTTTCGAAGATATAAGAGGGTTAGAATTAAGTTTGTTTGATGTTTTTTTGATATTGTTAATAATATAGAAAATAAAAACACTAGAAGAAAAAATAGGAATAATATCAAATAAAAATCTTAAAAAATTGAAATTATAAAAATAAACAGGTTCGAATTTAATTGAAGGCCTTTCTATTAAAAGACTTATCATCCCTGAATAAAAAGTAAAATCCATTTTAGTCCAAAAAATTTCTTTATTTCTTGTATAAGCTCTTATTTTGATTCTATTTTGATTTAATAATTTATTTCCAGGTTCTTCATGAGTAATCTTTTCAATATTAGAATTTTTAATCATTTGAATAATTTGATTATTTTCGACTTTAGTTCCTTTAGTAAAAAAATCATCAATTAATTCCTTTGCAATAAAGATACTTAAAAGAATCAAAAATAAATAAATCATTAATTTTGTTTTATTTATATTCATAATAATTTTTTGTCTTTTCTTAGAAAAATATTAAAATTTTTAAAATTAATTATGCGTTTTAAGTTCTTGTAATAAGAATTTTTTGTGGTTTAATCAACAAAGGAATGTTGATTAATTCTTGATAGCATTTTTTTTCTAATTCATTAAAAATATTTAATAATTCTTTTTTATAATTGTATTTTTGTTTTAAATTTAAAATTTTGTGTTCTAATTGTTCTATCGTTAATTCATTATTTACACTTTTATCTATTTTTTGCATTGTTTTAATAATTTTTTCGCTACATTTGTCTTTTTTATTTAAAGAAGTGAAAAAAGGTAAATTTGCTATATTATATTTTAAATCATCAACTACAATAATGTTATTATTTTTTGGTAATGATTGTTGCATTGGACTTATTTGTGAATCTTTCAATTCTATTGATATTTTGTCTCCGAAAGCATTTTTTAATTGTTCTTGTAATAATTGAGCTATTTGTTTATAATCATTAACATTTGATTGATTTGGCGAAATAATATTTAATTCAATCTTATTTAAATTTGCAGAATTAAGCGCTTGTTGAAAAAAATTTTTCGCTTTTTCAAGATTATATGTATAACTTTCAACATTATTTTCAACATTTTTCGGAATATTATTCATTATAACATCAGGATGACCAGGTAAAAATAATTTATCTGGTAAAAAAGAAATTGCTTTTTTTTCATAAACAATTGTTTTATCATCATTACATTTGCTTAAATCATAAAATAATTTATCTCTATCGATTGCAAAAAATAAAGCTTTTCTAAAATTTATATTTTTGGAAATATTTTTTTGCGGATCGTTTTCTCCATAATTTAAATAAAGAGCTGTCATACGAAGAAAATCACTAGTATTTTTCAATTCATTTATGTAGTGAATTTGATAATCTTTATTTTGATATTTTTTTAATTTTCCTATTGTATTTGGGGTATCTAACGATAATTCTGTTATTTTTTCTGTATCAAATAATTGTTCTAAATTTTTTTGATTTTCACATATATAAATTTGCAATTTATTATTACTATCATTAATTTTAGAAAATGTATATAGTTGATTATCGACAAAATCATCTATTTTATAAGGTCCGTATGAAATAAAATAATTTTCTTTTGTACCATAAGAAGAAATGCTTAAATTATCACTCAAAGAATTTTTATATTCAGTAATTGGAACTAAAATAAGATTTTCATTTAATAAATTTATAATGTTTTTTAATGTTTTATTTTTTTGAAAAGAAATTTTAAATTTATTTTCATTATGGCAAGTTTTATCTTCAATCGTTAAATCTTGAAATTTACTATTTTTTTTTAATTGTTCTAAACTAAATAATATATGTTTTATAGTAATTAATTCATTATTTATGAATTTCATATTTTTATTTAAAGTAAAAGTGAATTCTGGACTCTCAAAAGAGTCTAAATTTTTTTCATTAATATTATATGTTTGTGCATCTTTTCCTATTACTTCAAGTTTGCACAATCCTTCAGTAATTTTTTGATTATTTTCATAATCAAAGTTAAAGTAGGGTGTTGTAAGATATTTAAAAATTTCTTTTTTTAATGCTTTACTAGAATTTATGTCGAAAGGGTTTAAATTTATATATTGATGTTGTATTGAATTATCTTTAACAACACCTTTTTTAATTATTTTACCATTATTTTCTTTTTCTGAATTATTTTGTATTGTGTCCGGGGCTGATTTTTGGGGACAATATCTTCTATTAATTATTTTTAGTCCTACAAAAACCAATATAACTATAGTAATTACAACGAAAACAATGATTAATATTTTTTTATTTTTGTTATAAAATTCTTTAAAATTCATTAATTAATTTTTTATCCTTTCTTTTTTTATTTGCTATTAATTAATACTAGTTATGCTTATTAAAGTTTAATTAATATTAAATATAATTATAAACAAAAAAAAAAAAAAACAATTTCAATGTTCAATTTTTTTATAAGGTATCGAATTAATTTTTATAATGATAAAATAATCTTTTTTTATAAAAAATATCTTTACCTATAATAATTAAAATTATTAGAATTGAAAGCTATTTATTTATATTTTTGTTTTGTAGCAGAAAGATATATTAATAATAATCCAAAATAACATGATTTAATTTCTATTACACTTTCTCTAAAATTACTTATTTTTAAAACCTTTTTTCGCTAAAAACAAAAAAGATTATTTTGTTTTAATTATTCTTTTTAGTATTAAAAATGCATTTATTTACAAATTTAAACTCATTTTTTATTTATATCTAATGAAAAAATATTTTTCATTAATGTTTGAATTTCTATTTTTTTGTTGATAATTTCTGAATGATAATTTTTAATTTTCTTTTTGTTATTTTGAAAAGTACTTAAGCTAATTTTTTCTTTTTTGGTTTTCATAAAAATTATTGTTAAAATTAAAACTCCTATAACGCTTATGAAAATTGTATTTATTAATTGTTGTTCTATCATAATTTTTTGATCTTTCTTTTTGTTTTTAAAATGATTTATTTTTTAAAACTCCTATTTTTTTATATATCACCATTTTTTAAGAGATGATAAAAATTTTTGTTCCTTTTGGATTTTTTTGTAAATATCTAAAAATATTTTTTGATTTAAGAATAATTTTTTTGTTTTCATATTAAACCTATAATCATATTTATCCATTTTGTCTGTAAATTCAATTTCAAAAGGTAAATTTTCTTTTGATTTTTTTATTTTTTCTAAAAGTTCCCAACATTCATAAACGGAATTATAACTTAAATAAAATGTATTCTTTTCAAAATTAAAATTATTATTATCTTGTTTATGTAATCTCATTTTAAAAATGGAACATGTTTTTAAGATTTTAAAATATTCTTTTAATATATAAATTTTTGTGTTGTCATTTATCAATTTATTTTTTGTTTTTCTACTCCTTTGTTTCTGAGTTTGGACAATAAAAAAAATCAAACTCAATTTTAGTTTTTAAGTTTGATTTTATGGTGTTATTTTGATTATTTTGTTTATTTTGGGCTTATTGGTTTATAAAACAAAATTTATGTTAAAAAATATAAATCATAATATCCAAATATTTTTTTAAAAAATACAATATTAAAACTTATAAATTTAATTTTAACTGAATTTGTTTTTAATATTTAAAAAATAAAAATTCTATTTAAAGTTTACATTTAAATCTAATTTTTTAGGTTTTTCGGGTGGTTTTGTAATATTATAATAATGATTAGTCAAAAATTGTTTAGAAAGTTCAATTTTCGAGTCATCCATCATATATGTTATTAGATTAGATGATTGATATTGTAAACGACATTCATTACCTTCTTCATCATAAACGATGATTTGTCTTTTGGTATTATGTTTTTTGAACTAATTTTTTTTTTTTTTTCCGATTTTACTTTGTATGTATGAAATTGATGGACCAGGTTTACCCTTTTGAATGAGACATTGATCCATCCATTCAATCATTTTATCGCTATATTGTCTACACAAATTTTCTTTATATTCAATATTTGTACAAATAATATGATAAATTTTCTCTTCGGTTTCGAAGATGTTTGTTAATGAAGATGTTTGTTAATTCAAATTTAGTCAAATATAATTCAATTTTATGAGATTTAATGTCTAATTTCTTTGAAATTTTATTTTCTTCATATTTCCCATCATTATTTAATTGATTTTTTCTTTTATATTCGTTAATAACTTCACGAAGGTCAAGATTATCAGTTGATAAATTAATTATTTTGGTGTCTTTTTTTGGAAAGCCTTCTATTTTTATTTCGATTGGTTTTTCGTTACTCAATTTTTGATTTTTTGGTTCGCATTTGAAGATTGTTTCATCTTCTTTTTTTTCTTCATTATTTTCTTTTGTTTTATCTTCGTTATCTTTTTCAGATTTGAATTCTAAATCAGAAGGAGATGACGGTTCTATATTTTCTTTAGTATTATTTGTATATTTATAAAACCAAATTATAGCGGCTATTGCAAAAAAAGGGATGATAAATAGTACTATTTTTTTGAAACAATTATTACTCATAAATTATATTTTCTTTTTAATAATAATAAATAAAAATTTAATATTTGAACTAAATATTTTTTTATTATATAATTTTATAATTTTTTTCTTATTTTATATAGTAATTTTAAATGAAAAAAAAAAAAAAAATTATATATACTTTTTAATTTAATTTTAGGCGATAATTTTCATTATTTCGTTTGTTTTGGGCTCTCCCAGACAATAAAAAAATCAAACTCAATTTTTAGTTTTTGAGTTTGATTTTATGGGGTTATTTTGATTATTTCGTTTATATTGGGGCTGAAGCCAAATAGATGATTTACAAACTTAATTAGCAACAAAAAAACCGAACATATTCAAAAAGTTGAACTTTTATTAAAATTTTCATGGTTTTGTATTTATATGTTTTTAATGCAAGAGACGTTTTGAATTTTTTATGGTTAATAATTTTTAACTTTGCCGTTATTATAGATAAAATAGATATGTTTGAAAAATTAAACAATCCAAATTAAAAAAAGAGAAACAATAATAATTCATATAGATATTAAAAAAATAACTCCTAAAAAAGAATTAGAAATATAAAAGTAAATAACGAAATTACAATAACACTAAATAAGTTAACATGATTTCAAATACCTAAAAATTAAAGATTTTTATTTTAACTTAATTCATGCTTATCATAAAAACCAAACTTAATTTTAATAATTAAGTTTGGTTTTTTTATTGACAGCACATAAAAATTGTTTTTTTTTTTTTTTGGTATACATATATTGTAGTAATTTTTGTTTTTTTAATTACTAATTACCATTAGTATAATAAAAAAATATTGATACTAAAGAAAGGAAATTTAAATTATGGATGAAAATACCGTTATCAAATCTAGTCCTAAACAAAATTCATTAGTGAAAAAACAACTGAATAATCAAAATCATGCTTTTTTTTCACCTATATTAAAATTATTATTATTAAATTTTTTTATTAGTCCATTATTGTTTTTATTAGTGACTTTTTTATGTCATGAAACTATCAATATTTTCTTATCTGCAGACATTATTAAAAATAATGTGATGGCTTCTCCTTTTTACGATCTCTTATTTAAACAAATTTCTTATGTTAGTGACTTTTCGTTATCTAATAACTATATCTTATTTTATAGATGGCTATTTGTAGGATATATGATTTTTGTTGTTTTCTATAATATCGAAGTTTGTGGTCATATCTCTAAATTATCAAAAGAATCTCAAAATTAATTTTTTAATATTACAATCAAAAAATAAAGAAAACTATGTTTAAAAAAATAAAAGAACGTATAAGAGATTAAAAAAATGGAAATACAAAATGTATATTTTGACAGTGACACGAAAATGGAAACAGTCAAAGAATATTTGAAAGATGAATATCAAAAAACAATAAACATTTATTTTATGGGGTATAATTCAGAAAATATTTTTACAGATGGTAAGCACATGACTAAACACCGTTTTCTTCAAATAGATAAAAAGAGTGATAACAATTATACACTCATGGGAGTTTATTTTGAAGGAATAAAAGACCCTATAAGACCGATAAACGAAAATGAAAATCTCACATTAGAAAAACTTAAAAACACAGCGAGTCATTTGGCGAATCCGCCAGAAAAAATGATTATATTTTGGAGAACAAAAAACACTTATAAACAAGTACGTAAAGCCATTTATACTCATGGAGTATTCGCGATATTTCTTGTTTGTTTTTTTAGCACGCTAATAAAATATATATTTAAATTTTGGTTCGGTTCCTTAAATTAAAAAAACGCTTAGGTTATATAAAAAAATAAAAGGCAAATAAGATATCATGGAAACATCAAAAACAATAAAAATAATAACTTATTGTATTACAAGTTTAAGTTTGGTATTAGTTAGCTTTTATTTTATTTATGCACGGCATAATTCAAAAAAAATAAATAATTTAATAACGAATTTAAATATTCAAAATACAAATTTAAATATTCAAAATGAATATTTAAAAAAAATTCTTAAAACAATAAATAAAATTAATAAAAAAATAAAAATTTTTTATTAATTAAAAAAACAAAAATAAAAAGGAAGAATGATATATCATCGAATTATCAATAAAAAAAATTAGAATATGGGCGTGTATCGCTACTAATATTATTATCGGGGTAATTATTTTTAGTATTTGTTATACATGTAATATGAACACTAAAGCTAAAGATTTAGAAAAAGCTGTCAATTCATTAAATGAAAATGTAAAAAAAGGCGGACCAAAACAAATTATTGAAAAAATAAATTTATCAAATGAAAGTGTAAAAAAACCAAGTGACAAAAAAGAAAATCAAGATGAAACAGCAACAAAATCAGATGAAGATTTAAGCGCAAAAATAACAAAATTAATTAAAACAGTAGAAGGCCAAGGCACAACATTAACTAATTTAAATACAACAGTAAACAACCAAGCATCAACATTAAATACATTAAATGCAACAGCAAACGAACAAGGTTCACAAATCAGTTCATTAACTACAAATATAAATAAACAAAACACAACATTTAATGGCGTTATAGAAAAAATAAATGAAAATATAGAAACAGAAAATCAAAATATAAACAACCAAATCAAAAAATTAAATGAAATAGAATCAACAGTGCAAGGTCAAACAACAAAATTAAATACAATAGATGCAATAAATAAAACAGTAAGTAATCAAATAACAAAATTAAATGAAATAGATTTAACAGTAAAAGGGCAAACAACCAAATTAAATGAAATAGATGGAACAGTTAAAGGGCAAGATACAAAAATCGGTTCATTTGGATTTCATTATAAAAAGTATAAAAGACAATATGGAAATAGAAGCATGGAAATAGAAGCATGGAAATAGAAGCATGGAAATAGAAGCATGGAAATAGAAGCATGGAAATAGAAGCATGGAAATAGAAGCATGGAAATAGAAGCAGAAAACACACGAATCCAAAATGATGTACAACAAGAAACAAACAAACGTATAGATTCAGTAGTTGACACGCAAAAAACACAAGAAGAAACACAAACAAACCAAGGCGGACAAATAACTGAAATAAAAGATACATTACAAGACCACAATACTCATTTAGTCAAACTTGAAGAACGAACAGTCTCAATAGGAGGAACACAAGATGATATAAAAAAAACACAAAAACAACAAGGTGAAAAATCACAAGAACAAGATGCAAAAATAGAAAAACAAGGTGAAAAAATAACTGAACAAGGTAAAGAACAAGAAAAAACAAACAAAAAAGTGGATTCAACACAAAAACAATTAAACAACGCAATAGACACAACAAATGCAAATCTAGAACGTCAAGAAGAAATTAATAATGATTTACAAGGACAAATAGTACGCAAATAACAAAAATTTAAATTGATGAATAAAATAAGAAGTTCAAAATATAGATACATTTAAATGTATCTATATTTTGAAACAAATCAAAATAAAGCCTATATAACAAAAAAACGAGACACACGCTCGTTTTAAAAAAAAAAAAAAAACAAAAAATTAAATTAGAACTTAAAACATTTATTATTTTATACAAAAATATAAAAATTTATATAAACAAAGCATAAAAAAATACAAATTAATTATATTTTTATATAAAAAAATAAAACGTAAATAAAAAAATGTATATAAATATAGGTAAAAAAGTAATAAAACACAATTAAACACAAAAATGTTATTAAGTTAATCAAAATTAAAGATTAAACCCAATTTTATGTTTAAAAAAAGAGAAATACATGTAGGAAACAAAAGAACAACTTAAAAATAAATAAAAAAGAAAATGTATAACTTAAATGAAATTATAGATTTTTTTGTTAATAAATTAAAATTTGATGGCGAAACACAAAAAAATATGTGATTCTAATAAAGGAAACAACTACAACGAAACAAAAAAACATATCTTTTTTATAATTATACAGAATACTAATAGGAATCATAGTTATCTACGATAGGTTTTACAATATATAAAAGTATAAAAATAAGTATTTAAATAAAAAAACGGCCAAATATAAAAACAAAACTCAAAAAATAAAAGCAAAACCAAGAGAACAAGCGGACAAAATAAAAATAACAACTGTAAGCAGTAATATAATAAAAATTATTATAAAATATATAACTGACTATATAAAAAAAAGTGGAGGTGCACGTAAGCAAGCTATAGTTCATCATCTTTTTACATTTTCTAAAAATTAAAAATCCACAAAACAAAAAATACTATATTTAAAAAACACAAATATAAGACATTTTTATAATAATAAAAAATAGAAAATTAACATTATAACAATAATAACCCACTCTTTATTTTAAAGGGTTATTTTTTTGTTGTCTAAAAATATAATTTTTTTAAAAAAATATAGATAATAAAAAAAACATTTTAAAAAAATTTTATCAAATTATCTTTTATATTATAAAAAAGGATTTTAAAGGAATGATCGTAATTTTTACTTGATAAAATTCTAACAACATGGTTATTTTGTATAATTAAAATAGACTAAAAAGTGATCCAATTTAGACTAACTACAGTTGATATCATAATTTAATTCTTTGATTTGATTTTTTTATATTTACTTTATTTTAGTTTTTTTAAAAAAAACTTATTCAAGTTAATTTTGTCTTATTGGACCATCATAATTATAATAAGTTGTTCTAATTTTATTTCCAGTAGATGGTTCAAATTCAGAGATGTATTTTTCGCTGCTCTGTTCGACCATCGGATTGAAAATTAGTTGATTTAATTTGTTTTCCCGTAGATGGATTAAATTCACAGATATATTTTATTGTTTGACAATTGGATTGGTAAATTATTTCTGTTTTTTTCGGTTCTTTAATTACTTCTTCTATAGCAGAAGTGTTTGGAGTTTTTGGTTTAGTGAAACGCCAATTTCCTAATATCAAAATAAAAATTAGGGCAAATTATTATAGGAATTGCCCAAAGACATATTTTTTTTGTTTGAGGTTTCATATTTGAGGTTTAATATTTGAGGTTTAATTCCTTTATTAATTTCATTTAAGTTAAAGTTAAAAAAGTTTTTTAACTTTAAAAATAATAATTTTAATCTTTTTTATTATTTCATATAAAAATTGTAGTTAAAAAAATAAATTATATATGTTTATTAAAAAATAATTTTAATTAAAAAAATTAATAAAAAAAAGACTATCAAATATTGATAATCTTTGAAATATTTTTAATAATTTTTAAAGTATTTTAAAATAAAGTGCCATATTTTGAATAAGTCCAAAAATAATAATCTTTTTATATATTTTTAATTGATTTTTAGGTTATTTCAAATAAAAGTTTCATGTTTTGTCTTTATTAGTTTTTTTTATACTCTTTTTTTAGGATATAATTTTTTTCAGATGTTTTTTTGTAAAGGGTATTTTTTTAAAATATCTTCGATATCTTTTAATAATAAAGTTTTTTTAATAAATAATTTTTCAGCAATTTTAGTTAAGGTAGTTTGATTTAATTCAATTAATTTTTGACATTCTTTATGTAAACGATCATAATCTTTTTCTGGTGTAGTAGAATGACTTTGAACTAAAAAACTTACATTAGCGTGGTCACTACCTGAACCCTTACCTACTTTATCTTTGGGAATTTGTTTTCTTTTGGCTAATAGACTTTCAGATGACGTTCCACCAAAAGAAACTAAAGATTCAGCTTGCCAATTTCTTTTTTTAATTTGAAAATCACAATGACCTAAAATAGCTCCATAAGGTTTAATAGTAACCCCTACAAATTCAAAGTATTCAGGATACAAAAGAGTTATAATAGCATGTCCTGATTCATGATAACTTGTAATTTTATCTTCAGATAAATAAATCTCGCCTTCTAAAGAATCCTCAGAATTAATATCGAATAGTTCAGAAAAAAAATTATTAATTAGAACACGATTCTCTGTATATAAAAAAATCGATAAACAAAAATTTATAGCAAATATCCATAAAAGACAGATTAAATAATTTTTATTTTTTATTATAAAATGATTATTCATTAGTAATTTACTCTATATTTGTTCCGGAGAAATATTTATTATTATATTTGGAATCGAAGTATTCATTTAACGACCAACAAAAACTAGCGTATTGAAAATAAGGAAGATACACATCAATATTTATTTGATCGGATGCATAATAAGTTGTATGATTTGAAGGATTTTGTTCATTATTAGGAAATTTCTCTTTAATCAATTTATTTAACCAATCAATAAAATTAAATTTCACTTCAACAAAAGGAAATGATTTTGCATTACTATATTTATAATTTTTAAAAACATCTTTAAATGGTTCAAATGGTTCAAAAGCATTTGTTTCATTAGTAAAATTTTTTTTAAATGAATTAGTTAATGTGTTTTTAAAAGAATTTTGTTTGCCTTCATAATTAATTGTTAAAGAAGCATATTGTTTTTTGTTAATTTCTAATTTTTGTTCTAAATCTATTTTTTCATTTTTTTTATTTCCTTTTTCTTTTTCTAATAAATCAATTAAAGTTAGTAATTTTTTTTGTCTTTCTTTCGCAATTGTCTCTTTTTGTTTTTCTTCTTGTAATTTAGTATTTAAATAATCTTTTTCTTTTGTTTTTTTTTCAATTTCATTAGTTAAAGGATCAATTTGTTTTTGTAATTGAGTTTGTGTATTTTTAACATTTATTTCATTTTGTTCTTTTTCTTTTGTTTTGTTTTGAATTTCATTAGTTAAAGGATCAATTTGTTCTTGTAATTGAGTTTGTGTATTTTTAGCATTTATTTCATTTTGTTCTTTTTCTCGTAATTTAGTATTTAAATCATCTGTTTTGTTTTGAATTTCCTTAGTTAAAGAAGCAATTTGTGTTTGTAATTGAGTTTGTGTATCTTTAGCATTTTTTTCATTTTGTTCTTTTTCTCGTAATTTAGTATTTAAATCATCTTTTTCTTTTGTTTTTTTTTCAATTTCATTAGTTAAAGAAACAATTTGTGTTTGTAATTTAGTTTGTGTATTTTTAGTATTTATTTCATTTTGTTCTTTTTCTTTTGTTTTGTTTTGAATTTCCTTAGTTAAAGGATCAATTTGTTCTTGTAATTGAGTTTGTGTATTTTTAGCATTTATTTCATTTTGTTCTTTTTCTCGTAATTTAGTATTTAAATCATCTGTTTTGTTTTGAATTTCATTAGTTAAAGAAGCAATTTGTTTTTGCAATTGAGTTTGTGTATCTTTAGTATTTATTTCATTTTGTTCTTTTTCTTGTATATTTTGATTCGAATAATATCGAATATTTTGATCTAATTTAGATAAATGTTGTTTGTTTTTTTCAATCTGTATATTAACTTCTCTTATTTGTTTTTCTTCTTTATGTTGATTTTCCACAATATTGATTAATTCTTCCATAGCTTTTTTAAACATTTGTATGTTCGAATCTAATAGATGAGGTTCTCCTATATAGTTAAACAAAATATTTAATTTTTCGTTATTTTCCGGAATTTGAAATTTTAAATAATATAATTGTGATTGTAAAAGTCGTAATTGAGATCGGAGAGAATAATCTTTAAAATTTTGTGTTTCAACTGGTGTATAAATTTTTCGTTCTAATTCATCTTTTTTATTTTTAACTTCTAGTTTCGTCATACCTTGATTAAATTCAAAATTTTTAAATTCTTCTTTTAATTCGGATAATATTTTATTCAATTCAATATTATGATCTTCATTAATATTTTGCGGTTCTTGCATTTCTTGAAAACTTTTTCGAACATAATTTTGACGTTCGTTCGAATATTGTTCTTTTAAATCAGTGCTTTCTTCCAATTTTATATTACAATTCTGATTTCGAAAATTTTCTATTAAAGCTTTTTTATAATTATTTAAAAATTGCCCAATCCATTCAATATTATGCAAAGACCAATTAAAATCTTGTGTGTCTGTACAAGATATACGAGTTAAATGTTTTTCTATTAGGTCACATTGTTCATCTATATTTTTTTTAGTTAATTCTGTTGAAGTCAATGAAAAATTTGTGTTTTGTATAAACGAGTTGCCTATTTCTTGCTCTTCTTTTTTTACATTAACATTATTTTGTTCTATATCTTTTAAAATAGACGTTACTAATCGATAATATTGAATTTGTAAATCACTAATAATATTTAAATATGGATTTAAAATTGTTTCTTCTTTAAATTTAAAATAATCTTTATAAGTTTGAATTCTTGCATCAATGATATTCCAATTATCTATAAACTCAGTCATTTTAGATAAATATATTTTGGTCAAAGTTTCTAAATTGTTTTTAAGAGGATGCGATTTATGATGAGGATTTTCTTTTAATTTTATTTCTAAATTTGTTTTCTGTTGAGTTTTATTTCTAATTTCATGTTGTAATGAAACTCGTTGTTTTTCTGATAATTGAATATTTGAATTTTTTTGTTGTTGTTTTTTATCTTCAATTTCATTAGTTAAAGAATTAATTTGTTCGTTTATTGAATTTTTTTTGTTTGAATCTAATGTGTCTTTATCCGAAACATTAATAAAATCAATTAAATTTTGAGTTTCATCAATAGTTGTTTTTATTTCATCGCCATAAAATTTAAAAGGAGCTTCAATATATTCTTCTACGATTTTATTAAGTTGAAATTGTAGTTGATCTTTTAAATCTTCGGGGTTTTGTAAATAAATAGTTTTTAAATCATCACCTAAAGAGGCTGTATCTAAAAATTGTTTGTTCTCTTGCGACGACGGATTTATAGAAGGATCTGAATATCTATGATCGATATCTTGTGTTTGATAATCTAATTCTTTCTTTAAATGCGACAAGTATTCATTAAGTTCCTCTGATTTTGATTTATATTTCCCTTCATATTTTGTTTTAATGTTTGTTAAAATATTTTTTTCAGACAAACTATCAGAAGTTAAATTTTTTTTTTTATCATTAATAATATAACCTAATTTTTTTTTTTCACTTTCTGTACAAAGACAACTAGAATGAAAAACAAAAACACTATAATCGACATACATTTGATATAAATAGTTTTTTAAGTTACAATCACATTTTAATAAATCCTTATTCATTAATTCATCGTTTCTATGGATTATATGTTCAATTAATTCTTTTTTATTCAAACCGGGACTTAATAAAATATTATTTAAACTTGTTTTAGAAGGAAATTCTTTTGGAAAATCTTGTTTTTTACGACTAGGAGAACTTAACATTTCTTTTAAAAAATTTCTTGTATTTTCTAAATTTTTATCAAAATCATTTATTAATTTTTCTTTACGTTCTACTTTTAATTTTTCATCTATCGGATCTAAATATTTAATAAATTCTTTATTATTTTCAAAAAGATTTGCTAATTTTTCTCGTCTGTTTGGTTCCTTTTCTTTCTTATATTCGTTAACCCATTGATCTATTAAATTTGAAAAATCTTCTTGCAATTTATGTGTTTCATCATGTGTGATAAAATTATATCCAGTATAATATGGGTCAAATTCCTTTAATATTTTATAAAAGTATCTTAAATATTCTATTTTAAATTGTAAATTAGTCACTTCTGGTAGATAACTAAAAAGTTGAGTTCTTTTTTTTAAATTATCCGAATCTATTTGTTCTGGATGACATAATTCATATTCATTTGGACAATCATATTTACGATTTAGTTTTGTATTTAAAATAAAATCAAAATATAAATAATAAAAAAAATTATTATATGTATTACAGTATTTTTTACTTTTATAATTTTGAAATAATCCTAATTCTCTGACATTAGGATCTAAAAAAAAATCTTTTTTTTCTAATAATTTGAAATTTTTTTTTCTTTGTTGTAATGTTTTTATTTCTTCTTCGTTGGATGTTTCGGTACACAAATGATCTATATACGATATTTCATATTCTCGATAATACTCCAAAAACTCATCAAAAATTTCTTTTCTTTGATCTTTAGGTAATTTATCATAATACTCTTTGCCTTTTTCAAAACTTTGTAACATTGGAGTTATATCTTCTTTAAAATCATAAAACATTTCAAAAAGTTTTTCTTTTCTTTGAATTGTTTCTTGAATACAGTTATCTTCTTGTTTTTGATAAAGTTTTTTGTGTGTTTGGTTAAGATCTTCTTGTTCATTTTCTGAACCGTATATCAAATGACAAAAGAAAATTAAAAAAGAAAAAGTAAAAACAAAAAGTAAAAAAGACAACAAAGACTTTTTCAAATATTTTGAAATCTTTTGTTTTTGCATTCATAACTCCTTTTATCAAAATGGACATATCTTTATTGTTTTAGATCCTCAATTTTTTTGTTTTATTGTTTGTAGTTGGATCCTAAAATTTTTTTGTTTGTTTCTCTGTAATTTCATTACAATATGTATTAATTTTTTCAAACTCTAGTTGATTTCCGAAATATTCTCTAAAAGTTTCTTCTAAATCAGTAATTTCTATTTGCATCGGTATTCTTTTATTTTCAAGTACTCCTTTATTTTTACGTTCTACACGACGAACAGCTTTTTCAGCTACATTCAACATCATGGCTTTCATTTTTCGTCCTGAAGTTAAATCATAAAAATATTTTTTAACTTTTTCTAAAGTTTCAATATCATATAAAGGTAATTTTTTATCATTCGCTTCTTTCACTTTTAATTCAAAGTTTTTCCATCCTATTGTGTCTTCAAGGATTGTTTTACATGCGTCTTCTTCATTATTAAATTTATCTAAAGCATTTTGATATAAATCATTAATTTTTATGTTATTGGCTCTAGCATTTTTGAATGCTAAATCTTGTCTTTTTAATTTATCATCTAAAGTTTCTAAATTACCACCAGGATTATCTTGGTTAGATATTCCTTTTATCTCAGTAGTCCCTAAAGCAGGAATATAATAACCATGTTTAATAGCGATAGCGAATAATTCAGGATTTCTTAAAGCTATGTTCATTTTATTAACAAACAAAGGAATATAATAATCACGAGCATATTTTTCTATTTTTAAATTACCCATATCATTGATGACCATTCGAATGTAACCAAGTCTTTGATTTTCTGATTGATTACCAACATATAAAGATTCACAACGAGAACGGATAGCTGAATCAATTTTGTCTAAATGGTTAGTAGCTGCAAGAAAAAAAACCGGTCTTTCTTTATCAGATTTAACCCCTTCAATTTCTTGTAAAAAAGTATCTGTTTTTTTACCATCTCCATCTTCTAATAAATTCGCATTTTTTTCATCTCTGGATTTCAAAATCTCTTCCGCTTCATCTACAAAAATACAAGAAGGGCTATTATTTCTAGCTTTACGCCAAATATCTTCGATTTCTTTTAATGTATGCGCACTAGTAATGGTGTAAAAATTCATTTCCGAATCTTTAGCGAAACCCTCAGCAAGTGTTGTTTTTCCTGTTCCTGGAGGTCCGTAAAAAATAATTCCCTTAGGAAAAGGAAGACCTGATTTTTTTGTAGTAATCTGATTATATTTATCTTTATTTTCCGGTTTCCATCTATGTATATAATCATTTAATCTACCTTTAATTTCGTCGGCGCCAAAAAATTTATCTAGCGAGTCAAACCCATCACTATTAAGTTCTTGAGGAGTAAATAATTCTACTAAAGAACTAACATCGCCTAAATGATTATTATTAGATAAAGGTGTAGAAATCGGTAATGGAGGCATAGATGAAGGATTTGGTAAATTAGCCGTCTCATTTTCTTTATTTGAAGAGTGTAAAAAAACAATAACAGCTAAAATAAATGATAAAGAAGTTAATAAAATTAAACATGCTAAAAAACTTATATTGACTAAACTAAATTTCGAAGATTTATTTTGACTTTGATTCTGAACTGTTTCCATAAATTTTCCTTCTTTTTTTGATTTAAAATTTTCGAATTAAAAATTAATTACAATGTAAAAATTTCTTAATGTAAAAGTTCCTTAATAAGAACTTCGCTTCTTTCTTGTCGGATTAAATTTAATAAAAATTTTGTATAATCTTTACTAATAATATATTTTAATTCTGTTAAATGATTTTTTTCTATTTCTGAAAATGATGACTTAATTAAACGTTCTATTTGTTTAACTCCGTCTAATGTTAGTTCTAATAAAAAAGCATAACCATTTAAATATTGTCTTAATTTAAGGACTTTGTCTTCTCTGTATCGTAAATCGCTTTTATTGAAACGAGTTTTATTTCCTTCTTCTAAATCTAAAATATATTTATCTCTTGTTTCACAAATTTTAAGATATTTACTCATATATTCAGCAAGTGCGTCAAAATTAGCTTTTTCATTACGATCTGATACGCTATTAGATTCATCTGTAAAATACTTTTTATATTTTTCAAAAGTATCTTTGCTTTTTTTATCTTGTTTATTTGTTTTAAAAGTGCTTTGTAATTCTTTAATTTTGTCTTCTATATTATTTAATTCTTTTAAATTACTAGATGGATATCCAATATCATTCAAAAAAAACTTTTGTTCTTTGAATTCTTGTTCAAATTTTTCTAATATTCCTTCTTTGTCTTCATTAACTTCATGTTCGCTTGGAGTATTCAATTTTTCTAATTTTATGTTTTCAATACTTTTTTGTAAATCATTAGATTTTGTTTGTAATTTAAAATAAACAAAAATTAAAATTAAAATCACTATAAAATTAAATATTGAACTGATGACTATAAATAAAAATTTTTTTTCCTTTGACATTATATTTGTTCCTTTCTTGACAAAAAAATTATTTTTAAATTAAATATTAAAGTTTGATATCGGTTAATCTTCATAATGAAGTTTTAGATGACCTTATTTTTATTTTTAATATTAGATTTCATTTCTTATAACAATTCCTGATGTACCAATTAATTCCCATAATTTATTTAATTCCTCTTTATGTTCTTGATAATCATTACTGCCTAAAATTAGGAAGATTGATCGCGATAATTCATTATATCTTTCGTCGCTGTCTAAAATTTTAAAGATTGATTGCGATAATTCATTATGTTGTGGATAATTATTACCGCCTGAAGGTAAATTAAAATAAATATTTTCATTAGTCAATTTATTTATTATTTTGATTCTAGTTATTATTTGGTTTCCGCTGATTTGATACGATAAAATATTTTCGAAATCATAATAATTTGCAATTATATTTTCGAAATATTTATTTTTGTCATGAATGCTTTTTTTTTCATGAATGTTTTCCAAATATTTTTTTTTCAACGATTCTTTTTTTTCAAAGAATTTATTTAAATATTCTTTGTTTTTTTTACTTTTTTCATCTTCTTTTGTAATTTGTCTATTCTTTTTTCGATAAATGAAAAAATCATTCCTATCAAAATCATTTAAAGCTTCAATTGCTAAACGCAAATAATATGAAATTTCATTATAAGCAATTTTTAAATCATGGTTATTTGATAAATCATCATTTTTAAATAATAAATTATTTAATTCAAGATAATTTTGTCTTAATGTTTGGCAAATGAACAAAGTTTCTTTTTGTTTTAATTTTTTTTGTATTTTCTCTTCCTGTTTTTCAATTTCTTTATTTTTTAGATTGATATCATAGATATCTGTATAAAAAGATCTTAAAAAAGGATTTCGTTGAATTGATCGGAGATCATATTCATTTGAAAAATAATTAAAACTTATTAATTCTCGTAATTTACTTAATTCATCTATTAATTTACCTAATTGTCCTGATTTTGTATCGTGATCTGTTTTTTTATCTTTTAAAAGTTTTTGAAATTCTTTTGATTCTTTTGATTCTTTTGGTTCTTGTTCTAATTCAATTATTGAATTTCCCAAATTTATTTGAGATATTTTTAATTCATCATATTGTCCTGATTTTGTATTATTTAAATTATTTAATTTACCTTTAAAATTACCCACTAAATATCTTTGAGATTCTTTTAAATTTTCTAATTTCTTAGCATCAGGTATTTCAGATATTTTTAAACTATATATCTTTTTTAATAATTCATTAAATGATTTAGAATTAAGCGAACATAAATCGGTTATTGTTTTTTCTACATCTATTTCTTCTTGTTCTGGATGTGAGTCGCATTTTTTATAAATTTTTCTATAAATAAAAATACCTAAAATAAAAAATAAAATAAAGGCACATAAAGCGCCAAAACCTAAAATAATTTTTTTCTTTTTTTGTTCCATCGACAAAATATAAACCTCTATGTTCTAGATAATAAAAAGATAAAAAATAAAATCATGCTTAATATAAGTAAAAACTTTATTTTAATTCAAAATAATTACTATTTTTAAATAAATAAGAGTTTTTATAATAAGTGTCTTGACGATAATAAATTCAAAAATAAAATAATAATTCTAAAATTTACTATTGTAATAATTTTAAATTAAAAAAAAAAAAAAACAAATTTTATGTTTCAATTATCTTATTAAAAAAACATGAATTTTAAAAATTATGTTTTCGGATTCGATACTCATAAAAATTGTTTTTTTATTATAAAAAATTTATACATTATTATTATAAAATAAGTTTTAAGATAGTTTTTTTAAAAATTTAAATAAAAATAAAAAATCATTTGTTTTAATAAATTATTATTATTTATATTTTAAACCCTTTTTGAAGAATATATTGTTTTTTTTCTAAGTTTTTTAAATAATAAAATTTATTTTTTTATGTAAAATAAATTAAATAAAGGTTAAAAAATGATAAATAAAAGCAAAAAAATCTAATATTTTGACATCTTGAACTGTGGTAATAATCTCTTTTGGTTTGATCGCTAATTGAGTTGTTAACGTTTCAATTTGACGATCTTGGTTATTAAAGCGTGAATTTAATTCTCGCATTTGCGTATGGATGTGTTCATTTTGAGATTTTAAATCACCGTTTTCGTTTTGTAATTGATCAATTTGGGTAAGTAATGATGGGTCGTTTTTGATAACTTCTTTTATAACTTCAGTTTTGATTTCAGTAGGTTTCGATTCTAATTGTGTTTGTAAAGTGCCTACTTGTCTTGTTAATTCATTTATGTTGTTTACTAATTGAGGATTATTGATGTCTTTTTTGATGTTGTCGACTTGTTGTTTTAACTCGTTAATTTCGTTTGTTAATTTAACTTTGTCATCTTTTAATTGATTGTTTTCTAAATTAACGTTTGTGTTGATGACGTTTTTTTTGATTTTAGTTTCTAAATCAGCGATTTTTGCGTTTAAATTTTGGATTTCAGTTTGTGATTTAGCATTATCAGATACTTGTTGTCTAACGTTAGTTAACTCGTTTTTTAAATAAGTTCGATTTAAAAGAAAAAACTTATTAAAGTTAATTTTCTTTTATTGAATCAACGAGATTGAAATAAATCGTTTTAACAAATACTTCGTTAGATGAATTTATATTCAATGATATAATCTATATTTTGGAAGTCATCTTCGACAATAATTGATTTGATTCACTGTTTTGTTTTTTAATAAAAATATTTTAAAATATTATTTATTAAATAATAAAGATTTATCAACATTAAGTTATTAAAGTGTAATACTATCCAATAAAAAATCAATAAAATAAATTTAATATTAAATGATCAATATTTTCATAAAAAAAGACCTTTTTATTAAGGTCTTTTTTTTATTCAAAATACCAAAAAGCAATGAAATTTAATATTTTATTTTATTTTTTAGCAGAATTAATAATTTTTTGTAAAAGAACCATGTGTTTAGGGTCTGAAATATTTTCTATTTTGAAAAATTTATTAATCGCTGTTATTCCTTCTTGAGTTAATTCTGTAGCTTGAGTATTTGAACCTTTTCTAATAAAATAATCTTTAAATTTTTCTTTCATAAAACGTTCAATTTCTTGTTTTTCTCGACAAATTATTAAAGCGTTTGAAGCACAAGTTCGAATACTATCAAAGTAATTTCGAAGATTCATTCTTGCTTTTTGTAAAATGTCTCCATTTTTGTCAGAATCATTTATGTTATAATTTTCTTGAGCTTGTTCTAAACTTTTTTCCAATTTTTCTAATGTTTGAATTAAAAGAAAATTTTCGTTGTTTCGATACATCAATATTTTATCCAATCCTTCTTGTTTTAATCGAATTTGATTATTTTGGGAATCAATAACGTATTCTTCGTTTAATCGAAAATTTTTAATTATTTTTTGAAGTTCTTCTGCAAGATTTAAAGTAAGTGGTACTCCTTTTTCATCCATTTCTTCGTTATCAATCATTGATTTATAAGATGTTTTCAAATCGTCTATATCCATAGATTTACTTCCATGACAATTTTGTAAAATTTCTGGCGGAGTTTTCTGTTTTTGTTTATTATTTGTTACAAATTGTTCGTAATTTTGTTTTTTTATGTTCGATTCTTTTACATCTTTGTAATAATTTTTTTCATATTCTTTTTTAACTTCAGTTTTTAATTCATTTAACTCTGCTTCTGCTTTATCAATTTTTACTTTGTCTTGATTTTTTTGTTCTTTTAATTGTTCGATTTCTGATTCTTTGTTTCGAATATCAACTTGACTTTTTAAATAATTTAAAACTCTTGTAATTGATTGTTGATTGGCATCGTTAATCATTTTTTCTAAAACACGATAAGCTTTTTTATAATTTTTTTCTGTCGATATCACGTTACCCTTAGCATCATTTTCCGGTGGTAACAAATCTAAAGCTAAATTAATAGTATCTAATAAATATTCTGTTGCTTCTCGAGTGATCGGAGCACGTAATGAATTTAAAATAAAGAATAATTGTCTACGACGTTCATCAAAACGGCCTGGTTTTAATTCGAACTGAATACTAAAACGAGAAAGAATCGCTTTCTCGAAACCTTCTAAGTGATTGGTCGCTCCAACAACAAAAACTGGCTTACGATTAGCTTCTTCTTCGCCGCCTGGATAAACTTCTCTAAGTAAATTATCTGATGGTTCTAATTGGATTTTAAATTCATTAACGACATTGGTAATTTCTGATCCTGATGATAAAGTAGCGATATCAGAAAAAAGATTTTCACACTCATCTAAAAAAATAATCGCTCCTTTTCCGCTTTTCATAGCCGCTTTTCTAGCTAATTTAAATAAATCTTTTACCATTTTCGGAGCGACACCGTAATAAGTTTGTGAGAAAACAGAAGCAGAAGTTTCAATAAAAGGTAAATCAGTTTCTCGAGCTAATGATTTAGCAAATGCAGTTTTACCTGTTCCTCCGACACCATACATTAACAACCCGGTAGAGGATTTTATTTTTCCTTTATTTTCAAATAAATCACGATTTTTGACATATGTAACAAAACTACTTGATGCGCTTTTAGCATCATCTAAACCAACTAATTGTTTAAAAGATAAACCGTTTTCTGGTGGTTGGACCGAAAAATGATCATCCTTTAAATCTGAATAATTACATTTATTTTCTTTTTTATCATCTTCTGTTTTGTCTTTATCTTTTTCTTTATTTTCTTTTTGACCATCTTGTAATATTTTATTTGGTTCTTGATTTTTATTTGGTTCTTGATTCGATTCTTTTTTAAACTCTTGTTTCAAATCCTCTAAAAGATACTCGAGTAGTTCTTTATATTCTTCATCTCCAAAAGGTTTATTTCTTAAATTATTGATATCTTTTCTTAAATTATCAATTTCTGAATTACGTTCTGGAGATTTTTTGATTTTTTTTTCAATCTCTTCCATTTTACTTTTGGATTGCAAAAAAGCAAAAAGACAACTTAATATAACTCCGATAGAAAGAATTAAATTGATAAAATTCCACAAAAATACACTATTATTTCCGTTTGTTGGTATTTCGGGCATATTAAACTTAACAACAATTGGATGATCTTTATTTTTTTTTATCAGTTGTTGTTTTTTTTTAGTTTTTATTGTATTTTTTTGATTTTTTTCAATTTCTTTTTTCAAAAAAAAACCTTCTTCTTTTTTTAAATTAAAAATAATAATTATACAACTTTAGGTTCGTATTCTCTAATACCTCCTTTTAAAGAAAAGTCGGAATTAGAAACAGGTCTCATAGCAATTTTTGTGACTTTAATTTTTTTTTTATTATTTCTTTCAGTTCTTAACATATCTTTCAAAGTTTTTATATCTGTATTTCCAATAGATTTCAAATTTTTATGTTTTCCTCGGTTTTTAGAATAGTCTTTGTCAACTTCACGCTTATTTTCCTCTTCTAATTCTAAATATACTTCATCAGATATTTCTGGACCTTTACTTAGTGGAATATTATCATCAAGGAATTTTTTCGCTTTTTTTTGTTCTTCTTCTGATTGTTGCAAAAATTCCCTTTCAAAACGTTTAAGTGTTTTTTTAATTAATTTTCCGAATGATTCATTTTCTTCTAACTCTTCGTATTCAATTTCATCTATATCCCATTTTTTTGTTAAATGTAAAGAAGAATAAGTATCAGAAATAGTATTGTCATAAATTTTTTTAAGAAAGTAAAGCTTTATCGCAGAAACATTATTATTATCAAATTCTTTTTTAATATTATATTCTTTGTTTTTTTTAAAATCTATATAATTTTTATAATATAATTCATATTCTACTTCTATTTTTTTTGTTTCAGATGTATTATTTATTATTCGTTGCTGTTCTAGTTCTAAAGTTTTATCTTCTCTTTCCATTTCCAGAATATTCGCTTTTACACTTGTTAATTTGTTATCGTTATCTGTTTTTGTACTAGATTTAGTAAACCACGAACTCGAATATGATTCTTTTTTTGATTCTAAAAATTTTTGAAATTCTATAGCTTTTTTATAAGCTTTTAGCCTTAAAGATTTTAAATTTGATTCGAACTTTTTTTCACTTTTGTTTTTCTTATGACAATCCATTAATTCTTGATATGTTTTGTTTTCATATTCAACTTTTTTATTAGAAATAAAGTCCCAAATAAAAAATTTATCATTTTGTTTAAAGACTAGAAAAATAGGATTATCTTCTTTATAAATATCTTTAGATGCGATGTCTTTATTCAAAATATAATCTATTGAATAGATTATATTTTGATTTAAATCTGGGCCTAACCCGAAAATATAAAAAACATCATTTGTTTTAGACATTTTTTGAAAAGATGTCTTTTCATTTTGAAACTTATCAAAACGAGAAATTAAGTCATCTTTTTTAAGTAAATCATCTTTAAGATTAAATAAATAAATAGGATAATTATCTTTGTCAGTAATATCTAATTCACATTTAATTTTAATTTTTTTATCTTGCAATTCTTTATATTTTTTGTAATGGTTAGAATTAGTTTTAACTTCTATTTTGATATCATATTCCCATTCTTTTAAATCTATTAAAGAAAATTTTCTTTTTTGTTCTGGTTTCGATTGCAAATCATACATATCGTTTTTATAAGATTTTGTGATAATTTTGAATTCAACAAAAGGGGCATTTGGTTTGTTTTTATCTCTTTGATAACATTTAATATCGAATAAATCAGTTAAATTTTTATTATCTGAACTTTCATTTAAAATACTTACATCTAAATGATAAAAAAATGATAAATCTTTTAATTCTTTGTTTTCGTTTTTTAATTTTTTCTTTAATTTGTCATCCTTAAAAATCAATTTATAATAATAATTTTTTCCCTCTTCTATTTCTTCTCTACGATATAATTCAAAACTTAATTCAACTGATGGAAGCAATTTATTAGTTGATTCAGGATTTATTGTAAAAGAGGGGATTTTTTTACGAGGTATTTTAATAGTTATAGCTTGAACAAAATATAAAGGGGTAAAACAAAAAAGAATAATTATAAAAATGAAAAAAAAGAGGTTTCGAAATTTTCTTTTAAAAAACATTTCAAAAAAACCTCCTTTTTTTATATGTTATAAATATTTTGTTGATAATTTATTATTCGAAATTAATTAAATATTATGGTCTTGTTATTGTGTTTTTGATTGATCTATCACGTTTAACATTAATACTTCTTTTTGGAGCGGATTTACCTTCACTAGCCTTAGTAGGTCTATCAAGATTCATATTAGGCAACTTAGGACCCTTAGTTTCCGTAGTAAAAGAGTGAAGTTCGCCCGTGTCATCAACTAAATTATAATTAACTTGTACAAATAAAGTCAAATCATGATCATTATCCATAAAATCATCCTTATTTACTCCAGCTTGTTCTGATCCAAAAAAAGATTCATCTAAAGCCATTTCATTCCAAAAATTAATTAAAATAAGAGCTTTTGTTTTGATATAATCATTTGAATTTGTACCCTTTGGACGGATTAATTTTGGATAACATACGTTTGAATTATTTTTGTCATATGGTTTATAAATATAAAATTTTTTTGTATCACTTGAAATATTTTCAAATATATTATCAGGGGTAGGAATTTTGTGTTTTCCTATTATTTTCTGCTGGGGAGCTACCATTTCCACTGAACTTGAAGAATATGCTGAATAAAAATTATTCGCATTCTCACTCAATTCATTTTGTAAAGAAGTAGAGTTTTTTAATTTTTCTGATGTAAAAACATTATCTTTTGGTAGATAATATTGTCTTGATGAATTACTATATAATGCATTAACTTTGACTTTGTCTTCTGAGACTTTGTCTTCTTCTAACCAATTATATTGATATTTAAAACTCGATCCATTCTTTACTTCATTATCAAAAACAACATAAGAACCGAAATATTTTTTCTGATCTTCTGGTTTTCCTGAAAATGTTCCTTGATCATTTGCTACTTCATATGTAAATTCACTGAAATCTAAAAGTTTTGCCCTGTCTGCTTCATCAAATTTTTTTGGATCTTTATCTTGCAATTCCTTCGGAACTAAAAAAAACTTTACTCCGACCTCGACATTAGCTTGTTTTTTGATGTCTTCATGAAAACTACTATTAACATCAATAATTTTGCCATTTTCATATTTATCTTTGACAAATAATTCATGTAAAAATTGAGATATATAGCTTTCCTCTGGTTTTGTTGGATTAGGTATATCATTACTATTTTTAGCTATTAAAACAGATTTATGTAAATCGTGTGATTCTGTCAAATCATTACCATCGATATATTCATCCATAGTCACCGAAAGTTTTAATTTAGAATTTCTTCCTTTTACACCAAACTTTTTCCAAGACAAGAACTGAAAAGGATTCTTATCATTTATTACTGCCACAGTAAAACCAATCAAAGAAGCAGCTACTAAAACTAAAACAAATAAAATTCCTTTTTGCAACTTAGAAAAAGAATTTGATCTTTTTTTTGATTTTTTCAATTTTTTTCACTTCCTCTTTCTTTTTAAAATTCAAATATTAAATATTAAATAATAATATTTTCAAATAATTTAATAATTTTTCTAAAAAGAAATATTTTAAGTCAAAAATTAACTCAAAAAATTAAATTAATTATATAACTTAATATATATTAAAAAAAAAAAAAAAACAACTATTTAGTTACCGCATCAAAATAAAAAAAGAAAACTAACTATGATAATTAGTTTTCCTAATCTAAACAAACTTCAAAAAATTAAATGAACAAGATTTTTATATTATTTTAAAAAATAAATTTTCTTTTTTTATGAAATTAAAAAATCTAATAAAATTCATGACCATATAAAGAAATAAATATTTTCTCATTTAATTAATGAATATTAATATAAAAAATTATTATCATTAATTTAGTAATAAAAAAAGAAACAATAATAAAAATAAATCTTTTACATTTTATAAATAAAAAATCACTTAATAAATTTATTTTATTCATGAATTCACTTTTCAGGAAATAAATCTTTTGATTCAAAAACTTTTAATTCTAAAAAATCCTTAAAATCTTTTAAAAAATAACAAGTATGAAATCAAAAGTTCTTTTTTGAAAATCCATAAGTGTATTTTATTTAATTTCTAAATATTTTTCTAATAAATTTTTTTCTTTTAAAATATAAATATCATTTTAAACAACTTTTTTATATTTAGTTCCATATATAAACAACTCATTAATTTAGGTAAAAAATAGAGTTTAACTTCAAAAGTTAAACTCTTACAAATAAAAAATGTTGAAATTACCTATGACAGTGCGATTTATTAGAAACTTTAGCTTCATAACGAACTGCTTTTTTTATGAAATTTAAAATTATAAAATTTAAAATTATTTAAATTTTCTAGAATTAAAACCCTTTATATCTTTAAATTATTAATCCTTTTTGCAAATTAAATATTTTTCGTGTAAGATTTTCTTTTAGCATTTCTTGATAACATTTATTGATGGTATCAGTTATATATTTTCTAAATCCATTATTTAAAGGATTAAAATAAAAACGGCGTGTATAGTTATCATTTAATTTATTAAATTTGTCGATAAAAGGACATACAAAATAAGGTTCTGGTGTGTCAGCTTTAAAATGAAGGCCTCTTAATATTAAAAGACTATCAAAAACAATATCACAATGGATTTTCCCGTTTAGTTTTTTAAAAATGGCTACTTGTGTAATTGTCATTATTTTTTAATTCCTTTGTTTTATTTCTTTTCTTTTAATGGTTAATTAAATATTAACATTAACAAAATTAACACGATGTTTGAATCATCGGAAAGTATTTTGTTTTAAATCAATTTCCATTTTGATATCTTTTTTATTTCTTTTTTTAGGTTTTTATGAATTTCAATGTTTTTGTTCATTGTCATATTAGTTAATAGTACTTCTTTTTGAAATTCTTTTGAGTCTTGGATCCCAAAAAAATCTTTAATCTCTTTTTTATTCAATTTTGATTCTTTATTTAATGTTTTATTATTTTATTTTAAAGCATTATTAAGATTATCTAATTCCAAAAGTTCTTTATGTGTATTTTGGTTTCGAGTTGTATAAAAATTTAGGTAATGCTTTTCACTGCTTTATTAAATTAATACTTTTTAAAACAATTAATTTTGGAAAACCAAATTATTTATTTTATGTTTTAATGCTAACACAAAAAAATAAAATATCAAATATAAAATAAAAAAATTTTTAATTTTGAAAAAGTTCTAAATTATCAAAGTAGTTACCTTTTGTTAATATTCTAATAAGTGTTTTCGAATCAACAAAATATTCATTTTCAATAATAAATATTATTTTGTCATAAATTAACATCTCTTGAAAAAATTCACTTATTGTTCTTGTGTCTTTTTTTGCCTATTTCTTTTTCGTATTCATGTTGTGATTTCATTATTACGTCCTCCCACGATTGGGTTCGTTCTTTATTGATTGTTATTTTATAATTTGCGTTTTTTTATTATGCGTTTATAAATCTAAAAGGGAGGTCGCTTTCTTTTGATTCCACTCCGTATTTTTTACAATTAACATACGTGTATGTTTATGTATTTTACTTATTTCCTCGTCTTCGCAGTTAAACAATGCTGTTATGTTTTCTATATTCTATTTCTCGGACTTACCTGTTATAATAAAACATTTCTATTTCATTCGATCTTGCGCTTTCCATATTTTCCTTATCTCTTGTTTATTTAATTTATTTTTAACGCGTTTTTTTATTTTCCTACGCATTTTTACTTTTTTTATATATAAAATCTTATTTTTTCATATTTACCCTGGATTTGTACTGGTTTTGTCCCATTTTTTTATAAAAAACCGCTTTTTTTAACTTTTTTTGTCAAAATTTATGTTTTTTTACACTTTTTTATCAAAATTTACATTTTTTTATGTTTTTTTTATATATTTTTGCTTTTTTTATATTTTCTATATATTTTCTATATATTTTTATGTTTTGTATATGTTTTGTTAAAAAAATTAACTTTTTTTATATAAATTTTTATATATTTTTAACTTTTTTTATATAAAATTTTATGTTTCGAATATATTTTTTTACATAATTCATTTTTTTTCTTAATATTTTTTTATTTTCCTACACGTTGTTTATCTTTTTTTAAACATAAAAATAGGTTTAATCTTTGTTTTTAAACAATTTATAAACTTTTTTTGTATTAAATTCTTATTTTTTTGTTATTTTATAAACGTATTTTATACTAAACCTTTAAGTTTTAATAATTTAGGACTTTTTTTATATTAAATATTTATTTTCTTGTTATTTTATAAACATATTTTATGTTAAACCTTTAATTTTTAACAATTTATAAAGATTTTTTATGTTAAAAAGCGTTTTTTTAACAAAAAACCGCTTTTTATTTATGTTTGAGATAAAAACTAGATAAATTTTATATATTTTAACCTTTTTAAAGATTTTTTATGTTAAAAAGCGTTTTTTTAACAAAAAACCGCTTTTTATTTATGTTTGAGATAAAAACTAGATAAATTTTATATATTTTAACCTTTTTTTATAAATCGCCAAAGCCCAAAATAAACGAAATAATCAAAATTACCCCCTAAAATCAAACTCAAAAACTAAAAATTGAGTTTGATTTTTTTTATATCAAAACTCGGAAACAAAAAAGGCCTAAAATTAAAAACAAATTAACAAACGCGAACATAAAAGACTTTATTTTCGAAGACCGATTAAAATTTTAAATATATTTTCAGTTTTTAAAATTAGATTATATAAAGAAACTGAAAATAATTTTAATCTTGATCAAATATATTTTTTGTATTTATTAAACGTTTTTTTTATTAAACGTTTGTTTTATAAAAAAATACTAAATTCAAAAGTTAAGGTTTTTTTATTTAAATTAAACATTAAATTATTTTTTTGTTTTAAAAACAAATTGTATATATAAAATTACGTTTAAAAACTGTAGATTGTTAAAAAAATTAATTGAATTTAAATTTATATCTTTTAAAAGAACTTTTTATTTTTTTACATTTGATCAAAAAACTAAAAAATTTAAATTATATTTGAATGAATAATAAAATTTTCAAAAAAATTACTACATAAATTTAATTAAAAATTTAAAAATATTATCCATATAATAAAAAAAGACTTTAAAAAAGTCTTTTTTTATTATACATTAAACTAATAAATCTATCTCTTCTTTAGTAATGGTTTCTTGTTCTAATAATTTTAAAGCTATTTTATCAAGTAAATCTTTATTTTTTTTCATAATTTTTTGACATTCTTGATAACATTGATCTATTATTTTTTTAATTTCTGTATCAATCGCTTTTTTATCAGAAAAATCAGAATCTTGAGAAACACCTAAATCACTCATTCCATATTTAGTCACCATTAAACTAGCTATTTTAGTAGCTTGTTTAAAATCCTCACAAGCTCCATTAGAAACATCGTCAAAAACTAATTCTTCAGCTACTCTACCGCCTAAATAAGAAATAATATTCGCTAACATTCTTTTTTTAGAAGAAAAGAAAGTTTCTTTTTCAGGTAACATTAAATTATAACCACCAGCTGAACCTCTTGGGATAATAGTAATCTTTTGAACTTTTTGAGCGTGTTCTAATTTTAAACCAATAACGGCGTGTCCAGCTTCATGGTAAGCCACCATTTTTCTTTCTTCTTCTGTATATTTAATTGATTTTTTGGCTGGACCCATTAAAACGCGATCAATCGCTTCTTCTAAATCTTCCATAGTAATCATTTCTTTTTGATTTCTTACTGTTAAAATAGAAGCTTCATTTAAAACTGCTTCTAATTGAGCGCCACTCATACCTGGAGTTTGTTTCGCTAATTGATTAAAATTAATATCAGGAGAAATATTTTTATTACGAACATGAACTTTTAAAATAGCTTCTCTAGCTTTAACATCAGGCAAACCAACTAAAACTTTACGATCGAATCTTCCTGTTCTTAATAAAGCTGAATCTAACATATCCGCTCTATTAGTAGCTCCAACAACAATAATTCCTTTTGATTTAGTAAAACCATCCATTTCAGTTAAAAGTTGGTTAAGAGTTTGATCTGTTTCTTGAGATCCTCCTGAAAAACCACCTCTTTTACTACCTAAAACATCTATTTCATCAATAAAAAGAATGCAAGGAGAATGATCTTTAGCTTCTTTAAATAATTCTCTGACACGAGAAGCACCGACACCGACATATTTTTCAACAAATTCAGAACCTGAAACCGCATAAAAAGGAACTCCTGCTTCTCCAGCTAAAGCTTTCGCTAATAAAGTTTTACCTGTTCCAGGAGGGCCTTCTAATAAAATACCTTTAGGTATTTTAGCTCCTACAGCAACATATTTTTGAGGTCTTTTTAAGAAATCAATTAATTCCTTCATCTCTTCTTTTTCTTCTTCATTACCCGCTACATCTTCGAAAGTAACAATTTTTTTCGAAGAAGTTAAAGAATAAGGTTGTTTTTTGTCTCGTTTCATATTTATAATAATATGACACATAAAAATAACAGAAGAAATATGAGAGATAATATGAAGTAATGGGTTCAAAACAGAAGTAATAGGTTTTAATTTAAATAATTCATAATTAGAAGGATACTCAAATAATTTAGCATTATTATTTTTTTTATCAAAAGTCATAATAAAATTATGATAAACAACTCCATCCATTTGAGAGTACCAAGTATTTTTTTCTTTATCAGTTATAATAATTTTGATATAAGGATCAGATCGTAAAATACTTCCTTGTAAATGAATAATTTGGATAGATTCTAAATTTGTATCATTATTAATTTTATCAAATAATTCCTGATGTCTAAGTTTATTTTTTCCTTCGGACCATTGTTCATTCAATTCATAAAATAAAGCTGTTAATAATATGAACAATAAACCTAAAATAAAAATAATTTTAGGTTTAATTAATGATTTTAATATTTTTTTCATTTACTATCACCTAATAATATTTTATTTTTTTGTTTACGAAGATATCGAAGATAACGACAATAAATTAAACCTATTAACCCCATGGTTAACAAAATGATACCGCTATATAATAAGAAATTCTGAGCAAAGGAAAAAGATTTATTCGAAAGATCTTTAGGTTTAGGAATTTTCATAGCTCTTTCTTGTTGTATTTTTTCTAAAACTGTTTCTAAATCTTTTATTTCTACATTCTCTTTGTCTTTTTTAACCGCTTCTAAAGCTGCGTCATTAACTAAACGTTTATAATCGCTTCCACTTAATTTACTTTCATAACATTTTTGAGCAAAATTTGTTAAAAAATCAGTGTTAATTTGATCATTTGTTTTTAAACTAGGGGTTAATTTAACATTTTTGAGATACATTTCTAAAATTAATTCACTATCTTTTTTATTTGGTAAATCAATTAAAATTTTTTTTTCTAATCTTCCAGAACGGGTTATCGCTTCATCTAATGATTCTAATCTATTGGTAGCTCCAACGACTATAATAGGATTCGGAGATTCTGTAAAACCATCTAATTCTGTTAAAAATTGGTTTACAGCAGATTGGGTTTCAGCTTTTCCCCCTCCTGTATCTTCCTTTAAAGAACCTCTTTTTCCAGCTAAAGAATCAATTTCATCAATAAAAATAATACATGCTGTTTTACAATTCCGAGCTTTTGCAAAAAGTTGTCTTATGTTTGCAGCACTTGAACCTAACGCAGCAGATATATATTCTGGACCTGATCCATAAAAAAAAGGAATACCTAATTCTTGGGTTAATTGTTTAACAAAATAAGTTTTTCCTGTTCCAGGAGGACCATGTAAAATAAAACCTTTTGGCACAGAAGCTCCTATTTTTTGATATTTTTCGTAATTATCAACAAAATCAGCAATATGTTTGAGTTCACTTTTAACCTCATCGTAACCTTTAACATTATTTAAAAAAGGAAGAGGTTCTATACGTTGAACAGTTGCTTCTCCTTTCAATAGAATATTATTCTTTGAAGCAATTATTTTAATTTTATCTGTGCCTTCTAATTTAACTGTTAATCCGTTTAAATCAAAACTAGGATTATTTAAAGCTTTTTGAATAGCTTTTTTTATTTTATTTACATTAGATACATCTTCTGATTTAATAGCTATTTTGATGTTTTCATTGAAAACATTTTTAAGTTCTTTTTGAATTCTATTTTTGGTTTGTTTTCCTTGTTCATCGTAAATTGCATCGAAAGTACCTGTATGATCTACATCAATAATACCTTCTTTATTATAAAATCTGGATGATATTTTTCTTATTTTGTGATCGTATACAATATCAAAAGTAAAACGATGTTTGTAATCGATGTTATGACCATCCGAATGATATTGTCTTGAAATACATTTAATTTGACCGTTATCAAATTCATATATTAATTCTCTTTCTTTTGTTTTTTTAGTTAAATCAGTAAAATATGTTACAAATAATTTTTTTGTTGATTCATATATTTGATTAATTCTATCTTTTGAATTTGTATAATTAGGTTCAATTTCATCTGATATTTGGGATGTAATCATTATTTTTATAATATCACTATTTTTATTCCAAATTATTTTCCAATTTTCAGAAAAATAAACTGTTTTTGTTAATATCCTTCCTTCATTGTCATATGTTTTATCATAAGTGTCGAAACTATCCCATTTAATTGTACCTTCAGAAGTATAAGCTCTTGATGTTAATATATTTCCTTGATTGTCATATGTTCGATCATAAGTGATGAAACTATCCCATTTAATTGTACCTTCAGAAGTATAAGCTCTTGATGTTAATATCCTTCCTTGATTGTCATATGTTCGATCATAAGTGTTGAAACTATCCCATTTAATTGTACCTTCAGAAGTATAAGCTCTTGATGTTAATATATTTCCTTTATCATTATATGTTCGATCATAAGTGTTGAAACTATCCCATTTAATTGTACCTTCAGAAGTATAAGCTCTTGATGTTAATATTTTGCTTTCATCATCATATGTTATATCATAAGTGATGAAACTATCCCATTTAATTGTACCTTCAGAAGTATAAGCTCTTGATGTTAATATCCTTCCTTGATTGTCATATGTTCGATTATAAGTGTTGAAATGATCCCATTTAATTGTACCTTCAGAAGTATAAGCTCTTGATGTTAATATATTTCCTTCATTGTCATATGTTTTATCATAAGTGTCGAAACTATCCCATTTAATTGTACCTTCAGAAGTATAAGCTCTTGATGTTAATATATTTCCTTTATCATTATATGTTCGATTATAAGTGTTGAAATGATCCCATTTAATTGTACCTTCAGAAGTATAAGCTCTTGATGTTAATATATTTCCTTTATCATTATATGTTCGATTATAAGTGTTGAACGCATCCCATTTAATTGTATTTTCAGAAGTATAATCTCTTGATGTTAATATATTTCCTTCATCATCATATGTTATATCATAAGTGTTGAAACTATCCCATTTAATTGTATTTTCAGAAGTATAAGCTCTTGATGTTAATATTTTTCCTTTATCATTATATGTTTGATCGTAAGTGTTGAACGCATCCCATTTAATTGTATTTTCTTGATCTTGATCCGTATTATAAAATCTAGAACTACATTTTATTTCATCATTATTTTTTTCATATATAAATTCTCTTTGTTTTTTTGTTTTCATTTGATCTATAAAATATGTTCTGATTAATCTATTATTTTCTTGAGTTTTGTTTATATTATATTGTATATTTAGGTAATAAAAAAATTCTTGCTGTTCAATTATTTCTTGTGGTATGGTTATATTATCGCCATTTCCTCTAATATTATTTAAAGTAAAATATAAAAACAATACAATACTCAAAATAAAAAATAAATTCTTTCTGTGTATTCGTTTTCTATTCATTTATTTGTTTTGCCTTTCTTTATTTTCTTTATTTGGGTATTTTAATAGTATTATTGAAAAAGAAAAATTACTATTAATTTTAATTATAATACAAAAAAAAAAAAAAAGTATAATAAGGGTATAAAAAAAATAAAAAAAGAAAATAATAAAAAAATTCTTTTTAAAATATTTTATAAAAATATCTTTTATATTAAAATAAAACCGATTTTAAAGGAATACCACTTTTTTTACTTGAAAGCTGTATACGATGCAAGTTGTTTGTATACAGTTCGGACGGAGGCGAATTTGTAAATAAAACAGGACTAGATAGCATTAATAAACGCATTTTATCTATTTGTATTTATATAATAATTTCTTTGAAATAATTAATAAATATAAAAATTGGTTATAAAAACTTGTTTTTAATTTATAAACATAATATAATAGTAAGTAATTAATTAAAAATAAAAGAGGTGCTTTATTATATGAAACAAAACAAAATAACTATTATTGGTGGAGGAAATGTCGGATCAGCGATTGGATTAATTTTATCTCTTAATAAAATTGTTTCCGAAATTGTTATTTTAGATGTTAATCCGACTAAAGCACAAGGCGAAGCTACAGATATCAGTCAAGGTGTTAATTCTTTACATCCTATTCAAATTACAGCTACTAGCGATTACAAAGATACTAAGGATTCTGATATTGTAATTATTACTGCTTCTATTCCATCAAAAAATTTGAATAATCGATTAGATTTAATTAAAAGTAATTTGACGCTTTTTCAAAAAATCATTACTCCTATTACTTTATATAGTCCTGAATCTTTTTTATTAGTTGTTTCAAATCCTTGTGATATTTTGACATATATTGCTTATAAATTATCAGGTTTTCCATCTCATCGAGTATTAGGATCTGGAACAACTTTAGATACAGTTCGTTTAAGATTTTTATTATCACAAGAAATGAATATTGATGCTCGTGATATTGACGGTAATATTATTGGAGAACATGGCGATAGTCAAATAGCGACATGGTCATGTTTAAATGTTCATGGAGTTGCTTTTGAAGAAAATTTTGAAAAATTATTGCCTAAAAAAACTCTCGAAAAACATAACATAAATGATTTTAAAGAAATGATTGCTAATAAAGTTCAAAAATCAGCTTACGAAATTATTAGTCAAAAAGGTTATACTAACTATGGTATCGCAATTTCCGTTTTACATATCGTAGAAGCTATTATTAAAGATGAGAAAAAAGTTTTAAATACTTCATCTTATTTACAAGGTGAATATGGTATTAAAGATATTTATCTAGGTGTTCCTAGTGTTATCGGAAAATCAGGTGTAGAAAAAATTTTAGAAATTTCATTAAATAATAAAGAAAAAGAGCAATTGTTGAGTTCTGCTAAATTATTAAAAGGGATTATCGATGAATCCGCTTTATAATGATGTTTTTTCTGATAAAAAAATTAAATAAAAAAAGATTAACTTTTGTTAATCTTTTTTTATTAATATTCAGGTTGTTTCATAGTTATTTATTTAATGTCCGATTTATTTTTACGATAAAAGTTATAATTACTAAAGATAGAATAAAAAGAAAAGTTCAATATAATAATTGAATAAAATAATAATTAATTTTTTAGATAAATTAAATTTTTTTTAAAAAAGGATATATTACTTATCTTCTCATGAGTTATATTTTTTTATATTAACATATTTATTTAGGTTAAATATAATAAAAGACCTTTTGAAAGGTCTGAAAATTTATATGAAGATAAAATCAATGATTTATTTTATATGTTTCAATAAAATGTTTTAATCTAGCTTCTTTTTGGTTTACACAACTTACTTGTCTATTTATTTTTATAAGTTCTTTGATGTTTTCGGCAAAATTATCGCCTTCAGAAGTTATTATTTGAATAATTAAATTATTACGTATATTAATAAAATTATTCATTCTTTCGTCAATTATACGTCTTTCGCTTAAAACATGAATACGCGTCCTTAGCTCATCAATAGAATTACTATTTAAACGAACTTTGTTATCAAAAGCTTCTGTCATTATTTCGTCATGAAATTCAGGATTTACAACTTTAGCTATAATTTGCGATTGTTCTTCTAATGATTCATTTAATTTTTTATTTAATTCAATAAGTTCATTTAATATATTATCATTATTTTTCATCGCCATAATTTTATGATTAGTAGTAATTAAGAATAATAAATACAAACAAATAAATAAAATAATATTCAATATTTTAAATTGTTTTTTTGATTTAATTATCAATTGATATCACTCCTTTTATTTTATCTCTTGTTTTAAAAAAGATAAAGATTTATTTGTTTTTTTCATAATCATTTTGTAATAAATCTTTTTAATTAAACGACGTTATATAACATAACTTAAAACAAAAAAAGATTTTTAAAATTATAAAAATCTTTTTTTGTTTATCTAAATTATAAATCTTTTTGTAATAAAATTGACAAAAAAATTAAGATAAAAAATATATTAAAAATTATCTTTTGTTTTTATTTTTTTGTTTTTTATAAAAATTTTTTTTATATATTTGAAACACATAATTAAATTATTTAAGATATTTTTTCCATAATTGAATATGTATAAATTTTAAATAATTTAAAGAGATATTAAATTTTTTTTAAAGTAGAATGAGTAATAAGAATTTTTTTTATCCCATGAGGTTTAGGAAAAATTATTGACAAGATATCTTTGTTAACAGCGATAATAAAACCTTTCCCAAATATATCGTGCATAACCTTCTCTCCTGCTTTGTAAGATACTTTATTTGCGACTTTTTTTATGATAATAGGTTCATATTTATTAGGTTCCGATATTATTATATTTTCTTTTGGTTTAGAAAATTTCATTTCTTCTAAAAAAGATACAGGTCTTGCAAATCTATTTTTTTTATTATGAAATAAGAATTTTCTAGAATTTGCGCTTGTAAGAAAAAGTAATTCTTTTGCTCTTGTTATCGCCACATAAGCAATTCTTCTATCTTCTTGGACATTTTTTTTGCCATATTTTTCTGTATCATCTATAAAAATATTATCTTCCCAACCTATAACAAAAACAATTTTAAATTCTAAACCTTTAACTTTATGTATCGAGGATAAAAGAACTTGGCTTTTATCATTATCATCTTTTTCGCTATGCAAAGTTATTGTATTTAATAATTCATTTAATTTTTCTACAAAAGTACCTTTTTGTTTTTTATTTTCTGAATCGAAAAATTTTTGTAAATTATCTAAATTATTTTTGATTTTGTTTTCGTTTTCTTTATTATAATTATTTTTATCTTTTTCTTTTTGATCTAAAATTTCAGAATATTTAATTTCTTCATTGATTAAATGTATACAATTTGATAAATTGCATTTTGATTCATCGTGGAAAATTTTTAAAAGTTTTTGAAATGTTTTTTTTAAATTATTAATTTTTAAATTTATTGTATCTGTTTCGGGAACATAATCCATAGCTTCGAATAAAGAAATTTGTTTTTCATTAGCTATTTGTTCTAATTTATTTATAGTTGTTTTTCCTATTTGACGTGGAGGAGTATTAATAATTCTTTTAAAATCAAAATCATTTTTAGGAAAAAGAAGGACTTTGAGATAAGCTAAAAAATCTTTAATTTCTTTTTTTTGATAGAAAGAAATAGAATTTTTAATTATATAAGGAATGTGTTGAATAATTAAATTGTTTTCTATTTCTTTGTATAATTGATTTATTCTGTATAAAATAGCTATATCTTTATAATTATATTTGGAACTTTTTATTAATTTTTTGATTTTTTTAGCAATAAATTCGGATTCTTTTTTATCATTTTGGAAATTTTTATAAATAATTTCTCCATGATTCATATTACTTTTGAGATCGTTTTTAAAATGATTTTGTTTTTCATCATAATTATATTCAATTAATAAATTAGCTTTATCTAAAATATTTTGAGTAGAACGATAATTTTGATCTAAATACAAAACATCGGCCTGAAAATCTTTTATAAATAAATCATTACATAAAGGATCTGCTCCTCTAAAACTATATATATTTTGGTTCGGATCTCCTACAGCGAAAATAAAATTATTTTGACTTATCATTTTAATCATTTGATATTGAATTAAATCAATATCTTGGAATTCATCAATTAAAATATGCGAGAATTTTTTTTGATAAAAAGAAGTTAAAGAAGGATTATTTTTTAATATTTGATAAGTATAAATGATTAAATCATCAAAATCTAGAAAATTATTGTTTTTTAAATATTCTTCGTAAAGATCAAAAACTTTTTGTTCTTCAGAAGAATGAAATTTTGTATTTATTTTTTTTGGTATTTCTAATTCTTCAAAAATTTGTTTTTTTATTTTATTGTTTTTTATATAAGATATTTTTTTTATTAAATCTTTGACTTTATATTTATCTTTATCTAATTTTAAAATATCCATTTTTTCTTTGATAATTTTTTTATTTTCTTTTTCGTCGATAATAAAAAAAGAAGAAGTTAAATTCGAATTAAGATAATTAATATTCTGTTTTAAAAACGAATACCCAAAAGCATGAAAAGTACAAATTGTTAAATAAGAAAAATCATGATAAGGAATAAATTCTTTTAAACGTTTTCGCATTTCTTTAGCTGCGTTATTAGTAAAAGTTATCGCTAAAATATTATTTCCATCTATATTTAAATTATTGATTAAATGAACTATTTTATTAGTTAAAGTAGTTGTTTTTCCTGTGCCTGCACCAGCATGAAGATAAATAGCTTTTTTATCTGAAATGATAGCTTCTTTTTGTTTTTCATTTAAATTATTTAAATATTTTTGTTTTTCCATTTTTATTTTAAAAAACTTTCTTTTTTTTTTTTTTTATATAAAAATTATTCTAAATTGTCAGAATATTTTTCATTATATATTTTAAGTCCCGTTTCAGCGAAAGATAAGAAACTTGATACTTGTAAAGAACTATTTCCTATTAAAACACCATCAATTTCTTTTTGTTTTAAAATAATTTCTATATTAGATTCATTAGTAGAACCGCCATAAATAATTCTTATTTTTTGAGCTAATTCTTCAGAAAATAAAGAAGCTACTTTTTGACGGATATTTTTTATAATTTCGTTGGCATCTTCAGGTTGAAGACTTTTTCCTGTTCCGATCGCCCAAAAAGGTTCATAAGCTAATATAATTTTTTCTATAGAATCCTGTGAAACGTTTTGGAAAATATTTTCTAATTGTTTTTCTAAGAATATTTTAGTTTTGTTTTCGTTTTTAGTTGTAATATCTTCTCCTATACAAACAATAGGATAAATATTTATGTTTAAAAGAGCTAGAAGTTTTAAATTAACTGTTTGGTCTGTTTCACCAAAAAGTGTTCTTCTTTCGCAATGTCCGATTAAAGCATATTTAACACCTAAAGAATGTATATTTTTAGGAGAAATTTCTCCTGTATAAGCGCCTTCATTTTTGTAAAAAACATTTTGAGCGCCTATTCTCAAATTTTTTCCTTCTATTTGAGTTAAAACATCTAATAAAGTTATTTGCGGAAAAATAATAGTTTCTATTTTTTTTCTATCAGGCATTTTATTATTGATTTGATAAATGAAATTCAAAGCTGAATCTTTGCATTTATTCATTTTCCAATTACCAGCTATAACGATTTTTCTCATTTTAATTATATCCTTTATATTTATTTCGAAGACGAAATGATTTTTAATATTTTGGTTTTTTCTTCATTTTGATTTAATAAATAATATTTCTTATCTGTTGATAAGTAAAAAGTATCTCCTTTATTTAAAAAATACCTTAATTTATCTAAAACTAAAACAACTTCTCCTTCCAGTACAAAACCAAAAACATCTTCATTTTTCGGAGTATTAATTTTAGTTTGTCCTTTGGGTTCGATTTCTATAATTATTGGTTCTATTCGATATCTTGTTAGATAAGGGAAAAGATAATAAATAGTATTTTTAAGATTAGGTTCTTTGACAATTAAGAAATCTTCTCTTTTATGAATTGATTCTATATTTTGTTCTTCTTGAAAAAATTCTGAAGCTGATTTTTTAAAAATTTTTAATAAAGAAAATAAAATTTTTAAAGAAGGAGAAATTAAATTATTTTCTATTTGAGAAATATATCCGCTAGTTACGTTTATTTTCTTAGCTAAATCTTTTTGAGTTATTTTTTTTTCTAATCTTAAATTTCTAATTTGTTGCCCTATGTTCAATTTTAAGTTCCTTTTTTAAATTAAATAATGTAAATAATTAAAAAGAAATATATTTGAAATAATATTTCAAAAAAATAATAAAAATATAAAAATTTTATTTTTTTATATATACTTAATATTATATAATATTTGAAAAAATTATTGTTAATTTATAAAAAGAGAATAAATTCGTTGTATAAAAATAATTGTATTTTTATTTTATGATTTAGTTTTTTTTTATTTTGGGAATAAGTTTTTTTTAATTCTAATTTGTTTTTTATATTTTTTAAATAAACAAATATTTTTATTTTCAATATATTAATTTTTTTTATTAAAGAAAAATAAGAATTTTTTTTTTTAAAATTTTTTTTCTTTTTGTTTCTTTGTTTTGATAAAAACAAATCATTTGACTTATATTTTTTTTGTATTTTTGTTTTTATAATAAGAATATTTTTTTCTTCTTTTTCTTGCATTTTTGTTATTAAATCATTTTTTTCTTTTTCTATTTTTTGTTTTTTTAAGAATAATTGTTTTTGGATATTCAATTTTTGGATTAAGTCGTTTTCTTTATTTACTTTTTCTATTTCTATTTGATTTAATCTTTTGTGAAAATGGTTTTGAATTTCAATTAAAATATCTTTAAAATTTTCTTTAATAAGAATATCTTCTTTTCTTCTTGGATGTAATTTATTTTCGAATATTTTTTTTTCATTTAGAAAATGATTATCAAGATGATATTTTTCTTTTATTTGTATTTTTTTTGTTTTTTGGATATTTATTTTATGTATTTCTTGAGTTATTTTTAAAAAATTTTCAGATAGCCATATCATTTTTTGATATGCTTGGTTAAGTAATTCTTCTTTTTCTAATTTTATATCTTTATTAAAATTATTTTTAATTTTTGATAAATAAATGTATTCTTTATTTAGAAATTTATTTAGAAATTGGATATTTTTCAACTCTTTTAAATAATAAGAAATGATTTTTTTTATACAAAATTTCAAATAAATTTTTTTGATTAAAGATGGATTTGTTTTTAAATTAGTTATTTTATTTAAATAAAAAGAGATTTTATTTTGATATAAAATATGTTTGTTTACGTGTTTTTCTTGAATTTTTTTGATTTTTTGAATATATTTTTCTTTTTGTAATTGTTTTTGTTGTTTTTTTTCTTTTAATAAAATAGTGGTTCTTTTTAATAAGATATAATTTTTTTCATAAATTTTAATTTCATTTTCTATTGAAAGGTAATCTTTTTTATTTTTATTAATTAAATCATGAATATAAAAAATATTTTTTTTGGTATATTTACAAATATTATTATACAAATCAATTTGTTTTTGAATATTTAATTGTTCTAAATGATCGATTTTTTCTCTTAATATATTAAGAAAATCAAATTGTTTATTTTGTAAATTATGGAAAAATAATTTACATAAATTTTGTATTCTTATTAATTCTTTTGTTTGATATTTTTTTTGTTTTAAATATTTTTTTAATTGATTTTTAAGGTTATGAAATAAATTGTTTTGTATTTGATTTTTAGAATCCATATAATCGATGAATAAAATCAAATTCTCTAAAATATTTTTTTTATACAAAAAATATTTTTCGATATCGTATTCTATTTCTAATGTTTCCATATTAGTTCTTTTATGGAAAAATTCTGTTTGTTGTTCGAAATTTATTTTTTTGCAAATATTATTTTTGTAATGTATTTGTTCTAAATCTATTATTTTTTTATTTAAATTTATTATTTGGTTAATATTTTGAATTATATTTTCTAAATATCGGAAATCGAATTTTATAAGTTCGATTTTTGATTGAATTTGAATTAAAGTTTCTTTTTTTTCTTTTTCTTGTTGAGCGGTTATTGTTTTTTTATGATGTTCTAAGCGGTTTAATTCGATATCTACTTTATATTTGTTATGTTCATAAGAATATTTTATTTCGTTTTGTTCTTTGTTTTCTATTAATTCTTTATTTATATTTTTATATTTTTTTATTATTTCAGCAATTTTAAAATTTAATTCTAAAAATTTAATTTCTTTTAGAAAATGATTATCGATCATTTCTTTTTCTTTTTGACAAGAAAATTTATTTTGTTGTATTTTTAAATTATTATTTTTTTCTCTCAAATTATGTTCGATATTAATAATTTTGATGTTTTTTTGGCTTAATGATTTTAAAAATATATATTTTAATTGCCAAAGATATAGATTTTTAAGATTCTCTATTTTATTTCGCTTATTTGTTTTCAATAATATAATAAAATTTTTATTTTTTGTATTGTTTGTAAATTCCGGAATAAAAAACATTTTTAATTTATTTGTTTGAATTAGTTTTTTGGTTTTTTCTTTTAAGTTATTTTCTTTTTGAAAAAAATTTTGCTGTATTTCGTTTAAAATTTTATTATGTTGATTTAATTTTTTTTGAAAAAAAATATTATTTTTTTGAATTGTTTTCGCAAAATTTTCTTCTTCTTCTTTTTGTTCTTTTTGTATTTGGTTCAAATAGGAATTATATTTTATTTCGATATTTAATATTTGCTTTTTATGTTTTTGTTTTATTTGGTTAATTTGATTATTAGAATGGATATGTTTTTGTTCAAAATCTTTTATAATATCATAAGTAATATTTTTGATTTTTTCTGATAATATTTGGTTCTTTTCTACAAAAATTTTGTTTAATTTTTCTTTTTGTAAAATTTTTTCTTTTTCGATTTTAAGGGTATTTTCGAAACATTGTTCATTATTTTTTTTTGTTTTTTCTTGTTTTACTTTGAATTTTTGATAAATTTTTTCTTTTTCTATTTTTTTTTGTTCTATTTTATTTTTTATTTTTCGAATTATAAAGTCATAATCTTCGTAATTTATTTTATCTTTTTTTGGATATGCTTTTGTTTGATTTATAATTTTGGATATATTATCTTTGTGTTTGATATTTAATTTGTTTATTTTAAATAAAAAATTTTGCTTTAAATTACTGTTATCCTTAAATTGTTCTTGCTTAAGTTTTTGATAAAATAATAATTGTTTTTTAAAGTCTTCGAAAAAATTATTTTTTTCCAAAAAGATTTCTAATTCTTTTATTTCTAGCGACAAGTTATATTCTGGGATATCTTTATCATTATTGGGCACTTTTAAAGGTGATATAAATTGTTTTGATAAAGTCATATTAAATTAAAATCAACTTTCATTTATTTTAAAGAATTTAAATTTATTTCGTTATTAATGTATATTAAATATATTATTATATATTATAATATTATAACATAACTAAATTTTAAGAAAATGATATTTTCGGAAATAAATTAATAAAAAGGATTATATATTTTTAATATGTATTTTTATATTAAAGGTAAAGTAACATCTATTCAAAATGATAGTGTTGTCTTAGATAATAATGGTATTGGTTATCACATTGGTTTTTCTAATCCATATGTTTTTTCTATAAATCAAGAAGTAAAATTGTTTACTTATTTTTATATTAAAGAAAATATTCATTTTTTATATGGTTTTTTAAATACTCAAATTTTATTTTTTTTTAAAAAATTAATCGCTATTCCAGGTATTGGGCCGAAAAGCGCTATTTTACTTACTAATCAAGATTTTTTTCAAGAAATTCAAAAAGCCATATCCGAAAATAATGTTTCTTATTTATTGAAATTTCCAGGAATCGGTCAAAAAACAGCACAACAAATTATTTTTCATTTACAAAATAATGACTTTTTTCAAATTAATAAAATTTTATTAAATCCGAAACAAAGAGATGTTAAAGAAGTATTGATTAATTTAGGATTCAAAAATAAAGAAATTGATAAAGTTATCAATAAATTAGATTTTAATAAAGAAATAGAAATTATTGTTAAAGAAGCTTTATCATTAATGATGAAATAATTTTTAAGGATATTAAATTATGAAAGATTTAAAAACATGGGACGATAAAAAAGAACAAACCGAAGAAAATAAAAAATTTTTGAGACCTCAAAGATTACACGAATATATAGGTCAAACTCAAATTAAAAAAATTTTATTCGTTTATTTGAAAGCGGCTCAAAAAAGAAAAGAATCAATAGATCATCTTTTGTTTTATGGGCCTCCTGGTTTAGGCAAAACTACTTTAGCTAAAATTATCGCCAATGAATTAGGAGTTAATTTTCAAGTTACCAGTGGTTCTAATATTGAAAAAATTGGCGATATAGCCATTCTTTTGAGTAATTTGCAAACAGGAGATATTTTATTTATTGATGAAATTCATAGTCTGCCTAAAAACGTTGAAGAAATTTTATATTCAGCGATGGAGGATTATGTTTTAGATGTTGTCATTGGTAAAAATGATGAAAAAAGAACAATTAGGATCGATTTGCCTCCTTTTTCTTTAATTGGAGCGACTACTAAATTTGGAAATATCGCTTTTCCTTTAAGAGATCGTTTTGGTTTGATTTTAAAGTTGGATTATTATCAAAAAGATGAGTTGGAGTTAATTATTAAAAGAACAGCTTCTGTTTATGGCAACGAGATAGAAGAAAAAGCCTTAGAAGAACTAGCTAAAAGAAGTAGAGGAACTCCAAGGATAGCTAATCGTTTATTTCGAAGAGTTAGAGATTTTGCTGAAATTTATTCAAAAAAAAATATTACTTATGATATAACTTTACATACTTTAGAAAAGTTACAAATAGATGAAAATGGTTTAGATGCTACAGATTTTAATTATTTACAAAATTTAATTTCTAAATTTAATGGTGGTCCAGTAGGTATTAAAAATATTGCAGCAACAATTGGAGAAGAAATTTTTACTATTGAAGAAGTTTATGAACCTTATTTGATCAAAGAAGGATATATTAAAAGAACTGCTCGGGGCAGGATAGCGACAGATTTGGCTTTTGAATTATTAAAACAAAAAAATAAGAAATAATTTTTTTAAATAAATAGAAAATTTGCAATTAATTAATAGTTGTTAATTTTTTCAATTTTTTTTATACATTTACTGATTGATTTGCATATATTAATTTTATTATTTTTTAATTTATGTTAATATATAAAATGTAGGTTTATTTAATCAAGAGTAAACTTTTTAAATTGAAAATATATAGATAATATAATTATTATATGATACTTTGGCAATTTATTTATTTAGGAACAAATTATAAATTTAAATATTTTTTTGTGAAGAAAGACAATTTTTATTTTAAAAGTTATATAATATTCTTTTAATAAATATAAAAAGATATTTTAATGAATAAAGAAAATTCAGTTATAAATATTAGATAGGAAAAAATAATATGAAATATAGAGTCGGATTAGCAACTAAAATTGGATGTGTTTTATGTATAATACCTAGTTGTGTTTTGTGTATTATTTTCGGACTTGGAATACCTTTTGTTATTTTATTTTTAAATGTATTTAATGGTAAGGTAAGAAAAGACACAAAAATGTTAGCAGGTATTTTGGGTCTTGTGTTTTTTGGATTTTTAATACCTCTTGCAAGTGTATGTGGTAGCGAGGTAACACAAGAAACAGAAATATCATCAGGTATTTTTTCTCTTTGTTTTGGGATTTTTCCAGGAATTTTAATTTTAATAGGCAAATATAAAAAAATTAAAAAAAAATTAGTAAATTGAAATGCCATTCCTCCAATATTAAAATAATACATCCATAAGACAAAAATAATTAGAATTAACACTCAAAATAAAATTCAAAAATTAAAATTTAATTTTGATTTTTTTGATTTTATGTTAGCAAATTGAAAAAAATAGTTTAAACTACTAGTAATTAGTTTTTAATAAATTTTTTTAGTATTTTTTTGATAAAAATGTTTGTCGTATTCGTATTTAAAAAATATTTTTAAAAAAAATTTAATTATACCAAATTATATATTGTTATAGAGATTTTTGTTTTATTAAAAAATAAAAAAATTAAATTTTTATAAATGGTTTAAAATAAAAAAAGATTATCATTTGATAATCTTTTTTTATTTTATTTGTTTCTAAAAATTTAATTTTTTTTATAAAAATTATAATTAATTAATAATCTTTATCTTCATCGTCATCATCTTCGTTATCATCGTCGTCATCTTCATATTCATCATCGTCATCATTGTCGTCATCGTCATCTTCTTCATCGTCATCTTCTTCATCGTCATCTTCATATTCATCATCATCGTCATCATCTTCTTCATCGTCATCTTCATATTCATCATCATCGTCATCATCTTCTTCATCGTCATCTTCATATTCATCGTCATCTTCATATTCATCATCGTCGTCGTCTTCATATTCATCGTCGTCGTTGTTTTCATAATATTCATGATTTAAATTATGATTATCATTTTTATATTCTAATTCTTTTATTTCTTCCATTAATGGTTCTTTATATTCAATTTCTTTTTCTAATTTAATTTTGAATTCTTTTATTTTTTTTCTTAATAATTCTTCTTGTTCGTTTGATATTTTTTTTCTTTTATTTAAAAGTTCTTTTCTGTTTCCCATTTTCTTATTACTTTCTTAATTTTTGAAATTTTTTATATATTTTTATATTATTTTAATATAAGTTATTTATCTTTAAAAATAACTTTTCAGAAAAACAAAAGAATCAAACAAGATCATAATTTAATTATCTTAAATAATTAGTTTTTAGAAATGATTTTTTGTATTTTTTAGTTTTTTTTTTAATATTCTTCTTATTTTTAAATTATCATAAAAAAATTTTTTTGTCAAGTTAAATAAAAAAAATCACACTGTCATAACTAATTTAAACAATTTTTATTTTAAAAGTTTAACTTTTAAAATTAAATTTTATTTTTTACTTAAATTAAGTATTTGTTGGACATTGATGTGGTTAAAAGGTACTGATCAGGAATAAACGTAATAATCAAAATAACCCCTTAAAATAAAACTAAAGAACTAAAATTTGATTTTTATTTTTTTTAGAAAATATATCGTCTCAGGAGAAAATAAAAGTGGTATCAAGGGATAAAATTAAAAATTTTTTATTTCTTTTCGGTTATTTTTTATTGTTATTTAATATTGCTTTTATTTTTAATATAATTGCTATTCGTAAAAAAACCAATTTAAAAGAAGAACCTTTTCAATTAACAATAGACGAATTCAAAGACGCTAAAGAATATTTCAAAAATTCTAAAAAAAAGGTTAAAATTACTTTTTGGCATAATTTATATGCGGAAGAAAGAAAAGTATTAAACAAGATTATTCAAGATTTTGAAAAAGATTATCCTGGTATCGAAGTTTTAGAAGATAATAAAGGAAATTGGGGACAAATATTTAAACATGTTTCTAACGCTTTAACTGTTGATAAACAACCTAATTTAGTTGTTTCTTATCCTGATCATGTGGGATTTTATCATAAATCTAATAAAGTACTTCCTTTAGATGCTTTTATAGATAAAGATGAAGATTTTAAAAACAATAAACAAAATGATTTTTTACCATATTATTTCGCACCGATTCAAATAGAAGACAAAATAAAACATTATTATTATTTACCTTTTTTAAAAACAACAGAAATTATGTTTTATAATAAAGATTTATTAAAATCTATCCATGATAAAATTCCTGAATTAATAAATGACAAAGGGGAAATAGCAAAAGATTCATTGTCATGGGTTCAAATGGATGAAATATCTAAAATATTAAAAGATTCAAATAAAAAAGATTTTATACCAATAGTTGTTGATAGCGAATCTAATTTATTTATAATTTCTACTCAACAAAAAGGAATAAATTACCCATTAACAAAAGAACAAACTCAAGATTTTTTACATAACTCTGAAGTTCAAGAATTACTGCAAGAATTTAAAACCAGATATGATAATAAACATTTAACTTTAGGAAAATTGACTGGCGAAGAAGATAAAGTTCCTGAACTTCTTATTAACAACAATATTGCTTTTTATATTACATCAACAAGAAGGTTAGACAATTTATGCATAGACAATGCTTTTATTCCTAAATTGGGTTATACAAATGTGCCTACTGTTAATTCTGAATCAAATAAAAATATTTTACAAGGTTCAAATGTTAATTTATTTTATTCTAAAAATAAAGACGAGATGTTAGCTTCTTGGTTTTTTTTAAAACATTTAACTTCTGAAGACGTTTATAAAGATTTTTTAAAAGAAAATAAATTTTTTAATATTACACGTCAAGCAAGCATAACACAAGTCAAAGATAGGATAAATGAAATAGAATCGGAAATAAATAAAAAACTAACAGATTCAAATAAAGAAGAAACAAATAAATTAAAATTAAGGAAAGAATTTTTGGAAAAATTTATTTTACAGAATGCAAATAGTCAAGAATCCCAAAAAAATTTTTTTACTATTTATGTTTTTGAAAATTCGGATTTTTTTATAAATATTATAGCAGATTTATTTATAGAAGTTTTAATGATTGACAAAAATTTAAATGATAAAGATACAGATGCACGAATTAAAGAATTATTGACAGAAGCTATCAACAGAATATAGAAATTGACAAATTAAAAAAATCATTTATATATTGATATATTTTCGATAAATATCACTTTTTCATTCAATTAAAATTATAAATTTTGTCAAAATCAAATAATATATAAATAATTCAAAAGTTATGCAAAATAAAAATTATTATTTTTTATATTTTTTTTATTATTAATATTGTATAATTATAATTGCGAAAGGCAGGGATATTAAAGAATAATTTAATTAAATTAAATGATTAATCGGGGATGTTTATGGAATTTGCCAAAACTAAAGAGTTTTTTATGCATATCTTGGTAACGCAAGTAAAAATGTTCGAGGTTAAAATAAATGGCAATACTAAACAAAAAGAAGTTCCTTCTGTAAATATGAATTTTATTCCTTCATTTGAAGGCGTAGGACAATTAGCTTTTGCTTAAAAAAAATTTATTTTTAATTCATTATTTTATTGAATAATCAATATAGATAAAGTTTTATTATAAATCCGAAAGCTAAAATTTTTATTTTTATATAAACTCAATTTTTTTAAATCTTGATATTATGTCAAGAAATTTAATTTATTATTTTATTATATAGACTACTATTAGTAGTTTTATAATTTGATATTATTTTTTATGATTCTAATCAGAATTATATTAATTTTTTTTATTAATTAGTTTGTTTGTTTTGAAAAAACAAAATAAGTATGTAGACATTAAAAAACGAATTAGTTTTGTACAGGGGTTCGAATCCCCTCATCTCCACCAATAAAATTATTAAATTTATTAATTTAAATAAATTTAATAATTTTATTGGTGATTTTTTTGTCAATGATAATTTTTTAAATCATTTTGGATATAATTATTAAATTAAAAATAGACTATTTATTATGTTTATATTAAATCAAAAAATATTTTTGTTTTTATTTTTTGTTTTTCTAACGATAAAAAGTTATAATTTTGAATGATATTTTATTTTTTTAAAATTAAAAAGTTTTCGAAAAGAAAAATTATATCTTAATTTTAATTTAAGAAATTAATTTTTAAGGAGTATAAAAATTGATGTTAGAACAAAATAATAAAAAAATTTTTTCAAAAAAAATTATATTATTATTAATTACTGTAATTTTAGCTTTTGTGGTTTTATTTATATGTAGTAGATTAAATGCTTTTACAGATGAAATAAAAGATGAAGTAACTAGTGTTTCGAAAAATATGAATGATTCAATTAATTCTTTATCTCAAAAATTGAATAGTACAATTGACAAATGGGATACCAAATTTCAAAAAGATGAAGAAGAAATAAAAGAAGAATTATTTAGTTTTTCAAAAAAATTGAATAGTACAATTGAAAAATGGGATACCAAACTTCAAAAAGATGAAGAAGAAATAAAAAAAGAATTATCAACTCAATTAAAAGAAGAAATAACAAAAATTAGCCAAAATTTAAGTAAAAATTTCCAAGATAAAATTTGGGAAATGAAAGAAGAATCATCAACTAAATTACAAAAAGAAATAGAAAAAATTAGCGGAAATATAAATACAATTTTACAAGATAAAATTGGGGAAATAAAAAAAGAATTATCAACTCAATTAAAAGAAGAAATAACAAAAATTAGTAAAAATTTAAGTAAAAATTTCCAAGATAACATTGGGGAAATAAAAGAAGAATCATCAACTCAATTAAAAAAAGAGATCCAAAAAACTAGCGGAAATATAAATACAATTTTGCAAGATAAAATTGGAGAAATAAAAGAAGAATTATCAACTAAATTAAAAGAAGAAATAACAAACAAAATAAAAAATTTTGGTTTGCCAAGTTTACCAAATCCGTTTAAAAATTGTAATCTTTTTGGGGCTAAAACAGATAAAAACACAAATGAAAAAACAGATAAAAATGCAAAAAAAAATAGATGAAAATGCAAATGAAAAAATAGATGAAAATATAAATGAAAAAACAGACGAAAACACAAATGAAAAAATAGATGAAAATATAAATGAAAAAACAGACGAAAACACAAATGAAAAAAAAGATGAATCTGTCATTTCAGGCGTAAAAAATTGGTTGTTTAGTTGGTTTCATAGTAGTCTTTAAAAATAAAAAAAATATTTAATGTTTTTAAAAAAATAAAAGAAAGTTTATTCAAAAAATGATTAATAAAGTAAAATTAGTATCTACATTAGGTCCTGCTTGTGATAAAAAAGAAATTTTAAGTAATTTAGTTAAAAATGGTCTTTGCGTGGCTCGTTTTAATTTTTCTCATGCTAATTATGAAGGTAGCGAAAGAATTTTACAAATTATTAAAGAAATTAATCAAGAAAATAATAGTTATTTAGGAACTATGCTTGACACTAAAGGACCTGAAATTAGAACTCATAATTTTGATGGAGCAGTTCAAATAGAAAAAGATTCTGAAATAAGAATTTGTTTTAATGAAGTTTTAGGAACTAAAGATAAATTTTCTTTAACTTATGATTTATATGATGATATTAAAGAAGGTAATTTTATTTTTATTGATGATGGTTATTTAACTTTAGAAGTGATTAAAAAAAATTCGCAAACGCGTGAATTAGTTGTTAAAGCTAATAATACTCATGTAGTGAAATCACGTAGAGGTGTTAATGTTCCTAATATTAGATTGCAAATGCCTTATATTTCCGAAAAAGATAAAAATGATATTTTATTTGCCTGCAAACATAAATATGATTTTTTAGCTCTTTCGTTTGTAAGAAGAAAAGAAGATCTTTTTGATGTTAAGAAACTTTTAGATTCTAAAGAAGAACATAATGTAAAAATTATTTCTAAAATAGAAAATCAAGAAGGTTTAGATAATTTAGATGATATTATTGAGTTTTCTGATGGTATTATGATTGCTCGTGGAGATTTAGGAATCGAAATTGATAGCGAATTAGTTCCTTCTCATCAAACAAATATAATTAAAAGTTGTTTAAATGCAGGAAAACCTGTTATTGTGGCTACTCAAATGTTAGAATCTATGCAAAAAAATCCTCGTCCTACTAAAGCAGAAACAAGTGATGTTTATAATGCTGTTTTAGAAGGCGCAACTGCTACAATGTTATCAGGCGAATCAGCTTCAGGTCTTTATCCAGAAAAAGCAGTTATGACAATGGCTAAAATACAAAAAGAAGCTGAAAAAAATGTTAATTACGATTTTATATCTCAATTGTATAATTCTGAAAAACTCGAAGATTTTTTAGCTTTTGCTGCGATTCAAATTTCTTTACAATATCCTATATCAGCAATTGTTGTTGATGATAAAAAATATGCTATTGCTTTATCTAAATTTCATTCTATAGCTCCAGTTTTTGTTAAAGTCGAAAATATGAGCGAAGCGACTTCTTTATCTTTAAATTACGCTAATATTCCTTTTTTAAACGAACAAGAGTTAAAAAATAAATTAGAACTTTTACAAAAAGAAAGTGATGATAAGAAGATAATATTAGAAATTAAACAAGATAGTTTAAAAATTATATCAGAAGAATAAAATATTTATTTTTATGTTTAAAGAAAATTAATTTATTTAATAAAATTTAATAATATTTTCATATTAATGATTTTTAATTATAAATTTCATTTAAAATTATAATTTATAATTAAAAAAATATTTTTTTAAGCAAATATTATAAAAAAAATATTATAATTAATATATAAAATAATATTTGTGTATTTTTTTATTTTTAAATTAATTGAAAAATGAATTATTCTTGTTTTTAAATCGGATAATAAAGAGGATTTAAAAATCGGATAATAAAGAGGATTTAAAAAAATGTTAAGAGATAAAATTAAAATAAGTGGTACTTTCGAAAGAATTAAAGATAATTTTTTCTTTACTTCTAAAACAAATATTATTTATCAAAATAGAGTAACACGTGCAGGAATAGCCGCGAAAACAATTATATTATTACTTGTTGTTTCTCTTTTTTCGGGTGTAAGTTGGTTTTTTACAGATTCTTTCAGGGAAGGAATAAAATCTATTATTTTACCATTATTTTTTATTTTTTCATTGATAACTTTTTTCGCTTCTATAATTGGAACTAAATCTGTTGAATTATCCAAGGTATGTTCTTTTGTTTATTCAGCATTTACAGGAATTTCAGTAGGCATTATGTTAAATTTATGCAAAGACACTAATGTTATGCCTATTTGTTTAATGGCTTTATTTGCTACTGCTTCGGTTTTTGTAGTTACATCATATTTGTATTATAAAGGATCTTTATTAGAGATTGACAATTCTCAATTAATCAAAAAAATGAGCTCTATATTTTTTGTATTGTTTATAATAGAACTTGTTGCATTGTTTTGTTGTAAAGATGCATTTTATTATGCTATGATATCTATTCCTATTAATTTATTTATGATTATATTTTCAACGTTGATATTAATTGAACATTTTCGTTATGTTGATAATGTTATTATGAACAGTATGCCTATTAAATATGAATGGCAATTATCTTTAGGTTTTTCAATGCTTTTTATTGCTATTTTTTTAAGAATATTTGAACTTTTAATGTTATTATTTGGTCGTAATAATGACTAGGTAAATAAAATTAAAATTATTAATTTAAGAAAGCGAGTTGTTTTAAAATGGCAACAAAAATACGTTTACAACGTTTAGGGAATCATAAAAGACCTTTTTATCGTATAGTTTCTATGGATTCTCGTAACAAAAGAGATGGTAAATTTTTAGAAATTTTAGGAACTTACGAACCGTTTCGTAATTTAATTGATGTAGATTTAGATAAAGTTCAAAAATGGCTATCAGTTGGTTCTCAAAAAACTAAAACCGTTACTAATTTATTAAAAAGAGCTAAAAGACAAAAAAATATTAATTTAAAATAAAATAATGCAATTCGATATTATTACTATTTTTCCTAATTTTTTTGATAATCTTTTTAATAATTCAATTATGAAAAGAGCCCAAGAAAAAAATAAAGTTCAAATTAATATTTATGATTTAAGAAAATACAGCCAAAATAAACATCATCAAGTTGATGATACTCCATATGGCGGAGACGATGGAATGTTGTTATCTTTTCCACCTTTTTATGAATGTTTACAAAAAATAAAAAGGACGAACAGAACAAAGGTAATTTTATTATCTCCCCAAGGTAATTTATTGAATCAATATAAAGCTATTAAATATTCAAAAGATTATTCACATTTAATAATTTTATGCGGAAATTACGAAGGCATAGATGAAAGAATTTTAAATTATGTTGATGAAGAGGTTTCAATAGGAGATTATATTTTGACTGGAGGAGAATTTGGAGCTATTATTTTAATGAATGTTTTGATTAGGCTTTTGCCAGGCGTAATCAAACAAGAATCTTATCTTCGAGATTCGCATCAAACTGGTTTATTAAAATATCCTCAGTATACTAAACCTAGAAATTATAAAGAACATAAAGTTCCTGAAATTCTTTTATCTGGGAATCATTCTAAAATTGATAAATGGCGCCAAAAAGAAAGTTTAAGAAATACTTTTTTTAAAAGACCCGATTTATTAGAAAAAATAAATTTAGATTTAGAATCAAAAAAATTGTTAATAGAAATTCAAAAAGAAGAAAATAAAGGAAGAGAAAATGAATTTTAAAGGGCAACAATTAATTCATTCAATTAATTCAAAAAATTTAAGAAACATCCCTGATTTTAAACCAGGAGATACTATAAAAGTTTTTGATAAAATTGAAGAAGGAAATAAAAAAAGAATCCAAGTTTTTGAAGGTATAGTTATTCGTCGTAAAGGAAGTCATATTTCTGAAACTTTTACTGTTAGAAAAGTTTATGCAGGAGTAGGAGTAGAACGTATTTTTCCAGTACATTCTCCTTGTTATGAAAAAATAGAGATTGTACGTCGTAGTATAGTACGTAGATCTAAATTATATTATATTAGAAAATTATCAAATAAAGCTATTAAGATTAAAGAAAAAAAATAATTTATTAATTAATTATTTTTTTTCTTTAATTTGTCAAATATATAAATAGATAAGAGGTTTTTTGTGTTTTTATTCCAAGAATTAAAATGGCGTAATTTGATTAAAAATTTGAGCAATGAAAAAAAATTAGAACAACTTTTAAACCAAGGGCAACTTAATTTTTATTGTGGTTTTGATCCGACAGCTATTTCTTTAACTATTGGTCATTTAGTTCAAATTATAACTATTTTATTATTGCAAAAGAAAGGACATAAGCCTTTTATTTTACTTGGGAGAGCTACTTCTTTAATAGGCGATCCGAAAGAAAAAGAAGAAAGAAAATTATTATCTTTAGAAGATGTTGAGAAAAATTTTTTTAAAATTAAAAAACAATTAATGAAAATTTTACCGGAAGATAAAGTTACTTTTGTTGATAATTATGAATGGATATCTAAAATTAATCTTATTGATTTTTTAAGAGATTACGGAAAATATTTTAATGTTAATTATATGATTTCTAAAGACAAAATAGCTAAAAGATTAGATAAAGGCATTTCTTATACTGAATTTTCTTATATGATTTTACAAGCTGTAGATTTTTATTTTTTATATAAAAAATATAATGTTAATTTACAATTAGGTGGTTCTGATCAGTGGGGGAATATTACTGCTGGGTTAGAATTGATTAGAAAAAAAAAATTTGATGAATCATCCGAAAAACCTTTTGGAATGAGTATGTCTCTTTTATTAGATAATAAAGGAGTTAAAATTGGTAAAAGCGAAAAAAATGTCATTTGGTTAGATGAAAAAATAACAACTTCTTATCAAATTTATCAATTTTTTTTAAATGTTGATGACCAAAATGTTATTAATCATTTGAAAATGTTAACCTTATTAGAAGTAGATAAGATTTTAGAATTAGAAAAAGAAGTCAAGATGAATCCTTCTTATAGGTTAGCTCAAAAAGAATTAGCTAAACAAGTTGTTTCTTTTGTTCATGGAAAAGAAATTTTCAAAGAATGTTTTGAAGTTAATAATATTTTGTTTTTTAATAAATCAAAAGCGCTAAATGAAAATGATTTTGTTTTATTAAAAAAACATTTAGTTTTTATAGAAGTTAAAGAAAAAGAAATTTCTTTAGTTGATGCTTTATTAGAAACAAAATTAGCTGATTCTAAAAAACAAGCTAGAACATTGATAATATCTAAATCTATTAAGATTTTTCATAAATCTATTGATAAAGTAGATTATGTTTTAGATTTTGACATAGCTTTATTTTCTAAATATATTTTGTTAACGAAAAAAAATAAAATTAATGCTTTGATTATTTTTAAATTTTAAAAAAAATAGAGATTTTCTTTTGATTTATTTTAATGAATATGCGGAAGGTTTTTTATTTAAAAAGATGAATCAATTATATCGTGATTTAATAGTTAAACATTATCATAATCCTTCTAATAAAGGTTTAATTAAAAATAATGAACTCATTAATTATTGTGTTATGAAAGAAAAAAATATTTCTTGTAGTGACGAAATAATTCTTCAAGTGAAATTCGAAAATAAAAATATTGTAGATATTAAATATGAAGTTAAAGGATGCGCTATTTTAATAGCTTCTGCTTCTTTAATGTCTATTTGCTTAAAAAAAAATGATTTAATATTAGCTATAAAAAAAATAAAACATTTTTGTAATATGTTAAAAAATGAAATTTTTGATCCACAATTATTAGATGACGAATTACTTGTTTTTGAGACGATTAAAGATTTTCCTGGCAGATTTAAATGCGCTAGTATTCCTTGGAAATTATTATTACAAATGATAAATATACAATAAAAAAATAAATAGTTAGTTAAATTATTTGAATTTTATTTTTTTGTATTTTATTTCAATAAAATACAAAAAAATAAAATATTATTTAAATTTCAATAAGAAAGACTTTATTATTTTTAGAAATAATGTTGAGAATAGAAAATCTTTATAAAACTTATTCAATGAATAAAAAAAATATTTCTATTTTAAAAAAAATAAATCTAAATATTTTTGAAGGACAAATTTTCGGTTTAGTAGGTAAAACCGGTTCTGGTAAAACTACTTTATTAAAAATAATGAATGGTTTAGAACAACCTGATAAAAGAAAAGAAACTAAAATTTTTAAAAATTTTACTTATCGTGAAAGTGGTACTATTTGGCAAAATTTTAATCTTTTATCTAATTTAAATGTTTTTGATAATATAGCTTTACCTTTAAAAATAAGAAATTATCCAAAAGAAGAAATTAAAACAAAAGTGTTAGAAATTATAAAATTTGCGGGATTGTCTGATTGTATTGAATTATATCCTAAACAAATTTCAGGAGGTCAGAAACAAAGGACAGCTATTGCTAGGACTTTAGTTTATAATCCTAAAATTATTTTTTGTGACGAACCTACTTCATCTTTGGATGAAACAGTTAACAAAAGTATTTTAAAATTATTTTATAAAATAAATAAAATAAAAAAAACGACTATTGTGATAATTTCTCATGATAGTTCAGTTATACAAACTTTATGTAATTCGGTTGCTATTTTGAATAAAAATCAAATAGAACAAATTATAGATTTAAAACCTTCTTATTATTTTAAATCGTTGTCTTATAAAGAAATTTTTTTAAAAAAATAAAAAATAGTTTGGGTAAAATAAAGTGAATAAAATACAAAAATTTTTGTATTTAAAAATCGGTTTTATTTTAATTATTATTGTTTTGATTATTTTTGGGTGGTGGTTTTTAATAAATAAAAAAGAACAAAACACTACAAAAACATTAAAAATAGCTACTGCTTTACCTAATGTAAAAGATTTTTTGACATTAGATGAGATTAAAAATGAATTACAACAAAAAGATATGGAGTTAGACATAAAATTTATTCCTCATGAATATACACAAACACATAAATTATTAATGAATGATGAAGTAATTGCTAAATTAGATTCTCATTTACCTTATTCTATTGATGAGAATGATACAGGACAATTTTCTGATTCGAAAATAATGGCAGTTCACCCTTTATATTGGGCTCATATTGGATTATATAATACCAAAAATCGCAGAAATAATAAAAATAAAATAAAAAATTGGGAAGATTTTGAGAGAATAAAAGAACAAGTAATCGAACCAATAAAGATTTTGATTTGTGATAATAAAGCTCAAATTAATATTATGTTACGTTTTTTAGAAAAATTAAAAATTATATCGAGAAAAGAAATTGCAAAAGATACTGAACAAAAAACAAAAGATAAAAAATATGTTTTAGACAAGAATGATTTTGATATTCCAAAAAATATAGAAATATGCATACCATCAGGAGTTACTTTATTGAGCAGCGTTCAATTATTTAAAAATAGCGATGAATATGATTTATTTATTAATTATCCCGCTGTCGCAGGAGTCTCAAATGGCGAAATAGATGTTATTCAAAAATACACAAAACCTGAAATTAATGATTTTGCTATAACTAATACAATTTCCTTGATAATAAAAGAAAAATATAAAGATGACGAATTAATAAAAAAATTAAAATTAATTTTAAGTAAACAGAAAATAATTGATCTTTTTCAACAAAAATATGAAAACGGAGATTTTATACCTTCTAACGAGATAGAAAAAATAACAAATAAAATTAATCAATATTTCACATAATTAATTATGAAAAATTTCTTTTTTTCTTTTTTTAAAGTTTTAAGTTATAGTCATAATAGTGATTCTTCTAATAGTAATTATTTAGTTTTAGAAGGGTTATTAGAAACTGTAAAATTAACTTTTTTATCTTGTTTTATTTCTTCTATTTTAGGTTTTTTATTAGCTATATATTTATATTTATTAAAAATAAAAAAGAAAACAAAAACTTATTTTTTAATAAATAATTTAATTAATATTGTTCTTTCTACACCATATTTGATGTTAGTTATTTTAATAACTAATCATTTTTTAGGACCTAATTTTAGATGCTATTATGGATTTAAAGCGGCTCTTTTTTGTTTAAGTTTTGTTTTAATTTTTGTGTTTGCGCGTAATTGTGAACAAATATTTTTACAAATGAATCCGGAAATTTATCAAACAGCTTACACCTTAGGAGCTAGTAAAAAACAATTTATTATATATTTTTTATTAAAAGAATCTAGATCCTTTTTAATATTAAAATTGGTTTCGCTTTTTATTTCTTCATTAGCTTATTCTAGTGTTTTGCATATTTTAGGTCAATCTGGGTTAAGTGGTATAATTTATACATATGGATGGAATAACGGTAATCTTAATTTTAAAAAAGCAGGATTTACTCAATTAGAACTAATTGTAACATATATTATAATCATATTTTTATTAGTTCAAATTGTAAATTTAATTGGTAATTGGATTGCTGATAAATTTGATAAAACGAGATAAATTTTTATCTCGTTTTTAATATATATAATATTTTTTAGAAATAAATATAAAATTATTTTTTACATTTTAATTTTTTTATTTATTTCTAAAAATTTAAATATTTAAGGAGGTAAATATATGTCTTTTTTATTTAAAATTATTCCTTCTAATTTTTTTCAATTATTGTCGTCTGTCAACAAAGATATTTATGTTGACTGTCTTATTCTTTTAGAGGAATTATTTAATGAAGATGATAATTTTGATATTGATAAAAATATAGCTTTAAATGTGTTAGAAAAATATTTCGATGAAAAGTCTGAAATTTTATTTCAAGAAGAAGACGAAAAAGAAATAATTACTAATAATCGACAAAAAGCTTCAAGAGTTATTGCTTTGTTTAATAAAAACGGTTGGTTAAGCGAAGAAAAAATTAGTTATAATATTATTAATTTAAATTTTTTTGATTATAGTTTAGAGATGATTTATTTTTTTAAAAAAACTCTTAATCATATCAATTCGGAATCTATCGGAAATATTTATAGTGTTTATTCTCTTTTAAAATCTTTTCTTACTGAAAAAAAGTATACTACTTTTCAAGAAGCTATTTTAAAAACAAAAAGTCTTGTTGCTAAACTAAAAATTTTAAAATCTAATATTTTTAGATTTTATAATCAATTAATTAATATTAATTTTAATTATAATTTGCAAAATATTTTAGAACAATTATTATCGGATTATAAAAAGAATTTTTTTGATTCTTCTTATTATATTTTAAAAACAACTGATAATTTTTTAAAATATTGTATTCAAATTGATTTCTTTATCGAAGAAATAGAAAAGAATCCTGTTTATTTTCAGCAAATGAAGGAACAAATAAAAAATATAAACAAGAACTCCAAAGAAGATATCAATAATTTAATTCGAAAACAAATTCAAGAAATTAAAACAAATTTATCATCAACAGATAAATTGATTCAAATTATAGATCAAAAGAACGAACAATATTTACAGACAGCTTGTGATAAAATTTTATTTTTTAGCAATCGAAAAAAAAATTTAGAAAATCTTTTGAACAATACTATTAAATTAATTTTAGATGATAAAATAAATTGTTCCTCTTTTTTTAATTTATGGAATATTAAAAATTTAGATGAATTTTCTTTTTATAAACCAAGAGCTCCAAAAAAAGAAATAACTTTATCTACATTGCAAACAATTCCGGAAGAAATAGAATTTAATTTGAAAGAAAAAAAAAGATTATTTTTAGATAAAAAAAATCTTTTTCATATTCAAAATATTAATGTTTTCGTTCAAGAACTTTTAGAGAAAAAAAATTCTTTTAAAGCTTCAGAAATGATTTTGAAAACTAATCAAGATATATTAAGGCTTATTTTGATTTATATTTATGCTCAATCCGATTCAAATAAAAATATTTATCGAATTCAGAAATTAAATATAAAAGCAAATTCTTATAATCTTTCTTTTCCTGATTTTTTAATTTTTAAAAAATAAAATTTTTTGTTGATAAAGAATAAATTTCAAGTTAAAATTGATTTTTATTTTTTTCATATCTTAAAAAGATTATTTTAATATATACTTATGATGGTTTATTTTAGGGATAATCTCTAAAATAAATTTAGAAAATAATTAGAAAGAAAATATGTACTCGAATCTAAAAAAAACTCATCTAAAAAAAACTCATAAATATTTTTTAAAATTTTTTGTCATTCTTATATTTTTTATTTATTTTAATTATAATATTTTTAAAATATACGCTGTTCATGAAAATCAAAATGTTTTTCCTTTTTTTGGCAAAATAAAAGATAATGATGAAAATATTTTCCAAAAAGATTGTTCATGGAATTATAAACCTGTTTTGAGATATAATGATCTAAAAGATAGAATAGAAATTATTTATAATTATGATTATCGAGGAAAAATGAGAGAAAAACATTATACAGATACAAATAAAATACATATTTATAAATATGACGACGAAAATAAAATTGTTTCGATACATGATTTTAAAAATCATGAATTATTAAAAACATTTGAATATAATGATCAAAATCAAATTATTATTTCGAGAGATCATAAAAATAAATTTCAAACGAAATATAAATATAATAAAAAAGGCCAATTAATGGCTAAAATAAAAGTTTTTTCTTTTGAAAATTATTCTTTAAAAAAAAGTATTTTTCATTATGTTTATAATGACGAAGGGCAAACAATTAATAAAATTTATTATGCCGATATTTTTAAAAGAAGAAATAAATTTTTTAGTTTTATAAATGGATTTAAAAAAAGAAATTTTGTTTTATGTACTTATAAATATAATAATGAAGCTCAAAGAATTAAAAAAATTAATCATCAGACAAGTAGTATTCATTCATATAAATATTACGACTTTTCACAAATTTATGAAATATAAAAATAAAAATCGAACTTATTTAAGTTCGATTTTTTTTATAATTTAAAAAATTTTATTTTTTAATAAATAAAAATAATTAGAAATCAAAAATTTTTTTGAATTACTTCAAAATAAATAATAATTTGATAATTACAAAAAAATAATATTATATATTTATCTATGTTGTTTATTTTTATAAATTTGATATAAATTAATTATTTAATAATTTTTTAGCATAAATTATTTTTAAAATAAATTAAATTTATTTTTTTTAATATATTAGTTATAAGAGATGTTATATATTATATAATTATTGATATTGATTAAATTTTATATATTCAAAAAATATTTAAATATTTAAATTAAGGTAAAAATTCGAGTGATTAACAATTCCATTTTTTTAAAAAGTATTACTGATTTAAAATATCGTCCCTTACCTCAACTATCAGAGATTTTTTTAATCGGAAGAAGTAATGTCGGCAAGAGTTCATTTATTAATGCTTTAGTTAATAATAAAAAAATGGCGTTAGTATCAAAAACTCCTGGTAAAACAATTACTTTAAATTATTTTTTATTAAATGATTCTTTTTATTTAGTAGATTCTCCGGGTTATGGTTACATGAAAAAAAGTTTGCAAGTTAAAAAAAGTGTTGTTAAAATGATTAATAATTTTTTACAAAAAAATTTGGATATTAAAATTCTTTTTCAATTTATAGATTTTAAAGTAGGGCCTACTTTTTTAGATATGGAAATATATCGACTATTAAGACAATCTCATTTCACACCTTATTTAATTTTAAATAAAAAAGATAAAGTTTCGTCCAATAAAGTTATAAACAGATTTAAAAAAATTCGACAAATTTTTGAACAATTAGGTTACAATGAAATACCAATGTATTTATTATCTTGTAAAACGAAAGACGGATTAAATAATATTATGGATTTAATTTATTCTAAAATAGATTTATAAATAATTTTGTTTTTTATTTTATAAATACTTAAAATTGTTTTTTATTTTATATAATAAATTTTAAAAGAGCTTAATTAATTTTAAATAGGATAAAAAAATATATTATGAAAACCAAATATTCTTTTCAAACAGTAGAAAAAGGAAGATATCAAAAGTGGTTAAATAAAGATTACTTTAGAACCGAAAATAATTTAACAAAACAAGTTTTCACTATTGTTATTCCCCCGCCGAATATTACAGGAAAACTTCATTTAGGACATGCTTGGAATAATACTTTACAAGATATTTTAGTTCGAAGAAAAAAAATGTTAGGTTATGATATTCTTTTTTTACCTGGAATGGATCATGCAGGAATAGCGACCCAAAATAAAATAAGACAAAAAATCAGAGAAGAAGGAATTTTAGACCAAAATTTAACTAAAGAAATTTTTTTAAAATATGCTTCTTTATGGAAAGAAGATTATTCTAAAATTATTCGTGAGCAATGGGCTTCATTAGGTTTATTTTTAGATTATAAATATGAAAAATTTACTTTAGATCCGCCTTTAACTAAAACAGTGGAAAAAGTTTTCATTAAATTATATAAAGATAATTTAATTTATCGCGATTATAAAATTATTAATTGGGATCCTTTGATGAAGACGACTTTATCTAATATAGAAGTTAATTATCAAGAAATTAAAGGGAAACTTTTTTATCTAAAATATTTTTTATTTAATGATTCTAATTTCTTTTTAGAAGTCGCCACTACAAGACCTGAAACTATTTTTGCTGATCAAGCTTTAGCTGTCAATCCTAAAGATTCAAGATATTGCGATTGGATTGGCAAAAAGGTTTTAATACCATTTACTAATAGAATGATTTCTGTAATTCAAGATGAATCTGTTGATATGGAATTCGGAACAGGAGTGGTAAAAATAACTCCTGCTCATGATGAAAATGATTTTCAAATAGGGAAGAAAAATAATTTAAAATTTGTTTTATGCATCAATGAAGACGGTATTATGAATGAAATAGCCGAAAAATATCAAAATTTAAGTATTTTAGAATGTCGTCGAAAATTAATTAATGATTTAGAAAAAATTAATTTAGTTTCTATGATAAAAGAACATAAACATATGGTAGGTTTTTCTAGCATTTCAGGATCTATGATCGAACCAAGATTATCTTTACAATGGTTTTTGAAAATGAAAGAATTATCTTCTTTTGTTTTAAAAAAACATAACATAAATTTTTTGCCTCAAAGATTTTTAAAAATTTTTAATAGTTGGTTAGTAAACGTTGAAGATTGGTGTATCTCTCGTCAATTATGGTGGGGTCATTCTATTCCTGTTTGGTATAAAAATGAAGAAATTAAAGTTCAAGTTGAAGATCCAGGAAATGGTTTTGTTCAAGAAACGGATGTTTTAGACACGTGGTTTTCTTCTTCTTTGTGGCCTTTGAATACTTTAGGTTGGAATCGAGAAAATAATGTTCTTTTTGAAAGACGTTTTCCAGTAGATGTTTTAGTTACTGGTTATGATATTTTAACCTTTTGGGTTACTAAGATGGTTATTCAAAGTTTTTATTTAACCAAAAAAAAACCTTTTAAAAATGTTTTATTACATGGTTTAGTAAGAGATTCTGAAGGGCAAAAAATGTCTAAATCAAAAGGAAATGGGATCGCACCGCAAGAAGTTATTGATAAATACGGGACAGACGCTTTAAGATGGTTTTTAACCACAAATGTTTCTAATGGTTCTGATTTATGTTATGATGAACAAAAAATAATTAATAATTGGAAATTTATTAATAAAATTTGGAATATAAGTCGTTTAATTAAATTAAATATTAAAACTTTAGAAATTGATTTTGATGAAGAACTTTTATTATTTCCTGAAAAAGCTTTATTAACTCATTTTTCGAAATTAATTAAAAAAATCGATTCTTTATATGAAAGATATGAATTTCATATTATAGGAGAAATGTTATATCACTTCATTTGGGAAGAATTCGGAAATTTCTTTTTAGAATTTTTAAAAGTTTTTTTAAAAAAAGAAAAAGAATATTTAAATACTCAAAAATTTTTATTTTTTATTTTGAAAAATATTTTAAAATTATTACATCCTTTTATTCCTTTTGTAACTGATGCCATTTATGAAGATTTAACTTTAGGAAAATCTATTGTTCATTCTTCTTGGCCGAAAATTGATTATTCGGATTTAAAATCTTTAGATGATATCCAAAGTTTAAAAACTTTAATTATTCAATTTCGTAATTGGAGACATTTACATAAAATTAACAAAAATAATTTGTTTACTTTGTATATCGAAATGATTTCGGAAAAAAATAAAGAGTTAAACATTTTTAGTTCAGTTTTAGAAACTTTTTTTCAAGTGAATAAAGTTCAAATTATTAATAGTTTAGATGATAATTATGTTTGTTTATTTTCTGAAAAAAACATATCCATTTGGATAGATAAAAAAAATTGGCAAAATATTAATAATACAGCTATTAAAGATAATTTAAAACAACAAAAAGAAATGCTTTTAAAAGAAATTAAGAGAAGTGAAACAATTTTAGGCAATAAGTTATTTATAGAAAAAGCAAATCCTAACAAAATCAAATTAGAAAGAGAAAAATATCAAAAATATTTAAATAAATATCAAAAATTAAATAAAAATAATACAAAATAAAAAAAATATTTTTTTGATCAATTAATTTGAATACGTTTATTAATGAAAACATTTCTTATATAGTTTGAAAAACTGTCTCTAAATCTAAAGTTAATGTTATTTTCGATAATTTTTTTATGATATAGAATCTGAAAAGAAATTATTAATTTTTTTATATAATAATAAAGATTAATTTTTTTTATATTTAAAATATTTATTTAATAATATTTTTTATATTTTAATACAAAATAAATTTTTTGTTTTTTAAAAAATTTATGTTTTTTTTAAAAAAAGAGGCAATTAGATAATAATAATGAAAAATAAAGAACTTTTAAAAATAAGTAGTTTATCTTCGGAAGAAGTTTTTAAACATTTTAATACAAATCAGAATGGTTTAAACAATCAAGAAGTAAAAAACAGATATCTTATTCATGGATTAAATGTTATTAAACCAAATAAAAATACAAATATTTTTAAACAATTTATCAAACATTTTACTTCTATGTTTGCTTGTTTATTATGGACAGCGGGTTTGTTAGCTTTTTGTATTAATGATAAACCAGTAGGTTTAGCGATTATTTTGGTTGTTATTGTTAATGGTGTTTTTTCTTTTTTTCAAGAACGTAAAGCTAGCAAGATTTTATCTTCTTTAGGAAGTATGATACCTAATAAAATTCAAGTTTATCGCGATGGCAAAATAGAATTTATTGATGTAATTAATTTAACAATCGGTGATTTAATTTTTTTAGATATAGGAAGTGTTATCCCTGCTGATGCTAGATTAGTAGAGGCTAATAATTTTTATGTTGATAATTCTATGTTAACGGGCGAAATCGTTCCTTTAAATAGAACTTGTGCTCCTAACATTAATAATATTGATGTTATTTCTGAAATTCCTAACTTGGTATACGCAGGAACAACTGTTTCACAAGGAAGTGCCAAAGCTATTGTTTATTCTATTGCTGGAAATACTCAGATTGGAGAAGTTTCTAATTTAGTACAAAATATCGATAAAGGTATAAGCACTCTTGAAAAAGAAATTCATAAAGTTATCAAAGTAATTAGTATTATCGCTTCATCTTTGGCTTTGTTAGTTTTTTTAATTTGTATATGGCGTTATAGTACTGATTCAAATCAAACTTGGACAAATATTTTTAAACAGTCTATGATTGTAGCTTTAGGCATGTTAGTAGCGAATATTCCAGAAGGATTATTGCCGTCTATTAATTTAAGTTTAGCTATCGGTTCACAAAGAATGGCCAAACAAAAAGCTTTAATTAAACAATTATTTTCAGTTGAAACATTAAATTCTACTACTGTTATTTGTACTGATAAAACAGGAACTTTAACAGAAAATAAATTAACTTGTCATAAAATATTATTTCCTGGAGGTTATGTTGATATTACCGGTAATGGTTTTAATAAAAAAGGCGAATTTAAAAATTTAGATAGAGTAAAAAATGATAAGGTTTTAAGCAAATTATTTATTTCTGCTATAATGTGTTCGGAAGCTAATTTAATCAATGATCCTATTAATAAAACAGATTTTCAAATAATAGGTAGTCCTACAGAAGGTTCTTTTTTAATCGCTGCTCGTAAATATAATTTAGACATAGAAGAAATTAGAAATAATTTTCAAGTAGAAAAAATGAATCCTTTTTCTTCGGAAACTAAAAAAATGAGTGTTTTAGTTAAGAATTTATCTCAAAAACATTATGATTCTAATGAAAGATATTTATTTATCAAAGGAGCTCCTAGTGTTTTATTAAAAGATTGTAAATTTCAATATAAAAATAAAAAAGTAATGGAATTTTCTCAAAAAGATAAAGAAGTTTTTGTTAATCATAATGAAGAATTAGCTAGCAAAGGTTACCGTTTATTATCTATTGCTTATAAAAAAATAGAATCTGAAACAGATAATTATGATGAAAAAGATATGGTCTTTTTAGGTTTTGTAGTAAATTATGATCCTCCTAAAATTGAAGTACGTGATTCAATTGAAAAATTATATAAAGCCGGTTTAAAAGTTACTGTTATTACAGGAGACTACGGACCAACAGCGATAGCAATTGGGAAGCAAGTAGGCATCGCAAAAGGCGATCAATATTTAAATGTAGATGGTGAAAAAATTGATAAAATATCCAAACAAGAATTACAAGATATTTTAAAAACTACTAAACCAATATTTTTCTCTCGCACAACTCCGCAACATAAATTAAGAATTATAGAAGCTTATCGTGCTAATGGTGAAATAGTAGGAGTTATCGGAGACGGAGTTAACGATATTTTAGCTATGAAAGCCGCTCATATTGGTATTGCAATGGGTAAATCTGGTAAAGACGTCGCTCGTAATGCAGCTGATATGATTTTATTAGACGATAACTTTTCTACTATTCCTAAAGCTCTTTTAGAAGCTCGTGGTATTTATGATAATATTAAAAAATTTATAACTTATGTATTTAGTTCTAATATTCCGCAAATTTTTCCTGTTATATTTATGGCAATGTTTGGAACTCCTCTTTATTTAACTGTTATGCAAATTTTAGCTATAGATTTAATAACTGATTTAATACCTGCTATAGCTTTAGGAGCGGAAAAACCTGATAAGGATTTATTAAACAAAAAACCTATTACTGCAAACGATCGTTTATTAGATAAAAAAGTATTAAAAAGAGGTTACGGTTTTTTAGGCTTAGTTGAAGGAATTTTAGCGTTAGTATTTTTCTTATCTTTTGTTTCGGGTAAAACTTTAAAACTAGGATTTGAAGAAGTATCAAAAAATGAAAATTTTAAATTTGCTTCTACCATGGCTTTTGGAGCTGTTATTTTTGCTCAGATAGGTAATGTTTTCGCTTGCAGATCTGACAAACTTCAATTTTGGCAAACTGCTAAAAAAAAGAATATTCTTTTATATTTCGGTATTTTATGTGAATTATTTTTATTTGTTCTTATTTCAAGAAAAATTGAGACATTAAATGTTTTTTTTGGAACAGCTGAAATAAAAAATATTTTATATTATATTTGTTTATTTTCTTGTATTTTTATAATATTATTTTTTGATTATATTTATAAATTTATTAATAATAGAAAAAAAGTTAAAAAAAATTTAAACCAATAGTTTAAATTTTTTTATTTTTTTAACGTAAAGGAAAGAAAATGAAACTTATTGTCGGTTTAGGAAATCCAGGTATTATTTATAATAATACTCCTCATAACATAGGATTTATGATGGTTGATTTTTTTTTAGATTATTTAAAAAAAAATTTAATTCCATTTAAATTAAAAAAAGAATTATTTAATTTGGTTTATCATGCTCAAATAAATAAGAAATCAATTATATTATTAAAACCTCAAATTTATATGAATAATTCCGGTTCAGCTATAGAAAAAATTGTTAAAAAATATAAAATTAATACACAAGATATTTTGGTTTTATATGATGATATTTATTTAAAAGCTGGTAATTTTAAATTAAAACATAAAGGGGGGCATGGCGGACATAATGGAATAAAAAATATTATAGAAACATTAAATACGAATCAATTCAAAAGATTAAAGATAGGTGTCGATAATAATTTTTTAATTCCTTTGAATGAATATGTTTTAAGAGTTTTTGAATCACAAATTAAAAAAGACATTCTTAATAATTTCCCAATATTCATTGATATATTGAAATATTTTATTGATGATGCCCCTTTTGAAAAAATTTTTAATTTTTTAAATAAAAAATGATCTTTTTTTAAAAAATATTTTTTTATATGTTATAATAAACGTGTTGTTATTTTTAAGATTTCAGCAAAAAATATTTTTATTTAAAAACTTTTGTTTTTGAAAACTGAAGATGATATTTTAATATTAATTTTTAATTAATAAAACAAGATTTTTGTTATTAAAATATCAAAAATTTTATAAACCAAGAGTTTGATCCTGGCTCAGGATGAACGCTGGCGGCGCGCCTAATACATGCAAGTCGAACGGAGACCCCTCAAAAGGTCTTAGTGGCGAACGGGTGAGTAACACGTAAGTAACCTACCTTTAAGACGAGGATAACAATCGGAAACGGTTGCTAAGACTGGATAGGAAATAAAAAGGCATCTTTTTGTTTTTAAAAGACCTTCTTCGGAGGGTATGCTTAAAGAGGGGCTTGCGCCACATTAGTTAGTTGGTGAGGTAAAGGCTTACCAAGATTATGATGTGTAGCTGGACTGAGAGGTTGAACAGCCACATTGGGACTGAGACACGGCCCAAACTCCTACGGGAGGCAGCAGTAGGGAATTTTCGGCAATGGAGGAAACTCTGACCGAGCGACGCCGCGTGAACGATGAAGTATTTCGGTATGTAAAGTTCTTTTATTGAAGAAGAAAAAATAGTGGAAAAACTATCTTGACGTTATTCAATGAATAAGCCCCGGCTAACTATGTGCCAGCAGCCGCGGTAAGACATAGGGGGCGAGCGTTATCCGGAATTATTGGGCGTAAAGGGTGCGTAGGCGGTTAGATAAGTCTATAATTTAATTTCAGTGCTTAACGCTGTCTTGTTATAGAAACTGTCTTGACTAGAGTGAGATAGAGGCAAGCGGAATTCCATGTGTAGCGGTAAAATGTGTAAATATATGGAGGAACACCAGAAGCGTAGGCGGCTTGCTGGGTCTTTACTGACGCTGAGGCACGAAAGCGTGGGGAGCAAACAGGATTAGATACCCTGGTAGTCCACGCTGTAAACGATGAGTACTAAGTGTCGGGGCAACTCGGTACTGAAGTTAACACATTAAGTACTCCGCCTGAGTAGTACGTACGCAAGTATGAAACTTAAAGGAATTGACGGGACTCCGCACAAGCGGTGGATCATGTTGTTTAATTCGAAGATACACGAAAAACCTTACCAGGTCTTGACATACTCTGCGAAGCTATAGAAATATAGTGGAGGTTATCAGGGATACAGGTGGTGCATGGTTGTCGTCAGTTCGTGTCGTGAGATGTTAGGTTAAGTCCTAAAACGAACGCAACCCCTGTCGTTAGTTACCAGCACGTAATGGTGGGGACTTTAGCGAGACTGCCAATTAAACATTGGAGGAAGGTGGGGATAACGTCAAATCATCATGCCCCTTATGATCTGGGCTACAAACGTGATACAATGGCTGTTACAAAGAGTAGCTGAAACGCGAGTTTTTAGCCAATCTCAAAAAGACAGTCTTAGTCCGGATTGAAGTCTGCAACTCGACTTCATGAAGCTGGAATCGCTAGTAATCGCGAATCAGCATGTCGCGGTGAATACGTTCTCGGGGTTTGTACACACCGCCCGTCAAACCACGAAAGTTAGCAATACCCGAAAGCAGTGGCTTAACTTCGCAAGAAGAGGGAGCTGTCTAAGGTAGGGTTGATGATTGGGGTTAAGTCGTAACAAGGTATCCTTACCGGAAGGTGAGGATGGATCACCTCCTTTCTAAGGACATACATATAAAAATCATCATCTTCAGTTTTGAAAGACTTAGGTTAAAATATAAGTTTTTCTTTTTACAAAAAAAAGTGTTTCTCTTATATAAAAGACCAAAGGGCCTATAGCTCAGTTGGTTAGAGCACACGCCTGATAAGCGTGAGGTCGGTGGTTCGAGTCCACTTAGGCCCACCAATTTTATATCAGGAAATTATTTACTTCGAAGAAAGTTCTTTGAAAAGTAGATAAACATGATTTGCTTAATTCAATTAAAGTTGAAGAAAGTAAGGGCGTACAGTGAATGCCTTGGCACTAAGAGCCGATGAAGGACGCAATTAACGGCGATACATCATGGGGAGTTGTAAATAAATGAAGATCCATGAATTTCCGAATGGGGCAACCTACTACAGTAAAATTGTAGTTTTTTGATTGTAAAATCAAAAAGGGAACGCAGTGAACTGAAATATCTAAGTAACTGCAGGAAAAGAAAGTAATAACGATTCCGCTAGTAGTGACGAACGAACGCGGAAGAGCCTTGGATACTATTAACTAGTTACAAAATAAAAAGCAACTTGAAGTTTCTGGAAAGAAACACCAAAGAAGGTGACAGTCCTGTAAGGGAAAACTTTTTATCTAGAGTATCCTACAAGTACGGCGAGACACGAGAAATCTTGTTGGAAGACAGGAGGACCATCTCCTAAGGCTAAATACTTCTTAGTGACCGATAGTGAACTAGTACCGTGAGGGAAAGGTGAAAAGAACCCCGAGAGGGGAGTGAAATAGATCCTGAAACTGTATGCCTACAATTAGTCAGAGCTCGTTAATGAGTGATGGCTTGCCTTTTGCAGAATGAACCGGCGAGTTATGATATAGAGCAAGGTTAAGTTTTAAGGAACGGAGCCGTAGCGAAAGCGAGTTTTAAAAGGGCGTTTAGTTGTATGTCATAGACCCGAAACTGAAGTGAGCTAGCCATGAGCAGGTTGAAGTTTAGTTAATCCTAAATGGAGGACCGAACCAGGACACGTTGAAAAGTGTTTGGATGACTTGTGGCTAGGGGTGAAATTCCAATCGAACTCAGAGATAGCTGGTTCTCCCCGAAATAGCTTTAGGGCTAGCGTTGATTAACAGTTTTTATGAAGGTAGAGCACTAAATAAGTGATGGCTTCACCTCGAAGTACTGATCTTAATTAAACTCCGAATTTCATAAAAAACAATCAGCAGTCAGACTGTGGGTGATAAGGTCCATAGTCAAAAGGGAAAGAGCCCAGACCGTCAGCTAAGGTCCCAAAATTAATGTTAAGTGGAAAAGGAAGTGAAGACGTTAAAACAGCTAGGAAGTTGGCTTAGAAGCAGCCATCTTTTAAAGAGTGCGTAATAGCTCACTAGTCTAATGACTTCGCACCGAAAATTTATCGGGGCTCAAACATTATACCGAAGCTACGGATATTAACGTAATGTTAAATATGGTAGGGGAAGCGTTCTGATATCAGTGAAGCCATAGCGGAAGCAGTGGTGGAGAGATCAGAAGTGAGAATGCCGGTGTAAGTAACGAAAAGATAGGCGAGAATCCTATCCGTCGAAAACCCAAGGTTTCCAGGGGAAGGTTCGTCCGCCCTGGGTTAGTCAGGTCCTAAGGCGAGGTAGAAATACGTAGTCGATGGCAAGCAGGCGAATATTCCTGCACTAAAAAAACAACTGATGGAGGGACAAAGAAGGCTAGGCATGCCCTTTATATGGATTAGGGTTGAAGGATCAAGTTTGAGAGAACAGGTAAATCCGTTTTCTTATTCCAAAAAATGAGATTCGAAGGTAAGATGACCGATGTCATACTTTCAAGAAAAGCTTCTAGGGTTAATTGTTTTTTTACCTGTACCGCAAACCGACACAGGTGGGTAGGTAGAGTATACTAAGACGCGCGAGAAAACTCTTGTTAAGGAACTCGGCAAAATTGCTCCGTAACTTCGGGATAAGGAGAGCTTTTGTGTAAAAAGCAAAAGCCACAGAAAAGAAGCCCAAGCGACTGTTTATCAAAAACATAGGTCTCTGCTAAACCGTGAGGTGATGTATAGGGGCTGATGCCTGCCCGGTGCTGGAAGATTAAAAGGAGATGTCAGGGTTAAACCGAAGCATTGAATTGAAGTCCCAGTGAACGGCGGCCGTAACTATAACGGTCCTAAGGTAGCGAAATTCCTTGTCGGGTAAATTCCGACCCGCACGAAAGGCATAACGATTTGGGCGCTGTCTCAACAAGAGTCTCGGTGAAATCAAATTATCGGTGAAAATGCCGATTACCCGCGACAGGACGAAAAGACCCCATGGAGCTTTACTGTAGCTTAATATTGAGTTTGAGAAATTAATGTACAGAATAGGTGGGAGACGGAGAACTTTAGACGCCAGTTTAAAGGGAGTCACCTTTGGGATACCACCCTTTAATTTTTTATGTTCTAACCTGCGTAAGTGTATTACGAGGGACAGTGTTTGGTGGGCAGTTTGACTGGGGCGGTCGCCTCCTAAAGAGTAACGGAGGCGTTCATAAGGTTCCTTCAGAATGGTCAGAAATCATTTAGAGAGCGTAAAGGCATAAGGGAGCTTGACTGCGAGACCTACAAGTCGAGCAGAGACGAAAGTCGGACTTAGTGATCTTACGATACCGCATGGAAGGGTCGTAACTCAACGGATAAAAGCTACCCTGGGGATAACAGGCTTATCGCTTCCGAGCGTTCACAGCGACGAAGCGGTTTGGCACCTCGATGTCGGCTCATCGCATCCTGGAGCTGGAGAAGGTTCCAAGGGTTGGGCTGTTCGCCCATTAAAGCGGAACGCGAGCTGGGTTCAGAACGTCGTGAGACAGTTCGGTCTCTATCCGTCGTGGGCGTTGGAAATTTGAAAAGAGCTGTCCCTAGTATGAGAAGACCGGGATGGATATACCGCTGGTGTTTCAGTTGGTTCGCCAGAGCCATAGCTGAGTAGCTATGTATAGAAAGGATAAACACTGAAAGCATCTAAGTGTGAAGCCTCCTTTGAGATGAGATTTCCCTATGAGATCCCTGAAAGACTATCAGGTAGATAGGCTAGAGGTGTAAGAAGAGTGATCTTTTAAGCTGACTAGTACTAATAGATCCATTGACTTTGATTTTATGAAGAATTAAAAAGGTTATGTTTATCTAGTTTTGAAAGATCCTTGGTAATTAATGAAAGGGGAAACACCTGTTCCCATTCCGAATACAGCAGTTAAGTCCTTTCAACCTGAAGATAGTTTTTGATTACAAAAGCGAAAATAAGATTCGCCAAGGTTTACTTTAAGAGGATTAGCTCAGTTGGGAGAGCGTCTGCCTTACAAGCAGAAAGTCGGGGGTTCAAGTCCCTCATCCTCTACCATTTTATTTATAAAAGGCCTATATAGCTCAGTCGGTAGAGCATCTGACTGTTAATCAGAGGGTCCTAGGTTCGAGCCCTAGTGTAGGCGCCATATAGTAATAAAAATATAAAAGTATTTTTTATGTAAATTATTTTATTTCGAAGAGTAGTTTTATATTTTTATTAGAAAAAAAGGAATCTTTAGTGAATTCGCAAATATTTAAAACTGTTTTTGAAAATAATCTATTAACTGTTGAAATAAGTAAATTAGCTAAACAAGCTAATGGTTCGGTATTATTTCGTTATAAGAATAGCGTTATTTTAACTGTAGTAGTTTGTAGTAAAAAAGATACAGTTTTGAATTATTTTCCTTTAACAGTTGTTTATCAAGAAAAACTTTATGCTGTAGGAAAGATACCCGGGAGTTTTACTAAAAGAGAAGGTAAACCGTCTGATCACGAGGTTTTAAATTCTCGTTTGATAGATAGAACTTTAAGACCTTTATTTCCTAAACAATTTAAAAAAGAAGTTCAGATAGTGAATACTATTTTAAGTAGCGATTACGATGGTAATAACGAAATATTTGCTATTTTTTCAAGTTCTTTATCTTTGTTAGTATCAGATATCCCTTACATAGAGTCTGTATCGGGAGTATGTATAGGAAAGATCAATAATCAATTTATTGTTAATCCTAATTCAAAACAAAGAGAAAAATCAGATTTTTTATTGACTTTGTCAGGTACTAAAAACAGTTTAAATATGATAGAAGCCGTTTGTAAAGAAACAACAGAAGAAGTTTTATTAGAGGCTATGATTTATGGTCATGAAATTATTAAAAAACTTTGTTTGTTTCAAGATGAAATTAAAGAAAAAATTAATCCTCAAAAACAGTTTTTGTTAGAATCTTATTGGAATGAAGAGTTATACAATCAAATAGAAAATAAATATCGAATTCAAATAAAAGATATTTTATATATAAACTCAGAGAATAAAAACGATTCTAAATCATTTAAAAATATTATAGATCAATTAAAAGAAAAATTATTAGCAGAATACCAGAATAATAATGATTTTTTATTAGAAAATAGACAAAATTTTCATCATATAGAAGATATTTTTTATGATTTATTACGTCAAGAATTTAGAAAAATGACTATTAAAGATAAAAAAAGAATTGACGGTAGAGAATTATACGAAATTAGAAAAATCGAAAGTCAAATAAGTTTGTTACCTAGAACTCATGGATCAGCTCTTTTCACAAGAGGGCAAACACAAAGTTTAGCTGTTGTAACTTTAGGAACCTTAAGAGAAAGTAAAATGATTGATGATTTAACAGAAGAAGAAGAAAAACGTTTTATTTTACATTATAATTTTCCTTATTATTCTGTTGGTGAGATAGGAAGGTATATGGCGCCTTCTAGAAGAGAAATCGGTCATGGAATTTTAGCTGAAAAAGCATTATTTTATCTTTTACCTTCGGAAGAAGAATTTCCTTATTCTATTAGAGTAGTTTCAGAAATTTTAGAATCTAATGGTTCTTCTTCACAAGCTACTATTTGTGCGTCTTCGATGGCTTTGATGGACGCAGGAGTTCCTTTAAAACAAGCTGTCGCAGGAATAGCTATGGGATTGTTTTTAGATGAAAAAGAATATGTTATTTTAACTGATATCCAAGGTTTTGAAGATAAAGAAGGCGATATGGATTTTAAAATAGCCGGAACTCAAAAAGGAATTACTGCTTTGCAAATGGACATTAAACAAAAAGGTATTAAATTCGATATTTTAAAAGAAGCTTTAAAAAAAGCACGTTTAGGAAGAATAGAAATTTTGAAACAAATGGGCGCTATCATTCCTAAACATAATGATGAAGTTTCTATTTTCGCTCCTAAAGTTCAGGTTATTCGTGTTAAAACTGATAAAATAAGGGATATAATAGGCACAGGTGGAAAAATAATTTCTAGAATTATTGAAAAACATGATAATGTTCAAATAGATATTAAACCAGATGGAAATATTTTTATAACTCATTATAATATTGATATTGTTAGAAAAACAGCTAATTATATTTTAAATTTAGTTAAAGAAATTAAAGTAGGTGAAGTTTTTAAAGTAACTATTTTAAAGATTTTAAGTGATAAACAAGGTCAATCTTTTGGAGCGGTAGCTGAAATTTGTCCAGGAATCGAAGGATTCATTCATATTAGTCAATTAGATAATAAAAAAACAGCAAAAGTAGAAGATGTTTTAAATGTAGGCGATAAATTATTTGTTAAATGTATTGAAATCAATAATAGAGGTAAAATTTCATTATCTTTAAAGGATTATAAAAATAAAATTATAAAATAAATTTAATTTAAGTTTTTTTAAATAATTTATTATTTTTTTAATATATTTATAAATATTATTTTGATCTCTTAGTTATATATATAAAACAAAAGATCTTGATTAAATAAAAAAAATCTTTCACGAAAATAAAAAAATATTTTTTTGATAGTTATTTTTAAAGATTTTTTTAAAAAACAAAAAAAATGTTTAAATTTTCGGAACATTTCACATTTTTTAATATAAAATAGAAAAAATTAATAATTGAATATATAATATTAATATGTTAAAATAATATTAGTTATCATCTAATAGTGTATACAAAATGATATAAATATAATAGGAGATTTAGTAAATTTATAGTTTATGGAAAAAAGTGATCTAGATGATTGTAATCATATAATATTTTGTAATCTGTTTTTTTTAAATTTAAAAAAAGAGGTTACGAAATAAAGTGAGTCCAACAGTTCCCAGTGGTATTATTATTGTTTCTTTAATTTTGTTAAATTCTTTTTTTTCTTCTATAGAAATAGCCTTAGTTTCTTTAAATCAAAATAAAATTGATTTAGAAGTCAAAAAAGGAAAAAAAAAAGCTTTAAAAATTAAAAAATTAAAAGAAAAACCTAATTTGTTTTTATCAGTTATTCAAATAATAATTCATATTTTAACATTTTGCCAAGGATTTTCAATAAATCATGAAAATCATGATTATGTCATTGATATATTAATTGTGGTAAGTTCTATTGTTTTAGGCGAATTAGTTCCCAAAAGAATTGCTTTGGCTTTTCCGCTTCAAACTGCTTATTTTTTTATTAATATTTTTAATATAATTTGTTTTTTAACAAAACCTTTTGTTTTTATTTTTAATCAAATTAGTAATTTGATTTTATTTATACTAAGAATTGATACTAACGTCAAAAAAGATGTCGTAGATGAAGATGAGTTAAGATTTTTATTAACTTCTTCTTATAAAACTGGCGTCATTAATAACAGTGAAAAAGATATGATTCAAAATGTTTTTGATTTCGATGGAACGTTAGTTTCAGATATTATGAGACATAGAACAGAAATTATCGCTATCAATTCTAATATTAGTAAAAAAGATATTATAGAATTTATTTCTCGTGAAAAATATACAAGATTTCCTGTTTACGAAGAGAATCTTGATAAAATAATAGGAATTGTACATGTTAAAGATATCTTTAAAGGGTTATTAGAAGAAGATAAAAAGAAAAAAAATTCTTCAAATAAAGAACAAGATTTCAATATTAATAAATTTTTACGTAAACCTTATTTTGTTATTGAATTCCAGAATATTAGCGAATTATTTAAAGAAATGCAATTGAAACAAAATCATATTGCGATCGTTGTAGATGAATACGGAGGCACTTCTGGCATCGTAACTATCGAAGACGTTATTGAAGAAATTTTAGGCGAAATAGAAGATGAATATGATAAAAAAAATAATGAAATTGTAAAAATTTCAGATAAAGAGTACATAATAAGAGGCACTACGCATTTACACGAAACAGAAGAACATTTAAAAGCTGATTTACCTATAGAAGATTACGAAACTTTAAGTGGTTTTATTTTAGGACAATTAAAAAGAATGCCTGATAAAAATGAAAAAATCAAAATTTTTTATAATAATTGGCAATTCGAAGGCTTAAAATATGACGGATTAGTAATTAATACAGTTCGTATCACTCGTATGATAGTTCAATAATTGATAAATTATTTTATATTATTCGATTATAATTAACAATAATAAATTTATATAGTTAATTTATTATTGTTACAATTTTATATTTAATTAATTTTTTTAATAAAAATTAAAATTAGAAAGATTTAAAAAAAATTGGATAAATTATTTATCCAATCCTCTTTAGAATTATTAGAAAAAGAGTTAAAAACTAATTTTAAAGAAGGATTGACACAAAAAAAAGTAGATCAAAAAATTTTAGAAAATGGTTTAAATAAATTAAAAGAATCCCCTAAAAAATGTTTTTGGAAAAAATTTTTTTATCAATTCGATGATTATTTTGTTTATATTTTATTAACGATTTGTTTAATTACTTTTTTGATAGGAATTATCGAAAACACAAAAGAAGAGTTAGTAGAAAGTTTTTTAATTTTAATAATTATTTTAAGTAACGCTTTTTTAGGAGTTTTCTACGAACATAGTAAAGAAAATTCCTTATTTCTTATTAATAAAAACACAAAACCTTACGCTAAAATATTAAGAGATAAAGAATTAAAATTAATTTTCAAAGAAGAAATAGTTGTCGGAGATATTATTTATTTAGAAATGGGAGATGTTGTTCCCGCTGATTTAAGATTAATAAAAACTAATGATTTAAAAGTTAATGAAGCTATTTTAACTGGGGAGACTTTACCTGTTATTAAAAATAGTTGTATTATTTCGAATAAATTTATTTTAAACAATTCTCCTAATTTAGTTTTCATGGATACTAATATTGTTTCAGGAAATGCTCATGGTGTTGTTATCGAAACAGGGGTAAATACTCAAATAGGAAAAATTACCCAATTGATATCTGTACAAAAAAAAGAAAAAACTCCTTTAGAGAAAAATATTCAACAATTATCGAAAATCTTAAGTTTTATTATTTGTATCTTTGTCATTATTAATTTTATTTTGAATTTATCAAAAAATTTTATATTACAAGGGCAAATAGATTTTTCGGCAATTAAAAAAATTATTTTATCTTCTATGATTTTAGCTGTAGCTGTTATTCCAGAAGGTTTATTAGCCATTATAACTATTATTTTAGCTTCAGGGATAAAAAAATTAATAAAGAAAAACGCTATTGTTAAAAATTTAAAAACTTTAGAAACTTTGGGAGCTATAAATATTATTTGTACTGATAAAACAGGAACTTTAACGCGAAATAAAATGACTATTAATAAATTATATTTAAATTATGAGAAAATAAAAATTAATACGAGTTTGATATCAGATCTAAATATAACAAGATTAGTGACTTATGGCGTTTTATGCAACAATAATTATTTTACTTCTGAAAAAGTAAATTATTCAAATAAGGAAATTTTTGTTTTTGATTCAGTTGATCAGTCTTTTATAGATTTAGGTAATTTATTGAAATTAAATATTCAACAACTTGTGAGAGAACATCAAAAAATAAAAGAATTTCCTTTCGATAGTACAAAAAAATTTATGGTAACGGTTCATCAAAAAGGAAATGATAAATTTTTAATAATCAAAGGAGCCGTTGAAGTTTTATTTAATTTATCTCATTGTATTCAATATAAAAATGAAATTGTTGTTAAAAATAAAAAAAATATTAAAAAAATAAAAACAGATTTAGATTTGATGTCTTCTGAAGGTTATAAAGTTTTAGGAATCGCTTATGCATCGATGAATTCTTATGATTATGATTTGAGCAATTCGAATTTAGAAAAAATATTAAACGAAATAAAATATAAAATTATTTTTTTAGGAGCTTTTGGAATAGAAGATCCGATACGTTCTGAAATTTTACCAACTATTCAAGAATGTCAAAAAGCTTTTATTAAAATTATTATGATAACCGGAGATCATCTTAAAACAGCTGTTAAAGTTGCTTCTGATTTGAAAATTTTTGATCCCTTAAGAGATTTAGCTATTGACGGTGAGTCTTTAGAACTTTTAAAAGAAGAAGAATTTAATATTAAATTATCTTCGATTAAAGTTTATGCCAGAACTACTCCTGAACAGAAATTAAAAATTATTCAATCATGGCAGAAAAAAGGCAAAATTGTAGGGATGATAGGTGATGGAGTTAACGACGCGCCAAGTATTAAAAAAGCTGATATAGGTATTTCGATGGGGATAACAGGAACTGATATTGCTAAAAATGCATCAGACATTATTTTAACTAACGATAATTTTGATACTATTAAAAATGCTATCCAAGAAGGAAGAAATATTTTTGATAATATTAAAAAAAGTGTTATGTTTTTATTAAGTTGTAATATTGGCGAAATAATTCTTATATTATTAAATACTTTATTAGGACATCTTTTTTTTGATAAAAATTTTATTATTTTGAACACTTTACAAATACTTTGGATTAATTTAGTTACTGATTCTTTGGTAGCTATTTCTTTAGGTTTAGAGCATCCTGAAACAGACATAATGCAAAGAAAACCACGTCTTATTCAAAATTCTTTATTAAATAAGAAAATAATTAAGAAAATTTTCAGTGAAGGCATAATGATAAGTTTTTTAAGTTTTTTAGCTGCTTTTATAGGATATCAAATGCATAAAAATAATCAACCTAGTCAATATGGGCAAACTTACGCTTTTATGGTTTTATCATTATCTCAATTAATTCATGTTTTTAATTTTAGAAGTTTTAATAAATCTATTTTTAGTTTAAAACCTAATTTTTATTTAAGAATTTGTTTTATTATTAGTTTTTTGTTGCAAATGACTATTTTAATAATTCCTTTTTTAAGAAGTAATTTCCAAATATCTTCTTTTTTGTATTATAAAGATATTATAATTATTTTTTTATTTTCTATGATGCCTTTGATTATTATAGAATTAAAGAAAAAAATTATTAATAAACTTAAATAAAAAGTAATAATTTTTAAATTATTACTTTTTATTTAAATATTTTAAATATTTATATTATAATTTAATAGTATCTTAATTTATATAAAGGAGTAGTACTCAAGTAGGCTATAAGAGGCGTCCCTGCTAAGGACGTAGTCCAATTTTTTGGTGCAAGGGTTCGAATCCCTTCTACTCCGCCATTTTTAAAAAATAGAAATTATGAATATTATTAAAAATTTTTTCTTTAAATAAAAAATATAATAAAAACAGTAAATAAAATTATATACAAAATTAAATTTTTTCTTTTGTCGTTTTTCGAGAATACAAAAAAAGACATTAATATAAACAAGTTAAAGAAATTAAATATTTTTTTAGTTAAAATAAAAAAAGTTATCTTTTAAAAGATAACTTTTTTTATTTTATAAGATTTAAATATTTTTTTATTTATTTAAAAAAATTAAAAATTTTAATATTATTATGTTTTATAAAAGATAATTTTTTTATTTGGTACTGATGGTCGGACTCGAACCGACATGAGTTGAACTCGTTTGATTTTGAGTCAAATGCGTATACCATTTCGCCACATCAGCCTTAATATAATTAAAAAATATATTTATATTAAATAAAATTAAATTTATTAATATTAAGTATATTTTTATTATATCATAAAATAATAATAACAATTTAAATTTTTATTTTTGAAATATTATAATATTTTTTAATATTTTAAGGAATAAATTAATTAAAATAATTTATCTAATTCTTCTTTACTAATATTTTCTTTTTTTAATAATAAATTAGCAATTTTATTTAATAAAATTTTATTATCAACAATAATTTTTTTAGCTTCTTGATAACATTCATTTATTATTTTTTTAATTTCTTCATCAATTATTTTAGCGTCAGAAAATTCTGTATTTTGAATAACTCCTAAAGAACTCATTCCGTATTTTATGACCATAAATTTAGATATTTCGTTGGCTTTTCTTAAATCTTCAGCAGAACCAGAGGAAATATCATCGAAAAATAATTCTTCGGCTACTATACCGCCTAAATAAGAAGTAATATTTGCTAACATTCTTTTTTTAGAAGAAAATAATGTTTCTTTATCAGGAATCATTAAATTATAACCACCGATAGAACCTCTTGGAATGATGTTAATTTTTTCTACTTTTGGAGCGTTTTTCAATTTTAAACCAATTACTGCATGTCCAGATTCATGATAAGCTACCATTTTTCTTTCTTCTTCATCGTATTTTATTGATTTTTTAGCCGGCCCCATTAAAACTCGATCCACAGCTTCTTCTAATTCTTTCATAGTAATTAATTCTTTTTTATTACGAATTGTTAAAATAGAGGCTTCATTTGCGATCGCTTCTAATTGAGCTCCATTCATCCCTGATGTTCTTTTTGCTAATTGATAAAAATCAATATTAGGAATTATTTTTTTATTTCGAACATGAACTTTTAAAATAGCTTCTCTGGCTTTAACATCAGGAAGCCCAATTTTAAATTTACGATCGAATCTACCTGGCCTTAATAAAGCAGGATCTAACATATCAGTTCGATTAGTAGCTCCTATAATAATTATTCCATTAGAAGAAGTGAAACCGTCCATTTCAGTTAATAATTGATTTAAAGTTTGATCTCTTTCGGAAGAAGAGTCTAAAATATCATTTCCTCTTTTTTTTCCTAAAATATCAATTTCATCAATAAAAATAACACAAGGAATATTTTTTTTTGCTTCTTTAAATAGTTTTCTTAATCTAGAAGCTCCTGTTCCAATGTATATTTCTACAAATTCTGAACCAGAAACAGCATAAAAAGGAACTCCTGATTCCCCAGCTAATGCTTTAGCTAAAAGAGTTTTACCTGTTCCCGGAGGGCCTTCTAATAAAATTCCTTTCGGAATAGAAGCTCCCATTGAAGAATATTTTAGTGGATTTTTTAAAAAATCAATTAATTCTTTCATTTCTTCTTTTTCTTCTTCGTTTCCGGCGATATCTTTAAAATTAAATTTTAATTTTTGTTTATTAGAAATTAAAGGATTGTTTTTCAATTTTCCTGATCGTAAAAGAAAATTATTTAAAATATAAAACATAAAAATAACAGAAGATAAATATCGGACTAAATTAATAAATAAACTTAATATTGGAATTTTATTTATTAATAAAAATAAATAATAAAAATCTGTTTTGTATTCGTATTCTTTTATATTAGGATATGTTTTGAATTTATTAATTATATTAACTGCATTAGGTTCTAAAATTTGTGTTTGAAAGAATATGTTATTCAAATCTTCAGCTTCTAATAAAAAATAATATAAATTAGTTATCGAATTTTTTCGCATTGTATATTTGAATTTTCTAATTAATTGACTATTAAATTTGTCTTGCATTTTTTGAAATGATATTTCTTTTCCTTTTGGAGTCCATTGATAAATATTATTAAAAATAAATAATAAAATTAAAAAAAATAAAATTTTTTTCTTTTTTGTAATTTTAAAAATATTAAAAAAAATATTTTTGGTCATTTATATTTTGTCAAATATCCTTATCTAAATTAAAAATAGTTATATATTCAATAAAATTTTAATTTTTTTTATATTATATTAAATTTAAAAAAATAGTTATTAGTTATTAAAAAAATAATTTAAAAAGTTTCATTTTTGAATCGAAATTATTTTTTTATAACTACTTTTAATTATAATAAGAAAAATTAATTTAATAAATTAATTTTTAATAAAATAAATAGGTATATAATAATGATTATTGTTTATTTAATTTATTTAAAAAAAATATTATTATTCACCAATATTCGTTATTTTTTTATATTTATATTATATAATATTATTTGATATTTATATATTTAATTATAAATATCAAAAGATAATTAATTTTTTTTATTAACGTTTTTATAATTTGAATTTTTGATAAAAATAAATAATTTTAATTAATTTCATTAAAATTAAAAAGTTAATTATATTAAGTTGTTTTAACATATAAACAAAAAGAAAGATATTATAAGAATTTGGACAAAACAAAAAAAATTATTATTTTTGTTTCTAGTTGTGTTTTCTTAATATTGTTTTTTGTTTTTTTGATTTTTTTTCTTAAATCAGATGATAATGAAGTAGTTTCTACAAATAATTCTGATAATTTAATAACAAATATTGAACCGATAGAAGATATAACGGTAAAAACAGAAGATTCAGAATCAATCAATGATAAAGTGCGCAAGTTCGAGCCTTTAATTTAGAGGGTATTAAGGGACCCTTTGGTATTGATAGATAGTATATCACATTATTGGATTCACCTGAGAATGAAAATTTAATAAGGGAAAATAGCATATCCAAAAAGCGTTGAAATAAAAAAATAAAGAATGCGAAATGAAGTTAGTAAAAGCATGAAATTCTAGGGAATTAAAGATATAAAATAATTAAATAATTAACGTTAATGTTATTTTATTTATTTCAAAATTTTTTTTAAAAAAAATTTATCAAATTAAGACTTTGATTATTTTCTTTATCGAATAATTAAACTATCTTTAATTTTTAATAATTTCTTAATTTTATAAAAAAATTTTTTGATAATAATTATTTTACCAATAATATCCATGCAAAATTAACATTTCCCAAATTAAAGAGCTACCTTGGAAAAGCTAAATAAAATTATTGTTATTTATAAATTTTATAATTTTAATTTTATATGCTTGCAGAGTTTTCATAGTACTCGTAAAATTAATATTTTACCAAGGAGAAGTTAATAACTTTTACAAGGGGAAGGAAAACAGAGAGAAAAAAATAATTTTTTTTCTAATTTAATAAAAAAGTATTAATTTTTTATGAATGAACTCGGAAAGCCGTATGCATAGGGATATGCCCGTGCGGTTTGGGCGAGGGTTTTATCAAAAGAATAATATTTTTATTAATTCTTGAATTAACAAAAATAAAAAAATATGATATTTTCTATTCGCATGAAAAAGGTTTGGAAGAAAAACAAAATGATGAAAATCCTTCAAATTTATTAAAAAAATTTACAGAAACAAAAGCTTTTAAAGGAGCATCTGATTCATTATACAAACTAGGAGAAAAAATAGGCGGGAAAACAATAGATAAAGTTGTTAATTCTCTTGCTAATCAACCAACTTTGAAAAAAATCATGAATCCTAAAATTTTAAAAAAAATAATAAAAATATAATTTTATTTTTAAAAACTAAAAATTTAATTTATAAATTTTTAGTTTTTTTTAATAAATAAACAAATATTTATTTATTTAGTCGAATATATATTCAAAATAATATTATTATTTGAATAATATGTAAAATTATAATATAATACATGCTAGATATATATTTTTACAAAAATTAAATATTATATATCAAAAAAATATATTAATTTTCATTATAAGAATTTATTTTTAAATAAGAAAATTATTTTTTATGTCCTTATAATATTTTCGATTATTTTTCTATTTAAAATATTTTTTAAATAAAAAAATAATCGAAAATATTATAAAAAATATTAAACAAATATTAATCGAAAATAAAAAAATTTAAATTAAGATAATAGACAAAATTAATATTAAATAAAAAAATATTAAATTAGAACTGATATAAATATTTTAATATTAAGAAAGGAAGAAATAATTTATTAAAAAAGATGTAAATGAATCATATTGATAACAGTTTCTTGTTTGTTTTATTTTTTATTTTTGCTGGATTAGTAATTTTTATATATTTTTTGTCTAAAAAAAAAATAAGTGAAAAAATAAGACAAACAGACGAAAGTATTGAAAAAAAAATATTAAAATCTCAATTACTTTCGGCTCAAATTATTTCAGAAACCGAAAAAAAAATTTCTTTATTAAAAAAAGAAACAGAAAACGATTTAAATCAAAGAAGAAACATAATTATTAATTTAGAAGAGAAAATTATTCATAAAGAAGAATTATTGGCTTCTAGATTTAAATATCTACATGAAAAAGAAGAATTTTTATATAATAAAGAACAAAAAATAAATATTAATAAAAAATATTTAGAAGAACTACAAAATAAAATCGAAAAAATAATGATACAACAACAAAACAAATTAGAACAAATTTCTTCTTTGACTCAAATAGAAGCCAGAGAAATTATTTTGAAACAAGTTAAAGAAAATTCTTATCAAGAAATAATAAATTACGAAAGAGAACAAGAAAAAGAATATAAATTTAAGATCAAAAATAAAGCAAAAAATTTATTAATTTTGACAATGCAAAAATTATCTAGAGACGTTGTTTATGAACATAATATTAGTATGATTTTTTTAGAACAAGATAGTTTAAAAGGAAGAATTATCGGCAAAGAAGGACGTAATATAAAAGCTTTTGAAGTTGTTACCGGTGTAGATTTAATAATAGATGATAATCCGAATACAGTTATTTTAAGTTGTTTCGATCCTATTAGAAGAGAAATTGCGAAAAGAACTTTAGAAGCTCTAATTATTGATGGGAGAATCACTCCTTCAAGTATTGAAAAAACATTTTTAAAAAAATCCGAAGAGATTGATGAGTTTATACAAGAAATAGGCGAAGAAGCAGTTTATGAAGCTAAAATAGGATTTATTGATGAAGAATTAGTAAAATTATTAGGTAAATTGCATTTTAGAACTAGTTATGGCCAAAATGTTTTAAAACATTCTTTAGAAGTATCTTTTTTAGCAGGATGTTTAGCTGCGGAAACAGGAGAAAATGAAATTATAGCTAGAAAAGCTGGTCTTTTACATGATATTGGTAAAGCTTTAGATTACCAAACAGAAGGAAGTCATGTTACAATCGGAGTTGAACTTGCTAAAAAATATAAAGAATCTTTAGAAGTAATAGACGCCATCGCTTCACATCATGAAGATCAAGAATCAACCACTTTAATAGCTGTTTTAGTTTCGATCGCGGATACAATTAGTTCTGCTAGACCAGGAGCTAGAAAAGACTCAATTGAGAATTATATTCAAAGAATAACTCAATTAGAAAATATTGCTGATAGCGTTGAAGGGGTATCAAAATCTTATGCCATCAGATCTGGCAGAGAAATAAGAGTTATTGTTAAATCTGAAGAAGTTGATGATTTAAATACTTTTTTAATAGCTAAACAAATTAGAAAAAAAATTCAAAAAAATATTCATTATAATGGTTTTATTCAAATTACTGTTCTTAGAGAGTTGAGAGTAATTGATATAGCTGAAATCAATAATTAATTAAAGGGGTGCTAAATATTATGAAAATTCTTTTTATTGGTGATATTTGTGGCACGCCAGGTGTTGATTATTTAATAGAAAAAATAAATTTTTTAAAAAGTAAATATAAATATAATATAATTATTGCGAATGCAGAAAATGTCGATAATGGCAAAGGTTTAGATTACGAACATTATAAAGAATTAATTCTTTCCGGAGTTGATATAATAACAATGGGTAATCATACTTTCGACAATAATTCCATTAAGAATTTTATTTCGTCTTCTAATATTGTTATACCTGTTAATTTAGATAGCGAATGTACTGCTAGTAATGGTTATAAAATAATAAAATATAAAAATAAAAAAATTCTTATAATGAACGCTTTAGGAAGAGTTTTTATAAATAATGATAATTTATCTTGCCCTTTTGAAAAAATTGAAAATATTTTGAATATTTGTCATAACAAGTATAATTATTCATTTTTAGATTTTCATGCACAAGTTACTAGTGAAAAAATTGCTTTGGCTCATTATTTTGATGGTAAAATTGATGCTATCGTAGGAACACATACTCATGTTCAAACTAATGATGATAAAATATTACCCAAAAAAACACTTTATATTTCAGATGTCGGAATGACTGGACCATATGAAGGGGTAATTGGACAAGATAAAAATATTATTATTAATAATTTTATAAATACAAAACATAAAAAAAAGCATAAAATTGCAGAAGGAAAAAGACAATTAAACGGAGTTTTATTAACTTTAGGACATCATAAGCAAATTACAAAAATAAATTTTAATGAGTAATTTTTTATAATTTACAATATATAAATTTATTTATTAAAATTTTATTTAGAATGGATTTATATGAAAAAAGTAATAGTTATTTCTGGGCCAACAGCATCCGGAAAAACTAGTTTGTCTATTGAATTAGCTCTTTTTTTTGAAGGGGAAATTATTAATGCAGATTCGGTTCAAATTTATAAAAAATTTGATATTGGTTCAGCTAAAATAAATATTGAAGAAACTAAACAAATAAAACATCATTTATTGAGTAAAGTTGAACCTGAAGAATCTTATAACATTTATAATTTTCAAAAAGATGTTAGAGAATTAATACCTCAAATAAAAACTCCTTTTATAGTTGGCGGAAGTGGCCTTTATATTAAAGCATCTCTTTTTGATTATGAATTATTTTCTGAAGATGAATTTTTAAATCATAAGATGAATATAGATAATTTAGAAATACAACAAATGTTGGAAATAATTAAAAAAAAAGATCCTAAATTAATTATAGATGAAAAAAATCCACGTCGTATTTTAAGCGCTTATAAACAAATTATTCAAAATAATTTAAGATCTGACAAGAAAAAAAAAGATATTCCTTTATTCGATATTTTATTTTTTTATCTAGATATACCAAAAAATATTTTAAAAGAAAGGTTAATATCTAGATTAGAAGAAATGTTAAAAAAAGGTTTTATTCAAGAAGTAAAATATCTTATCCAAAATCATCCAAAAGCAAATTTTAATATTATAGGATATCGCGAAATAAAAGCTTTTTTAGAAAAAAAAATAAGTTTTAACGAAGCTAAAGATTTAATTATTCGGAATTCTTTAAAATATGCCAAAAGACAAAAAACATGGTTTAAAAACCAAATTCAATTTTTACAAATTATAAATCCTTTAGATGAAAATTGGAAAGAAAAAATATTTTATATAATAAAAAATTTTTTAAAAAAGGAACCGAAAGATAATGATTAATACTAATGATTTTAAAATAGGTCAAACTATTAAATTAAATAATAATGTTTATCAAATTGTAGATTTTTTACATGTTAAACCTGGTAAAGGCGCCGCTTTTGTAAGAAGCAAATTAAAAAATTTAAAAAATGGTTATATTATTGAACATATTTTTAATGCAGGGGTGAAAATTACTAGAGCGTTAGTTAATAAAAAAAAATTGCAATTTTCTTACATTTTAAATGATAAATATATTTTCTTAGATCCAGATAATTATGAAGAATTTGAAATATCTAAAGATAAACTGGAAAATATCATTAAATATTTAAAAGAATCTATGTTAGTAGAATTTATGTTCGATGAGGAAGAAGAGATTTTATGTGTTACTATTCCTGATAAAATTTCTTTAAAAATAATTCAAACAGATTCTTTGACAACGTCTAATAATGCTCGTAAAACAACTTCATTTAAAGACGCTGTTTTAGAAACAGGTTTGATTATTAAAGTCCCTATTTTTATTGAACAAGGAGAAGAAATTATTATCAATACAGAAACGGGGTTATATATATCGAGAAAATAATAATTAGAAAACGACATATTTCCAAAAAATAATAAATTTTTTTTATTTTAGATATTTACATTTTTGTTTTTTCTCTTAAAAAAAGAATAAAAATTTTAATTATTTTAAAAATATTAAAATAAATGTAATTGATGAGTATGTTTTCAAAACAATATTTTAAATAAAAATTATGTTACAATTCATAAGTATAAATAATTTAAAAATAATATATTATTTTAGAATTTTAAAAATAATTATTAAAATAATTAATTAGAATTTTTAATATAAAAAATTAAAATTATAGAAATAATTAAAAAAATTATTTCTGTTTTTATAATTATTTAATATTAAATATTTAAAGCTTTATCATATCATTTTTTATTTGTGATTTGATAAATAATTATAAAATCAAAAGTTTAATTATAAAAAAGGGTCATAATCAATGAAAATTAAAAATAAAGCAATGTTAATAACTTATCCTGATTCATTAGGAAAAAATCTTAAAGATTTAATTAAAGTTTTAAAAGAAGATTTTGGAGATTCTATTGGCGGAATTCACATATTACCTTTTTTTCCGTCAACAAGCGATCGTGGTTTTTCTCCATCAGGATATGATAATGTCGATTCAGCTTTCGGAAATCGGAAAGATATTGAAAATTTAAGCGAAAAATATTATTTAATGTTCGATTTCATGATTAATCATATTTCTCGTGAATCTGTAATGTATAAAGATTTTCAAGAAAATCATGATAATTCTAAATATAATAATTTTTTTATTCGTTGGGAAAAATTTTGGGCTCAAAAAGAAGACAAAAAACCTACTCCTGAAGATATTGATTTAATTTATAAAAGAAAAAATAAAGCGCCTATACATTCTATTACTTTTAAAGATGGCACAGAAGAAAAACTTTGGAATACTTTCGGAGAAGATCAAATTGATATTAATATAAGCGATGTTGTAGCTAAACAATTTATTAAAAAAACTTTAGTAGATATGGCTTCGCATGGCGCTAGTTTAATTCGTTTAGACGCGTTTGCTTACGCTTGTAAAAAAATAAATACTAATTGTTTTTTTGTCGAACCTGAAATTTGGAATCTTTTAAAAGAAGTAGATAATATTTTAAAACCTTTAGAAGTCGAAATTTTACCAGAAATTCATGAACATTATACTATTTCTGATAAAATTAGCAAACATGGATACTTTATTTATGATTTTGTTTTACCATTGGTAATGCTTTATACATTATATTCAGGAAAAGTTAAAACTTTAGCTGATTGGTTAAGAAGATCACCGATGAAGCAATTTACTACTTTAGATGTTCATGATGGCATCGGAGTGGTTGACGCTCGTGGTATTTTAACAGATGAAGAAATCGATTATACTTCTGAAAAATTATACAAAATAGGAGCGAATGTTAAAAAAATTTATTCTTCAGATTCCTATAATAATTTAGATATTTATCAAATTAATACAACTTATTATTCTGCTTTAGGTAATGATGACGATGCTTATTTATTAGCGCGTGCTTTCCAAATATTTGCTCCAGGAATTCCACAAATTTATTATGTAGGTTTGTTAGCAGGAGAAAATGATATTAAATTATTAGAATCTTCGAAAGAAGGAAGAAATATTAATCGTCATTATTATTCTTTAGAAGAAATTAAATCACAAGTTCAACGTCCTGTTGTTAAAAATCTTTTAAAATTATTATCATGGAGAAACGAATGCCCCGCTTTTGATTTAGATGGGGAAATAATTATCGAAACAGATTCACAAGAAAATAAAATTAAAATAATACGTAAAAATAAATTAGGAACAAGCATAGCTTGCTTAACAGCTGATGCCAAAAACAAAACATTTGTTATTACAGAAAATGACCAAAAAATATTAGATAATTTAAAATAAAAAATTATTTATTATTGTTAATATTTTTATTATTATCCTGGTAAACTTGAAATTACAATTTAAAAAAAGCTAAACATGAAATTAAATTCGAAAATTAAGTTTGTGTTTTTTATGGATAAACTCGGAATATATAATTTAAATTATAACATAACAAAATATTTATTGATTTTTAAAAAAAAATTAATGAATATTTTTTTTATATAAAAATAAAAAAAGATTTAATAATGAGAATAAGATAATAATAAAGAGACAAAAGATATGTTAATGATTGAAACAAAGTTTCTAATTAACAATTAAAAAATGAATTCTCAATTTTTAAATTAAAATCAAATGATAAAAACAGAAGTTGTCGGCTTTATATATAAAAATGTTGATTATATAAAAAAATACGTTTGTTATTTTTTGGATTTTTGTAAAGAATACAATGAAGATAAATAAAATACAAAAAAGATAAAAAAATGATTTTAAAAAAAATTTTATTTTATCAAAGTAGACAATTAGTAAATATATTATTTTTATTATCATATTTTAATTCTTTTTATCCTCCCTTATAAAATACAATTATGGGTCCGAAAATATAAAAATTATTTTTGTTAATTTAATTAATTTAATAATTTTTTAAAAATGTTTTATTTTTATTTTAAAATAAATTTTTATTATCTTTTTAAAATATTTTTGAAAAAAATCTTACTTTTCTTTCTTTCTTCTTTATAACCTGTACTATAACTTGGTGTACCATATGATGAACCTGTGCTATGATCAGAACTACTATTATTATTTGGTTTTTCATTATAATTAGATAAATGTTCTAAAAAATTGTAAACTTCAGTCCCCTTAAATAATCTTTTCATAACATTTTGTTTGAAAGGGAAAGGGTACCAAAAACCTCCAAAAGATAAAGCTACAAGACCACAACCTATATAAACTAATATTAAATGTATCTTTTCTTTATTTAAGATTTCTTTTTTCATAAATAAAATTCCTAATACACAAGGGATTAAAAGTAAAAATCTTGAATAAAGTTGTAGTATATTGAAAATTATGTCTGATGTTTTATTACCCATTCCTAAAGAGCCAATACCTTTCCATTTTATACTTTCATGAATAAAAATATCTAATATTAATGTCTTACTTATTATATAAATTAAAGGATAACAAACAATGACAAATATTTTTTTCTTAGAAGGTGGCACATCTTTTGCTAAACATAAATAATAAAATATAAATAAAAAAGGTAAAATCAGAATCAACAAACGATATAAATACGAAAAAGGGTTGGTTCTATTATAAAATAAATCGTTATTAGTTGCAATTGCTGGTGAATGTTTTATATAACTCATACAACCTGTAATTAAAGTTATTAAATTCACCCAAGAATGAATTTTATTATTTTTAAATTTAGTTATATGAATGAAAAAAGTAATAAAACATAAAAAAACGAATATACAAATGTAATCAAATAAAAATTTAGATACTAAACCATCACAATTAATACTTGATACAATTAAAATTACGCCAACAAAACCAGACATAAAAAAACTACCTATAAAAAAAATTAATTCCGAAATTTTCTTAAAATCTAATTTACTTGAATTTGGCTTCATATTTTTTAACTCCTTAAATGTATAATTTGAATATATTTGTCGAAATAAATTGAAATACAAAACGATTATTATTAAAATTTTTTTAAAATTACATCATTATTAATAAATAAATACGAATTTAATTAAAAAATAAAAAAACTGTAATTCAAATGTAATTATAAAATAAAAAAAATTTTAACAACTTTTACATACATTATAATTATTTTGCTTTTTTCATTAATTTTATAAATTTATTTTAATATCTTTATTTATTTTTTGAAAGATATTTTTTTAAAAAAAATATTTAAATTAATTATTAGCGATGAATAATTTTTGATGTATAATATCAATGTTTTGTTACATAAAAAAATATCCCAAATATAATTTTTTAGTTTACAAAACAAAAATAATATTTTTTTAATTAAAATTTAGGAAATTTTTCGAAAATATATCCATAAATTAATTTTTCTTCGATTAGAAAGGCAAATTAATTGGAATTAAAAAAAAGTAATATATTTTATAAAATATTCTTCTTAATGTTATTTTTAGTTATACTTTTTATCATTTATAAAATAAGTGAAAAAAAAGAAAATATTAAAGAAGAAAATAAAGTATATGATTTGCCTAATGAACAATTAATAAACAAAATAACTTTAGAAAATAGTAATATTCAAGAATATGAACAGATGATAAAGGATTTATTAAAAAATAATATATCAATTAAATACGACGAATTAAATAAAAATATAATAAAAATAATTTCAACAAATAATATTCAATTGGAATATGATTATATTAAAGGAAAAATAATTAAAATAATTGATTCCAAAGGTAATATCAAAGAGTATGATTCAGAAACATATAATTTGATCAAAGAATTCTTTTTTGCATCTGATAACCAAAAAAAAATTTATAAATACCAAAGAAAATATGATTCAAAAAAAGGTTACTTATTAGAAGAAACAGATTCTGAAGGAATTATTAAAGAATATAATTCTTCTTTAAAAAAAGAAATTTTTCCTGATGGAACGATTAGAAATTATTCCCTTTTCGCTTGTCAAGAAATTTCTCCAGATAAAAAAATAATAAAAGAGTATAATTTAAATACTAAAAAATTAATTAAAATAACTTTTGATAACGGAAATATTAAAGAATATGGTTTATATACTCATAAGTTACAAAAAGAAATTTTGCCTAATGGTGATGTATTAATATATGATCCTTTTAATGAAAAAATAATTCGAAAAATTCTAAAGAACGGCACAACTCAAGAATATGATCCTTTTTCAGGTTTTATATTAAAAGAGATTACTCCAAATAAGGAAACATTCGAAGCAATCAAAGAATACGATAAAAAAAATAATAAATTAATAAAATTAATCTTACCTAATAAAAATATAATAGAATTTGAACCCGATTCTAATGAAATAGAAAATATAATTTATCCCAATGGAACAAATCAAAAAACAATTAAAGAATATGATCCAGATACTAAAGCATTAATTAAATTAATTTTACCAAATAAACATATAAAAGAATTCGAACCTAAGACGCAAAAATTGATAAAAGAAATTTTTCCTAATGGTGATATTAAAGAATATGATACAATGCAAAATTGTTTGATAAAAGAAATTTTTTTAAATGGCCCAAGTATTGTATACGAATATAATCAAAAAACAAATGAATTATTAAGAAGTATTTCTTCTGATGGTACTATAATTGAATATGATTTGGTTGAAGCGAGTCTAAAAAAACATTTGTTCGAAAATCAACAAATTAAATTGTAATTGCTCAAAAATAATTATCTATTCTTTTGTTTGAATCGAATTTTTTTGATTTTCTATATTTTTTTTAGTTGTCGTTTGAAATAAATTATCTATTACATGATAAATATTGATTAATTGACACATTTAAAAAATAATATATTTTTTCTATTGAGTTATTGTTTGAATTATATTTTTTATTTTATGATATTTCTAATTGGTCGAATGATCAAAATGGAACTTTTTATGCTCTATTTTTTTGTTATTTGAATATAATTTAGGTATATGTTTTATAATTTGCTATTATTTAAATAAAATTTTTTTAAAAAATTTGGTTTTTATTTTTTTTAATTTATTTTTGATTTGATTTTTAGTAAAAGGAAAAGAATCTTTTTTAAGAGATTATTTTAATTATTTGTTTTTTTTATTGTTGTTTTTTATTTTTAGAATTTTTTTTAATAATTTACTATTTTGATTTTTTAATTTAATTTTAGGGCATTTTTAATAGGAGTTTCACCTTTTGTCTTTTTGCGAACCAAACGCAATTTAATCAAAAAAATTGTAATTTATTAAAAGATAATTTTTAATTTAAATATTAATAAATAAATAAAAATAAATAACTATAAAGTGAGGAATAAAGAAAATGGTTCAAAATAATCAAAAACAATTAAATTAAAAAAGAAAGAAAAAATAAATATAAAATTTACTAATTAACAACAAAAAAATATAAATATAATTTATTTTTTATATTTAATTATGTTAATTATTTTATATTATTTTAAAAAAATAACATTAAAAGGAATATTTTTAGAAAAATTAGTATTTATGTTTTTGGCTAAAATAATGACAGTAGAAAAAAGATAAAAAATGTTTTTTAACGAAATATCTTTTAAAATCGAGGAATAAAGAAAATGATACAAATTCATAAAAGAAAAAAACTTAAAACAATTGTTGCATGACAGAATTCATAAAATTTCTTATAATTTTTATTCAACTATTTTTTTATTTATATTATGTCGTTAATGGGATTTTTATATACAAACATAAGACATGATATAAAAGAAATCGAAAATGATATATAAGAATAGATAATTTTTTATATATTTTTAATTTAATTTTAGGTATTTTTAATAAGATCCACTTCTTTTCTCATTCTCTAATAGAACCATCGGGATTGTAATAGGTTGTTTCGATTAAGTTTCCGGTATATGAATCGTATTTGTTGATATAATCTATTGTTTGGTCATGAGGTTGGAAAATAGTTTCTTTAATTTTATTTCCGTTAGATGGATCGTATTCATCAATATATTTTATTTTTTTGCCGTCAGATCGTAATTGAGTTACTTTGATTTTTGTTTCAGTAGATGGTTCGAATTTATTGATACAGTCTATTGTTTTCCCGTCGGAGCAGAAATTAATTAATTGAATTTTATTTCCAGTAGATTGATCGTATTCATTAATGACATTTATTGTTTTTCCGTCGGAATTGAATTCAATTGATTCAATTAAGTTTCCAGTAGATGGATTGAATTCGAGAATACAAAATATTGTTTTCCCGTCAGAACGGAAATAAGTTGATTTAATTAAGTTTCCGGTAGATGGATCGAATTCAATGATATTGCTTATTTTTTTTCCGTTATCTTGAAATCTAGTTTCTTTAATTCTTTTTCTAGTAAATGGATCGAAATAAGTTTCTTTAATTTTATTTCCATTAGATGGATTATATTCGTTGATATATTTTATTGTTTTTCTGTCAGGTTGGAAATGAGTTTTTTTGATTAATTTTCGAGTAGTTGGATTGTATTCATTTGTATAGTTTAATATTTTACCAGTGAAGTAGCAATAACCTAATATCAAAATAAAAATTACAAAGATTATCACAGGGGCTGTCCAAAGACATATTTTTTTTGTTTGAGGCTTCATATTTTAGGTTCGATTCCTTTTCTGATTTTCGTTTAATTTTAAGTTAAAAAATTTTTTTTAATTTTTCAAATAATAATTTTTATTATTTTATATAAAGATTTTAGTTAAAAAAAAAAAAAAACAAATTATATATAATTATTAAATAATAATTTTTAAATCTTTTTTTAATCTTAATTTATGTAAAAAAAAAAAAAGTTAAATTATTTATTTTTAAATAAACGATTTAACTTTTTAATTTTTATATTTTAAAAAGCTTTGTTTTGACAAAACGATGAAAATTTTTATTTTTACTTTTCATTTTTATAAAACTTATAAATATGAAAAAAATAAAGATTATAAATATATATTATTAATATATTTTGTTTTTTTATTATTAGTTGATTATGTAGGTGCTGTTTTTTTAGTTTCGTTATTTGTAATTCTAGTGTTTGCGATTGTGTTACAGAGTTCGAAAAATTTAAATATTTTTTTTGTTTTTTAAAAAATATTTACAAATAACTATTAAAAAAATAATTTTCATATTTTTTATAAAAATATTTTTAAAAAAATAAAGTAAATAAAATAGGGAAAAATATCACTGTCATATCTTTTAGGTTCGAATCCTACCTTTTAGATCATTATATAAAACAATATAAAGATTTTATTAAAATAATCCGTATTTTGAAATTTGAATATATAACATAATTAATACTTTTATTAAGTCGAAAATAGTATTCGAATCAAAGTATCCTATTATATAAAAAAATACAGATAGATAATATGTGTTTATGAGGAGTTTTTTGTCTCCCTTTTATTACAAAATGGCCACTGTCCAAACGGTACGAGCAAGTTCCCAAGCATACCGTTTTCCACAATTGTCTATGCTTTAATCAATCTAGATTACATCACTGCAACTTTCGAGGTTTTATTTCCAAAACTTCGTTGGTAGGTCTTCCGAGTTTATCGAGGTTATCACTCGCAGATTTCCGTAATTACTCCAGACAGTCTCTTCGTACTGTCAACAGATTAACAATTACTGAACCCTTTCGAGCTATGTATCGCTTTCCGATGCTTCTTGGCAGTGCGATTATCATGGATAATTCCGATCCACGTTTTACTTCTACTACTGACTGAATGGTCTCTTTACCTTGATTACCTCAATTATGTCTTTTAGAATTCTTAATTTTCCGTCTATAATGCTCTTTGATAGTTTTAGGACTATTCTTAACCATCTTTGAAACTCTTTCTTTCAAAAGCTGTTCTGTCTTGGCCGATTTATAACTGAAATTACTAACTTAATAACTGTTTATAATGAAAATATAAATGCATAACTTTTCATTTATATCGCTTTCAGTCTACACGATTGATTATTAGCTTACGTGTAGGTTTATTAATTATATGGATAAATCAAATGCGTTTATGGAGAGTTTTATGTCTCTCTTTTATTACAAATTGGTCCCCATCCAAACGGTACGAGCAACTTTCGAAGCATACCGCTTTCCACAACTGTCTACGCTTTAATTAATCTAAATTGCATTACTACAATCTTCGAGGTTTTATTTCTAAAACTCCGTTGGTAGGTCTTCCAAGTTTAGTGATTTCTCACAAGTTTCCGTAATTTCTCCAGACAATCTCTTCGTACTGCCAACAAGATTAACAGTTGCTGGCCACTTTCGCCTTATACATTGCTTTCCAATGCTTCTTGGTAGTGCGATTATCATGAATGTTCTGACTCATGTTTTGCTTCTACGACTACTAGGTGGTCTCTTTATCCTTGAGACCTATTGCTTTCTACCTCAATAGTTTAATTGATTTCTCAATTTGTCTTTTAGGATTCTCCAATTTCCGTCTATAATGTGCCTTAATAGTTTTAGGTTCTGTCTTAACCGTCTTTAAAACTCTGTCTTTCAAGAGAACCGTTCTACCTCGGTTGATTTATAACTGAAATCGCTAATTTAATAGCTGTTAATAATGAACATATAAGCACAATACATATTTACCCATATCGCTTTCAGTCTACACGGTTATTTATTAGCTTACGTGTAGGTTATTAAATTACTATTTGCTTTTAACAGTTTCACGAATTTACACCGTTTTCCATGACTATCTTAATCTTGCGAGAACATCTTGCCTATCTAATTCGGCTCATTTCGCTTTCGTGACTGCTGTAATTCCTCATTCTTTCGTTTAAAGAACCGTCGGGATTTCTCCTTTTACGTGATTTCATGCTATCATTACAAGCATGGCAATTGGCTAAATTACCCCATTATACCGTATATTTGCGCCCTGTATCTTAAATTAAAATATAAATCTTTTTTAAAATGAGTCTTCTTTTTTTATAAATTTTCTTTTTTTAAGATGCAAATTATATATAAAATTAACTTAGAATTATATATAAAATTAACTTAGATTATATAAATCATCTGGAATAAATAAAAGGTAGTTATTATTTTGAATTAATTTATCATCAAACCCATTTTTAGAAAAAAAACCTAGTTGAATATCGGTATTTAAGAAAAAATTTAATTTTTTCAGATGTTCTTTTTTTTGTTGTAATTGCTTGACGATTTTGAAATCAATTTTCGAATTACTCCATTTACATTCGAAAATAGTTGTTTTATTTTCGGTATCAGTTAAAATAATATCAATTTCGCAATGAATATTTTCTTTTGTATTGTTTGCCCAATATCTTCCAATCTTTTTAATTTTTTCATTTTGGTAATATTTTTTAAATAAAAAAGTTTGGCAAATTTTTTCGAATTCCAAAGAAATAAATTTTTCCAATTGAGGTAAAATAAACAATTCATAAAATTTATTTTCATTCATAATGATACTTTCAGATTCGTTTTTTTTAATAAAAAAATAATAAAATTTAAAAAAAGGATCTGCGAAAGAATAGTTAGTTTTTTTAGGTTTCTTTGAAACTTCTTCAAAAGAGATTTCTTTGTTTATTAATTTCATGTTTGTTAAAGTTTTCAGTAAATTAGTTATTTTAGGTATGTCTTGTTCTAATTTGTTAGCAATATACGAAATTGTTTTATTATTTCCGTAAGATAAAATTTTAAAAATAGGTTCATAAACAGAAGTTTTTTTGTTTTCATGCCCTAAAAGAGAAATTAAAACTTCTTCAATATTATTTTTTTCTTGTAAAAAAATAGTTTTAATATTAGATTTTAAATCCTTTTTAGGGTTAATTTTTTTCAAAACAAAAGGCATACCTCCAAAAATACTATAAAATTTAATTTTATCAATAGCATCTAAATCAGAAAAAAACAAAGATGCTTCTTTATAATCGAAAGGTAAGAGTTGTATTTTTTTAAAAGTAGTTCTATTATAAAGTGGATTTAGATAACTATCTATTGATTCCATTATTCCTAAATGACTACCTGATAAAATAATTTTTATTTTACTTTTAGAAACTATTTCTTCATATATTTTTTGAAAAATTGACATAATTGACTTATCGCTTTGTATCAAATAGGAAAATTCATCTATAATTAAAACGATTTCTTTTTGATTTGCTTTTTTATAAAAATATTCGAATAAATCATAATAATCTTCAAAAATATATTTCGGATCTTTAAAAAAAGTTGTAATTCGTTTTGTTAAAGTTTTTAAATTATTGGGCAATCCTGTTTGATCAGCTATAAAATAAATAACTTTTTTTGGATTTTGTTTTTGAATTTGTGTTAATAAAGCAGTTTTTCCTACTTGTCTAATTCCATATATAATACCGAATTCATGTTTAGGAGAATTAATGATTTTTTGCAATTTTTGAATTTCTTTGTTTCTTCCGATAAACATTTTGCACCTTTTTTCTTTTTTTTATATCTATAATTATAGCATTTTTTATTAATTTTTTTGACAATATTTTTGTTAATTTTAATTATTTTAGATGTTTTTTAGAGATAATTAATTCGAAACATACTCATTTACGTTTGAGTTAGATTTAAATGAGTCTTTTTTGGATTAAAAATAATTACTTTTAATAGCGAATATAATAATGGTAGTAATAAAAAAAATAAATTAATTTTTTATGTTGTTTATGTTGATAAATAAAAAAAATAATTTATAATATTAATAATTAGTTTTTGATAATTGCTTTTGGGTAATTTTAAAAAATGTTTATTCTGGGTCAGTTGCGGTTTATAATAAAAAAATTAATTTATTGGTCTTTATTTGCATTAAAGGCTTAATTTTTTTTCATTTTATAAACATTTTTTTATGTTTAGCCTTTAATTTATTACTTTTATAAATATTTTTTATGTTAAAAGTGGTTTTTTAACATTTTATAAACATTTTTTATGTTAAAGCTTTAATATTTAACATTTTATAAACATTTTTTATGTTAAAGCTTTAATATTTAACATTTTATAAACATTTTTTATGTTAAAGCTTTAATATTTAACATTTTATAAACATTTTTTATGTTAAAGCTTTAATATTTAACAATTTATAAACGTTTTTTATGTTAAAAAGCGTTTTTTTAACAAAAAACCGCTTTTTATTTATAAAAACAGTAATAAAACAGTTTTTGCATGTGTTTTGCACGTGTTATATTTAAAAAACAGTCTTTTTTTATGTTTTTATATAAATTTTTATATAAATTTATATATTTTTTATGCTTTTTATATAAATTTTTATATATTTTTATATAAAAACATAATTAATTTGTGTTTTTTTATAAAAATTTATACTTTTTTTATATAAATTTTCATATGTTTGTATAAAATAATAATGGTTTTAATGTTTGTATTTTGATTTTTACGTGTTTTTTATTGTAATTTTGCGAAAAGACAAAAGGTGAGGTGTGGGTCCTCATTTTTTTTGTTTTATATACTTTTTTTTATGTTTCCAATGTTTGTTTTCTTTCTTTTAATTCCTCCGCGTTTTTTTTTTTTTTTATCCAATATATACAATTTTGTTTTTATTCTTTCCATTAATTGTTTTATATGTTTATGCCCACCGATTAAAAACCATTTAAACTTGTAATCATCGCTTTTATAATTTCAATTTTTGTATAAATGTTTTCAATTTCTTTTATATTTTGTTTGTTTCGTTCGTTTATTTTAATTTTTGTTAATATTTGTTTTAATTCTATTTTGTATTTGTTTATTTTTTGTATTAATTCTTGTTTTGTTTGTTTGTTTGTTTATTCTTTCTAATGGTTTATAATCTTTTTCATTACACATTTTTTTTAATTCTCATTACTTATTTATATATTTTTAAATCCTTAATAGGATTTTTTTTATTTTATAATCCCCTACGCGTTTTTTTTTTTTTTTATTGTAATTTTTAACTTTAAATTTTCTTTTTTTGTTATTTGTATATATATTTTATATACTTTTAACCCCTCCGCGTGTTTTATCTCTCTCATTTTGCATTTTGTATTTGTTCTTTGCTTTCTCGTTCTTGTTGTTCTTTTTCTTTGATTAATTCAATTAAAAAAATATCATTAATTACATTTTTTATAATTTTTATTTTTTCGCTTTCTATTTTTCTTAGTAATTTTATACTCTCATCGCATATCGGCTGTAAATTGTAAAATGCTTTTATTTTATATTTTAAAAATCTTTTATACTTTTTTAATGTTTTTTTGTCCCCTATATGTTCTCGTTCCGTTTTAATAATTAATTTTAATTTGTCCCTATATTGTTTTTGTTTCGTTTGATTCAAAATATATATTCTCTTAACTTTCTAAAAATATTTTTTTATATGTTTTAACATCATAATTTTTTAATACGTCGTCGGCGTCTTTACAATTGTAATGACTGCTGATTTTTTTTATTTCATTTGTTATATGTTCGCTGTTTAATTGTTGTTTTATGCGCTGTGCGTTCTTTTCTCCGCTCTCGTCGTTATCTAATGCGATTATAACTTTTATGTTATTTTTTTTAAAAAATTTATCATATACAAACTTAATAATTTTGTTATTGTAATTAATCCTACCGCGTTTTTTATTTTTTTATCATGACAGCTGATGACATCAAAAAATCCCTCGTGGATGATGGCCGTTTTTGTTTCTAAGATTGCATTTTTGGCCTCACTGAATCCATAACAAATATAAAAAATATCGGTCTTGCTAAAATTAATTTGTGCTTTGTATTTAGGATTATATTTGTTTATTTCTTTATTATGATTATGCTTGTAAAAATGATATGTGTTGTTATTGTGTATAACTGGTATTACTATACAATCACACAGTGCATCATATAACGAATGTGTTTTTTGATTTTCAAATAATAAATACGTTCTTAAATATCCCTTAATATTTAAATTATTTTTTGTAAGATAATTTAATAATTTTGTACTGTCTTTATTGCTATAACCTAATTTAAATTTTTTGATTGTTTCCAATGATAATTTACGTTTGTTAATTAAATAATTTAACGCCGTTTTATTTTTCATTAATTCCTCATGATAAAAATCGCTTACGATGTTAAAAAACGGACTGCACTCTCTCATGATTTGTTGTTTGATCGCTAATTGTTCGCTGTCGCTTTTTATTTTCTCGGCTTTATGTTCTCCGCTTGTTGTTTTGTTTTTTATTCTTTGTATTTTTTGTATTTCTTGTTTTTCATAAAAACATTTTATTTTTTCCGTTTTATAAATATTGTTATAAATATAATCTAATTGAAAAAGGGCGGTTTTAAAATCTTGATTGGTCTTCTCCATGTATATATCTATAACATCCCAGCTTTTATTACCACCCCCCAGTAAAAAACCTTATTTTTATTGTTTATATCACAGCTGGTTTTGCTTTTGCTTTCATGATATAAACAGTTTATTTTTATATCTCGCGTGGCGTCTTTTGATACAACGTTTAAATGTTTTAACAATATTAACATATTTATTTTTTTAACATTTTTTATATTGTCATTAATTATTTTTATTATTTCCATTTTTTATTTATTCCTTTTTAATAAAAAAAAGTTTGTATGGTTTTCCATACAAACTTTTTTTTTTTTTTTAAATCAATTATTACTCGGTCGAGTTATTACTGTATTTTATTTCAATTTTTGATGATTTTTTAATTGGCGGGCATAAACATATAAAACAATTAATGGAAATAATAAAAACAAAATTGTATTTTTTGAATAAAAAAACAAACGCGGAGGAAATAAAAAAAAGTAAACAAACATTAAAACAATAAAAAAAGGTATATATAAACAAAAAAACGAGCCTAGCCGCTCGTTTTTAAGAAATAAAAAATAATTTGTTAGTTGTTTTTATAAAAAAGGCTTTATTTTAGATACTTTGTTTTTGAATCTTTCATAAAAAACCACTTTTTATATATAAATTATACATTGAAAAGTAAAAATCACAACAAAAAAACACATACACGACCAAAATACGAACGTTAAACATATTTATTTTTTACAAACAAACGAAATTTTATATAAAAAAATAAAACACGCGTAGGAAAATAAAAAAATATGTTCAAAATAAAAAAAATATATAAGGAATAAAACGAATTATGCAAATAAAACATTTAATATATAAAAAAAATATTCAAAACATAAAATTTTATATAAAAAAATATTAAAAATATATTCAAAACATAAAAATTTATATAAACATTTATTAAAAAAAATAAATTTATATAAAATTTTATTAAAAATATATTTTAAGTTAAAAAAAAGATAAAAACATATGTAAAACGTAAATTTATATAAAAATTTATTAAAAATATATAAATTTATATAAAATTTTATAAAAAAAATATAAATTTTGATAAAAAAATATTAAAAATATATAAAAATTTATAAAAAAAATAAAAATCTATTGAAAACATATTGAAAATCTATTGAAAACATATATTTTGAAACAAAATATATATAAAAATATATGTAAAACGTAAAAAAAAGTAAAAAATTTATTAAAAATATACAAAAATTTATTAAAAATATATAAAATTTTATAAAAAAATAAAAATATATAGTTAAAACTGAACTGTTCCAAAACTTTAGACACTTTTTATTTTTTAAAAATTCTTTAAGGCTAACTATTAAGTTAGTCTTTTTTTCTTTTCAAAGACTAAAAAATAATTTCCTATCTTTTCTAAAAATATTTTTAGAAAGGAATTAAATGTTAAGAGAAAAATTATTTAAAGATTTTTTAAAAAGTAAAAAGAATTTAGAAATGCGTAATCAATTAATCGATTTACATTTGCCCTTAGTAAAAAAACTAGTTTCTAAATTTAAATATTACCCATGCGTACTTCAAAAAGATGATTTATACCAAGAAGGGGTTTTAGGATTAATCAAGGCTTTAGATAATTATGTAGATTTAGGTTATGACTTTATCGCTTATGCGACACCAACTATCAAATCAGAAATCAGAGAATTAATAAGAAAAAGTCATTCACCTTCCGTTCCTCAAAAGATTCATAAAACTAATAATCCTTCTTTTCAAGAAGAAAAACATACATGGCATTGTCAAATTCTTAACCCTCATCAATTATGGTTAAAACAAGTTAATCATGAAATTTTTTTAAAAAAAATGAAAGTTAAGTTAAGCAAAACCGAATTCAAAATTATCCATTTAAGTTTTGGTGTTCCTTTAGGGAATATCAATGAAGATTATCAAAGATGTTATACCAACACCGAAATTGCTGAAAAACTTAATTTATCTTTAAAACAAGTAAAAAACATTAAAAACATCGCCATCAATAAATTAAAAAAATAAAAAGACCCGAATAAGGTCTTTTTTTATTAAGAAAGGAAATATAAATGAAGTTGAATCCTAAAATTATTTTAACTATCTTAAGTTTCACCTATATTGGTTTTATAATTACAAATCTTATGACGTTATTTTTTGATTTTAATTTAGGAATCAAAGCTAACACAACGATAAGCCTTATATCGGATATTGTCTTTTTATTTTATTTATCGATTAAAGAGAACAAAAATGCAAAAATTCATTAATTGGGTTGGTTGTAAAAAGAAATTATTACCACATCTTTTACCTTTAATTCCTAAAAAATTTAAAACTTATTACGAACCTTTTTTAGGGAGCGGCGCCTTATATTTATCCTTAATGCCTAAAAAAGCCATTTTAAACGATAATGACACACAACTCATCCAAATATGGAAAAGTATTTTATATAATCCTCAAGATTTTTATAATAAAGCATTAGCTTTTGAAAACTTTATTTATCAATATCCCAAATCGCAACAAAAACAACAAAAAACAGCTTTTGAAAACTTATTAAAACAATATAATCATTTATTAACTAAAAATAAAAATAGATCAACCAAAGCATCACTTTTCTTTATTTTAAGTAAATATTGTTTTCGTGGCATTTTAAGATACAAAGATAATACATCCTTATATACAACTTTTGGTTATAAGTCTAAATATAAAACTAGCCTATTAAATTTAAATGATTTATTCTTCTTACAAAAACATTTTCAAAAAAACAAACATCTCTTATTGTGTACTGATTATCAAAAAATAATTGCCAACGCCAAGAAAGATGATTTTGTATTTATTGATCCACCTTATTACAACGGCAAAAACATCACTATATCATCTTTTTACAAAGGAGTTTTTGGTTTTACTGAACAAGTGAAATTATTCAACTGTCTCGAAAAAGCCGATAAAAGTGGAGCTAAATGGTTATACACCAATTATGATACTCCCGAAATTAGAGCATTATTTAAAAATTATTACTTCCAAAGTATCAAATCTAGTACTAGCCATAATTTGACAAATAAAAACAATAATCATGAAATTATTATTACCAATTATTAAAAAATTTAAAAATTAGAAAAGAGAAATAAAATTATGTTAAACAACGTTCAATTAATAGGTCGAATTACACATGACCTTAAAAAAGAATATATTCAAAGTAACAACGAACAAGTCCCTAAAATAGATTTTCAATTAGCTGTTAACCAAACCAAAGACAAAGTTCAATATATTCCTTGTGTAGTTTTTAGAACCCAAGCTGAAAATTTTCATAAATACTTACATAAAGGGGCCAAAATATATGTCGAAGGTATCTTATCCGTCCAAAAATATACCAATAACGAAGGTCAAAAGAAAACAAATACAAAAGTGATCGTCCATAAAGTCATCTTTTTAGATAATAAATCTCAAACTGATAATTTACCATTTTAAAACAAAAAAACATTAATATTGAACATCTTAACTTTTCAAAAAAATCAAAATAAAAGGAGAATAAAAAATTATATGAGCGACGCCATGACTGAAATATACCGTGGTACTTACTTCAAAGACCGCAGCAAATTAAAACCCAAAATTAAAAATAATAATAAATCAAATAAAAAGGAGAAACCCAAAAATGACTAAAAAAGAATTAATTAAAAAAATCGCTTTATCCAACAAAACTTCTGCAACTAAAACAGAAGAATTTTATAACTCATTTGAGAACGCTCTAATTGAAGCTATCACATCCAACGAAGAAGTAATTTTATCCCCTCAAATTGGTAAATTCAAATTAAAAGCAAGAAAAGCATATGTAGGTAAAAACCCCAAAACAGGAAAAAAACTAGAAATACCTGCAAAAACGGTAGTAACTTTCAAATTATCTAAAACCATTAAAGATAAAGTGAAAGATTTAAAATTAGAATAAACAAATATCAAACAAAAGGAGAAAAAAATATGAATAAAATCATTAAGAAAAAACCAAAATCTAATACTAACGAAACAAATCACAACCAAAAAATAAAAACAATGACTAACCCTAAACAAGAAAATATAACTATTGTCCCAACAAAAAAATGCAATTTATTAAAAAAAATCACTCACACAACTATGTTTATTTTATATTTTATGGCAATTACTTTCTATTTTATGGTTATTTACTATGAAAATAAAATTCCTTGGTTTACTACAGGAATCAATAATTTTATCAACTTAATTAAATCAATAATCCCAGGAGGAAAATAATTATGAAATCACAAACAAAAAAACAAACAAAAAATAAAATTTTTACCATTTTAGTAGTTTTTATTAGTTTATTTTTTACCATCGTTTCAATTACTGCTTTACAAAATTACTTCGCCCGACAAAGAAAAGAAAAAATTTCATTGTTAGATAAATTCCCTTTGTTTAATGTTGAACGAACTAAAGGAAATAACGAGGATAAAATTCTTATACCTCTTCCTATACCAAACTTCAAACCAAGCAAATATCAACATTTAATCGAAATGGAACATAAAGCTGTACTTAACACAAATGGAGTAGAAATGGATCCTTTATATTTAAAAATAACTTCTTCATATGATACTAAAACAACTTTTGAAAATCCGACAAATTTTTTTAATTTATCAATGAAAGTTAATAATAATGAATATGATGAATCTCAACGTCCTTTAATGGCTTTAAAAGAAGGAAATGGAACTATAACAATCCAAATCGGTATCGAACAAAAAGAAATTATTAAAGAAACTATCGATGGAAAAAAACCTGAATTAGACTTAATTTTTGATTACGAATTAGTTGATTCTCAAGGCAAAGCTTTCAGTGGTGGCAGTCAAACAATCAAAAATAAAATTACTAATTTAGCATAATAAAACATCAAAAGACCAATTATTAATTGGTCTTTTTTTGTTAGAAAGGAACTAAGATGACTATCAAAAACAAATCAAATAAAAATTCAACTAATTTAATCATAATCATCATAACATCTATGGTCTTATTTTTAGGGACTTATGTTTGGATTCATCATCAAACTTTAACAGAAACTGAAACAAACCTCATAAGCCATCATAAAAAATTAGAAATCCAAAATAAAAATCTCCAAGAAATGAAAGACAAACTACAACAAAACAAAGATATAATCCAAAACCAAATTACCAATACAAATAAAGAATCACAAGAAACAACAAACACTAATTTACAACAATTAAATAATCAAGAAGAATCAAACTTTCATCCTTCTAATAATCAAAAATTTCCTTCTTTCGACCAATTAATTGGTTTCAAAGAAGAAAAACAAGCCGTAGAAGGTTTTATTGATTACCTTAACAATAAAGAAAACTATATCAATATTGGTGAGGTTGATTCGCCCTTAGGCATCTTAATGTATGGTATTCCTGGTACAGGTAAAACAACCTTAGCTAGAGCCTTAGCCAAAGAAACCAAACTCCCATTCTTTGAAGTAAGTAGCTCTTTATTTTCACAAAAATATAAAGGCTTAGCTCCGCAAATGGTCAAAGATTTATTTGAAGCAGCTAGAAAAGAAGCTGCAAAAAACAATGGCGCCATTATCTTTTTAGATGAATGCGAAACTATTTTTACAGATTTAGGTACCTTAGAAGCAGGGTCTGAAATTGCCAATGTGGTTAATCAATTTAAAACCGAAATGACATCTTTTGAAAACAATCCTGAAAAACCAATTTTCATTATTGGCGCAACTAACCACATCGACCAAATCGATGAAGCTATCAAATCAAGATTCACTTATAACATCGAAGTCAAACCAGGTAATAAAGAAGAAAGAAAGGAATTCTTAGAATTCTTAATCAAGAAACGTAAAAACCCTTACAGTGAAGAAGCAAAACAATATTTATATGAAGTAATTAATGAAGCTTTAGAAAGATTACCAGTTAACCAAGAATTCAAAAAAGTCAATCGTACTTTAGAAAACCTGTTAAAAACAACTGTCACTATCTTCGCTAAAAACCGAGGCCAAGGAGAAACACGAAGAAACCAAATCAATCAAGAAGATTTAAAACAAGCTTACAAAATGATAATCTCACAAGATGACACTATTTTAAACACCATCGAACAAGAAATTAAACCAAAAGGAGACGAATAATATATGTTATCACCATTAGACCTAATTAAAACTTATCTAACCTTTAAGTCTTATTTCACTTGGTTTTTAATGGCTTCCGCCATCTTTGGCATCGTCCTTTTCTTTAAAAGAAAACTTTCCACCAACCAAACAACATACAAAAACCATACTTGGAAAGGCTATTTAACTTATTTTTTAATTATCATGGGTATTTTAAGTTTCATTTACTTATGTTTCTTTCATAAACCAAAAGAACCATCAAGTAAATACGCCAATCAATTAATCGACCAAATCGATAAAGCAATTGACAAATACGATGAAACAATTAATAATTATCACGGCCTTAAAGGCGACTGGGAAAAAGAATTAAACAAAGTTGAAACCGAATTAAAAGAATTATATAAAGCCAAAGAAATAACCCAAGAGCAAAAAGAAAAAATAAAAGAAGCCTTAGATAAAAACGAAGGAAAAATTAAAGAACTAAAAGAACAATTAAAAGATAATACAGGTAATATCGCTATCCTAAAAGGTAAACTTTTACAATTAGAACAAGACAAAGAAGCCAAAGAAAAAGAAATTAAACAAAAACAAGAAGAAGAAAAATTAGCATCCCCCGATGACAAAATAAGATTACAAGCCAAAATCTCTAAATTACAAGACGAACGAAATGAAATAATGGAACAAATAGCACAAGTTTCAACCCAAATCGGCAAATTAGAAGCCGCCCAAAAAAAGTATGAAAATATGCTATCTAACGCTATCAAACTAAAAGAGTCAATACAACGCGATTTTAATGAATTAACATCAGGCGAACAACAACTTTTCACTAAAATCAAAAACGAGGAGGATCGTAGAGCTGAAATTCAAAAAAACATTGATGAAATCGATGTCAAAACAGCAACTATCGAAATAGAAAGAAAACAATTAGAAATTTTACGACAAGGCGCAGACGCATCCAAAATCGCTCTTGATGACTGGGATAAAAAACACGAATTTAGTTTTGGTAACCTTCGAGACGCCCTTTTCCAAGGTGCCGAATTATATATGGATGCTTTTGGTGGGCGCGGTTTCTTAAAAGCAGTAGCAGGCGGAGTTACTAAAAAAGTCGCTGGAACTATTGCCAAAGCGGGTTTAGTGGTCCATGAAACTCATCGAGTAATTAATTTAGCCAAAGATATATTTGTGAATAAAGATGGAACACCTAAAATGATGTCAAAAGAAACTTATGACTCTATTTGTTCTCGTATTGACCGCGAAACAGACAAACTTGATGCCGATTACAAAGACTATAAAAAGAAAAAAGAAGAATATGAAACTCGTCAAGAAACTGTAAATTTAAAGAAAGAAATACAAACAGAGAAAAACCAATTAACTGAATTTAAACAACAAGACGAATCTGTAATCAAAGAATACGAAACCATAACCGAAGATTTAACAAACAAACTAAAAGAAGTTTCGAATCCAGAAGATTTATTTAAAAAACACGTTAATTTAAAACAACAACTAGAACAAAAAAACGAAGAAATCGAAACCGCAAAAGAAGAATTAAAACAAAAAAATCCTAGTTACGCTCGCGCTCAAAAACGCTACGAAGAAAAACAAAAAGAAAAACGATATGCTAAATTTTGTCAACCAATTACTAATTAATAATCATTAAATTTAACCTAATAACTTTTTTATTGGACATTTAATATATAAAATTGTATAATAGTGATATATTCATATTTCAATATTTGATAATAATCACTATTATCGGAAAGGAAATGAAATTTATGAATAATAATTTTTTTAAAAAATGTTTAGTAACTATCGCGATTATTTCACTTCTTGGATTGTTATTATTAATTTGTCTTTACCAAAGAACTAACGATATTAAAAAAGAACGAGAATTAGGAAAATCACCATCATTAAAACATGAATTTAATCAATCAACACCTTCAAGACCCCAACGCGAAACCGAACCTCCAAAACTTAAATTTAAAACAACTCAATCTCATTTCAACCAAGTTGAAGCTTATGTTCTTTCAGAAACTGATGACAAATCTTTATTACCAAATAATCTTTCCCAAGAAGAAAAAATAGAAATTGATAAAATTAGAAAATCTTGGGAACAAATTTTAGGATTTATAAAACAAGATCAAAAAAACATCGATGAATACCAACAAAAATGTGATAATTATAATCACGAAATTAAAGAAATTAAAGATAAATTTCCTTCATTAAAAACTCAACAAACTAATTTACAAAAAAAACACGATGACAAAGTACAAGAAATCAATCAAGTAAAATCACAATTACAAAATAAAAAATCACAACTACAAACTCAAGGAATATCAATTTATAATAATCCTGAAATTGATAAATTACAAGCTGAAATATCTAAATTACAAGACGAAGAAATTGAAATAATCAAACAAATTAGACAAGTTAAAATTGAAATCGGCAAATTAGAAGCCGCCCAAAAAAAGTATGAAAATATGCTATCTAACGCTATCAAACTAAAAGAGTCAATACAACGCGATTATGATAAATCTCAAAAAGATTATCAAAACCAAACAATCACCGACCTTCAAAAACTTTACGACATCACCTCAGACGAGGGATAAAAAAATTAAAGGAGTTATGAATTAATGTTGAAATTAAAAAAACAATTATACTTATTTAAAATAGTTTTATTCGTTTTTTTAGGATTATTTTTAATTGCTAACAATCATCAAGTCATGGCAATGGAAAACAACAAAGGAAAACAAATTTTAAATGATGAACCGAGCGATCAAGAAATTAATAATTTTTTTAAATTAGTAAAAAAAAGTCAAGAAAATATCAAACAACTAAAACAAAAATACCCTCATTTAAAAAATGCTTCCATAAAAGAAATAGAAAATTTCTTATCTTTTAACATAAACCAACAACAAACAAATAATAACAATAAAAAACGAAAATTAGATTTAAATACAATTCCAGAAGAAAACTAAAATTTTAATAGACTCTCATAAAGAGAGTCTTTTGTGTTATCTCAATTCAAACTAAAATATTCAATAAAACACAATTATGATAAATCTCAAAAAGATTATCAAAACCAAACAATCACCGACCTTCAAAAACTTTACGACATCGCCTCAGCTGAGAAATAAAAAAATTAAAGGAGTTATAAATTAATGTTTAAATTAAAAAAACAATTATACTTATTTAAAATAGTTTTATTCGTTTTTTTAGGATTTTTATTTGTTATAAATAACAATAATTATCAAATTATGGCGATGGATGATAATAGTTCTTCATCACAAAATAATAATTACATTTTAAATAATTCTTGTGATTTTTTTTTAGAAACGCAATCAGTTTTTATTAATGAACGAAATTGGCAACTCGCTGGAGAATGGAAAAAAGTAGTTTTAGAGATGCAAAATATGAATAAAAATATCAATCCAGAATTATATCAAAAGTTATTTGCCTTATCGATGAAATTGGGTTCATTAATTCAAATTACAGAACAACAAGGAAAATTAATTTATGAATTAAAAGAAATTAGAAAAAAATTATAACCTCAATAAACATGAGACAAAATCCACAAGATTTATTAAAACAAGAAGAAGAAAAACACGTTAAATTCCATGACTTAGATAAACAATTTTTTTCAATTAAATAAATATTATAAATAATAATTTTGCAAAAAAAAGCAATTAGAAGAATAAATAAATAAGGAGTTATAAGTTAAAATGATGCAAATAAAAAATAAATTACATCTTTTACCATTATTTTTAATGAGTTTTTTAGGATTATTCGCTTTCATCAATATTAATCCAGTTATGGCAACGGATCCAAAACTTCCAGAAACTAGTAGCAGGCAACCTGTTAATCAGAACTTTACTATTGAAGAAAACATAATTAATTTAAAACAGAAAATTTATGATAATGCAACCAAAATAACAAACATAGATAAAGAATTACAAGGAAGTATCACTGATAATCAAAAAGAAAATCTCTTAAAATTAAAAGAAAATTACAAACAATTAATTGATAATCAAAAAGAACAATTAAAAACTTATAAAAACCTTTTAAACAATTTAAATGATGAAAATAACTAAAAATATTATCAACATAAAAATTATCTTTTTTATAAAAAAACCCCTTTCCAAAAGGGGTTTTTTTATTTAACCATACTTACTCATCCAAATAACAAGACTTCTTTAAACAAGAGTCTTTTTTTTATCCCTTTTTACCATTTGTCAGGCAAAAAAAAATTAAAAAAGAATTAGGAGGTTATTAAATAATGTCTAAAGTAATTAAAATTCCCTGTATCTAAAAAATTAATAATTATGTTATTAATTATTAATTTCAATTTTGTCCTTTCCATCAATGCTCATTCTTCTTTTTTTCATAATCAAAACGAAACCAAAATTAAATTAGCGGATTACCAAACCCTCCAACAAGAATGGTTAACCTTCCAACCTAAAATGAAAAGGTATGATATCAGCGTTTTATCCAAAGAAAGTATCCCTGAAATCCTAAAATATTTCAACATTGAATTTGATGAACGTGATTTACCAGAACCTGCCTACAATGATTATGCCGAAGGTTACTTCTGGTGGTTCCTAAAAGATCCTCCTTCAGGACTATTGGGTGTCTATTTTAAACCCCGCTCTAATCCCTTTAATATTAAATATCCTGCTGCAGACAAAAAACACACCTTAGAAGACCTTTTAAAATACGAAATCGCTATCGAAGAAGCTTTCGTATTTTGGGATGCTCAACAAAAAACTCAGGAAGAAAAGTGCAATGTGCAATTAATCAACATCAATCTCTTTGTTGATCAAAGTAAAGAAGAAGCGATTAATAATTACTTAATCCAACAGAAAATCATCCAAAAACCCAAACTAATTAAATTAGGTTGTTATAACCCCACTCCTAACACTGGTTTGGTTGTTCCTTTCCCTTTAGGTGGATTTCTAAGTTTTGAATTTGAGGCTATTTATTTCGATGATGGAATTCGCCTCCTCCCCCAACTAACTTATACCATTGAAGATTTGCTGAAATTATCAAATGGTGCTAAAAATGTTTATCTTTTCACTTTTAGCACCCAAAAAAGAATTAAAAGCATCGAATTACCTGATGCTATTGATCCTTACCAAGCCATTCGAACATGGAAAAGAGATAATAATTTATTTGATTATGAAGGTGAATTTATACGCCAAACTGATAGCATGAAAGTGGTATTGTCAGCATCTCCAAATAGAAAAGAGACTATATCGTGTGAACTTCTCCAACTTAAAAATATTTTTGAAACCGAAAAGGAAAAATTTATTATTTCTTGTAAAGATGAAAAAGTAAAATTGCGTATTTTCAATAATTATAGTTCTGAATATATTAATTGGTTAAGGCAATGTTATATTAAACCTGGCATTTATTATACAGGCGACGAAGTCCGAGATAAATTTGGACGTTTTTGCAAAACCATTTATGATGAAAATGGTAACACCCATTATTATCAATATGTTTCGGGATTTTTCTTTGATAATTGGTATATTGACGGCAATGAATGCGCTCGCACATATTACCATTTTTTAGATACTACACCACCACCCAAAAAACCAGATATCCTCGATTCTTAATTAAAATATCATCCAAAGACCCTTCACAAGGATCTTTTTTATTACCCAATACTTAAAAAAGAAAGGAACCATTAAATATGTTCATTAAAAAAATATTACCATCTTTATCCATTAACATCATTATCTCTATTTTATTAACACCTTTAATTTTTATTAATTATTTAATCAAATTCTATCTTTTTACTTACCAATTAAGCATCCAAAGATTAAAGAAAGGTATCGTAGTTAGATTTTATCAATATCTAACCACTATTAAAACTAATAATCATGTGGAACCGCATTAATACTTGGTTAACAAAATTAAATAATTGGTTTGTTGCTATAAGTAATTGTTTTTTTAATAATCAAAACCAATGGCTTAATTTAGTTTTATTAACCATTATTTTATTATTTTTACCTCATCTCTTATGTTTAATTGATTTTCTTTTTAAATTTTTACATTATATAATTAAATTTATTTATTATTTAGGCCAATATATCATCTCATTATTTAAGAAAGAAAAATAACCATGCAAATCACATTATCCCAACGCACCAAAGAATGGTACCAACATCGAAAAAAATATATTAACGCTTCCGAAATCGGCAGTATCACAGGTAATGATAAATTCCGTTCTTTAGAACAATTAGTCCATGACAAACTCTTTGACACTACTTTCACAAGCAACAAATACACCGAACACGGAAATAAAACCGAACCAATCGCTCGCGCTTTCTTTGAAAAAACAACTCAATTAACTTATCCTGATACCATCTTTACGGATGACAAAGAAAAAATTTTTTCTGCCTCACTTGATGATTATAATGCTAAAACCAACACTCTCTTAGAAATTAAATGTCCTTATGTGGATGAAAACAATAACATCTCCTCCACTTGGAATGGCTTCTTTTTCCACCAAGAAGTCCCTATTAACTACTGGGCCCAAGTCCAATGTCAACTTTATTGTTCCCAAGCAACATTTGCCTACTTTTTAGTTTATTTTAATGATAATGATTATCATGTAGTCAGAATTTACTTAGACAATAATTTTATTACCAAAATGATTCAAGATAGTCAAAAATACTTAACTCTTTTAACCAAAGCCAAAAACGAATTAGAAAAAACCACTTATTTAAAACAATTAAGCAAAATCAAATAATTAATTCATACTTTTAGACCTTCAAATTGAAGGTCTTTTTTTTATACCCAAATTGAAAATTAAAGGAGAAATCAATCATGAAATTAATCGTTTTCGAAGGACTTGACGGGAGTGGAAAAACTTCTCTTATTCACGCCCTTCAACCCCAATTAAAAACCCCTCATCAACTGTATCAAGGTTTAGGGAGTAGTTCACTTGGGAAGGAAATTAGAGATTTATTTTTAAATTTTCAACAAGTAGATTATATCACTCGTTTTTATTTAAGTCTGGCTAATATGTCTCAAATCCAAGCGGAATTAATTGTTCCTCAATTAAAAAATAACCAATTAATTATCTTAGACCGTTGGTTACCATCTACTTATGCTTATCAATTATTTCCCTTTTCTAAGGAAAAGAAACAACTTTTACCTTTAAAAAAGATCTTTAAGATAAATCATGAAACTATCTTAAAAAAACCTGATTTATTAATTTATTTAGACATTGACCCTCTTATCGGAAGAACCAGAAAGAAAAATCAAAAAAACCATCAAAGAGATCTCATTGAAAGACAATCATTAACTTATTTTCAAAATGTTCGCCAAGGATATGATCATTATATCACTCATTATACTAGTGGAGTTAATAAATTAATTTTAAACGGAAGTGATTCTATCAAATCTAATGTCAAACAAATTATTAAACAAATAGGAGTACTATCAAATGGCGATCATAACTAAAAAGACCTGCCAAAATGGCAATACTTACATCTATTTTTCTAATGGAAAAATCAAAACCATTCATAAAGATGGCATCATTACCTGGAAAACAAAAAGAATTTTTAAAACTAAAAAAACCAACAAAAGACCTTAATTTAAAGGTTTTTTTTATTTAAAGAAAGGAATATCAAATGTTAAATAACCAAGATTTTTTTAATATTCAACAATTTAATACTAATATCCAAACTGTGGAAATCTTAAAATGTTTTTTTAAAAAAACTACCTTTAATCTTTCTGTTGACAAGTATATGAAAACCAATTACCAACAATTAAACCATTATTTTAACCAAAATAACATCAACTCTCAAAGTCAAAAAGTCATTTGTGGTAAAATCAATGAATATTTAATTTTATTATACTTAAACAATAAAGGAATCACTAATTTATACCCTCAAGTAAATTTATTTTTTATCCCTGACATTAAATTTGATTTAGTTTTATTTACTAAAAAGAAAAGAATCATCGCTTTTAATTTTAAAACATGTCTTCGTGAACGCTATAAACAAGCCATGATAGAGGCCCAACAACTCAAAAAATTAGATACTCGTTTTGAGTTTTATTTATTAATCAACAACGAACCAGAAACTCAAAGACTAAACAATAAAATCAACCAAGGAAAAATCCAAGGCATTAATCAAGTAATTAACTTATTTTCCAATTCAGCCAACAATTTCTTACAAAACTTAATTACCCGTCAATTCATCCCTTTTTCTAACATCAACATCATTAAAAAAATAAAAAAGGATTTAATATAAAATGTTAACCAACGAACAAAAAGCGTTAAAACAAATCATTTCCTATATGAACCAAAATAAAGCTGAACAATTAAGTTTTTATTTTCAGCTCATTGATCCACAATCTTTTTTAGATAAACAACATACAAAAATCTTTCAGGCCTTAAAATATTTAACTTTAGGAAAAATAACTAATCATCCCTTTGATAAAATAAAGTCTCAAAATGAGATAATCGAAGAATTACTCACCTATCTTCAAACCTATTTCCCCCAAGATAACTTTACTAAAGAATCATTATCTTTTTTAAGTGATGATTTTAGTAAGGAAAATAACCTTAATTTCTTAGATAACTTAAAACATACCTATACCCAAGAAAAACTGTTCCGACAACTCTTAAAATTTATTAGTCCTTCTTTTGAAAATCAAGATCCTTACACTAAAAACTTATATTACCAAGAAATCTTTGATAAATTAAGAAAATTTATGACTTTGATTCCTCACAAATCAGACCAAACCTTATTAACTTTAAATCAAATGTCCTCTTGTCATCCTGAGTTTTTTAAAACCGATCAACAATCCAAACAAAAAATCCAAGAAGAATATTACCGCTTATCAAAAACTTTCCGAGGCTTAAATCAAGCCACAAAAGGATTTAAAAAAAGTCAAATCATCACCATTGGGGGCTATACTGGATTAGGTAAAACCACTTTTGTCTACAATCTTCTTTTAGATATCGCCAAAACCAAACATCAAGAAACTAAACATTATCCCCATATGTTAGTTTTTTCTTATGAAATGACCTTAGAAGAAAATTTAAGTCGATTATTAGCCCACCAAACTCAAATTCCTCTAGATGTTATTTTAGATAAAAATTTGAAAGATTTAAACATCACACTACTCAAATACACGGAAAGGATGAAACAAGCCAAACAATTTTTTGTTAACATTAATTTATCGTTTAGTTATGACAAAAGTAAAAACATTGATTATATCATTGATTTAGTTTATCGCCTTCATTTAGAAAAAAAAGTTGAAATGATTGTCATCGATCATCTTCAAATTACAAAAGCCACAAATCATTTAGAAAATGACCGTCTAGCCATTGACGAAATTATGACTAAACTCAAACAATTAGCCATGGAATTAAACATCGTTATTATCATTCTCTCACAATTTTCGAGAGATACTTATAGCCATTACCAAGGAAAATCCCCTGAAATCACCGCTTTAAAAGGAAGTGGTGGTATCGAAACCAACTCCGACATCGTCTTAATGATGTCTGAATTCCAACCCAAACTATCCAAAGACCAAGAAAAACCTTTGAATATCTATAATCAAAATTGTAATCAATTATATTTAGCATCAAAAAACAATGAATCTCAAAAAATCATTGAATTATCTATTAAAAAGAATCGAAGTGGTACTAAAAAAAACTTAGTTTATCACTTTGAAATGACCACCCAAACCTTTCAAGAAATAGGTTATATCTTACCTTATCTATTAGAAAATTATTAAGGAATTTATCAATGAATTATCAAGAAAAAATAAAACACATCCAAATTCATTTCCCCATGTCAGTTTTATTAAAAAAATTAAATATCATACCACCAAACTTCAACCCCAAATATCGTTTCCCTTGTCCCATTCATCAAGGAAACAATCCTACTTGTTGTCATTTCACTTCTACTAACAAAATTCATTGTTGGAAATGTGGTCGAGATTACGATCTGATTGATGTTTATATGACTATCCGTCAAATTAAATCTTTTTCTAAAGCGATTCAAAGAATAGAAGGATTTATGAATTCTTTCGAATTTAAAACCTTAATCCAACAAGAAAAAGAAACAACGCAAACAACTACTAACCCTTTTCAACAACCATATCATCCAATTAAACCAAAACAACCAGTTGACGAACAGGAAATTAATATCAAAAAGAAACAATTATTTAAAAAAATCTCACCCTTATTCAACCAAATTAGAGATTATTATCATTATTTATTAACCATTAATCGCAACAACGAAAGTCAACCAGGAATAGAATATTTAACTCAAAAAAGAAAACTCACTGTAGAAACTATTAAAGAATTTAAACTAGGCTATGCCCCATTATCTGATAAACCTTTATCTTTTCGGTTAGTAAATTACTGTCAAAAGAAAAATATTAATATCGATAAATTATTAGAATATGGTTTTATCAAAGAAAAAACTAATCAACAAAGAAAAAAATATTATCATGATACTTTCCATGGTTCAATTATTATCCCCATTGAAAATGGTTATCATCAAACTTTTCATTTTTATCAAAACCATTTTCGCGAAGTTTCTTATTTCCAACCTAAATATAAATCCCTCAATAATTTTAGTCAAACACCTACTTTTCATTTCAGTTATCGTTTTTTTGAAGCATTACCTTTTATTAAACAAACGAAAACCATCATTATTCATGAAGGTTTTTTCGATGTCATTAGTTGTTGGCAAAACAATATTAAAAACGTTGTCGGTCTCATTTGTGTCACTCAACTACTTTCTAAATCACAAATAGAAATTCTAAAAAAAGAAAATATCAAAGTAATTATTGCCTTAGATAATGACGAAACAGGCCGAAAACGAAGCGAAGCCTTAGGAGAACAACTAACCTTACAAGAAATCCCTTATGAAATTAGAAGAATTCTACCCCCTTATGATCAAACTTGTAAAGATGTCGATGATTTAATCGGTCAATACGGAAAAGAAGCATATCAAAAATGTTTTTTAGCTCCATATATTACTTATGAAGAGGCCAAAAAGAAAATCATCGTCGATTTAGCGGTTCATTTCTTTGGCGAAGACAAAGTTGAAGTAATTAATTAAATTATTTTTTTACACCAAAATATATAACATCTACACATATAAATATATCAACATACCCCAAAATAAGCGCATATACCCTAAATTTTGCGATTTTATTTTTCGCAAATTCGGGGTTTTTTATTTTTATAACAAACCAAACAAAAGGAGAAAAGAAATGAAAAACGACACTAGTCAAGAAATTAGAATCGGGGGCTGGAACACAAAAACCACCCCTAATGATTTAACCCAAATTAAAAAATTTTTAAAAATATTAAAAGAAGATTTAATTAATCTCACTATTATTGCTCATTCCAAAAAGAAAAATACTTACCAAGAAGCTAATTACCGTCCCAAAAACCAAACTCTCTTCGTCGATCCTCAAATCTTAGAAGAAATGAAACAAACAAAAATCACCTTAATTAATGATAATTTTTCTTCTAGTAATAGCAAACTATTACTTTCTGATTTAACCCCGCTTAAAAGACAAAATAACTCCCTTAAATACCTATTTAATATCTTCCAAATCAATTATAAAAATGAATCTAAAAATATCATCAAAAAATTAATTGGCAAAATCAATCTTCATAAACTAGAAAACTTACAATTATACCAACTAGACCCTCAAAAACTGGATAAATATCATAAACCCATAAAAACAAACTATAAGAAAGGGTTAAACATCATCTATTATCGCCAAGAAGATTTAAAATACATTCAATCTTTTTTAACAAAAGATAAACAAGGTTATCGGGTTAAAAAGCTACATCCCAAATATAAATATATACCTAAACAACAAGAATGACACTTTTATGACACTTCATTGACGCTTTTATGACACTTTATTGACGCTTTTATGACACTTCACTGACACTTTTATGACAATTTGACTTTGAAAATAATCTATATAAAGATTAACTCATTGAAGGAGTGATATTTGATATTTTATATCGATAATGATAATGATACTCGATATTTGATATTATCGCATTATCATTTTTTATATCATTATTATTTATCGATATCATAAAAACCTCTTTTTAGTAATTTTATTTTTTTAATTTATTTCAATCATTAAATCAACTTTAATTTTTAAATTAATTGCCTTCCCAAGTATTGATTATTATCTATGAAACAAAAAGATGCACGCGCTGAAGCGCTTATTTAGAGTTATAATAGTTGATATATTTAAAATAATTTATAAAGATAATTGGTATTAAGATGCAAAAATTAAAACAAAAAATTAAATTATTACAAAAAATGATTGAAAAAATTAAAAAAATTGATAAAAAAATGGTTTTTCATTTAGTTAAGCAATTCAATCAAACCCTGAATTTAACCACCATTTTAAAAACAATTCAAATTAAAAGAAGTACTTATTATTATTGGTTGAAAATAAAAGCTAAACTAAAAGAAAAAGAAGAAAAATACCTGTTACAACAAAAACGGATTAAAGCTTTATGTTTCCATTATCAATATTTTTACGGTCATCGGAAAATCACTGATTTATACCAAAAAATCTTTAACGAATTCATCACCAAGAAAAAAGTTTATCTCATCATGAAAAAAAACGACATTAGTTGTCGTTTAAGAATCAAAAAAAATTTTACTTACCATAATTTAAAAAATAATCTCCAAATAATTCCTAATTTAATCAATCAAGATTTTATGGCCACCAAACCCCTCCAAAAACTCTTTACTGACATCACTTATTTCAAAACGAATCAAGGTTTTCTCTATTTTTCTTGTATTATCGACTCTTTTAACAACCAAATAATTGCTTCACATGTTTCAAACCAACAAAATAAAGATTTAGTTTTAAATACTATTAAAAAACTTCCAAAATTAAAAGAACCTTGTATCATTCACTCCGATCAAGGAAAAGTTTATCAATCGCTCAAAATTCAACAAACTTTAACAAAAAAAGGTTTTTTAATCAGCATGTCAAGAAAAGCTACCCCTCGTGATAACGCCATCATTGAAAACTTTTTCGGCCAAATGAAAACAATTTTACAACATCAAAATCCTTTTTTATTTCAAAAATCTCCTGATAAAATGAAAAAATTAATTAATCATTTTCCTAAATTTTGGAATAATAAGTGGATTTTAAGTAAATTAAACCATTCAACTCCATCTCAATATATTCAAAAACTAAGATAAATTTTTAGTTGAATGAACATAAAATAATATAACCTTGAAAAAGGTTACTTTAGTGCGCTTTTTTTACCTAAAAATAGTAAAATTTAAAAAAAATATCATTTTCTTTCATTTTGTTGACGAGTTTTTAACTTTTTTTACCTAACTATATAGTGAAGGGTTAAAATATTAAAAAAATATCTTTTGAAACTAAAGAATTATCAAAAAAAGTTTAGACACTTTTTAATTCAACAAAATATTTCCTTAGTTTGAAAAGATAGGAAATTATCTATTAATTTTTAGTCTTAAAGAGTCATTTTAAAAATTAAATTTGTTTAAAAAAAGGAAACAGCTCAAACACAACTAAAATACAAATAAACACAGCTAAAACATAACTAAAACACAGTTAAACAACTAAAATAGAACTAAAAAGATAAAAACGCCCATAAAACCAAGATTAAACATATTTTATGTGTTAAAAAAGATAAAACACGCGTAGGAAAATAAAAAATACGCGTTAAAAAAATAAATTAAATAAGAAAGAGGCAAAACATGCAAAATTACATATATAATGCATTAGAAAGTTTTTATTATAACAACCAAGACCGCGAAATAGCATATGGGAACAATTTCAAAGCGTTATTTAATCGGGGTTGTTAAATGTTCATGAACCATTCCAAACAAAAATTTTTATCATCTCTTGAAAATTAGTAATAATCAATAACAATTTTTAAACAAAAATAAAATTAAAAGAAAGACATGAATGAAATCTAAAAACCTAATTAAAAATAAATATATGTGTAGAAACGAGTTTTGAAAATAAAAAAAATAAAACTCAAATTTTATTTTTGAGTTTTATTTTTAGTATTTATTTTGATTATTTCATTTTTTTAAGCTTGATAAGGGATTCGAAAAACAACTCATATATGTTTTTATATATGTTTTTTAAATAATAATTTGATGATGATTCTTATATTTATTTAGTTTCTGCATTTTAAAAAAATTAGCAATAACAGGAAATAAAAACGATAACAAGTGTAGAATCACAAGTTCTTTTTTGAAAAATAAATAGATTTACTTTGTTTAATTTCTAAATATTTTTTTCTTCTAAAATATAAACATCATTTGAAACAACTTTTTTTATTTTTATTTAGCACAATATATAAAAAATATCCTTAATTTAAGTAAAAAAATAGAGTTTAAGTTTCAAAGTTAAACTCTTAAAAATTAAAATTGTTTAAATTACCTATGACATTACGCTACATAATCATCGACTAACAATACAAAAAAACAAGAACAAAATACATTGATAATAATATTTATAATCTTTATTTTTTTCATATTTATAAATTTTATAATGATTTGAATTTTTTCTTTGACATAAGATAAGATTAAAAAAAATTCAAAATTATTATTTAAAAAGCATATATAAATTGTTTTTTTTTTTTTTTGTTTAAAATTTTTACATGAAATAATAAAATAAAATTTAAAATTATTATTTTAAAAGTTAAAATTTTTTTTAACTTAAATAGAAATTAAGAAAGGTATTAAAATAAAATTTAAAATTATTATTTTAAAAGTTAAAATTTTTTTTAACTTAAATAGAAATTAAGAAAGGTATTAAAACCAAAATATGAAACTTCAAACAAAAAAAATATGTTTTCGGACATTCCACGCGATTATCATTATATTTTTTACATTAGGATATTGTTTTTTTAATAATTTAATAAATATCCAGGCGGATCCAACGCAAGATTCAACGCAAGCGGATCCAACGCAAGATTCAACGCAAGCGGGTCCAACGCAAGATTCAACGCAAGCGGGTCCAACGCAAGATTATATAAACAATATAAAAACAACAGAAGAGGCACGCAAGACATCAGAAACAAGCCAATTAAAAATAAAAGCACCTTATTATGTACCACCTTCACCTACTCAACCAGAATTATCTACTGATTTAAAAAATACAAACTTAGGTGAAATTGTAGATAAAGAAAAATCAACTATTGAAGCTAAAGTTAAACAACAAAATGCTAATTTACAAAACAAAAATATTCAAGCTACATCAATAGAAGATACAAAAGCTAAAATTACATCTGATAGTTATAAAGGTGAAGTAGAAGTTCAATTTACTGTTCGACCAGAATTATCTACTGATTTAAAAAATACAAACTTAGGTGAAATTGTAGATAAAGAAAAATCAACTATTGAAGCTAAAGTTAAACAACAAAATGCTAATTTACAAAACAAAAATATTCAAGCTACATCAATAAAAGATACAAAAGCTAAAATTACATCTGATAGTTATAAAGGTGAAGTAGAAGTTCAATTTACTGTTCAACCAGAATTATCTACTGATTTAAAAAATACAAACTTAGGTGAAATTGTAGATAAAGAAAAATCAACTATTGAAGCTAAAGTTAAACAACAAAATGCTAATTTACAAAACAAAAATATTCAAGCTACATCAATAAAAGATACAAAAGCTAAAATTACATCTGATAGTTATAAAGGTGAAGTAGAAGTTCAATTTACTGTTCAACCAGAATTATCTACTGATTTAAAAAATACAAACTTAGGTGAAATTGTAGATAAAGAAAAATCAACTATTGAAGCTAAAGTTAAACAACAAAATGCTAATTTACAAAACAAAAATATTCAAGCTACATCAATAAAAGATACAAAAGCTAAAATTACATCTGATAGTTATAAAGGTGAAGTAGAAGTTCAATTTACTGTTCGACCAGAATTATCTACTGATTTAAAAAATACAAACTTAGGTGAAATTGTAGATAAAGAAAAATCAACTATTGAAGCTAAAGTTAAACAACAAAATGCTAATTTACAAAACAAAAATATTCAAGCTACATCAATAAAAGATACAAAAGCTAAAATTACATCTGATAGTTATAAAGGTGAAGTAGAAGTTCAATTTACTGTTCAACCAGAATTATCTACTGATTTAAAAAATACAAACTTAGGTGAAATTGTAGATAAAGAAAAATCAACTATTGAAGCTAAAGTTAAACAACAAAATGCTAATTTACAAAACAAAAATATTCAAGCTACATCAATAGAAGATACAAAAGCTAAAATTACATCTGATAGTTATAAAGGTGAAGTAGAAGTTCAATTTACTGTTCAACCAGAATTATCTACTGATTTAAAAAATACAAACTTAGGTGAAATTGTAGATAAAGAAAAATCAACTATTGAAGCTAAAGTTAAACAACAAAATGCTAATTTACAAAACAAAAATATTCAAGCTACATCAATAAAAGATACAAAAGCTAAAATTACATCTGATAGTTATAAAGGTGAAGTAGAAGTTCAATTTACTGTTCAACCAGAATTATCTACTGATTTAAAAAATACAAACTTAGGTGAAATTGTAGATAAAGAAAAATCAACTATTGAAGCTAAAGTTAAACAACAAAATGCTAATTTACAAAACAAAAATATTCAAGCTACATCAATAGAAGATACAAAAGCTAAAATTACATCTGATAGTTATAAAGGTGAAGTAGAAGTTCAATTTACTGTTCGACCAGAATTATCTACTGATTTAAAAAATACAAACTTAGGTGAAATTGTAGATAAAGAAAAATCAACTATTGAAGCTAAAGTTAAACAACAAAATGCTAATTTACAAAACAAAAATATTCAAGCTACATCAATAAAAGATACAAAAGCTAAAATTACATCTGATAGTTATAAAGGTGAAGTAGAAGTTCAATTTACTGTTCAACCAGAATTATCTACTGATTTAAAAAATACAAACTTAGGTGAAATTGTAGATAAAGAAAAATCAACTATTGAAGCTAAAGTTAAACAACAAAATGCTAATTTACAAAACAAAAATATTCAAGCTACATCAATAGAAGATACAAAAGCTAAAATTACATCTGATAGTTATAAAGGTGAAGTAGAAGTTCAATTTACTGTTCAACCAGAATTATCTACTGATTTAAAAAATACAAACTTAGGTGAAATTGTAGATAAAGAAAAATCAACTATTGAAGCTAAAGTTAAACAACAAAATGCTAATTTACAAAACAAAAATATTCAAGCTACATCAATAAAAGATACAAAAGCTAAAATTACATCTGATAGTTATAAAGGTGAAGTAGAAGTTCAATTTACTGTTCGACCAGAATTATCTACTGATTTAAAAAATACAAACTTAGGTGAAATTGTAGATAAAGAAAAATCAACTATTGAAGCTAAAGTTAAACAACAAAATGCTAATTTACAAAACAAAAATATTCAAGCTACATCAATAGAAGATACAAAAGCTAAAATTACATCTGATAGTTATAAAGGTGAAGTAGAAGTTCAATTTACTGTTCAACCAGAATTATCTACTGATTTAAAAAATACAAACTTAGGTGAAATTGTAGATAAAGAAAAATCAACTATTGAAGCTAAAGTTAAACAACAAAATGCTAATTTACAAAACAAAAATATTCAAGCTACATCAATAAAAGATACAAAAGCTAAAATTACATCTGATAGTTATAAAGGTGAAGTAGAAGTTCAATTTACTGTTCGACCAGAATTATCTACTGATTTAAAAAATACAAACTTAGGTGAAATTGTAGATAAAGAAAAATCAACTATTGAAGCTAAAGTTAAACAACAAAATGCTAATTTACAAAACAAAAATATTCAAGCTACATCAATAAAAGATACAAAAGCTAAAATTACATCTGATAGTTATAAAGGTGAAGTAGAAGTTCAATTTACTGTTCAACCAGAATTATCTACTGATTTAAAAAATACAAACTTAGGTGAAATTGTAGATAAAGAAAAATCAACTATTGAAGCTAAAGTTAAACAACAAAATGCTAATTTACAAAACAAAAATATTCAAGCTACATCAATAGAAGATACAAAAGCTAAAATTACATCTGATAGTTATAAAGGTGAAGTAGAAGTTCAATTTACTGTTCAACCAGAATTATCTACTGATTTAAAAAATACAAACTTAGGTGAAATTGTAGATAAAGAAAAATCAACTATTGAAGCTAAAGTTAAACAACAAAATGCTAATTTACAAAACAAAAATATTCAAGCTACATCAATAAAAGATACAAAAGCTAAAATTACATCTGATAGTTATAAAGGTGAAGTAGAAGTTCAATTTACTGTTCAACCAGAATTATCTACTGATTTAAAAAATACAAACTTAGGTGAAATTGTAGATAAAGAAAAATCAACTATTGAAGCTAAAGTTAAACAACAAAATGCTAATTTACAAAACAAAAATATTCAAGCTACATCAATAGAAGATACAAAAGCTAAAATTACATCTGATAGTTATAAAGGTGAAGTAGAAGTTCAATTTACTGTTCGACCAGAATTATCTACTGATTTAAAAAATACAAACTTAGGTGAAATTGTAGATAAAGAAAAATCAACTATTGAAGCTAAAGTTAAACAACAAAATGCTAATTTACAAAACAAAAATATTCAAGCTACATCAATAGAAGATACAAAAGCTAAAATTACATCTGATAGTTATAAAGGTGAAGTAGAAGTTCAATTTACTGTTCAACCAGAATTATCTACTGATTTAAAAAATACAAACTTAGGTGAAATTGTAGATAAAGAAAAATCAACTATTGAAGCTAAAGTTAAACAACAAAATGCTAATTTACAAAACAAAAATATTCAAGCTACATCAATAGAAGATACAAAAGCTAAAATTACATCTGATAGTTATAAAGGTGAAGTAGAAGTTCAATTTACTGTTCAACCAGAATTATCTACTGATTTAAAAAATACAAACTTAGGTGAAATTGTAGATAAAGAAAAATCAACTATTGAAGCTAAAGTTAAACAACAAAATGCTAATTTACAAAACAAAAATATTCAAGCTACATCAATAGAAGATACAAAAGCTAAAATTACATCTGATAGTTATAAAGGTGAAGTAGAAGTTCAATTTACTGTTCAACCACAACCACAAACAAAAGAAGATAAACCAGTTTATAAAGAACCATGGTTCTGGATAACATTAACAATTTCAATAATTGTGATTATATCAGTCATATTTGCCATTCGCAAAAAAAACCAAGCATCTAAATAAAAAAGACTTTTAAGTCTTTTTTATTTTTAAATTTTTAATTTTTAAAAAACATATTATAAATGATAAAATATATCATTAAAAAATAAAAAAACCAAAATTTAAAACCAAATCGTTTATAAAAAATAAACAATTTGGTTTTTTTATTTTATCTCAAAAATATAATCTAATTAAATAAAAAAAATTATCAAAAAAATAAATTTTAAATCTTAATTTTTAACAAAACAAAAATATTAAAAAATGATAAAATACTTATATGTTTGTATTTAAAATTCTTATTTTTAGTTTCTATTTACAATAGTTATAATAAAATAAATAATTTTATTTTAATTTGTAAAAAAAATAGAAAAGAAAGATAAATAAAATTAATTTTATTTAAATTAAAATTTAACTTCAATAATTTGCGTTCATCTTAAGATAATACATTTCCAAAATATCTTTTAAATATGAAAATAAATCTTTTGATTGAATTTAAATAATATGTTATTATAAAAAATATGTAGAATAATACTATATTTAAAATAAATATTTTTGAACTCTAAATATATAATAAAATAAAGAAAGAAGAGATATAAAAAATGAATATAAATTTTTCTTTTTCAAAAGAACCAATTTTAAATGGAGATGTAGCTATTTTATTAAAAACAACTCAAAATAAAAAACCTTTTGGTTTAAAAGAAGTAGACCCACAACAAACTATTTTAAAGGTGATGTCTTTAGAAGGTTTTAAAGGGGAAGAAAATCAAAAAATAGAACTCTTAGTACCTCATGGTTCCTCTTTCGATCGACTTAATATTTTGGGTTTAGGTGATGTATCTTCTCAAAAAAATGATTTTTGGGTTAATACAGGTGGTAAAGTTTTTGATTTAGTAAAAAAAGCTAAAAAAGTAGTTATTTTTTTAGATTTAGAAGAAAAATCTGTTGATCGTGATCAAGTAAAAGATTTTTTAATAGGTTTTATGTTAAAAAATTATACTTTTGATCGTTATTTAACGAAAAAAACAGAAGATAACGAAAAAGTTTTTATTCACATAGTAAATCAAGAAGCGGATAATTACCAAAAAGTTTTACAAGAAGCTAAAGCGGTTGCGGAAGGGGTTCATTTAAGTCGTGATTTAGTCAATGAACCAGCTAATGTTTTAGGAACAGAAGAATTTTTAGATCAAGCTCAAAAATTAAAAGATTTAGGAATTATAGTAGAAGTTTTAGATAAAAAAGCGATGACTGATTTAGGCATGAGATCGCTTTTAGCTGTTTCTCAAGGTTCTTCCAGACCTCCTTTTTTAGTAATCATGCGTTGGGAAGGCGGTCAGAAAGAAGAAACTCCTTTAGCTTTTATAGGAAAAGGAGTAGTTTTTGATACTGGTGGAATTTCTATCAAATCATCTTTAGGAATGGAAGATATGAAAGCTGATATGGGCGGAGCTGCTACAGTAGTTGGTTTAATGCGTCTTTTAGCTACTCGTCAAGCTAAAGTTAATGTTGTCGGAGTGATTGGGTTAGTTGAAAATACCCCTAGTTCTACCGCTCAAAGACCAGGAGACATTGTAGTTTCCATGTCAGGCCAAACTATTGAAGTTATTAACACAGATGCCGAAGGAAGAATGGTTTTAGCCGACGCTTTATGGTATTGCGAAACTATTTTAAAACCTAAATTAATGATTGATTTAGCTACTTTGACAGGAGCTATTTTAGTAGCTTTAGGTCAAGAGCATGCTGGTCTTTTCTCTAATGAAACTAAATTAACTCAACAATTATTAGACGCTGGTAAAAAAACAGGAGAAAAATTGTGGCCAATGCCTTTAAGTAAAGAATATGATTGTTTAATTAATAGTAAAAACGCTGATATGAAAAACTCCGCAGGTCGTTACGCTAGTTCCATTACGGCGGCTCAATTTTTAAAACGTTTTGTACATCATACTCCATGGGCTCATTTAGATATCGCAGGAACTGCTATGGGAACGAAACCTAATTCCATTAATAATTCATGGGGAACAGGTTTTGGAGTACGTTTATTAAATGAATTTATTAAAGCTAATTACGAAAAATAATAATTTTTTTCTAATTTAAATATAAAAAAACCAAACTTAAAAGATTAAGTTTGGTTTTTTTATTATTTTGCAAAATTCAAAAACTTTAAATACTTTTTTTATTTTTTAAAAAAATCTTTAAACTAATATCAAAAAATAATTTTTTTTATTTTAACGACACTTTTTTATCTTTTTTTATATATATAATATTTTTGTTTTCACTGAAAAAAATAAATTCGCTTTTGGTTCGGTTTTTTTACCATGTTCCATCGCGGGATTAGAAATAAAGGAACTACCAAATAATTTTTTTTTAATTAAGTCTTCTTTGGTTTCGTAAGGATTGAGACCCATAATGGTTCCTATTTCAGAAGCGTTCACAAAATTTTTACGATGTTGAAACCAGGCCCAACTATTCTGTTTTAAATTAATTTTCATTTTAAAACTCCTTTTTGAGATTGATTTAAATTATTATGAGTCAAATCTAAATTATAAAATTGGCACATTTTTTTGAGTTTATTAATGATACGAAGGGCTTTTAGAATTTGATTATTATCATTAGTAATTTTTAAATGTTCTGACAATTGTGAAGGATTTAAATTACTACTAATAAAAGTAATTAATCCTTTTTCTTGACGAGCGTTTAAAAGAGGATATAAAATATCATCGCGAAAATAAATGCTTAAATTTTCCGCTCCCAAATCATCTAAGAATAAATAAGGAATATTTCTTAAATGATCCATTTTGTTATTTAATTCTTCATCAAACCATCCTGGCTTAAATTGTCTAGGTAAATCTGGAAGGAAAAGAAACAAAAAATCTTTTTTTTCTTTAAGAAAATATTGCATTATTAATTTAAAGAAAAATGTTTTACCAGTATTAAAATCGCCATAAAGATATAAACTAGGTTTTGTTTGTTCACTTTCGAAATAATTCCAATATTTTTTAATAATCTTGTTATTTGTAAAATTGGCTATATTCATCGTTTTTAATTTTTCTAAATTCAAACTTTGATTAAATAAAGAATGGATTTTTTGAAGCTTATTTTGAAAATGATAAAATATAATTTGATCTGTCTCTTTATAAAACATCTGCATATATGATTTCTTTTTTAAAATCAATTGATAACCAAAAGGTGTTTCTTTTTTAGCTTTTAAATATTTTCCGATAGTGATTAAATCTTCTTCATGATAATCTTTACCATAAACCCAACCTTTTAATTCAAGTGAAGTTTTGATTTTATTTTTAATTTCTTCTTGATAAGAAAGAATGATTTGATTATTTTGTGTTTTTGTCATCAGATATCATTATCTCTCCAAAAAGTTTTTTTCGGTTTCTTTCAATTAAATCATCCCAACCATCTTCTTGAGGTGCTTCTCCAAAAACTTGTTGATATAATTTTTCATTTAAAGCGACCATTGTATTTATTTCAGGTTCTTGTTTTAAATATAAAATTTTCTTTTGAAGATCAAAAGTATATTTCTTAGTCATTTGTAAATTCATTTGAATTTTAAAAGGTGGACTTTTTATTTTTTTCAAAATTACCAGTATTTCATAAAGGTCAGCATAATTAAGATATAAAGTTTGGTTATTCACGTTATAATTAGTTTTTTGATTAAATAAACGAATTTTAAAATAATTTTGTTGAATTAAAAAATTAATGATTTCTTTTAAACCATATAAATATTTATTCATTTTTGAAATCTCCTTTTTCAGTTTGACTTATTTCGAAACAAAAAAAATAAGTCAAACTATTTTTTTAATAAATAGTTGACTTATTTTAACTTTCCAACTGGTTCCATTTTAGTGAAGCGGGACAAAGTGACAAAAAAGAAAATCAAGATGAAACAGCAACAAAATCAGATGAAGATTTAAGCGCAAAAATAACAAAATTAATTAAAACAGTAGAAGGCCAAGGCACAACATTAACTAATTTAAATACAACAGTAAACAACCAAGCATCAACAATTAAATACATTAAATGCAACAGCAAACGAACAAGGTTCACAAATCAGTTCATTAACTACAAATATAAATAAACAAAACACAACATTTAATGGCGTTATAGAAAAAAATAAATGAAAATATAGAAACAGAAAATCAAAATATAAACAACCAAATCAAAAAATTAAATGAAATAGAATCAACAGTGCAAGGTCAAACAACAAAATTAACTGATTTAAATACAACAGTAAGCGGCCAAACAGAAAAAATAAAAAAAATAGATGAATTAAAAACAAAAGTAGAAGGCCAAGATACAAAAAGCGATTTATTAAAAGAAGATACAAAATTACAAATCTCAAAATTAGATTATATTATAACAGCCATAAATAACGGTATGGAAGCAGCAGAACAAAAAACAAACAACGCGTTGGAAGCTATAGACGAAGAACAAAAAAAACAAGACACAGCAATAGAAGAACACAACAAACATTTAGGTCAAATTGACATAAAAATTACCGGAATAAAAAGCGAACAAGAAGGCCAAGCTAAAGAAATAAAAGACAACAAAGAAACAGCAGCAACAGAAACAGCAAAACTAGGTGAAGTCGTAAAAGACAACAAAGAAACAGCAGACGCAAACACAGCACAACAAGCTAAACACAATAGAAGATAACAAAAAAGAAACAGACGCAACAGCAGCAAAACAAGCTAAAGACATAAAAGACAACAAAGACAAAGCAGACGCAGACACAGAAGCAGGGAAAAAAATCGCGAATGAAACAAACAACCGACTTGACAACACAATAGACGGAATAAATAAAATTACAGCACGTCAAGAAGACATTAATGTTGGTTTAAGAGACCAAAATAACAACAATAATACACCAGGTGCACCAAGACAATAATTAGTTGATAAAGCTAATAAAAAGAATTAGAATATAGATACATTCAATGTATCTATATTTTTAAAACAAATTAAAAGCTGTTATATAAAAAAAATCCTAATAGGATTTTTTAAGCAATACAAAAAAAATAACAAAATAAAAAAAGCTATATAACAAAAAAACGAGCCCGCACGCTCGTTTTTAAGAACCAAAAATTAAAGATGAATAAAATAATTGATTAATGCAAATACAAAAGTATTTGAAAGTATTATTATTTTATAAAAAGGGATTTAGAAAGATATAAAAAAAACCTTTTTATACTTACATTATATAACAAACAAAATAAAAAACAAAATTAAAAGAATACAATAACAAAATTAAATTTTAATTCAAAAAGACCTTTATTATTTTATATAAAAAAATAAATTATATATACAAATAAAGAAAAACGGAGGTAATATTATTAAAAATTATAATAAAAAAAAGGAGAATATACGTTTTGAATAAAAAAGAACGCAAAGAATTTATAGATAAATTAAAATTAATTATTAAAGAAAAAAACAACTCTTAGGAAATAGTGAAACTTTACAATTTTTCAAAAGATATATTAAACATAAAATAAAAACAATTTACGATTTACAGCCAATATATGATGAGAGTATAAAAATATTAAGGCATCATTGATAAATAAAATAAGGAGTTCCTACTTTAATAAAATAAAACTTTTTAAAATAACTAAATTTTGAAACCAAATTATTTATTAAAAAATACATATTTTGGCTTTTTTTCTTTTATATGTAGAAAGTTAAACAAGAAAAGAGGGTTAAAATATCAAAAGTGATTAAAACAGTATAAACATTAGAAAAAAACAACAGTGAATACCAAAATGAAAAATTTAAAATCGAAAATGATGACGACAAATCACAAGTGGGTATACAAGAAACTATGATATCAGTTAAATTAAATAATAATACAACAAAAATGTTGAAAAAGAACAATGTCTTGTTAACATACATGTCATCTGATTTTAACAACTGCAAATATATTTAAAAATTTGAACCAGTCTTTTAAAATAAGGCCTTTCCTATTTCCTGTTTATTAATTGATTTTTTTTTTTTTTTCTCTTTTATTTTTTGAGTTTAGGAAATAAAAAAAATCAAACTCAAATTTTAATTTTTGAGTTTGATTTTTAATGTTAATTTTGTTTTTTTTTTTTTTTTGAATTAAAAGTTTTTTTATAAAATAAATTAAAACAAATAAGCTATTATTTGTATAGTTAAATTAAATTTATGTTCAATTTAATTTAACTAAAATAAAAGTATACATAATTGACATTATTTTTATTTAATTATAAAATAATAAAAACATATAGAATAGGTTAAAAAATGAAATTAAATTCATATTTTTTTTTTTTTTTATTATAATCATTTTATATTTTTTATTTCATACTAATGTTATAAAATCCAATTTATTTAATAATAAACCTATAGAAACTATATCTAATATCGTAAAATATGATAAATTAGAAGAATTTGAATTTGAATTTGGAAAAATTTACCTTAACAAAAAAATTTTAAAAAATTTAATAAAAAAATTTCCTTATTTATTAGGTGTAAGTTCGCATGAAATAGAACAACAATTGCATAAAAATTATTATATTATATATTCAAATGATCATATTCAATATGATGAAAAAAAACGAAAAATAATGGTCAAAAATATACAAAATTTACTAAATCATCGTATTTTTTTTGCTAAAAATTATATCAAAATTAATCCAGGTTTTTATAAATTTAGAGATATTTATTCAATTAGTTTACGTATTTATTTAAAATTTATAAAAAAAGAAAATAAATACATTATAAAAAAAATAATTAAAATAGTTAATTAAAATATTAAACAATGTATATACAAATATCACCATTACTTTTTGTTTCGTATTTTGGGTTTTTTCTCGGAGGAATTGTGGATATTTTTTTCCAAAATATAATCATTTTTGATGGTGAGGAATCGTATCTCTCCGCTTTTTCTTTTAACTTTTCTAATGTCATAATTTCGTCTTTTGTTTCAGGTCTTATTGCCACTTTTACTGCTCGAAAATAAACAGCTATTGGTGCATATTCTTTCTCGTTCTTTTTATCTCTCTTAAATTTAGTTATACAATCCCTGTTACATTCTGAATTATACCCACATGACAAAACTTTTATATTTTCGTCATATCTCTTTTTTAAAATTTTTTCTACTCTTGCTGTTGTACCGTTTTTCTCAAAATATACATCTATTTTTTGCATTTAGAACACCTCTTAATTTTTTTTAAAAATATATTTTTATTTTTGGGTAGTTTTTTGATAATTTAGAACTTTTCAAAGATTAATAAATTTAAAAATTAAAATTATTAATTTTATGCTCTGATTCTAACACAAAAAAAATAAATATCCAATATAAAATAAAAAAAATTTTAAATTTTTAAAAACAAAAAAACAAAGAAAAAAGAACTAAAAAACAAGACTACAAAATTTTATATATAAATTATTGTAGTCTTGTTATATTTTATTTTTTTTATTAACAAATAAAAAAAGGGTTACTTTTGCCGTTGAATTATTTTTATTTATAAAAATCAATAATTTTTTTAAAAATTTTAATTTTTTTTATTTTTTGACATTTATTTTTAGTATTTATTATAGAATATTTAAAACAGTTTTATTTTATAAAAATCGAAAATTATAAAAAACAAATAACTTATATCAATCTAAAAAAATATTATAATTTAAAAATTAAAATAATGATAAAAGTTCTTTTTTGACTCTTTTATAAATAAAGGCAATAATAAAAGATAATATAAACAAAGAAACAAATTTAATAAGTAAATTCCAAAAGACGAATCTCTTGAAACCAAAAACATTTGCTTTCAAATTTAAAGAATAATTTTTATCTAAAAAAACAAATTTGATCCAAGCCATGCTAAGAAGTTGATAAAAAATAAAATGCATAATAAAAATAAAAGTTATAGAAAAATAAATTCTCAATAAAGAATCTTTTTTTTTAGTTAAAATAAAACCAGGTAAAATACCCCAAATCAAACCATAAATTAAACTTAAAATAGGATTATATACCCAACGACTAGCACGTGCGCTATACCAAAATGCAATACCCTCTGATAAAAATGCTCCTATAAAAGCGAAATATTTTTTTGAATATAAAGGGATAATAAGCAAAGGAATGAAACATAAAAAATCTACAAAAACAATTGATCCTAATGTTTTTGTGAAAATCTTACCTTTAATGTATTTATTAGAAACAATTTTTATTAGAATAGATAAAGCAGATAATATAGATGCTAGAATGATTTGCCTCAAAATAGATTCATAATGATCGTATTTTTTGTGAATTTTATTTTTCGTAAAAAAATTCTTCATTTACTAATTCGAAGACATAATCACAAATTTTAACTTTATCTTTATCTTTCATACCTTTTTGTTTTAATTCTTTCTCTATCCCTATTTTTTTCAATGAATAAGAAAACTTTTTTAATGATTCGTAATTATTCAAATCTGTTCTATGAAATAATTTTTCTATTTTTGGTCCTTTAACTATAAAATAATTTTGTTCATCTTTATAAATATTAAATTTATCTTCATCTTCTAAGGTAAATAATTTATAACTTTGACGAAGATGTTTATCATCTTGATTTTGGTTATTTTGGTAATCAATCAATAAATCTTTTATTTTGTATATTAAAATTTCTAAATTAAAATGATTCCAAACAGAAGAAGGGATGATTTCTTTATCAATTAAATTATTTTTAAAAGAAGCTAATTTAGCTTCAGCATCTGGTAAATCTATTTTATTGAACAAAATAATTTGTGGTTTTTCTAAAATTTTAGGATTGTATTTTTTTAATTCTTCATTTAATTGACAATATTTTTCGTAAACATCATTATGATCGGCGCTACATATATGTATTAAAACTTTACACCTTTCAATATGTTTTAGAAAATCAATTCCCATACCACGACCTAAATGAGAATCTTTGATTAAACCAGGAATATCAGCTACTGTAAAACTAAAATCTTTTCCACTAACTACCCCTAAAAAAGGTTTTAAAGTTGTAAATGCATAAGAAGCTGCTTTAGATTTGACATTAGAAATAGCAGAAATCAAAGAAGATTTGCCTACATTAGGAAAACCAATTAAACCGACATCAGCTAAAACTTTTAATTCTGTCCTAATAGTTAAGTTTTCTCCTAAATCTCCTTTTTCTGCAAAAGAAGGGATTTTATTTTTAGAATTAGCTAAAGAATAATTTCCTCTTCCGCCCTTACCACCCTTGGCAATAACCAATTGGTATCCATCTTCTAAAATTTCACCAATAAATTCTTGATTTTCGTTATTATAAATTAACGTCCCTAAGGGGACTTTTATAAAAGAATCAAGGGCCTTAGATCCATTCTGGTTTTTGTTTTTACCGTTTTCGCCATTGGAAGCTGTAATTTTTCTTTGATATTGTAATTTAAATAAAGTATTAATTCCTGAATCACCTACAAAAATAACAGAACCGCCATGGCCTCCGTTACCACCTGAAGGTCCTCCGTAAGGAACATATTTTTCTTTTCTAAAAGAAACAATTCCGTTTCCGCCGTTACCAGCTTTCACGAAATTGATTGCTTCATCTATAAAATTCATTTATTATTTTTTTAATTAACTTTTTTTTCGACAAATTGCATAGAAACTTGTTTTTTATTTTTACCTTTAATTTGGTATTTAACTACACCACTAATTAAAGCGAATAAAGTATGATCTTTGCCCATACCTACATTATCACCAGGAAATATTTTAGTTCCTCTTTGGCGGAAAATAATAGCCCCTTTATGTGCATATTGCCCATCAGATAATTTAGCGCCTAACCTTTTAGAATGAGAATCGCGTCCATTACGAGTAGCACCTACACCTTTTTTTGAAGCAAATAATTGAATATTTAATTTTAACATTATATAAAATACCTCTTTAATAAATCAATCTTTAATTTCTTTTAAATATTTAGGATAATTTTTACTTAAATCTTTTAAGTTATATTCTAAATTTAATAATAATTTATTAATTATAGAATCAAATTTTAATAATTGAAGAGAAAAAGAACCTTTTTTTAAAGAATAATTAATATTTGATTGTAATTCGAAAATTTCAATAGCATTTATAGTTATTATGATAGCTGTCGAAACAGAAGCACAAACAATATCATGATTTTCAGGAGCATATAAAGCATGCCCTTTAATGCTTATTTTTTTTATTTTTTCATCTTCTTTAATAAAAAAATATTTGATCATATCGAACTTAAACAATAATTTTAGTAATTAACAATTTAGTATATAACTGTCTATGACCTTGTTTTAAACGATATTTCTTTTTTTTTTTATATTTGAAAACAATAATTTTTTTATTTTTACCCTGTTTAATTACTTTAGCTTCTATTTTAGCCCCATTTATAAATGGAGTTCCTAAAACGCTTTCATTTTTTTCATTATCTTCTATAGCTAAAACTTGATCAAAAACATGTTTTTGATCTACTTCAAGAGGTAATTTTTCAACAAAAATTTCTTGACCTTCACATATTTTTAATTGTTTATTTCCAGCTTTAATAATAGCGAACATAAATAAATACCTATAATTCTTTCTAATTAATAATTTTAGTAATTTTTGTAAATAATGTTTTATTCAGAAAAAATAAATAAAAAAAGACAATAAACAACAAATGATATTGAATTTTTTCTATATAATATATAAATTATTATATAATATAAAATACAAAAAATCCATAGTTATCTTAATAAATTAAATAATATTAATTAATATATTCGTTTAATATTATTGAAAATTAATCTGTTTTATTTAAATTTTCTTTATTTTTCGATAAATAACGATTATTTTTATTTAGACTGCATTCTAAAGAACAACTACCTAAATATTTAATTTCATTTTCTTCACTGCACAAAATTTGTTTATTACAACTAGGATTACCACAATTGATATATCTTTCGCAAGGTTTCTGATCGAAAAAATCTCTTCCTACTATAATATTTTCTTTTTTGTTAACTTTAGTGGCTATTCTTTGATCGAAAACATAAACTTGGCCATCAAATAATTGACCCTGAACTTCTGGTTCTTGGCTATATTTAATAATACCACCTTTTAATTGATAAACTTCATCTAATCCTTTAGAACGTAATAAAAGAGATGCTTTTTCACAACGAACTCCACCAGTACAATAAGTTAAAACTTTTTTATTTTTAAAAAAAGATAAATTTTTGTCAACCCATTCTGGAAAATCACGAAAATTAGAAATGTTAGGGTTAATAGAATTCCTAAAATGACCTAAATTATATTCATAATCGTTTCGAACATCTAAAACAACTACATCTTCTTCTTTTAACGCTTGAAAAAATTTTTTAGGTTCTAAATAACTATCAGAATTACTTTCAGGAAATAAATCTTTATCCAATTTTAAAGCTACTATTTCTTTTCTTACTTTGATAGATAACCTAGGAAATACATGTTTATGATGCGTATCTATTTTAAAATCAATATTTTCGAAACCTTTTATTTTTTTTAAATCTTCCATGTATGTTTCGATGTCTTCTTTTAATCCTGACAAAGTACCATTGATTCCTTCAGAAGAAACAATAATTCTTCCTAAAAGATTTAATTTTTGACAATAATTCCGATGTTCTTCTTTGAATTTTTCAGGGTCTTCGATATGAATATAATTATAATATAAAATAATGAAATAATTTTCTTTTTTATTAGACATTTTAAGATCGCAAATTCCTTATCTTAAAAAAATTTAGATATTATAAAATTTTTTTAAATTTAAAAACATAAATTTATTGTATAAACGCTATATTCATTATAATATAAAAAAGTAATTCTAAAAGAAAAATTTTTATTTAATAAAGGTAATAAATAAAAATATTTAAATTTGATAAAAAAGTAATTTAAAATTTTAAATTTATTTATCAAAAATATCTTTTAATCGATTTTTTAAATAAAAAACACAAAAACCTCCTATAAACAAATTAGTTATGAAAGGAGTTAAATTGAATAATAAAGCTGAAATCAAAATATTTTGTTCTGAAATATGTTTTTTTAATGATTCTCTATAAATAAAAATACTAGATAAAGAAGTAGATAACATTCTTAAAAAATTAATTAATAAAAAAAACAAAAAAAACTCTTTTTGATTATTTTTTTTATAAAAACAGAATCCCGAAAGACTAATAATTAAATTAGGTAATATGTAATCCAAAAAAATAGAAAAATAAATTTGAGTATTATTAAAATTTAAACTTTGGGCTAAAATTGTGAAAGAATAAAAACTTCTTATTAAATGCCAAAGAGTATAAAAAATACAAATAATCAAGCCATTTAAAAAACCTAAAAAATAACCTCCTAAAAAAAGAACAACTAAAGTTAATTTAAAAAATTTTATTTGAAAAATTGAAAAAAAAATATCAATTAGTATTGATATACTAATAAAAAAAGAAGTATCGATTATTTTATATAAAGAAGTTCTTTTCACGAATAAAAACCTCAAGAAGAATATTTTTTAATAATTCTTCTTTTTCTATTAGTTTATTTTTTTAATTTTTGAAAAATATTTTTCCAGAAAAAACAAATTCTAAAAAATAAACAATGGAAGGGATTCCGATCGAAATCCAAATGCCAATACAAGCGCCTACTAAAGTTCCTAAGCTAATTCCGTTAAATCCTTTTTTTAAAACAAATAGAACAACAAAAATAATAATCCCGATAAACATTCCTTTAAAATTAATAAAACTTTGTTCACTTATTTCTGAATTATCTATTTTTTTATCTTGATGTTGTTCAATTTTTTTTGTATTATCTTTAAAAATATCTGAAACATCTTTAAATCCATTATTATCTTTCCAAATTGATCTATTTTCAACATTAAAAGAGACTGTAAAATAAAAAAATATAAAACCTAAAATAATAATTAAAAAACGAAAATATTTATTTTTACGAGAACAATTAGGAACAATTTTATCTTTGAAAAATAAAGTTAATTTCTTACATAAATTCATTATAAATGATATTTTCCTATTTCTATAATTTTTGATATATTATATTTAAATAATATATTAATTCAGAACAACATTTAAATTAAAACCAAAAATTCTATAAATTTCTTTTTTTAAATATTCTTCTGGTAATTCATCTAATAGAATTTCTTTTTTGAAAGAAAGCAAATATTGTTCATGTTCTAAATAATCTAAATTAGATTCATTTAATAAAGTGTTTTTATTTAAACCAAAATCATCAAAAACACCTGCTAAAACTAAATCTTTTAATAAATCATTATTTAAAACCTTTTGGCATCTATTTTTAAAATCAAAAAAATTAACAAATTTTTTCTTAATTCTTTCATTTATGAAAAATGAAGCTATTTCGTTATTTACATTTCTAATCAAAGTCAAAGGTAATACAAGTTTTTCTTTTGATAATTCATAATCTACACCACTAATAAAAATATTAGGAGCAATAATTTTAATTTTATTTGTGTTTTTTATTTTTTTTAATAACATTTCTTTATCATAAGAAATATTTTGATTTTCATTTAAAATAACTGTTAAAAAAGGAACAAGAAAATGAGTTTTCAAATAAGCCATACGATAACTAATTAAAGAATAAGACACACTATGACTTTTATTAAAACTATAATTAGAAAATTTTAAAATATAATCATAAATTTGATTTGCTAATTGTTCAGAATGACCTTTTTGTTGACTGCGTTTGACAAATTCTGATTTAATTAAATTTTTGTCATTATCTGAAATAACTTTTTGAATGATATATTTCATGAAAATTTCTGCTTCGCCAAAATCATAACCAGCAAAGGAAACAGATATTTCCATTATTTGTTCTTGATATAAAATAATTCCATATGTATTTTTTAAAATATGTTCTATATAATTATAAACTGATTTTTCAATTAAAAAATTTTTTTCTGCCTGTTTATTGCGACAATAATCATTAATATAATTGATTTGACCTGGTCTATTCAAAGCTAAAACAGCATTCAAATCTTCAAAATTTTGAGGTTTAATTTTTCTTAAGACCTGTTTGGCCGCTGAAGATTCTAATTGAAAAATATATTCTGTATCTCCTTTTTGTAATAATTGATAAGTTTGGTAATCATTTAAAGGAAATTGTTGCCAAGATATTTTTTCTTCTCTTTGTTTGTTGATTTCTTTTAAAATTTTATCAATTAAAGATAAACTATTCAAACTTAATAAATCTATTTTGGATAAACCTATCTTTTCTAAATAATTAGCATCTAATTGAGTTTGATATTTGAAAGGAGAGTTAGCATGAGGATTTTTTTGAATTGGAATATTTTCTAATAAATTTTTATTACTGATAATAACACCTGCTGGATGTGTTCCTGTAAATTGAGGCATTCCTTTTAATTGAGAAAGAATTCTAATTTGTTTCGGATCAGATTTATTAACTTTTAGATTTTTTTTCAGATAATTAATATAATTAGCATTTCTAACAAAAGATTTAGTAGTTAAAGTGTTAAAAGTGATTATATTAGCCGTATAATTTTCTCCATATTTTTCATAAATATATTTTAAAATAATATTTATTTTATCATCTGGAAAATCTAAATCAATATCTGGTTTTTTATTTCTTTTAGGATTCAAAAACCTTTCGAAAAGCAGATTATAATATAAAGGATCTGCCTCTGTAATGCCTAAACAAAAACAAACTAAAGAACCAGGAGACGACCCTCTTCCAGAACCTAAAAGAATTTTTTTTTCTCTTGTATATCTTACTATATCAAAAACAATTAAAAAATAATCTTCATAATGCATATCTTTGATAATTTTTAATTCTTTTTGTAATCTCTTTAAATAAAGAGGAAATTGAGAAGAAGAAACAGAAATTTTTTGTTTCAAAAAAGAATTTGTTATTTCTTCTAAATATGCAAAAGAATTTTTTGTAGAAGAATCTTTCCATATAGGAAGTCCAATGTCAGAAGGAAAAAGTTTATTATATTGAATTTTATCCATGAAAGAATTTAAATCTAGAAAACATTCTCGATAATCACTATCATTATAATAATAATTATATTTATTTTGAATTTCTTTTAGATTCAAAAATTGAAAAGACATCTTTTCATCTGAAGAATTTTGTGAATATTTCCAAGGATTATTTAATTCCAATAATAATTTATGCCCTTCTTCTTGTTCAGGTTCCAAAAAATTAGTTTTATGAGCTGGAACTACAAAAATTTTTAATTTTTTTATTAAAGGTAAAAAAATATCAACAAACATTTCTAAATTTTGTGATTGTAAAGACAAGCCAACAAAGAAAAAATTTAAATTATTTTTTAATTGAGTTAAAATTGGTTCTATTAATATAGGATAATTTATATTAGAAAGTTCGAAATCTATATTAGATAAAACAAAAAAGAGACCTTCTTGAAATTGTTTTAAAATTTCTAAAGTGATATTTTCTTGTTTGATTTTGATTAAATTAGATATTTTAATTAAATTATTAATTCCTATATCATTTAGAGCATAAATTAAGAAATTAATTCTTTTATCTTGATCAATAATTTCTTTTAAAGATAAAAATATTTTCATTCCTAAGATGGGTTTAATCTTGTGTTTTTGACAAAGTTCAAAAAAATTAACCATTCCATGCAAATTTTCATGATCACTTAAAGCTAAAAATTGATATTGATTTTCTTTTGCTTTTTTAACTAGAGATTCTAATGAAGGAATACTTTCCATAATACTATAAAAACTTTGAAGATAAAAAACACCTATCATTTTGGAACCTCTAATGAAATAATTTTTTTGATAATTGCAAAATAAAAAGAATTTTAAATATCTTTTATTTTTTTGATTTTTGTATTATTAGCGAAATGTGGGAATAAAATCACATCTCTAATATTAGAAGTGTTAGTTAACAACATAACCAAACGATCTATTCCTAAACCTAAGCCTCCTGCGGGTGGCATTCCATATTCTAAAGCTTCGATAAAATCTTGATCTAACTCTTCGGCTTCACTATTTCCTAATTGTCTTTCTGCTAATTGTTCTTGAAAACGTTTTTCTTGTTCTATAGGATCGTTTAACTCACTAAAGGCATTAACTAATTCTTTCCCAGCTATAAATAATTCAAATCTATCCACTAATGCTTCATTTTCAATATTTTTTTGTGCTAAAGGACTTACTTCATAAGGATAATTATAAATAAAAGTTGGCTGAATTAAATTCTTTTCAACAAATTCTTCAAAAAAAGAAACTATAATATGACCTTTAGTATGAAAAGATTTTACTTCAATATTATTTTCTTGAGCTAATTTTTGGCATTGTTCTAAAGTCATTTCTTGACGAAAATCAATACCTGTTTTTGTTTTGATTATATCAATCATATCAAATTTATCAAATTTATTAAAATTAATCGAATGTTCTTGATAATCAAATTCTAAACGTCCTAAAACTTCCATACAAATCTCTTTTAAACAAGATTCGATTAATTCCATAAGATCTTTCATATTTGAATAAGCTAAATATGCTTCTATTGTTGTAAATTCTGGATTATGAGTAGCATCAATTCCTTCATTTCGAAAAACTCTACCTATTTCATAAACAGCATTTATCCCACCGACTATTAATTTTTTTAATGGTATTTCGGTAGCTATTCTTAAATAAAAATTAGATTCTAAAGCATTATGATAAGTGATAAAAGGTTTAGCGGCTGCTCCACCAAAAACAGAATGTAAGATAGGTGTTTCTACTTCTAAAAAACCTTTATTATCGAAAAAATTTCTAATCATTTTTATTATTTTTGTTCTTATAAGAAATTTTTTTCTAGTTTCAGAGTTTATAATAAGATCAATATATCTTTTCTTTCTAATATACTCTTTATCTTTTAAACCTTTATATTTATCTGGCAAAGGCATTAAACTTTTGCTTAAATGAACTAAATTAAAAGCTTTTACACTTAATACTCCCGTTTTAGTTTTGAATAAGCAACCTGTAACTCCTACAATATCACCTAAATCTATTTTTTGATAAATATTAAAAGCTGTTTCAGAAACTAATTTTTTATTTAAATAAATTTGAATAGAATCATCAAAATTTTGTAAAAGAAAAAAACCTGCTTTTCCTTGGCTTCTATTAGTAACGATTCTACCTGCGATATCAACTTTAATCTCCTTTACGGATAATTCATCATGACTACAAGATTCATATTTATTTAATATATCTAAAATATTGTTTTTAACAGCAAAATAATTACGAAAAGGGTCTACATTTAATTTTTTTAATTCTTCTATTTTGTTTCTTCTAATGACATATTGTTCTGTTTTCTTTTTTATAATCATAAACTTTATTAATAACCTTTTTTATTTTTTTAATAAAAATAATGAATTCGAATATATTATGTTATTTATATTTTTTTATTTAATTATTTATTAAATTAAAAAATTCGAAATAATGATAATTTTTATTTATTAAAAAAATAAAGATCATTTTTTTAATAAATAAAATTCAAATATCTATTCATATATAATTATAAATTATAATATATTAATTGTAATTATTTTATATTTAATTCTGAATAAACAAAAAAAGAATCTTTTAAAAAAAGATTCTATTTTAAAAAATAACACGAATAAGCCATGTTCTGTTCTTGTTTTTTTATCAAAAACAAGTGTGATCATTTATCTCTACTTTTATTTCTAAAAATAGTATAAAAACCAATTATAAAAATTTACATTAGGAAAAACTGATTTTTATATGCTCCTACCATAATTTTGGATTGTTAGCTTGAGGGGTTTACCGCGTTTCACTTAATTATTTCTAATTAACTCGTCTCTGTGGCACTTTATTTTTTATTTTCATAGACTTTATTATAAACAATATATAATATGTCTTTAGAATTTAAAAAGCCGTTGCTTGAAAAAAATCAAACACCTTAAGTTATTTTTTCCTTAAGCACAAACACTACATGCTTTCCTACGAACATGTGCTAACATGGACTTTCCTAAACTTAATTTTATCACTTGAATAAAATTAAACTTCGATCACCACTTTGTTATCTTTTAACAATAATATTGTAACAAAAATTTATATAAAAAAACTATTTAATTTTTAATTATTGTAATTTTAATTATATATAACAACGAATAAAGATTTTTTTCAAAAAATCTAAATAAAAAAATAATACAATCAATTAAAACTGAACTGCCATTCTATATTATATACGGTATTGTAAAAATAATAATTTTGTTTAATCAATATAAAATACGTACTATTTATCAACAACTATTTTTAATAAATAATACAAAAACGAACGTTAATATTTTTTTCACCTTATTCAATTTATTTTTTGAATATTTTTTGCTTTCTTTTTATAGTTAAACAATATTCGCGACCGTTTAGATTACATTAATATTCCGAATTTAATATTTATAATAAAAAAGTAAAATTAAATATTTTATTTTTATTTTTTTATTAAATTTACATATATAAAATATAATTTGATGTTATAAATTTTTTTATTTTAATCTTTTAAGAATATAATGAATATCCTTAAAAAAATCAAAAAACAGAAATACTTTTTTTTATATAGAAAAAACTTATACTTTTTAACTATTTTTTTAGTTTAAAAAATATTTTATTTGGTTTTTAGGAATAAATAAATTACAAAATTTTAATTTTGTTAGTTTTGTATGAAAAAACATTACTTTTTCATTAATTTTATTTTTTAATTATTGTTAAAATAGAAATTATGAAAAATAAAATAAACAATAAAAAAAATTGAATTATTACAAAAGTTTTCTAACTTATTAATTTTTCTAATAAAATATTATTTATTTTTTCTTTAACTTCATCAACTTGTTTTTTTAATTCATTGAATTTTTTTAGTTCTGGATTTAAATAATTATTATATTGGAATAGTTTTTCTTTAGAAAAAGGAATAACGGCGTTTAAAAAAATTTCTTCATGAACTCGTGTTTGAGCTGTGCCTTTGTCATTTTTACGAAAATATTCAATCAACAAAGGTGTATTTAAAAGGTGAGTTAGTAAATTTAAACTAACCATGAATAATTAGGATTTAATTTAAAACAAACAAAATCTCTAGAATAAACACCTCCGCGTATATCATTATTAATTTTTCCAAAAGCTCCATTACAAGCTCCTAATTTAGAATAACAAAAATTTTCATCCAAAATAATAAATCTGGATTTTTAACCTTTTTTTCCACCTATATCTTTGCCTTTTAAAAATTTATTATTGCCTCTTTTTTTAATTCCGTACCCATTACTTTGAATAGTGATTTGAAAATACTCTTTTTCTGATTCAAGTTTAATAGGAACTCGTGAAATAGTTAAAATATCTCGAAGAAATACGGAATCAAGAGTTTTAATTTCAAATAAAGGTTGAAAAGAAAAATCTTGTTGTGCTATTTTATCATAATTAAAATTTTGGCGATTTAAAGATGTTGGATCTTTAATATTTTATCTAAACTAAATCCAACATTATCAATATAAATAAATTCTAAATTACCTTTTATTCCTTGATATTCTAAATATAAAATACATGTCTTAGCATTAGTATAAGGTTCGAAAACACCTTGAGGTAAGGAAAAGATTTTTACATCATAACTACTGATAATAAATTTCCTTGTATCTTTTAGATTTTTATGAAAAATAAATTGTTCAGGAACAATAATACAAGCTCGAGAACTTAAATTTTTACTTAAAGCGTCTAAACAATGTTGAACACAAATAGAATTACCATTATTACTCGAAATATCGTATAAATTATTTGTATTATTGCCAAATTTCATATTAAAAGGGATATTGGTGATGACGATATCATATTGATTAGTTCTTTTGTGAATTAAAGAACCGCCTTTTTGTTGAACAACATTAGCATGACCATCTCCTACTAAAATCATATTCATTTTAGCTACATAAGCTATTGAATTAATATCAGCACCATAAATAGAATTTTCTTTTAAATTTTGTAAAGCTTTTTTGTCATTTTTGTCTATTTGTTTTTTTATATATTCAAAGACATTGATTAAAATTCCGCCTGAACCACAAAAAGGATCATATATTTTTTCTCCCGGTTTCAGTTCTACTAAATCACACATAAAACGAATAATATTACGAGGAGTAAAATATTGAGCTAAATCATCATTTAAACCACGATAACCTAAAAAAAATTCAAAAGCACTCCCTTTAACGTCAAGTGATGTGTTTATAAAATCAATTTCGCTTAATTTTTCGACAATATATTTTACTTCTTTAGCGTGATGTTTAACATCCAGTTTTAATTCTTCTCCGTATTTATTCATTTGATATTTTTTATTTAATTTTTTTAAATTTCCATTAATGATATGAATAATATCTTCTTGAGAAGCATTAACAATATTTGTCCAAATATTATTAATCTTGTCTTTTTCAGAAATTAAACGCAAAAATAATATTTTACAAAATTCAGTAAATCTTTCGTCTCCTTTTTTTAAACCTGTTGCCCAAAGAACATCTTCTAATTTTTTTAATTCTTGAATAAATTGATTTTCAGATTGAATTTTTTTACCAAAATTAAAATTAATTTTATAGTTATCGACAAATTTTTCTAAATCTTTTTTTTGCACAAAATCAACTAAAGGAGTGTCGCCAAATTGAAGTTCTTCATTAAAGAAAAGATGTTTAGAAAATAAACGATATCCATCATAGCTAAAAATTAATTTAATTCCTAATTTTTTAGCATATTCTTCTGCTTGTTTTTCTGCATTTAACAAATTAGAATTTGGCTTTTTAGTTTCAATAATAGCTAAGGGTTCGTTTTGTCGGGAATAAATAATAAAATCTGGTTTTCTGCCAGCTAATTTTTTTGATTCCTCTTTATATTTAGGTTTTTGTAAATAAACATCTTTATCAGGATTTTGTATATCAGTGATATATCCTAATGATTCTAATTTTTTAATAACTTTATTTTCTACATCACGTTCAGTATTATTTAAGTAAATTGACATATTATTTCATCATCTATCTAATTTTTAGTTTGTTTAATATTAGATGATTCAAGTTTTGTTTTAGGAGATTTAGTTTGTTCTGATATATTTTTTTCTTCGACTGTTTCTTCTGTAGTAGTATTTCTTAAAGTTTGTGGATATTCAAGAGTAGTTGGCTTATTGAAGTTCCGATATACTGATGAAAAAATCGCAATGATAGCTGTATGGGTTCTCCTAATTACATTTTTTTTTGTTTGATATTTCATATTTAGAGTTTTAATACCTTTTCTGAAGTTTATTTAAGTTAAAAAAAATTTTTTAACTTTTAAAAATAATAATTTTAATTTTTTTATTATTTTATATAAGAATTTTAGAAAAAAAAAAAAAAAACAACTTATATATATTTTTTGAATAATAAGTTTGAAATATTTCTTAATCTTATCTTATACAAAAGAAAAAAGTCGAATCAGTTATTTTTAAATAAATGATTTGTCTTTTGGCGTTCCCTCTAGCCAAAAATAAACGTTTTTTTTAAATTGATGAATAATTTTTTATTAAAAGATAATGAATTTTTATACTAATTGATTATAGATTTTTTTATTTTTAAAAAATTTTCGAATAACACTTTTCTTAATATTATCTTTTTTAATATTTTTATAAAATATATGAAAATTATTTTTTTAATAATTAGTTTTGAAGATTTTTAAAAAAAAATATTGAAATTTTTCGAATCCTAAATTTTTTAAAAATCGATGATTTGACTTTTTTTCTTTTACATAAGATAAGATTAAAAAAGATTTCGAAATTATTATTCAAAAAATATATATAAGTTGTTTTTTTTTTTTTTTGTTTAGAATCTTTATGTAAAATAAAAAAATCTTTTTTAATTTACATAAAATCAATAAAAGGTATTAAAACTCTAAATATGAAACCTCAAAAAAAAATATATCTTTGGGCAGTATCTGCGGTTATTGTCGTAATTTTTGCATTAGGATATTGGCACTTCACTAAAACAACGACTCCAAATAATCCTAATACAAAAAAAATAGTTGAAAAGCAAAATAAATTAGAATCACCAAACGCTGAAATACAAAACCCACAAGAACCACAAGAAACACAAAGTCCACAAGATTCAAAAGAAAAACAAAACCCACAAGAAATACAAGAAACACAAAGCCCACAAGATTCAAAAGAAAAACAAAACCCACAAGAACCACAAGAAACACAAAGTCCACAAGATTCAAAAGAAAAACAAAACCCACAAGAAATACAAGAAATACAAAGTCCACAAGATTCAAAAGAAAAACAAAACCCACAAGAAATACAAGAAATACAAAGTCCACAAGATTCAAAAGAAAAACAAAACCCACAAGAAACACAAGAAATACAAGAACCACAAGAAACACAAAGCCCACAAGATTCAAAAGAAAAACAAAACCCACAAGAAATACAAGAAACACAAAGCCCACAAGATTCAAAAGAAAAACAAAACCCACAAGAAATACAAGAAACACAAAGCCCACAAGATTCAAAAGAAAAACAAAACCCACAAGAAATACAAAGTCCACAAGATTCAAAAGAAAAACAAAACCCACAAGAAACACAAAATAAACAACCTAAACATATAAAATCGGGCAAGAGCGGATTCATACGTTCTTTAACAAACTTATTCAAGACACCCAAAAACAACAATACAAACAAGGAGCAGATAGAAACCAAGGAACAAAAGACGACCAACAATTACCAGACAGAAACCAAAAGAAACAAGACCCACAAGAAATAGATAGAAAAATAGTAATTCAATCAACACAAAATAAACAATCTGACTATATAACAAAGGCGACATCATACATTCTTTAAAAAACTAAAGCAAAAGTAAAAAAAATAACGTTGAAATAACAATTGAAAAATCAAACACAAAATATTTAAAGATAGCCCAAAATATTTAAAATTTTTCGACAAAACTAAACCAACAATAACTAAAAATATTTATTTAAAACAGTTAAGTAAATTTAAATAATTAAATATCTTTTAAAGATCTTCAAACGGAAGGTCTTTTTTTATACCTAAATTTATTATCAAAGTAACGTTAAAAAATTAAATTAATCGTTTTCAAAGAAATTAATAGTAGTAAGAAAAAGCACTTTTATTTTTTAATACAATTTTCTATTTTAAAATTGTTCTGAAATGCTTAAAATTAAGTTGGGTTGTGTTCCATCAAAATAGAACCAGTTGGAAAGTTCAAAAATTAAAAAAGTAAACTATTTATTAATTACTATTATCGTAACATAAAAAAAATAAAATGTCAAGTAAAAATTAAAAATTTTATAAATTTATTTTAAAAAATTTAACTAAACAAAGAAAAAAAGAAAAAGAAAGAACCAAAGAAAAAGAAAAAAAGAAAACATATGTTAAAAAAAAAAAAAAATAATATATATATATTATTTTTAAAAATCTTTAATCTTGTTTTTTTATTATAACAAAAAATATATATTTTGTCAAATATTTTTTTTAAAAAAATTTAAAAAAAAGCAAGATTTAAAAAAAAAAAAAAACAAGATTCAAGATTTTTAAAAATATTTAAAATTTTAAAAAAAACAAGATTCAAGATTTTTAAAAATATTTATTAATCAATTTTTTTTATATAAATTTGATTAAAAAAATTAAATAAATAACAAAATAATTAAAAATGGCGGAATGTTCGGTCTAATTTTAAGATATCATCAAAAATGACAGCTTTAAAGGTGTCTATTCTTTATTAAAAAGTATCTAGTAATAGTATTCTACTTAAAATTAAAAAAAATGTCTTATTTAAGTTATTTTGCCTCTCATAGAGAGAATTTATAGTTTATTTTAACCTCTATTTTATTGTTTCTAAATTTTTTATGAAAATTAAATTAAATTTTTTTGTTTTGGCTGAATATTTTTTTCAATGAGGTATTCAAAAAGAAAACCAACAAGTCAAGCCCTCATTATTATTTGAGAGCGTTTTGTTGGTTTTCTTTTTGATATTTAAAATGGTAAAACCACAAAAAGCCTCTATTCTCTTTTAAATCAAAAATCTTTTTTTATTATAAAGGAATTTTTGATTAAAAGTTGTTTTTTTTCATCTCTCTTTTTGTGGTAAATTGTTTTTATTTTTCTTTGGTATTCATTTTCTCTGTATATAAAGTAATATATTGTTTTTTTGGATTAAAGTGAAGGTAGTAAGTAGCGTTTCTACCTTTTTCCCATCTTTTATTTTGTTGTAAAGGACATCGAACTTCATTGACGTAAAAGTCTTTATCTTCTTCTAATAAATATTTAGGACCTTTGTATTTCATTTGGATAGTGTCGTCGATACTGATAAAAGAATTGTTAAATTTAGAATCTTCCTTACTTAAACTATCTATATCAAACTGTGAACATACAAAATAACTCATTTCACTACCTCCAAGACCTTTATAAGGAGGCATTTTATTTGTATAATACCAATTATTGAAAGGTTCTCTAATAAAAGGCGCTAAATCTTTAGGAATTTTATCTTTGTATTGACATTGATCGAAACCGTTGAAACGACTCAAAATATAAGTTTTTTGAATAGGTGTCTTATCTTTATTTGGTTCTAAATATTTTAAAGTTCCTTGTTTCCATTCTTTATATTGATCTTCGCATTCTTTACGATAAGCTAAGATTTCTCCTTTAGTTTTCTTAATTCCTAAAAGATTATCTAAGGCTTCATCTAAATCAGAAGATAACATGACTTCATGATTTTGATTTTCAAAGGCGAAACGGTCATAATTCGTAGCCGCTTCCGTTACTAATTTAACCCAATCACGATTGGATAAAGTTTTCTCTTTGATTTCTATATTTATTTTATGTTTTTGAGCTTCTTCTTGAGCTTCTTTTTGAGCTTCTTCTTGAGCTTCATTATTAATTTTTTCTAAATGCTTATAAGCTCTTGTCACTAAACTTTCTAAATGATTAACAGCGTGATAACTTAAACGATAATTATTTTTTAACATAAACCATTTTAAAAAACCAGGTGTTTCTTCTTTTTTAAAAGAATCTATTTTAATTTCTTTTTGAAAACGACTTCTTAAAGCGCCGTCAATTTGTTCTAAATGGTTAGTACCACCCATTAAAATAATTTTTTTATCAGTTCTTTTAAAACCATCTAATTTTAATAATAAATTATTAATAATGTTTTTAGAAGTTTGATTAGCGTTTTTATCTTCACGATTCGCTAACCCACTAATTTCATCAATGAAGATAATTGTTTTCTCATGGGATTCAGCTTCGGCCCAAATCTTTTCTAATTCTTCATTACCTTCTCCGACATAGGTTTTATCAAATTGAGAAGGATCGACAGAAATATAATGAGCGTCTACTTCACCGCTTAATGCTTCCATTAAATGACTTTTTCCTGTTCCAGGAGGTCCATATAATAAAATACCCATGGGTTTTAAATTCCGATAACCAATAATATGTTTTTTGGCATTAAAATAATGAATAATATTAGCGAATTGTCCCGCTCCACTAAAATGGAACCAGTTGGAAAGTTAAAATAAGTCAACTATTTATTAAAAAAATAGTTTGACTTATTTTTTTTGTTTCGAAATAAGTCAAACTGAAAAAGGAGATTTCAAAAATGAATAAATATTTATATGGTTTAAAAGAAATCATTAATTTTTTGATTATAAATAATTATTTTAAGATTTATTTATTCCATCAAAAAACTAATTTTAATCTAGATAATCAGACTTTATATCTTAATTATGCTGACCTTTATGAAATACTGGTAATTTTTAAAAAAATAAAAAGTCCACCTTTTAAAATTCAAATGAATTTACAAATGACTAAAAAATATACTTTTGATCTTCAAAAGAAAATTTTATATTTGAAAAAAGAACCTGAAATAAATAAAATGGTCGCTTTAAATGAAAAATTATATCAACAAGCATTTGGTAATTCTGAGTCTCAAGATGTTTATGCTGATTTAATTGAAAGAACCCGAAAACAACTTTTTGGAAATAATGATTTCTGATGAAAAAAACACAAAATAATCAAATCATCCTTACTTATCAAGAAGAAATTAAAAATAAAATAAAAACTTTCCCTGAATTAAAAGATTTGATTTATGGCCAAGATTATCATGAAGAAGATTTAATCACTATTGGAAATTATTTAAAAGCTGAAAAAGAAACATCTTTTGGTTATCAATTAATTTTGAAAAAGAAACCATATATACAGATAGTTTATAAAGAAACAGAAAAAAGTGTCTTTTATAGATTTCAAAATAAACTTCAAAAAATTCATACTTTATTTAATCAAAGTTTAGATTTTCTAAATTTAAAACAAATTAATATTGAAATTTTGAAAAGAAAAATAGTTCAAAAATATTGGAATGATTTTGAAAGTGAACAAACAAAACCTAGTTTATATCTCTATGGTGATTTTAATACTGGTAAAACGTTCTTCTTTAAATTAATAATGAAATATTTTTTAAAAGAAAAACAAGATTTTTTGTTTCTTTTCCTTCCAGATTTACCTAGACAATTTAAACCAGGATGGTTTGATGAAGAATTAAACCATAAAATGGATTGTTTAAGAAATATTCCTTATTTATTTCTAGATGATTTAGGAGCGGAAAATTTAACGGTTTATTTTCGCGATGATATTTTCTATTCTCTTTTAAACGCTCGTCAAGAAAAAGGATTAATTACTTTTATTAGTAGTAATTTAAATCCTCAACAATTGTTAGAACATTTGAAAATTAATAACGATAATAACCAAACTATGAAAGCTTTTCGAATCATTAATAAATTAAAGAAAATGTGCCAATTTTATAATTTAGATTTGACTCATAATAATTTAAATCAATTTCCAAAAGGAGTTTTAAAATGAAAATTAATTTAAAACAGAATAGTTGGGCTTGGTTTCAACATCGTAAAAAATATGTTAACGCTTCTGAAATAGGAACCATTATGGGGTTAAACCCTTATGAAACAAAAGAAGATTTAATTAAAAAAAAATTATTTGGTAGTACCTTTATTTCTAATCCCGCGATGGAACATGGTAAAAAAACCGAACCTCAAGCGAATTTATTCTTTTCAGTTAAAACAAAAAGAAATTATGAGCCAACAGTATTTACAAGAGATATTTTTTCCGCTTCTTTGGATGGTTATCATGCAGAAAGTAAGACGATGTTAGAAATAAAATGTCCTTTGGATAAAAATAGTTCCTCATGGAAAGAATTTTTCGAAAACGACATTATACCTCCTTATTATTGGGCCCAAATCCAATGTAGTTTATTTTGTTCCGAAAGTAAAAGTGCCTTTTTTTTAGTGTACTTTAATCCCCGAGAACATTATCTCCAAGAAGTATTTTTAAAATCTTCTTTTATTGAAGAGATGAAAATTAAAGCTCAGGAATATCAAAAAATTTTACAACAATATCAAACATTAATGAAAGCAGGAAAAGAAGATTAAAGATGACAAACACAAAACAAAATATAAATAAGAAAATAATAAAAATAAAAGGAGTTGAAAAATAAATTATGATAGGGCCAATGTTAGAAATTATTTTCGAAGATAACCAAAACACTATTAAAAAAGAAGAGAATTTTTATTTTGAAAGCTTACTTTTAAAAAAATTTTTATACAACAATAATAAAATAACTAAAGTATTCGAATATAAATATAATGATAAACGTATATTACAGGATACAAAAGAATACGATTATAATACTTATTTTCAATTTTATAATTTAGGTTTTAAAGAAACAAAAAAAAGAAAAAGAAAAAAAGAAGGAATTAAACCATGTCTATAAAAAACAACAAAAATAATAAAAATAAAAAAAAAGAAGAAGCAAAATTTCGTTTTACGAAAGCCGATTTAATTACAAAAATAGCTAAAGAAGGCGGAGTTACTATTACAGAAACAGAAATTTTTTATAACATCTTTGAAAAAGTATTAACAGAAGCGATTACTCATTATTCAGAAGTCATTTTGTCAGTAGGTTTAGGAAGATTTGTCTTAAAAACTCAGCCCGCTGGAAAATTAACAAATGTTAAAGGAAAAAAAATTTATTATCCTGAATCTACAGTTGTCAAATTTAAAATTTCAAATACTTTAAAACAAGCGGTTAAAAAAATTAAATTAACTTAATTTAAATAAATCAAAATAATTTAACTTTTCCGCTTTATAAAAGAATATAAGGTTTTTTTAAACTAAAAAAAATCTCCTTTTTGACTTTATATTCTTTTATAAAGCGGACAAGTGAAAAAGAAAGGAAGGAAAAAAAATGCCTTTTGTAAAAAAAATAAATAAGTCAATAAATAAACCTGCAACAAAAAATATTAAAAACAAGAAAAAAACCCCTTTGAAAACTCATCATACTCAAACAGTAAGCAGTAATTCTCATATTGTAACACAAATTGAAGTACTGTTAAAAAAAATTAAATAAATCAAAGGAAATAAATTGATTATGTGGCTTTTAACTCCTTTGTTGAGTGTGTTTACCTTTATGAAAGATTGGTTTCATGGTTTTACAGTAGTGGAAATTTTAGATCGAAGATTAGATTTTATCGCCACTAATATTTTAGTAACCAGTTTTTTAACTGGTTTTAAACCTCTTATTGTTTTCATAACTAATCTTTTTTTATACCCTATTATGTTTGTTATCGGTTTCTTCAAACCAGAAATCAAAAAAAATTATTATAAAAAAAAATTTTACAAACTATTAATGAAACAAAATAAATTAGAATCTCAAAATCAAAAATTAAAAACCAAAAAAGAAAAATTTGCAGGGAAGATATCTAAATTAGAAAAGAAAATGGGAATTGTCAAAAATAATCTTATTGAAGAAAGTGAGGATAGAGAAGAAGATGATGAATAATTTTGCTTTAGGTTTTATTATTGGTAGTCTTTTTAATTTATTTGTCATCTGGTTTAATAATAAAATTTATCAACCTAAAAATCATGATACTTCCAAGGAAAAATCTTTTAAAAAGCTTTTAAAAGAAGTAGAAGAACAATTGCGTCAACAAAAAGACCAACAATTAAAAGATTTTTCCAAAGATTTATCTTTAACTATTAAAAATCTCCATATTAATCCCCACAAAAAAGAAAATAAAAATGTTGTTGATCCAAACCAAGAAAAAGAAAAAAAAGAACATTTTTCTTTAATTCATCATAATCAACAAGAATATTAAATAATTAAAAAAAGAAAAGGACAAAAAAATGCAAAAAATTATGAAAATAAAAAGAATACCGAAAAAATTATTCTTATTTATTAGTTTCTTATTTATTCTTTTAACTATCACTACAGGCAGTTATCATTACTTTACTCACAAATCAATAGAAGAAATTAAACCCGTAAATGTCTTGTGCGAACAAGAAAATAAGGATTTAACTTCTTTAGAAATTAAAATGAAAACTCTCCAAGAAGAATTAAACAAAGAAAATTTAACTCCTGAAACTAAAAATAATTTAGAACAAATTATGAAAAAACAACAAGAAAAACAAACAAATTTAAAAAATTTCATTACTTTTCAAACTTATATGAATCATTTAGAAACTGATATTCAAGAATGTGAAAAAGAATTAAAAGAAAATGAAGTTAAAAAGGAAACTTCTTTAGCTAAAAAACATCAGCTGGCGGAAAAAAAATTAACTAAAGAAAAAGAATTTTTAGCTTTAAAAGAAAAACAAAAATTATTCACTGAAAAAGATGAATTACAAAATGATATTTTAAAAGATTTAAAAGAAAAATTAAAAAAACCTAATTTAACTCCTGCCGATAAAACTCCTTTAGAAACCAAACAAACAGAAATTGAAAAACGTATAATAGAAATCAATCAAGAAATTAATAATTTAATTACTAAAATGCAATTAAAAAATAAAATTGAAGCTTTAACAGAGGACATAGAAATGGAAAAAGATGAAGCTTTAAAACAACTTTTTATCAAACATAAAGAAATTTGTCAACAACAATTAGAAACTTTAAATTAATTGAAAAACAAATTTTCTTTTTGGTTGTCTCTTTATAGTTTATGTTTCTGTTTTTATTTAGGCATTGGAATTGCTTATTATTATTTATCTCCTCAAGAAAAAATAATATCTCCAAAAACTGTATTTTCTGAGATTTCAAAAGAAAAAGAAATACTTTTAAACAATAATTTTCAACCAGCTTCTTCAGAAATTGATCGTTTTTATTATCAATCCGTTATACCTATTAAAAAAGAACACTTAGAACATTTAGAAGTTTATGATGTTTATTTAGGTGAAAATACAGGGATGAAAGAAGTTTTGGGTTGGTTAAAATATTTTTTTCCTTATAAAAAATTTGAAACTCATTTTAGTTATGCTTTATATAATACTTCTGATATTGATAACCAAGTATCTTTTAATTTTCGGATTAAAGAACCTCCTCCTGAAAAATTTTTATTAGCTTATTTTGAAGGAGGAAGTAGAGAGGGTCAAAATGATAAGTATACTTTAGAAGATTTAAAGAACATGGGTAATGGAGCTTCTCATTTATATTTCTTTTGGAGTATGAATAAACCTTATTCTCCCCAACCAATACCTTTTATTCCTGAAAATTACCATTTAGAAATTATTTATGATAAAGGAACTAATTTTGGAGGACCAAGTTATTTGGCAATCGATAAAATCGTTATTAAAGATATTCAAAAAGATAAGATTGTTGGTGTTTATCCGATTAATCAAAAAATTAAAGAACCTTTCGTCATCTTTAATTATGATTTTAAATTAAAATTTCCTTTTTATAATTACGAACAAGAAGGCGTTTTATGGAATACTAATCATATTAAATCTTTAAAAAAAATTGATTTATATGAGAAAAGAACAGGACAACATCGAACTTTATATTATGATGTCGATGAATAATTCAAAAAAGAAAGGAGGCTTTATATGACTCTTATGAAAAAAATTTATTTTAGTTTTTTAATTTTTTTAAGTTTTTTAATTATAGGATTGAGTCTTTATTATGGGTTAAATACTAACAAGGTTGTTACTAACAAGAATACATCTCCTCTTAATAATGTTGAAAATCAAGAAACTTTATCTTTGTTAGAAAAAAGATTAAAAGATTTAGAAGCGGAAAATCAACAAAAAATAAATGAAGCAGAACAAATTAATACTCAAGATAAGCTTTTATCAGAAGAAATCCGTTTAAAAATGGGTCAATTAAGAGATTATATGGTTCAACTAGGTTATTTACAAAAAGCAATTCAAACTCAAGAAGAAGAACTTAAAAAAGAATTATTATCGGTTGATGAGAAAAAAATTTTAGAACAAAAAATGAAAGATTTAAAAAGTCAACATGCCGACATTCAAACTAAGAAAGACCAATTAAATCAAGCAACTTTGACTTTAATCGAAGAAAGAAAAGCGTTGCATCAAAAGAAAACTGAAAATGAAACAACTATTAAGGAACAAAAAAAAGTTTTCACTCAAGTAACTCAATTAAAAGACTTTGAAGAAGAAATTAATCTTTTAACTGAGGCCATGAATTATAATGAAGCGGAAAAAAAACAAATTCAAAGTTTATTAATTCAAAATGAAAATAATGATGAAGAAATTAAAAAATTAAAAAAATATCAATTATTTTTAGATCAACAATTATTATCTTTTGATCAAAGAATTAAAAAAATTGAAAGAGAAATGAAAGCTTTCAAAGAAAATACGCCTCTAGAAGAAAAGAAAAAGAAAAAAACATTTCAAGATGTTTATGGTATGGAAGAAGAAAAAGAACAATTCGCTAATATTATTCATTATTTTAATGCCAAAAAACATATTATTGGTTATCGGAATTTAAAACCCATGGGTATTTTATTATATGGACCTCCTGGAACAGGAAAAAGTCATTTAATGGAAGCATTAAGCGGTGAAGTAGACGCTCATTATATTTCTGTCGATCCTTCTCAATTTGATAAAACCTATGTCGGAGAAGGTAATGAAGAATTAGAAAAGATTTGGGCCGAAGCTGAATCCCATGAGAAAACAATTATCTTCATTGATGAAATTAGTGGGTTAGCGAATCGTGAAGATAAAAACGCTAATCAAACTTCTAAAAACATTATTAATAATTTATTATTAAAATTAGATGGTTTTAAAAGAACTGATAAAAAAATTATTTTAATGGGTGGTACTAACCATTTAGAACAAATTGACGGCGCTTTAAGAAGTCGTTTTCAAAAAGAAATTAAAATAGATTCTTTTAAAAAAGAAGAAACACCTGGTTTTTTAAAATGGTTTATGTTAAAAAATAATTATCGTTTAAGTTATCACGCTGTTAATCATTTAGAAAGTTTAGTGACAAGAGCTTATAAGCATTTAGAAAAAATTAATAAAGAGAAAACTTTATCCAATCGTGATTGGGTTAAATTAGTAACGGAAGCGGCTACGAATTATGACCGTTTCGCCTTTGAAAATCAAAATCATGAAGTCATGTTATCTTCTGATTTAGATGAAGCCTTAGATAATCTTTTAGGAATTAAAAAAACTAAAGGAGAAATCTTAGCTTATCGTAAAGAATGTGAAGACCAATATAAAGAATGGAAACAAGGAACTTTAAAATATTTAGAACCAAATAAAGATAAGACACCTATTCAAAAAACTTATATTTTTAATCGTTTCAACGGTTTCGATCAATGTCAATACAAAGATAAAGTTCCTCAAGATTTAGCGCCTTTTATAAGAGAACCTTTTAATAATTGGTATTATACAAATAAAATGCCTCCTTATAAAGGTTTTGGAGGTAGTGAAGTAGATTATTTTATGCCTTCACAGTTTTTTATAGATGTTTTAAGTACAGAAGATTCTAAATTTAACAATTCTTTTGTCAATATCGAACACACTATCGAAATGGAATACAAAGGTCCTAAATATTTATTAGAAGAAGATAAAGACTTTTACGTCAATGAAGTGAAATGTCCTTTACAACAAAATAAAAGATGGGAAGAAGGTAGAAACGCTACTTATTACCTCCACTTTAATCCAAAAAAACAATATATTACTTTATATACAGAGAAAATGAATACCAAAGAAAAATAAAAAAATAAATAAAATAGAAAGAGAAAAAATAATATGGCTTTTAAACCAAAATCAAATAAAACAAACAAGCAAATCAAAAAAATTCCTACTAAACTAAAACCAAATAAAGGTTTTATAAAAAAAGAACGTGTTCCTTTAGAAAACAAAATTATTTTAGAACATAACCCTGTTGAAAAACAAACTTGGGGCCAAATCACTAAAAAGTTAATAGGTTATCTTTTACCATTAATCTTCTTAATCTTTTTATCTTGGTTGATGTTTTATAAAATCGTTCCTCAAATAGGAGCGGCTATTAATCAAGCTGGCACTAAAGCTTTAGAATACACCAAAGATAAAGCTCACGATATCAAAGAATATTTCTACCATCATTTTAAAAATAAATGGAATTGTCCCGAATGGTTATCAAAAACAGGTAGCATTATCACTCCTATTTTAATTGGTTTAGCAATAGCCGCTGGTTGTTTATCCATTCCAGTCATTGGTCCTTTTTTAGGAGGTATAGTTCTTGTGGGTACAATTGTTATAGGAAGTTTCATGCTTTTTACTGATAAAACTACTCCTCCAATTCAACCTCCCAAAGAAGATGTCGTAGTCATAGACCATAACAAAGACAAACTAAAAGACAAAGAGGCACAAAACCAAGATACCACAAAAAAGTTGAATTAAAATTAAAGAAAGGAGAATCAATTTATAAACAAAAACCAGAAATTAAAAATTCAATTGAAGAAGAAACATTAAAAAATAAACAATTATCAGAAGAACAGCAATTTTTAAAAGTTAATCTTCAAGTTCAAGAATTAGAGTTAATAAACTTAAAACAAGAAAAAGAAAATTTAGAAAATCTGTTAAAAACAAAAGAAACATTAATTTATAATAAACCAGAAGGCAAAGAAACTTTAACAAAAGAAATAACCGAAATTAAAACTAAATTAACTTCTCAAGAAACTTTAATTGAAAACAAAAACGAAGAAATTAAAGGCAAACAAGAACAAATTCAAAAATTAACTAATCAATTAAAAGAGAAAGAAGAAAATTTAGAAGCTCTACAAAAAGACATTCATACTAAAGAAGCTTTATTAAAAGAAAAAGAAAAAGAATTAATAGAAACTAAAAATATATCTTCTGAAACAAAAAACACTTTAACATCAGAAATTGAAACTTTAAAAACAGATATTAACCAAAAACAAATTCATTTCGATCAACAAATATTATTAAAAAACAAACATATCTCCGTTTTAGAAGAAAATAATACCCAATTACAAAAAGAATTGAATGTTAAAAAAGAAGAAACTCAAAATTTAAGAGATCAACATGAAAAAACTTTAGCAGAAATTCAAAAACAAATTGAAAATTATCAAACTCAAATAACTAAATTAGAAAAAGAAGCAGAAGATTTAAAACAAAAAATAACAGCTAACAATGAAAAAGCCGAACAATTAAAAACTGATTTAACCGCTAAACAAAAACAAATTAATACTTTCAATCTTCAATTAGGAGCTTTACAAAATCAAAAAGCTTCTTTAGAACAAGAAGTCAATACTTTAAATAAAACTTATGAAGATTGGTTAAAGAACTGTGAAATTAAAAAAGATAAAATAACATACGTTAAATATAATAAATTATATTCAGGTGATCCAAATGACCAAAAATATATTGATCGACAAACATATTATTCTTTTAAACCATTTCAAGTAAAAGTAAAACCATTTGAACCAATGAGTGATTTTGAATTGGGCGACGACAATATGCGAGCTTATCGTGCTCAACAATTTGATGCAGATAGGAATACAATAACATGTGACGCCATACCAACACAAATCAATGGAAAAGAAATTTATTATATAAAATTTGATGTATATAACCAAGATTGCACACAAATAACTTTAAATGCCCAAACAGTAGTAACTACAATTCAAAGTAAAGAAAATTTATATAAAATAACAATGAATTTCAGTGAAGATGTTAGCTTAACTCCACCTCCTCAAGAATTAAATGAAAATAGTCTTACTAACTTAGAAAAGAAAAAAGAAGAATTAAAAACTATTTCAGAAAAATTAAAAACAACAACAAACGAATTAAACCAAACTCAACAAGAAATGGAAGAGTTAATCAAACAAACGACTCCTGATAACACTTTACAAACAGAAGTTCAAACCAAAGAACAACATATCAAAGATTTAAAAAAAGAAATGGATGAATTAACTCTTAAAGAAAAAGGATTTCAAGCAGAAATTCAAACTTTAACAACAGAAAATGAAAATTTAAAAGCTAAATACCATCATGATTTAACAAAGGTTATTAATGAATTAGAAGAAACCAAAAAAGAAAACGCTCAATTAGAAGCGGATATGATTAACATTCAAGAAGAACTAAAAAATAATAATCAAGCTAATAATACTTTAATTAACATGTTAAACACAAAACAAGAACAAGTTAAAGGATTGAAAACTAAAATCAAAACTTTAGAAGAAAATGAAGTTAAATTAAAAGACATTATTAAAACTAAAGATGAAGAAATAGCTCAATTAGAAAAAACAGTCCAAGAACAAGCTCAAGAAATACAACGTTTAAATGCTGAAATCGAAAGACAGATTGAATTATATCAAGAACAAGGAAAACGTATTCAACAATTAGAAGGAACAATTAAAGGACTAGAAGACGCTAATACAGAATTAGGAAATAATAATCAAGCGTTATTATTAAGAATTAAAGAATTACAACAACAATTAGACGATGAGAAAAAAGCTCATGAGAAGACGAAGGAGAAATTGAATCAAAATATAAATGATTTGAAAAAACAAATTACAGACTTCAACAAAGAAAGCAATACATTACAAACTACAAAAACCACATGGGACAAAACTCAGGACAACTTAAAAATAGCTGGTGGTGTTTATGGTGCGACTGCTTCAGGAATGTCATTAGGTAGTGCTATTGGTAGCGTTGTTCCAGGAGTTGGAACATTGGCAGGAACAATTGTAGGAGGAGTTGGAGGAGCAATAGTAGGAACCTTGAGTCATTGGGATAAAATAAAAAATTGGTGGTAATTAAAAAAATATGGTAAAATAGAAAATATTATGTAATCTTAATAATTAATTTTCAAAAAGGAGAATTTTATTATGTTGTCAACTACTCAAATTATTATTTTAGTGGCTTTAACTCTTTTTTCTTTCACATTAGGACCTTATTTTATTATTCTTCGAGAAAAGAAATTAAATCAAAATCGAATTCAGAAAAAAAGTCCGAAAGGAAACATTATTTATTATTTATTTATTAGTGTTTTTAGTATATCATTTCTGGCTTTCACAATGTATGTCAATAATATATCAGAAGTTAAATACGAAAGTAAACCTGTTCCTGAACCTCAAATAGAAACAAAAGCTGAATATTATTATAAAAAAGGAGATAGATATGGCACTAAATATACTTTAACTGAAAAAGATAAACCATTTTTAAATTCTCAAGGGAAATGGATGTTGAATAATGTTGGTGAAATAGAAGAACCAGTAATAGAAAAAACATATAAATTTTTTGGTTTCAACGGTTTCGATCAATGTCAATACAAAGATAAAGTTCCTCAAGATTTAGCGCCTTTTATAAGAGAACCTTTTAATAATTGGTTTTATACAAATAAAATGCCTCCTTATAAAGGTCTTGGAGGTAGTGAAGTAGATTATTTTATGCCTTCACAGTTTTTTATAGATGTTTTAAGTACAGAAGATTCTAAATTTAACAATTCTTTTGTCAATATCGAACACACTATCGAAATGGAATACAAAGGTCCTAAATATTTATTAGAAGAAGATAAAGACTTTTACGTCAATGAAGTGAAATGTCCTTTACAACAAAATAAAAGATGGGAAGAAGGTAGAAACGCTACTTATTACCTCCACTTTAATCCAAAAAAACAATATATTACTTTATATACAGAGAAAATGAATACCAAAGAAAAATAAAAACAATTTACCACAAAAAGAGAGATGAAAAAAACAACTTTTAATCAAAAATTCCTTTATAATAAAAAAAGGATTTTTGATTTAAAATAGAATAGAGGCTTTTTGTGGTTTTACCATTAAAAAAAAAGAAATATTATGATTTTGAAACTAAATTAAAAGTTATTTTAGCTAGACAACAAGGTATATCTATTAAAATAATTCAAAAAAAATTTAAAATTGTCTCTGTAAAACAAATTTATCGTTGGGTCAAATGGTTTCATAATAAAGAATTTCATCGTTTACAACAAAAAAGAGGTCATAATTATAAACATAAAACAAGTATTAATTTAAATCCTCATAATAACGAAATCAAAGAAATAAAAAATAAAATCAAAACTATTTTTCAATTAAAAAAGCAAAATTTTAAAAATGCTTGTTTAAATATTATTTATCGATATCAAAATAAATTCTCTTTTAATAAAATAATTAAATGGTTAGGCATTTCCAAAAACTCTTATTATAGATGGTTAGAACAAAAAGAACAACCACCTTTTTTAACTAATTTAGATATTCAAATTCAAAAAATTTGTCTCCAAAATAAATATTACAATAATGCGGGAGAAAGTTTTTTTGTTTGGGGTTACCGTCGTGTTTATCAAGAACTTTTAAATCAAAATCTTAAAGTCAACCCTAAAACTGTTTATCTGAAAATGAAAGAAATGTATTTATTATGTCAAACACGAAAAAATCGTTATCTTAAACGTCATAATAAAAATAATTATATCCCTCTTTCTCAATTAAATCTTTTAAAAAATAATTTTCAAGCTACTCAACCTTATCAAAAATTGTGTGCGGATTTTACTTATTTACTTTATGAGAAAAATCAAATTCTTTATTTATCAGTGATTATGGATTTATATAATCGGGAAATTGTGAGTTATTATCTTTCTACCAAAAGAAACACCAATTTAGTTTTAATATCTTTAAACCAATTACCAAATTTAAAAAAACCCGCTCTTTTTCATTCGGACCAAGGCGCCGAATATACTGCAAAAATAATTCAAACTACTTTACAAGAAAAAAACTTGATTCCTAGTTTCTCAGAAAAAGGGAGTCCTTCTCAAAATGCTTGTATTGAAGCTTTTTTCGCTAATTTTAAATGTGAAACCGTTTATTTAGAAAAAAGCAAAAAATTAACCAAAAAACGTTTAACACAGATTGTTAATGCTTTTATTAAAAAATATAATTCTCAAAGAAGAATAAAATATTTAAATTATCTTTCTCCTTATCAATTTAAATATCAAAAAGAAAACCAACAAAACGCTCTCAAATAATAATGAGGGCTTGACTTGTTGGTTTTCTTTTTGAATACCTCATTGAAAAAAATATTCAGCCAAAACAAAAAAATTTAATTTAATTTTCATAAAAAATTTAGAAACAATAAAATAGAGGTTAAAATAAACTATAAATTCTCTCTATGAGAGGCAAAATAACTTAAATAAGACATTTTTTTTAATTTTAAGTAGAATACTATTACTAGATACTTTTTAATAAAGAATAGACACCTTTAAAGCTGTCATTTTTGATGATATCTTAAAATTAGACCGAACATTCCGCCATTTTTAATTATTTTGTTATTTATTTAATTTTTTTAATCAAATTTATATAAAAAAAATAAATTTATAAAATTTTTTAAAATCTTAAATCTTTAATTTTATTTTTTTATAAAATAAATTTATAAAATTTTTTAAAATCTTAAATCTTTAATCTTATTTTTTTATAAAATAAATTTATAAAATTTTTTAAAATCTTAAATCTTGAATCTTGTTTTTTTTTTTTTTTTAAATTTCTTTTAATAAAACACTTGACAAAATATAATTTTTTTGTATAATAAAAAAGAAATAAGATTAAAGATTTAAGATTTTAAAAATATATTATATATATGTTTTCTTTTTTTCTTTTTCTTTGGTTCTTTCTTTTTCTTTTTTTCTTTGTTTAGTTAAATTTTTTAAAATAAATTTATAAAATTTTTAATTTTTACTTGACATTTTATTTTTTTTATGTTACGATAATAGTAATTAATAAATAGTTTACTTTTTTAATTTTTGAACTTTCCAACTGGTTCTATTTTGATGGAACACAACCAATTGTTCTTTTTCTTCTTCCATACCATAAACATCTTGAAATGTTTTTTTCTTTTTCTTTTCTTCTAGAGGCGTATTTTCTTTGAAAGCTTTCATTTCTCTTTCAATTTTTTTAATTCTTTGATCAAAAGATAATAATTGTTGATCTAAAAATAATTGATATTTTTTTAATTTTTTAATTTCTTCATCATTATTTTCATTTTGAATTAATAAACTTTGAATTTGTTTTTTTTCCGCTTCATTATAATTCATGGCCTCAGTTAAAAGATTAATTTCTTCTTCAAAGTCTTTTAATTGAGTTACTTGAGTGAAAACTTTTTTTTGTTCCTTAATAGTTGTTTCATTTTCAGTTTTCTTTTGATGCAACGCTTTTCTTTCTTCGATTAAAGTCAAAGTTGCTTGATTTAATTGGTCTTTCTTAGTTTGAATGTCGGCATGTTGACTTTTTAAATCTTTCATTTTTTGTTCTAAAATTTTTTTCTCATCAACCGATAATAATTCTTTTTTAAGTTCTTCTTCTTGAGTTTGAATTGCTTTTTGTAAATAACCTAGTTGAACCATATAATCTCTTAATTGACCCATTTTTAAACGGATTTCTTCTGATAAAAGCTTATCTTGAGTATTAATTTGTTCTGCTTCATTTATTTTTTGTTGATTTTCCGCTTCTAAATCTTTTAATCTTTTTTCTAACAAAGATAAAGTTTCTTGATTTTCAACATTATTAAGAGGAGATGTATTCTTGTTAGTAACAACCTTGTTAGTATTTAACCCATAATAAAGACTCAATCCTATAATTAAAAAACTTAAAAAAATTAAAAAACTAAAATAAATTTTTTTCATAAGAGTCATATAAAGCCTCCTTTCTTTTTTGAATTATTCATCGACATCATAATATAAAGTTCGATGTTGTCCTGTTCTTTTCTCATATAAATCAATTTTTTTTAAAGATTTAATATGATTAGTATTCCATAAAACGCCTTCTTGTTCGTAATTATAAAAAGGAAATTTTAATTTAAAATCATAATTAAAGATGACGAAAGGTTCTTTAATTTTTTGATTAATCGGATAAACACCAAAAATCTTATCTTTTTGAATATCTTTAATAACGATTTTATCGATTGCCAAATAACTTGGTCCTCCAAAATTAGTTCCTTTATCATAAATAATTTCTAAATGGTAATTTTCAGGAATAAAAGGTATTGGTTGGGGAGAATAAGGTTTATTCATACTCCAAAAGAAATATAAATGAGAAGCTCCATTACCCATGTTCTTTAAATCTTCTAAAGTATACTTATCATTTTGACCCTCTCTACTTCCTCCTTCAAAATAAGCTAATAAAAATTTTTCAGGAGGAGGTTCTTTAATCCGAAAATTAAAAGATACTTGGTTATCAATATCAGAAGTATTATATAAAGCATAACTAAAATGAGTTTCAAATTTTTTATAAGGAAAAAAATATTTTAACCAACCCAAAACTTCTTTCATCCCTGTATTTTCACCTAAATAAACATCATAAACTTCTAAATGTTCTAAGTGTTCTTTTTTAATAGGTATAACGGATTGATAATAAAAACGATCAATTTCTGAAGAAGCTGGTTGAAAATTATTGTTTAAAAGTATTTCTTTTTCTTTTGAAATCTCAGAAAATACAGTTTTTGGAGATATTATTTTTTCTTGAGGAGATAAATAATAATAAGCAATTCCAATGCCTAAATAAAAACAGAAACATAAACTATAAAGAGACAACCAAAAAGAAAATTTGTTTTTCAATTAATTTAAAGTTTCTAATTGTTGTTGACAAATTTCTTTATGTTTGATAAAAAGTTGTTTTAAAGCTTCATCTTTTTCCATTTCTATGTCCTCTGTTAAAGCTTCAATTTTATTTTTTAATTGCATTTTAGTAATTAAATTATTAATTTCTTGATTGATTTCTATTATACGTTTTTCAATTTCTGTTTGTTTGGTTTCTAAAGGAGTTTTATCGGCAGGAGTTAAATTAGGTTTTTTTAATTTTTCTTTTAAATCTTTTAAAATATCATTTTGTAATTCATCTTTTTCAGTGAATAATTTTTGTTTTTCTTTTAAAGCTAAAAATTCTTTTTCTTTAGTTAATTTTTTTTCCGCCAGCTGATGTTTTTTAGCTAAAGAAGTTTCCTTTTTAACTTCATTTTCTTTTAATTCTTTTTCACATTCTTGAATATCAGTTTCTAAATGATTCATATAAGTTTGAAAAGTAATGAAATTTTTTAAATTTGTTTGTTTTTCTTGTTGTTTTTTCATAATTTGTTCTAAATTATTTTTAGTTTCAGGAGTTAAATTTTCTTTGTTTAATTCTTCTTGGAGAGTTTTCATTTTAATTTCTAAAGAAGTTAAATCCTTATTTTCTTGTTGACAAGGTATTATAAGATATTCGTTTCTATTTGAGGTTTGGTCGTCATGTAAAAATAACTTCCTAAAACGATAATTAAAAGACTACAAACACCTAAAAGGATGAATGAACCTTTTTTAGATATTCTTATTCTTTTTCTTTTCAGAGTATTATTGTTAATGTTTTGGATTGCCATATTTTTTTCTTTTTTTCCTTTACTTTTATTTATTTAATTATTTAATAACTTTTGTTTTCATGATTAATTACAGATAAATGATTATGGGCTTCTTTTTCCAGAATGATATCTTTTTTCAATTTCTCATTTTCTTTCTCTTTTTCATGTGGGTTAATATGAAGGTTTTTAATAGTTAATGATAAATCTTTTAATTGTTTATCTTTTTGATTAATTATTTTTTCAATGTCTTTTAAAAGATTTTTGTTTTTTATTTCAGGATGAGGACGATAGATTTTATTATCTAACCATTTAAGAATAAATAAATTAAAAACGCTGCCAAGAATAAACCCGAATGCAAAAGCTAAACCAATCATAAAAGACCAATTATTCATTCGCTTCTTCCTCCTCTCTTTCTTCCTGAAAAGGAGTTTTCTTGATCCTTATTTTCTTTTCTAATTTGATTATTTTGGCTGCTAATTTTTCTTTCTTTTGTTCTAATAATTGTTTTTTTAATTCCATTTTATCTTGTTTCTTTAATAATTTAGTAATGTTTTCTTGATAATAATGAACTGCTTTTTTTGGTTTGAAGAAACCTATCACAAACATTATTGGAAAAGATAAAATATTTTTTACTAAAAGAAAAAGAGGTTTAAAACCAATTAAAAAACTGGTAACTAAAATATTAGTGGCGATAAAATCTAATCTGCGATTTAAAATTTCCGCTACTGTAAACCCATGAAACCAATCTTTCATAAAAGTAAACATACCAAAAAAAGGAGTTAATAAAAGCCACATCATTAATTGTTTCCTTTGACTTATTTAATTTTTTTTAACAGTGATTGAATTTGTTCTACAATTAAATAATTTGTATTATTCACTTTTGGAGACAATATGTTTTTATTGTTTTTTGTTTTAGCTTTTTTTGGATTAGTTGTTTTTTTGTTTCGAATGTTCTTTGTTTTTGTTTTATGGTTTTTTTTAATAAAAGGCATTTTTTCCTTCTTTCTTTTTAACTTTTCCGCTTTATAAAAGAATATAAAGTCAAAAAGGAGATTTTTTTTAGTTTAAAAAAACCTTATATTCTTTTATAAAGCGGAAAAGTTAAATTATTTTGATTTATTTAAATTAAGTTAATTTAATTTTTTTAACCGCTTGTTTTAAAGTATTTGAAATTTTAAATTTGACAACTGTAGATTCAGGATAATAAATTTTTTTTCCTTTAACATTTGTTAATTTTCCAGCGGGCTGAGTTTTTAAGACAAATCTTCCTAAACCTACTGACAAAATTACTTTTGAATAGTTAGTAATCGCTTTGGTTAATTCTTGTTCGAAGATGTTATAAAAAGCTTCTGTTTCGGTAATGGTAACTCTACCTTCTTTAGCTATTTGTGTAATTAAATCAGCTTTCGTAAAACAAAATTTTTATTCTTTTTTTGGATAATGTTTTTTATTTTTTTTGTTTTTAATAGACATGGTTTAATTCCTTTTTTCTTTTCTTTTTCTTTTTTGTTTAAAATCTAGATTAAAAATTTGTATATAAGTTTGATAATCATATTCTTCGGTTTCCTGTAATATACGTTTATCATTATATTTATATTCGAATACTTTAGTTATTTTATTATTGTTGTATAAAAATTTTTTTAAAAGTAAGCTTTCAAAATAAAAATTCTCTTCTTTTTTAATAGTGTTTTGGTTATCTTCAAAAATAATTTCTAACATTGGCCCTATCATAATTTATTTTCAACTCCTTTTATTTTTATTATTTTCTTATTTATATTTTGTTTTGTGTTTGTCATCTTTAATCTTCTTTTCTGCTTTCATTAATGTTTGATATTGTTGTAAAATTTTTTGATATTCCTGAGCTTTAATTTTCATCTCTTCAATAAAAGAAGATTTTAAAAATACTTCTTGGAGATAATGTTCTTGAGGATTAAAGTACACTAAAAAAAAGGCACTTTTACTTTCGGAACAAAATAACCCACATTGGATTTGAGCCCAATAATAAGAAGGTATAATGTCTTTTTCAAAAAAATCTTTCCATGAAGAACTATTTTTATCCAAAGGACATTTTATTTCTAACATCGTCTCACTTTCTGCATGATATCCATCTAACGAAGCGGAAAAAATATCTCTGGTAAATACTGCGGGTTTATAATTTCTTTTTGTTTTCACTGAAAAAAATAAATTCGCTTTTGGTTCGGTTTTTTTACCATGTTCCATCGCGGGATTAGAAATAAAGGAACTACCAAATAATTTTTTTTTAATTAAGTCTTCTTTGGTTTCGTAAGGATTGAGACCCATAATGGTTCCTATTTCAGAAGCGTTCACAAAATTTTTACGATGTTGAAACCAGGCCCAACTATTCTGTTTTAAATTAATTTTCATTTTAAAACTCCTTTTTGAGATTGATTTAAATTATTATGAGTCAAATCTAAATTATAAAATTGGCACATTTTTTTGAGTTTATTAATGATACGAAGGGCTTTTAGAATTTGATTATTATCATTAGTAATTTTTAAATGTTCTGACAATTGTGAAGGATTTAAATTACTACTAATAAAAGTAATTAATCCTTTTTCTTGACGAGCGTTTAAAAGAGGATATAAAATATCATCGCGAAAATAAATGCTTAAATTTTCCGCTCCCAAATCATCTAAGAATAAATAAGGAATATTTCTTAAATGATCCATTTTGTTATTTAATTCTTCATCAAACCATCCTGGCTTAAATTGTCTAGGTAAATCTGGAAGGAAAAGAAACAAAAAATCTTTTTTTTCTTTAAGAAAATATTGCATTATTAATTTAAAGAAAAATGTTTTACCAGTATTAAAATCGCCATAAAGATATAAACTAGGTTTTGTTTGTTCACTTTCGAAATAATTCCAATATTTTTTAATAATCTTGTTATTTGTAAAATTGGCTATATTCATCGTTTTTAATTTTTCTAAATTCAAACTTTGATTAAATAAAGAATGGATTTTTTGAAGCTTATTTTGAAAATGATAAAATATAATTTGATCTGTCTCTTTATAAAACATCTGCATATATGATTTCTTTTTTAAAATCAATTGATAACCAAAAGGTGTTTCTTTTTTAGCTTTTAAATATTTTCCGATAGTGATTAAATCTTCTTCATGATAATCTTTACCATAAACCCAACCTTTTAATTCAAGTGAAGTTTTGATTTTATTTTTAATTTCTTCTTGATAAGAAAGAATGATTTGATTATTTTGTGTTTTTGTCATCAGATATCATTATCTCTCCAAAAAGTTTTTTTCGGTTTCTTTCAATTAAATCATCCCAACCATCTTCTTGAGGTGCTTCTCCAAAAACTTGTTGATATAATTTTTCATTTAAAGCGACCATTGTATTTATTTCAGGTTCTTGTTTTAAATATAAAATTTTCTTTTGAAGATCAAAAGTATATTTCTTAGTCATTTGTAAATTCATTTGAATTTTAAAAGGTGGACTTTTTATTTTTTTCAAAATTACCAGTATTTCATAAAGGTCAGCATAATTAAGATATAAAGTTTGGTTATTCACGTTATAATTAGTTTTTTGATTAAATAAACGAATTTTAAAATAATTTTGTTGAATTAAAAAATTAATGATTTCTTTTAAACCATATAAATATTTATTCATTTTTGAAATCTCCTTTTTCAGTTTGACTTATTTCGAAACAAAAAAAATAAGTCAAACTATTTTTTTAATAAATAGTTGACTTATTTTAACTTTCCAACTGGTTCCATTTTAGTGAAGCGGGACATTGATAATTTCATATCTTTTCAAACTAAGAAAACATTTTTTAATTTAAAAAAATATTTAAACTTTTCGAAATAATTTCTTATTTTTAAAAAATATTTATAAATTTTTTTTACCTCGTAACTTTATATAGGAAATTAAACAGAAATAAACGTTTTTTTTAAAATTAATGCGTAATTTTTTATTAAAAGATAATGAATTTCTACTAATTAATTATGTTTTTTTTTTTTTTTAATTTTAAAAAAATTTTCGAATAACTCTTTTCTTAATATTATCTGTTTTAAAGATTTTTATAAAAAATATGAAAATTATTTTTTGAATAATTAGTTTTAAAGATTTTTAAAAAAATATTAAAAGTTTTCAAAACCTAAATTTTTTTTAAAAATAAATGATTTGAATTTTTTCTTTGACATAAGATAAGATTAAAAAAAATTCAAAATTATTATTTAAAAAGCATATATAAATTGTTTTTTTTTTTTTTTGTTTAAAATTTTTACATGAAATAATAAAATAAAATTTAAAATTATTATTTTAAAAGTTAAAATTTTTTTTAACTTAAATAGAAATTAAGAAAGGTATTAAAATAAAATTTAAAATTATTATTTTAAAAGTTAAAATTTTTTTTAACTTAAATAGAAATTAAGAAAGGTATTAAAACCAAAATATGAAACTTCAAACAAAAAAAATATGTTTTCGGACATTCCACGCGATTATCATTATATTTTTTACATTAGGATATTGTTTTTTTAATAATTTAATAAATATCCAGGCGGATCCAACGCAAGATTCAACGCAAGCGGATCCAACGCAAGATTCAACGCAAGCGGGTCCAACGCAAGATTCAACGCAAGCGGGTCCAACGCAAGATTATATAAACAATATAAAAACAACAGAAGAGGCACGCAAGACATCAGAAACAAGCCAATTAAAAATAAAAGCACCTTATTATGTACCACCTTCACCTACTCAACCAGAATTATCTACTGATTTAAAAAATACAAACTTAGGTGAAATTGTAGATAAAGAAAAATCAACTATTGAAGCTAAAGTTAAACAACAAAATGCTAATTTACAAAACAAAAATATTCAAGCTACATCAATAAAAGATACAAAAGCTAAAATTACATCTGATAGTTATAAAGGTGAAGTAGAAGTTCAATTTACTGTTCAACCAGAATTATCTACTGATTTAAAAAATACAAACTTAGGTGAAATTGTAGATAAAGAAAAATCAACTATTGAAGCTAAAGTTAAACAACAAAATGCTAATTTACAAAACAAAAATATTCAAGCTACATCAATAGAAGATACAAAAGCTAAAATTACATCTGATAGTTATAAAGGTGAAGTAGAAGTTCAATTTACTGTTCAACCAGAATTATCTACTGATTTAAAAAATACAAACTTAGGTGAAATTGTAGATAAAGAAAAATCAACTATTGAAGCTAAAGTTAAACAACAAAATGCTAATTTACAAAACAAAAATATTCAAGCTACATCAATAAAAGATACAAAAGCTAAAATTACATCTGATAGTTATAAAGGTGAAGTAGAAGTTCAATTTACTGTTCAACCAGAATTATCTACTGATTTAAAAAATACAAACTTAGGTGAAATTGTAGATAAAGAAAAATCAACTATTGAAGCTAAAGTTAAACAACAAAATGCTAATTTACAAAACAAAAATATTCAAGCTACATCAATAAAAGATACAAAAGCTAAAATTACATCTGATAGTTATAAAGGTGAAGTAGAAGTTCAATTTACTGTTCAACCAGAATTATCTACTGATTTAAAAAATACAAACTTAGGTGAAATTGTAGATAAAGAAAAATCAACTATTGAAGCTAAAGTTAAACAACAAAATGCTAATTTACAAAACAAAAATATTCAAGCTACATCAATAGAAGATACAAAAGCTAAAATTACATCTGATAGTTATAAAGGTGAAGTAGAAGTTCAATTTACTGTTCAACCAGAATTATCTACTGATTTAAAAAATACAAACTTAGGTGAAATTGTAGATAAAGAAAAATCAACTATTGAAGCTAAAGTTAAACAACAAAATGCTAATTTACAAAACAAAAATATTCAAGCTACATCAATAAAAGATACAAAAGCTAAAATTACATCTGATAGTTATAAAGGTGAAGTAGAAGTTCAATTTACTGTTCAACCAGAATTATCTACTGATTTAAAAAATACAAACTTAGGTGAAATTGTAGATAAAGAAAAATCAACTATTGAAGCTAAAGTTAAACAACAAAATGCTAATTTACAAAACAAAAATATTCAAGCTACATCAATAAAAGATACAAAAGCTAAAATTACATCTGATAGTTATAAAGGTGAAGTAGAAGTTCAATTTACTGTTCGACCAGAATTATCTACTGATTTAAAAAATACAAACTTAGGTGAAATTATAGATAAAGAAAAATCAACTATTGAAGCTAAAGTTAAACAACAAAATGCTAATTTACAAAACAAAAATATTCAAGCTACATCAATAAAAGATACAAAAGCTAAAATTACATCTGATAGTTATAAAGGTGAAGTAGAAGTTCAATTTACTGTTCAACCAGAATTATCTACTGATTTAAAAAATACAAACTTAGGTGAAATTGTAGATAAAGAAAAATCAACTATTGAAGCTAAAGTTAAACAACAAAATGCTAATTTACAAAACAAAAATATTCAAGCTACATCAATAAAAGATACAAAAGCTAAAATTACATCTGATAGTTATAAAGGTGAAGTAGAAGTTCAATTTACTGTTCGACCAGAATTATCTACTGATTTAAAAAATACAAACTTAGGTGAAATTGTAGATAAAGAAAAATCAACTATTGAAGCTAAAGTTAAACAACAAAATGCTAATTTACAAAACAAAAATATTCAAGCTACATCAATAAAAGATACAAAAGCTAAAATTACATCTGATAGTTATAAAGGTGAAGTAGAAGTTCAATTTACTGTTCAACCAGAATTATCTACTGATTTAAAAAATACAAACTTAGGTGAAATTGTAGATAAAGAAAAATCAACTATTGAAGCTAAAGTTAAACAACAAAATGCTAATTTACAAAACAAAAATATTCAAGCTACATCAATAAAAGATACAAAAGCTAAAATTACATCTGATAGTTATAAAGGTGAAGTAGAAGTTCAATTTACTGTTCAACCAGAATTATCTACTGATTTAAAAAATACAAACTTAGGTGAAATTGTAGATAAAGAAAAATCAACTATTGAAGCTAAAGTTAAACAACAAAATGCTAATTTACAAAACAAAAATATTCAAGCTACATCAATAGAAGATACAAAAGCTAAAATTACATCTGATAGTTATAAAGGTGAAGTAGAAGTTCAATTTACTGTTCAACCAGAATTATCTACTGATTTAAAAAATACAAACTTAGGTGAAATTGTAGATAAAGAAAAATCAACTATTGAAGCTAAAGTTAAACAACAAAATGCTAATTTACAAAACAAAAATATTCAAGCTACATCAATAAAAGATACAAAAGCTAAAATTACATCTGATAGTTATAAAGGTGAAGTAGAAGTTCAATTTACTGTTCGACCAGAATTATCTACTGATTTAAAAAATACAAACTTAGGTGAAATTGTAGATAAAGAAAAATCAACTATTGAAGCTAAAGTTAAACAACAAAATGCTAATTTACAAAACAAAAATATTCAAGCTACATCAATAGAAGATACAAAAGCTAAAATTACATCTGATAGTTATAAAGGTGAAGTAGAAGTTCAATTTACTGTTCGACCAGAATTATCTACTGATTTAAAAAATACAAACTTAGGTGAAATTGTAGATAAAGAAAAATCAACTATTGAAGCTAAAGTTAAACAACAAAATGCTAATTTACAAAACAAAAATATTCAAGCTACATCAATAAAAGATACAAAAGCTAAAATTACATCTGATAGTTATAAAGGTGAAGTAGAAGTTCAATTTACTGTTCAACCAGAATTATCTACTGATTTAAAAAATACAAACTTAGGTGAAATTGTAGATAAAGAAAAATCAACTATTGAAGCTAAAGTTAAACAACAAAATGCTAATTTACAAAACAAAAATATTCAAGCTACATCAATAAAAGATACAAAAGCTAAAATTACATCTGATAGTTATAAAGGTGAAGTAGAAGTTCAATTTACTGTTCGACCAGAATTATCTACTGATTTAAAAAATACAAACTTAGGTGAAATTGTAGATAAAGAAAAATCAACTATTGAAGCTAAAGTTAAACAACAAAATGCTAATTTACAAAACAAAAATATTCAAGCTACATCAATAAAAGATACAAAAGCTAAAATTACATCTGATAGTTATAAAGGTGAAGTAGAAGTTCAATTTACTGTTCGACCAGAATTATCTACTGATTTAAAAAATACAAACTTAGGTGAAATTGTAGATAAAGAAAAATCAACTATTGAAGCTAAAGTTAAACAACAAAATGCTAATTTACAAAACAAAAATATTCAAGCTACATCAATAAAAGATACAAAAGCTAAAATTACATCTGATAGTTATAAAGGTGAAGTAGAAGTTCAATTTACTGTTCGACCAGAATTATCTACTGATTTAAAAAATACAAACTTAGGTGAAATTGTAGATAAAGAAAAATCAACTATTGAAGCTAAAGTTAAACAACAAAATGCTAATTTACAAAACAAAAATATTCAAGCTACATCAATAGAAGATACAAAAGCTAAAATTACATCTGATAGTTATAAAGGTGAAGTAGAAGTTCAATTTACTGTTCGACCAGAATTATCTACTGATTTAAAAAATACAAACTTAGGTGAAATTGTAGATAAAGAAAAATCAACTATTGAAGCTAAAGTTAAACAACAAAATGCTAATTTACAAAACAAAAATATTCAAGCTACATCAATAAAAGATACAAAAGCTAAAATTACATCTGATAGTTATAAAGGTGAAGTAGAAGTTCAATTTACTGTTCAACCAGAATTATCTACTGATTTAAAAAATACAAACTTAGGTGAAATTGTAGATAAAGAAAAATCAACTATTGAAGCTAAAGTTAAACAACAAAATGCTAATTTACAAAACAAAAATATTCAAGCTACATCAATAGAAGATACAAAAGCTAAAATTACATCTGATAGTTATAAAGGTGAAGTAGAAGTTCAATTTACTGTTCGACCAGAATTATCTACTGATTTAAAAAATACAAACTTAGGTGAAATTGTAGATAAAGAAAAATCAACTATTGAAGCTAAAGTTAAACAACAAAATGCTAATTTACAAAACAAAAATATTCAAGCTACATCAATAGAAGATACAAAAGCTAAAATTACATCTGATAGTTATAAAGGTGAAGTAGAAGTTCAATTTACTGTTCAACCAGAATTATCTACTGATTTAAAAAATACAAACTTAGGTGAAATTGTAGATAAAGAAAAATCAACTATTGAAGCTAAAGTTAAACAACAAAATGCTAATTTACAAAACAAAAATATTCAAGCTACATCAATAAAAGATACAAAAGCTAAAATTACATCTGATAGTTATAAAGGTGAAGTAGAAGTTCAATTTACTGTTCAACCAGAATTATCTACTGATTTAAAAAATACAAACTTAGGTGAAATTGTAGATAAAGAAAAATCAACTATTGAAGCTAAAGTTAAACAACAAAATGCTAATTTACAAAACAAAAATATTCAAGCTACATCAATAAAAGATACAAAAGCTAAAATTACATCTGATAGTTATAAAGGTGAAGTAGAAGTTCAATTTACTGTTCAACCAGAATTATCTACTGATTTAAAAAATACAAACTTAGGTGAAATTGTAGATAAAGAAAAATCAACTATTGAAGCTAAAGTTAAACAACAAAATGCTAATTTACAAAACAAAAATATTCAAGCTACATCAATAAAAGATACAAAAGCTAAAATTACATCTGATAGTTATAAAGGTGAAGTAGAAGTTCAATTTACTGTTCAACCAGAATTATCTACTGATTTAAAAAATACAAACTTAGGTGAAATTGTAGATAAAGAAAAATCAACTATTGAAGCTAAAGTTAAACAACAAAATGCTAATTTACAAAACAAAAATATTCAAGCTACATCAATAGAAGATACAAAAGCTAAAATTACATCTGATAGTTATAAAGGTGAAGTAGAAGTTCAATTTACTGTTCAACCAGAATTATCTACTGATTTAAAAAATACAAACTTAGGTGAAATTGTAGATAAAGAAAAATCAACTATTGAAGCTAAAGTTAAACAACAAAATGCTAATTTACAAAACAAAAATATTCAAGCTACATCAATAGAAGATACAAAAGCTAAAATTACATCTGATAGTTATAAAGGTGAAGTAGAAGTTCAATTTACTGTTCAACCACAACCACAAACAAAAGAAGATAAACCAGTTTATAAAGAACCATGGTTCTGGATAACATTAACAATTTCAATAATTGTGATTATATCAGTCATATTTGCCATTCGCAAAAAAAACCAAGCATCTAAATAAAAAAGACTTTTAAGTCTTTTTTATTTTTAAATTTTTAATTTTTAAAAAACATATTATAAATGATAAAATATATCATTAAAAAATAAAAAAACCAAAATTTAAAACCAAATCGTTTATAAAAAATAAACAATTTGGTTTTTTTATTTTATCTCAAAAATATAATCTAATTAAATAAAAAAAATTATCAAAAAAATAAATTTTAAATCTTAATTTTTAACAAAACAAAAATATTAAAAAATGATAAAATATTAATATTTTTGTATTTAAAGTGTCTTATTTTTAGCTTCTATTTATAATAGTTATAATAAAATTCCTAGTTTTATTTTAATTTGTCAAAAAAAATTAAAAAAGAAAAGTAATTTTTTTAAATTCAAATTTAACTCCCATAATTTTAATTTATCTTAAAACAATACATTTCAAAAATATCTTTTCAATATGAAAATAAATCTTCGGATTGAATTTAAATATTTAAAAAAAATTCAATTCATAATTTTTCATTTACATATATTTACATTAAAATTATATTTTTTGCTTTAAAATAATAATATAAAGCAAAAATTTTTAATTAATATATTAATATTCGACAATTATATATAGTGAGATTTGTATTAAAATGAAAAAACAAGAAAAAGAAAATAAAATTAGAAGATTCCTCAAAAAAACTAATATTAAAGATTTAAAAATTATTATTTTAAAAAATTGTAGTAAAAAAACACACCTTAAAAGAAATAATAATATTCTTTTTGTAAATGATAAAGTAAATCATTTAGTTCAAAAAGAATTACAAAAATTTAAATTAGAAAAAAAATAAAATTTTATTTATATATCCCAAAAATAAGTTTAATAAGTGTAATTATTAAACTTATTTATTGCATCGACGTTTTATATTATATAATGATAGATAGATGCTGTTTTTTAATTATTTTATGTTCGAAATCGTTTTTTAAGTAACTAATTTTAAATATTTACAATAATTAATGTAAAAATTTATTGATTCTAGGTTTTTTTATTTTATAATATAAAAGATGACCATAATAAATATTTTTTTTAAATATTAAAATTTAATTTCAAATAATATATTATTACTTATTAAAATGAAGTATTTTTCGTTAATTTTTGTTTTTTTGATATAATATATTATCACTCATAAATAATTTATATAAATTTTAAGTAAGGGGTTTTATTTAAAAATGTCTCGTTATACAAATCCAAGTTGGAAAGTTTCACGTCGTCTTGAATATTCTTTATCTGAAACAGGAAAAGAATTAGTAACGAAAAATAATAGTTTAATCAAAAATAGAAAAAAAAAAGATAAAGGTAATTTTAGTATTCAATTAAAAGAAAAACAAAAAGTTCGTTTTGTCTATGGTATTTCAGAAAAACAATTCAAAAGATTTTTTTATAATTCTGCTAAATTAAAAGGCGCTCATGGCGAAAATTTTTTAATTTCGTTAGAATCACGTTTAGATAATATTGTTTATCGTTTAAATTTGGCCAACACAAGAGCACAATCAAAACAATTAATTTCACATGGTCATATTTTGGTAGATTCTAAAAAAGTAGATATTTGTTCTTATTGTGTCAAACCTGGACAACAAATTTCTGTGAAAGAAAAATCTAAAAATTTAAAAATTATTAATTTTGCTTTAGAAAACAAATCTAATAAAAAATTCGAATATATTTGTTTAGATGAAAAAAATTTAACTGGTAAATATGTTAGATACCCAAGAAGAAGTGAATTTTTAACAGATATTAATGAACAATTAATTGTCGAATATTATACTAAATAAAAATATTAAATATTTTTTGTATAACTTAAAAAAATTAATAATTTTAATACTTATTTAAAATTATTAATTTTTTAAAAATTTCTATTTTTAATAATCCCTTAATTATTATTAAAAATAGAAATAAATTAATAAAATATATTAAATAATTTATTAAAAAAATAAAATAAACAGAATATTTTGATTTTTTTAATATAATGATTTTTTTATTTCATTCGAAAAATATTTTATTTTAATTTTTAAAGTAATTTTCATTTATTATAATCGCAAATAAATTTTTTTATTATAATGATTTTTTTACATCTATTTATCATTATATATTTATTTAAAAATATCAAAATACGAAACAATTCGGAAAAAGGCATTTAGAAATATGAATTGGATTAAATTTATTATTTTATTCTTTTTATGTTTATTTGTGATTTATATTTCTTTTAGAATTTTTTTTATTGATAAAAATGAATTTTTTAAAATTATTTATTTTTTTATTTTTGGATTTATTTTATTTAGTTTTTTGATCCAATCTAAATTATATAAATTATTGGTAGAATACATAGATTGCGATATCAAAATTCCTTTAATAAATTTTATTTTATTATCTCCTATTATTATCAGAGCTCCTAATTTAAGAATTTTTTTTAATAATTTGCATAAATTACGCAATAAAAATAAAAAATTCATCCTAGTGAATCGTAATACACAAGAACAAATTTTAGAAGCAATTTTAGAAATGTCTCAAAAAAAAATAGGCGCTTTAATTACTATTGAAAAACACAATTCTTTAGAACAATTTGCTAAAAAATCAATTTTAATTGACGCTCATATTTCGAAAGAATTATTAATGAATATTTTTATCCCTAATACTCCGTTACATGACGGAGCAGTTATAATTAGAGGAAATAGGATTTTATCCGCTGGCGCTTATTTTATGTTATCTGAGGGTCAATGTTTTCAAAAAACAACAGGTTCTAGACATCGTGCTGCTTTAGGTATTAGCGAAAACACTGATAGTATGACTATTGTAGTTTCAGAAGAAACTGGTAATATTTCGATCGCTTTAGAAAGTATCATGTTGCAAATGAAAGACGCTAATCAAATAAAAGAATATTTAATTACTTTCATATTTTAATTTTTTTATATTTTTTTGTTATAGCAATGAAGGAGTTTTATACAATATGAGTATAAAAAAAAAGAAAAAAATAGGTTTTGTAATAGATTCTACTATAGGAGATAATATAAATTTACCTTTTTCATCTGATATTTGCATCGTCCCTTTATCTATTATTTTAGATGGCAAAGAATACTCAGGAAAATCAGATAATAGATTTTTTTTAGATTGTTTGAAACAAAAAAGACAAATTACTACAAGTCAACCAAGTCCACAATTATTTGTGCAAGCTTTCGAAAAACAATTAAATGCAGGTTATGAACATGTAGTATGTTTAACAATATCCCAAAAATTAAGCGGGACTTTTAATAGCGCTTATAAAGCTAAAAAAATCGTAAATAATGAAAATATTACAGTTATTGATACAGGTAGTTTAGGGCCAGGATTTGTTTTCACTCTAAATAAAATTTATGAATATGTCTATAATACTAACTTAAGTTACAAAGAAATTTTTGATAAAGTTATCGAAGAACAAAAGTTAGGTAGTTTTTATTTTTCTTTAGATAATCTAAAACAATTAGTTATTAGCAAAAGAATTAGTAAATTTAAATTTCTTTTGGGCAGTTTATTCAAAATAAAACCTATTTTAAGATTTCAACAAGGAATCATCACTATTGAAAAAAATGTTCGAATTTGGAAAAATTGTTTTCTTTATTTAATAAAATGCATCTTGAATTTTAAAAATTTAGTCAATAAACTTGTTGAAGTAAAAATGTTATATGTCGAAGACGATGTTTATATGCAAGAATTAAAAAAAGAAATCGAAAAATTAAATGATCCTAATATAAAAATCTCTATTTATGGGCCTATTTCTCCAATAATTGCTATTCATTTAGGATCTAAAGGTTTCGGATTGTATCTAAATGTTTCAATATAAATAAATATTTAATGTTTTTTAATTTAAGTGAAAAAAAATAAAAAAATTATTTTTGTTCACTTATTTTTTTTTGAATTTCTTTTAAAATTTGTATTTTTTCTTTCTCTAATTCTAATAATTCTGTTGTCGCATATATTTCTTTTTTTTGTAAATTCGATTGTGTACTCGAATCATTTGTTTTTACAATTTTTTGATAAATATAAATTAATATTGTATATATTACAAGAGAAACTAAAAAAAATTCAAATAAATTTTGAAGAAAATTACCATAATTAATTGAAATATTATTATTTAAATTTATTTTCCAATCTCTAATAGAATGTCGGTTTAATAATAAATTTATAGGTGGCATTATGATATCTGTCGACAAAGAACTAATAACTTTAGTAAATAATTGCCCCATAATAAAAGCAACAATTAATTTAATAATATCTCCTTTAATTATAAATTCTTTAAAACCATTTCTAAATTTTTTTATATTTTCAAAATTCATTTTATTCATCCATACTTTTTTTAATTTTTTTTAAAAAATAAATTTTTTTTATTTCAATAAATTTCAACAAATTTATCATAATTTATTTATATGTTATAATTATAATGTATATTATATTTTTTTATAAAATATCATTTTTTATTATCAATAATAAAATTTCAAAAAATAATTGAAAAATATAAACTATTTTTATATTAAATAAATTTCGATTATTTAATATATATAAAAAAGGAGAAGTGTTGATATTGTTTGAAATATTTTCAGAAAAAATTGTGCCTTTTATAACATCACATTGGCTGTTATTTACTATAACATTTGTTCTATTAATTGGTCCTATTTTAATTTTAATAATAAAATTATGCCAAATATTATTTTTTATTATCAAATGTAATTGTAATTTTTTAATAAAAAATTTAAATCCAAAAAAGAATACACAAACTAAAGATAATGATTTTTCTGAACCATCTAACATTTCAATAAGTAATAATCATCCTTCACAAAATGAAAATTTAAGTTTAATTGAATTAAAAATTTTAGAAATGAAACAAAAAGAAAATAATAATCGACATCAAGAAAATAGTTTATTACGTTTGGAAATGAATCAGCAAATATATCAAAATAAATTGGAAGATAAGTTAGAAATACATAAATTAGAGCAAAAAATCTTTTTTTTAGAAAAAGAAATGCAAAGAATACAAAATAACGAAATTATAGACAAAAATAGAAAAGAAAATTTTTCTAAAAATTACGATAATAATTTTTCAGAAAAAGATAATTCTACAGAAGAAAATGATTTTGTTAAAAATCAAATTCCAGAAAGTTTAAATAAAATATTTGAAAAAATTTCAGATTTTGAAAATGTTCAATTATTAATGTTAAATAAAATGATGAATGATAAGTCTTATTATGATTCTGACAAAAATGTTTTATATATAAACCCTCAAGATATAAATTTTGTTAAAAATTTTTTAATAGGTAAACAAAAAAAAGAAAATATAAAATTAACTAATTAATTTTATTTTATTTTTGATCCAAAAAAAAATCAAATATTATAATAATATTTGATTTTTTATTTTTTTAAATTATTTCAATTCTAAATATTCTTTAGGTTTTGTTTCTTCTCTTTTTTTATTAATTTTTAAAATTAATAAACCATTTTCTAAATGACCTTGAATATCTTTAATGTTAAAATTTTCTCCTAAATTAAAACTACGTCTAATTATACCTGTTATTCTTTCTTTTTTAAGGTAATTAAACTCTTTTTTTGTTTCCTCTTTTTTTGAAGGAAAAGCTTCTAAAATTAAATAACCATTTTCTAAAGAAATTTTAATTTCTTCTTTTTTAAAACCCGGAATTTCAGTTATTAAAACATAGTGATCATTATATTCTTTGATATCAGATTTCATCAAAAAATTAGAAGTATTAAAAAAAGAATCATTTTTAAAATCTTCAAATAAATTTTCTAATAAATCTTGATTTCTATTAATTAATTCAACGACAGACATTTTGCTTATCTCCTCTCGATAAATATATTAATTTTTCTTTTTGTATAAATCTTATTCATTAAAAAACTTATTATCGAACGAAATCACTCAAAAAAATTCATTCTCAAATAAGTGCATTTTTATTATAGCATTTTTTTTAAAAATTTCAATAATTATTTTATTATATAAAAGAATTTTTAATTTTAATAATAGCCCAAAATAATGTATAATAATAAATGTTGTATTTTGTTAAAAAAAATGCTATAATTAATTTATAAAATTAAAATATAGTTATATATAATATATAATGTATAGTATATAATTCTATATTTTTAATAGATATAATGGCGGTTGTGGCGAAGTGGTTAACGCCGTGGCTTGTGGCGCCGCTATGCGTGGGTTCGATTCCCATCAACCGCCCCAATTATTTAATTATTAATTTTATATAAATATATTTTATCAATATAAAGGCTCATAGCCAAGTGGTAAGGCAACGGACTTTGACTCCGTCATTCGTTGGTTCGAATCCAGCTGGGCCTGCCAAATTTTATTTTTTTTTTTTTTATAAAGAGCGGGTGTGGCGGAATGGCAGACGCACTAGACTTAGGATCTAGCGCTTTTAGCGTGCAGGTTCAAGTCCTGTCACCCGTACCAATATTATTTTTGAAAAAGGGATATGATGTCAACGGTAGCATAACGGTCTCCAAAACCGCTTGTTCGGGTTCGAATCCTGATATCCCTGCCATTCATTAAATATTTATTAAAATAAGTAAAAAAATAATAAGCAAAAAAGAGTTATTATCTAAATAACTCTTTTTTATTTTATAATTAAATATTTAAAATTAATATAATATTTGTATTTAAAAAATAAAAATATTATATGTAAATTGAAAATCTTAAAACAAAACTTAAAAAAATCTAATAATAATTAAATATATTTAAAATTCGTATCAAAATTTCTATTAAGAATAATTCGTCTAAACATATTCTTGATTTTGTTAAATTTAGCTGTTATATAATGATTTTAGTTCTATAAAATTCAACACACAACAATAAAAGATTATTCATATTCTATAGTCTTTTTTTATTATTTTTTTTAAATTAAAATATCCAAAAAAATTTATGAATTTATCTAAAATAATTTAAAAATTAGAAAAATAAAAAAATAAATTTTATTTTAAATTGATTTATTATAATAAAAAATGGTTTTTATCATTTTTTTATTTTTTTAAACTTTATCTTTGTACAATGTTAAATTTGTAGTCACTAAATTAATTTTTGGGTTATCTGTATCAAGAAAATCATTTAATAATAATAATTCTGCATTAGATAATAATTGTACTTGAATATATGTTTTCTCACCCCAAAGACTTCGTTTTTTATTAATTTTTAATTTTAAATTTGGTTTATCTTTAAAATCATATAAATTTTGTTCTGTTCCTGATCCTTCTGATAATGATGTTTCTTTAAATAAATTAATATGAGAATTCGGTTGCAATTCTGTATTTTTTAAAGCGAAAGAAATCGGCTTATCTTTAAGTAAATTTAAAATATCTTTTGTATTCATTTTAAAATCTTCTTCTAATTTGGCATTTAAATTTAAGATTTTATAAAAACATTTTTGCGTTTCGGCATCTAAAATAATTTTTCGAAAAAAATCCGCTTCATTAGTCGCTTTATCGTAAGATTCTTGGATGTTTTGTTGTTTATCGTTTATCTGAGATTTATTATTGTCTGTTTCTGAAGAAATTGAAGTTGTCCCTTTTTCTTCTTTTGTTGACGTTTCTTCTTTGCTTAACATTTGCCAAATAAAAAAACTTAAAAAAAATAATATAATTATTAAACCTATTATTAATAAAACTCTTGATTTTTTTTGAGATGTCGCGTCATTTGCCATAATATATTAAATTACCTACCTATTTTATTTATATTAAAATAAAATTAAATTTAATAAAAAATGAACAAAAAAAACATAACAATTAATTAATAATAAATAGTAATAATTAAAATTACTATTAATAATAATTATATACAAAAAAAAGATAAAAAATGATGTTTTTTTATCTTTTTTTGATGAATTAATAATATAAAATATTAAAAAATTATTTAAAAAAGCTTAAACATTTTTTGAATTAAAATGTTTCCTTAGTTTAAAAAAATATGAAATTATCAACTTAATTTTTAGTCTTAAAGAATAATTTAACAATTAAAAATTGTGTTAAAACGAAAAAATCATAATATCGTAATTATTAATATCGGTGTTCAAATAATAAAAAATTATTTAAAAATTTTTATTATTTGAACACCGATAAAACCTCAAATAAATAAGTTTACACAAAACTTGTTTTTTATTTTTACAAACAAAAATAAAAATAAAGATATTTTTTATTTAATAAAAAGAAGAAAAATTTCGAAAAGTTTGTATTATTATTTAAAATAATACAATAGAAATATTGAAACAAAAAGAATATCGACTTATTAACATTAATTTAAACTATTTTAAAAATATTGAAATTTGAATTATTTTAATTAATCATTTTTGTATTTTTAATAACTTATAATTGAAAATAAAAATTTTAAGACCTTATTTTAGGGAAATTTTTATTAATAAAAAATAAAAAAATACTTAAAACAATTATTCAAAAATTTTTACAATCTTTATTTTTATTAAATTAATTAAAGTATAATATTAATATATTATAAGTATTTCAGTAATTGTAATTAAGTAAAAAAATAATATTTTATTATATGAAGGTATAAAAATGTGTTATCAGAAAAACTAAAAATGTTACCATCAGAACCAGGATGTTATCTCTTTCAAGATCAAAATAAAAGTATAATTTATGTAGGAAAAGCTAAAAATTTAAAAAATAGAATTAAAAGTTATTTTACATGTTCTCACAATAAAAAAACTAATCTTTTAGTATCTGAAACTACAGATATAGATTATATTTTAACAAATAATGAATTAGAAGCGCTCATTTTAGAATCAAATTTAATTAAAAAACACACTCCTAAATATAATTTTAAATTAACAAATGATACCAATTATCCTTATATCGAAATAACCAACGAAAAACATCCTAGACTAATCTTAGCTAGATATAAAATAGTCCCTAAAAATAAAAAAATATTCGGTCCTTATCCTAACAACGAAACTGTTAAAGAAACAATAAGCATATTATATCAAATATACCCCTTAAGAAAATGTCATCCTATAAATAAAAAGGCTTGTATTTATTATCATATTAAACAATGTATCGGACCTTGTAATAACCCTAATGTTGATTATCAAGAAAATATCGAAGCTATAACTAAATTTCTAAAAGGTGATAATAAAGAAATTATCAAAAAAATAAAAAATTACATGCAAGAAGCCAGTGAAAAATTAGAATTTGAACAAGCATTGGAATATAAAAAAATTTTATTTCATTTAAAAAAAATAACAGAAAAACAATTTGTTAGCAATATAATCAAAACTAAAAGTTCTGATATTATCGCTCATTATCATGACCAAAACGAAATTTCTATATATATACTAAGGTTAAATCAAGGTAATATTTTCGATCATCATCAGATAGTTTTTTCTTATGTAGGACTTATCGAAAGCAATATTATTACTTATTTAAATTTATATTACCAAGAACAAATGGTTCCCGAAGAAATTATTTTAGGAGAAGAATTAAAAAAAGAAATAAAAAATATTGAAAAATTACTAAAAACAAAAATTTCTATACCTTTTAAAAAAACAAAATTTCATTTATATCAATTATCTTTAAAAAATGCTAAAGAAAATCTTATTAAATATAATTTAATCCATAAATCTAAATTTCAACAAATGCAAGAATATATCGAACTCTTATCCGAATTTTTCCAAAAAAAAATCAATCATATTGAAGTTTTTGATAATTCACATTTATTTCAAAAATCTTTTGTATCAGCTATGATTGTTTTTAAAAATTTTCAATTTGATAAAAAATGTTATCGTAAATTTCATATAGACAAAGAATTTCAAGATGAATATCGTTCTTTTGAATATGTTTTACAAAAACGTTATAAAAAACTTGTAGAGATGAAAGCGCCTTTACCTGATTTAATTCTAATTGACGGCGGAAAAGGACAATTTAATACTTGTTACAAAACTTTAAAAAAAATGAATTTAGATATTGTATTAGGGGCGTTAAAAAAAAATAATAAACATCAATTAGAAGCTTTAATTACGAAAAAAGGAATTTTTTATTTCGAAAATAAAGATAAATTATTTCGTTTTTTATTACAATTAAGTACCGAAGTACATCGTTTTACCTTATTATTTCATCAAAAAACACAACAAAAAGAAACAAAAAAAATTTTATCTTATATCCCAAATTAGATTTAATAAAAATATCAAAAACTATTGAAAATTTGAAAAACAAAAAATTTTAAAAATTAAATATAATTTATGATATTTTTGTTAAATTCTTTATTAAACTAATAAAAAAATAAAATTTAAAATATAAGAAAGTACTATATTCAAATGAATAATAATCAAATAATAAAAATTAGAGGTGCTAAAGTTAATAACTTAAAAAATATTAATTTAGATATCCCTAAATTCAAATTTATTGTAGTAACTGGTATTTCAGGTTCTGGAAAATCTTCTTTAGTTTTTGACACTTTATACCAAGAAGGTAAAAGAAAATATATAGAATCTCTTAATTCTTATTCTAGACAATTTTTAGGAAATTTTGAAAAACCAGATGTCGATCAAATTGAAGGTTTATGTCCTGCGATTAATATTAAAAAAAGAATAATATCTTATAATCCGCGTTCTACTGTTGGAACTATGACCGAAATTTATGATTACTTAAGATTGCTTTATACTAATATTTCTGTTCCTCACCATCCCAAAACTAAACAGCCAATTAAAAATCAAAACTTAGAAGAAATTATGGAACAAATTTTAAAATTAAACCTGAATTCTAAAATTTTTATTTTAGCTCCAATTGTAGAAAAAGAAAAAGGAACACATCAAAAACTTTTCAAACAATTTTTAAAAAAAGGTTTCGATCGTTGTATTATTGATCAAAAAAAAATCTCATTAGAAAACGATTTGCCTTCACTAGAAAAAGATCAATATCATGATATTTATATCGTCATAGATCGTATGGAGATAAATAACAATAAAGAAAGATTATATGATTCTTTAAATTTGGCTTTTTCTTTAGTTCCTGATAAGGTTTTTATTTTACAAGATGGAAAAATTCACAAATTTTACCATAATTATTATTTTTCTGAAAAAGAATTTGTTATTCCTAAAAGAGAAATGCGTCTATTTTCTTTTAATAATACTCATGGAATTTGTACAAATTGTCAAGGACTAGGTGTAAAAAATAAATTAGATCCAAATTTGATTATTTGTTTAGATAAATCTATTAATGAAGGAGGTATCGTTCCTTATTTTTACTATCAAAATGTATATTCTCAAATTCATGATTTAAAAACTTTTTGTCAACATAATAATATCGATATGAATACACCTTTAAAAAAATTAAACCCTAAATTATTAAACATTCTTCTTTACAGAAAACAAGAAAACCTCAAAAATAATAATTTCGATTCACTTAATACAGGAGTTATCAATGTTTTAGAACATTTTTATCATCAAAAAAATGATCTTAATAATATCAATTGGTTTATTAATTTTTTTGTTTCAGAACAAAAATGTGACTCATGTTTAGGAGCTCGTTTGAATGAAAAAGCTTTACTTTTTAAAATTCAAAATCATAATATTTATGAATTAAGTAAATTATCTATAAAAGAATTATTAGATTTTTTTCTTAATTTAAAATTGACAGATGAAGAAAAACAAAAATCTGATTTAATTTTACAAGGAATAATAGATAGACTTAATTTTTTAAAAGATATTGGTTTAAATTATTTAACTTTAGAACGTTGTAGTGCAACTTTATCTGGTGGGGAAATACAAAGAATTAGATTAGCTAATCAAATCGGAGCTAAATTATCGGGTATTTTATATACATTAGACGAACCTTCTATTGGATTACATCCTAAAGATAATGAAAAACTAATTAAAGCTTTAAAAACAATTAGAAATTTAGGAAATACTTTATTAGTGATAGAAAATGATCCAAACACAATTTTATCCGCTGATTATTTAATAGAACTCGGACCTCAAGCAGGAGAACAAGGAGGTCAAATAATAGCCTATGGCACTCCTGAAGAAATTATTAAAAATAAAAAAAGTTTAACGGGACAATATTTATCTGGTAAAAAAATAATTAATGTTCCTGAAAAAAGAAATCCTATCAATCCTCAAAAAATAATCCAAATCAGAAATGTTTCCGAAAATAATCTTAAAAATATCGACATTGATTTTCCTTTAGAAATTTTAACAGTCATCACAGGAGTTTCAGGTTCTGGAAAATCAACTTTATTAAATCAAATTTTAAAATCCAATACTCTAGAAAAAATTTCTTATCACAAAAACGAAAATATTTCTAATACATTTTTGAATAAACATAATAGTATCAAAAAAATTATCAAAATTATTCCTTCTCCTATCGGAAAAAAAACTAAAAGTAATCTAATTACTTATACAAAAATTTTTGACTATATTAGAAATTTATTCGCCTCAACAAAAGAAGCTAAATTAAAAGGTTATACCAAAAGTCATTTTTCTTTTAATAACAAAAAAGGACGTTGCGAACATTGTTCTGGAGAAGGAATAACAAAAATTACTATGCATTTTCTTCCTGATGTCTCTATTAAATGTGTAAAATGTAAAGGTCAAAAATTCAATAAAGAAATATTAAAAATCAAATATAAAAATAAAAACATAGCCGAAATTTTAGATATGACCGTAAGCGAAGCTTTAATCTTTTTTAATAATTTTACTTTTATCAAAAATCATTTTCAAATTTTAAAAGAAATAGGTTTAGATTATATACGTTTGGGGCAAAATTTTAAAACTCTTTCGGATGGAGAATTACAAAAAATAAAATTAGCTAATGAATTTGTTAAAACAAATGTTCAAAATACCCTCTATATATTAGACGAACCTACTATAGGATTACACAGCGAAGATGTTCAAAAATTAATCAAAATAATTCATCATATAATTAAACAAAAAGCAACCGTAATTATGGTCGAACATAACTTAGATATAATTAAAAATGCTGATTATATTATCGATTTAGGACCAGAAGGCGGAAATAATGGTGGATATATTATCGCTAAAGGAACCCCTGAAGAAATTATGCAAAAACCGAAAAGTTACACAGGACAATATTTAAAAAAAATTTTAAATCTAAAATAAATAATAAGGTTGAAATTATATGACATTCAAAATTAAAACTGTATATAAACCAAGCGGCGATCAACCTAAAGCTATTGAACAAATATTAACTAATTTTAAAAAAAATATCAAAGAACAAATTATTTTAGGAGCTACAGGAACAGGTAAAACTTTCGCCATAGCTAATGTAATTCAAAAATTAAATCAAAACACTTTAATTATTGCTCATAACAAAACCTTAGCGGGTCAATTATATAATGAATTAAAAGAAATGTTTCCTGATAATAAAATAGAATATTTTATTTCTTATTATGATTATTATCGACCAGAAGCTTATGTCGTTTCTAATGATACTTATATTGAAAAAACTTCTAAAATTAACTCTGAAATAGATCAATTACGCCATAGAACAATTAATTCTTTAATTTACGGTAAAAATATCATCGTTGTTTCGTCTGTTTCTTGTATTTACGGTATCGGAGATATTAACGATTATAAACTTTCTGTTCTTTATTTAGAAAAAAACAAAATATATTCTTTTAAACAAATTTTAAAACAATTAGTTGAAATGCAATATAAAAGAAATGATATAACATTTGATAGAGGTACTTTTAGAGTTAGAGGTGGAACTTTGGACATTATTTTATCTGCTGAAACTCAACAAGGAATTAGAATCGTATTTGATAATGAAGAAATTGAAAAAATACAAATTTTTGATATTCTTGAAGGAAATATTATTGAAAATTTAAAAAATGTAAGTATCTTTCCTGCTTCTCTTTATGTTACTAATAAAAACAAATTAAAAGAAACTATTAAAAGAATTGAAGAAGAATTAGAAGAACGTATTGAATATTTTCAAAAAACAAATCAATTAATTGAAGCACAAAATATCGTAAAAAGAGTAACAAACGATATCGAAATGTTAAAACAAATCGGTTATTGTAATGGGATTGAAAATTATTCCCGTCATTTATCTCTTAAAAAAGAAGGAGAGCCACCCACAACTTTAATTGATTATTTTGGAAAAAATTTTTTGACTATCATTGATGAATCTCATGTTACTGTACCTCAAATAAAAGGAATGCATGCTGGTAATTATTCAAGAAAAAAAAATTTAATAGAGCATGGCTTTCGTTTGCCTAGTACTTTAGATAATAGACCTCTTACGTTTCCTGAATTTGAAAAAAAAATGGATAAAGTTATTTATTTATCAGCTACTCCAGGAAATTATGAAATAGACAAAAAAATTCCTATCATAGAACAAATTATTAGGCCTACTTTTATTTTAGATCCGATAATAGAATTAAGACCTACTAAAAATCAAATTGAAGATTTGTATTCAGAAATAAAAAAAAGAGCAGAAAAAAAAGAAAGAACTTTAGTTACGACAATAACTATAAATATGAGTGAAGAATTAACTAATTATCTTAAAAAAATAGGAATTAAAGTAGCTTATCTCCATAGTGAAATTAAATCTTTAGAAAGAATGATTATTTTAAAAAAACTTAGAACTGGTATTTATGATTGTTTAGTTGGAGTAAATTTATTAAGAGAAGGTCTAGATTTACCTGAAGTATCTTTAGTAGCTATTTTAGACGCCGATAAACCTGGTTTTTTAAGAAGTGAAAAAAGTTTAATCCAAACTATCGGAAGAGCCGCGAGAAATATCTACGGAAAAGTAATTATGTACAGTGATGAAATAACAAATGCAATGGAAACAGCTATTCAAGAAACTTTACGTCGTCGTCAAATCCAAGAAAATTATAATTTAAAAAATAATCTGAAACCAACTATTATTCATAAAAATATCAAACAAACAACAGATATTAACAAAGATAAAAATGAAAATATTGAATCGTTTTTATTTTCTGGAAAACAATCTCCCGAAAATTATAGTTTAAAAAAACTCCGATCTTTAATGAACAAAGCTTCTAAAAAGTTAGATTTCGAAAAGGCGATGTTTTATAGAAATTTAATTATCAAATTAGAAAAAGACAAAAAACAAACACAATAGAATTTTTACAAAAGTATATTCAAAAAATAAAATCATTTATTCATTTTTAGATATTATTGTCATTATTTATTAATATTAAACATATTAACAAAATTTTTTTGTTATAATAACTTGGTATAATAATCATAAAAATGAATATCAAAAAATTTTGATATAAAATTTTAAAATTTAAAGATTTAAAGGTTTCATAAATGAATAAAATAAATAAAAATAATCAAAATATCAAAATAGCTTCGACATCAACTAGTTGCTTAGATTATTCTCCATATAAAAATCATAATATTGATTTAATTAGAATTAAAATTTTTATCAATAATAAAGAATATATCGACGGCGAAACTATAACAGCTAAAGAATTTTATGATATATTAAATGAAAACACTAATGTAGATGTAAAAACTTCTCAACCTTCTATCGGAGAATTAATATGTTATTTCAGAAATTTAGTTAAAAAAGGTTATAAAAAAACTTTTGTCTTAACTATTTCTCAAAAATTAAGTGGGAGTTATAATGTTGTTTGTCAAGCTCAAAAGCAATTAAAAGACGAAATTGAAATTATCCCTTATAATACTAATACTGTTTGTTTTTCAGAAGGATATTTCGCTTTAGAAGCAGAACGTCTTTTTTCAGAAGGCGCCTCTGTTGAACAAGTTATAAAACATTTAGATTTTTTAAAAGAAAACAATACTATCTTTTTTATCGTTAATTCTTTAACACAATTAATTAAAAATGGACGTTTAAGCAAAACAAAAGGTTTTTTAGGTAGATTTTTTAGAATTAAGCCTATTTTACAAGTTAACAAAAATGGAGAAATTGTTTTAATTGAAAAAAAAATTTCTATGAAAAAAGCTTTTTTATCTATTAGCGATAAAATCAAAAAATACACACAAAATAAAAAATTTTTAATACATATTTTAAGTACTGGAAATAATCATATCAAAGACGAATTTAAAGTTTTTTTAGAAAAAGAATTACAATTAGAAAAAATTATAGAAGTTCCTTCTACCCCAGCCGTAGGTGCTCATGTAGGTAATGATGTTTTCGGAGTAGGAGTCATAATTTTAAATTCTTGATAAAAAAATATTAAAAAAAGGTGTTTTGATGCAATTTTGTAGCAAAAAAAATAATAAAATTGAAAAAGCACAAAAAATAATAAAAGAAATTAAAAAAAAAGGTTTCGAAGCTTTTATTGTTGGCGGAACTGTAAGAGATATAATTTTAAATATACCTATAAATGATGTTGATATAACTACTAATGGTCGTTACGAAGAAATTTCTAAATTCTTAATTTGCCATAAAAAAAATATCAAATATGGTTCTTTTCAAATTATCTTTGAAAAAGAAAAATTTGAAACTACTACTTATAGAAAAGAAGGACCTTATTTAGACCATAGAAATCCTTCTTTTGTCGAATTCATTTCAGATATTAAAGAAGATTTAAAAAGACGTGATTTCACTATTAATGGTTTTTTAATGAATGAAAATGGAGAAATCATTGATTATATTAATGGTTATAATGATTTAATCAAAAAACAAATAAAAACTATTGGAGAACCATACCAAAAATTAACAGAAGATGCTTTAAGAATGATGCGTATTTTCACTCTTCAAGCGAAATCTAATTTTGAAATCGAAATCGAAACTAAAAACATTTTAAGAAAAAATATTTTTTTATTAAACAAAATACCACCTCAAGAAATAATTAAAGAATTAAAAAAAATAACAAAACGAAAATTCTTTCTAAAAGCTCTTATATCTTTAAAAGAAACTAATGCTATTTCTTTTTTGACAGAATTTAAAGAAAGTATTCTCTTTATAATTAAAGAAAATTTAACAAAAATGAATCCAGAATTATTTTTAGATTTATCTTTTATTTTAAATCCTAATATAATCAATTCTTTTTCGTTCAGTAAAAAAGAAAAAAAAAGATTTAAAAAATTAATTTCATTATATCAATTCCCAAGGAAATATCCACTGTTAATAAATTAAAAATTTTATATTATTAAAAAGGTAACAAATTATGAATCAAAACTTATTTTTAAAAAATAAAAAAATAGGTGATAAAATTGAATTTATCGGCAAAATAACTAGTATTAATAAAGGAGAGCATTTTTTTAACATTAATCTTTTATTAATAGAAGATTTCGGCGTTAATATCAAAATAGATCCAACATTTCCGACACTCGAAAAAGAAAAAATTTATTTTTTTAAAACAAAATACAAAGAAAAAAATGAAAAAAATATTTTATTATGCGAAGAATATGATATCATTGAAAATATTTTAAATCTAGAACAAGTTTTTAATTATTATAAACACTTTTTTAAATGTTCTCCTCTTTCTTTCGATATAATCGATCAAAAAATAAATAATTTTTTATCTAAGATTGAAAATCCTGTTTTACAAAAAATAACTCATAATTTATACTCTAAACATAAGATAAAATTTTTAATTTCTCCAGCGGCTTGTAAAATGCATCATGATTATTATGGAGGTTTAAGTTATCATACTCTTAATATGTTAAACATGTCTCAACATTATGTCGAAATATACCCTTTTTTAAATCAAGATTTATTAAATTGCGGGATTATTCTTCATGATATGGCGAAAATAATAGAATTTGATTTTTTATCCAAAACTTATACAACAAAAGGAAAATTATTAGGGCATTTAATCTTAGGAGTTAATTATATTCATGAAGAAGCTCTTTTGTTAGGGTTGCAAGATAAAGAAGAAACTTTACTTTTAAAACATTTATTAATTTCACATCATGGTTTATTACAATATGGCGCCGCTAGAGAACCACAAATCGGAGAAGCTCTTTTATTATGGTATTTAGACGATATAGATGCCAAATTAAATACTTTAAATGAAAAAATAAAAGAAACCGAAAAAGGAGAATTTACTGAAAATTTATCTGTCATAAAAGGAAGATCATTTTATAAACCTAATTTATAATATATTTGTATACATTTTTTTATTAAAAAATATGTTTATTGTTTTATTTTCTATATTTTAAAAATTTTATAAAAAAAGAAGGGTTATAAAAATTAAAATGTCCCAAAATCAACCAAATATAGATTTAAAGTCTGTAATCAACCAAAATAAAATAGTTCTTGTCGACTTTTTTGCTCCTTGGTGCGGACCTTGTCAAAAATTAATGCCTGTTTTGAATAATTTTGAACAACAAAACCCTAATATAAAGGTAATCAAAATTAATGGTGATTTTAATAAAAATTTTCTTTATGAATATAATGTAAGAAGTTTTCCTACTTTAGTATTATTCAAAAACGGAGAAGAAATCAAAAGACAAACTGGTTATTGCACTCACGAGGATTTAATATCTTTTTGTCAAATAAGCTAAATAAAAATAATTTTTTTTAACTAAAAAAAGAAAGAAAATATAAATATTCTCATGAATGGTTTCTTTTTAATTAACAAAGAAAAAAATATGTCATCTCATGATGCTATTTATTTAATAAAAAAAAAATTAAATCTTAATAAAATAGGACATACAGGGATTTTAGATCCTATGGCAGAAGGTCTTTTAATTGTTTTGATAAATAAAGCTACAAAGTTAGCTTTTTTATTTGAAAATTTAGATAAAACATATCAAGGGAGTATTATTTTTAATAAAAATTTTGATACTTTAGACGTAACAGGGAAAATAATTGACACAAAAACAAATATTTTATCAATAGAAGAAATTGAAAAAAGTTTCCTTTTCTTTAGTAAAAAAAAATATTTACAAGTTCCTCCTATGTATTCGGCTATCAAAATTAAAGGAAAAAAAATGTATAATTTAGCAAGAAAAAATATACAAATTGACATTCCTCCTAGAAAAGTTAATATTAAAAATTTAAAAATAACATCTTCTTTCGAAAATGATTCAATCGATTTCGAAACCAAAGTATCAAAAGGAACGTATATAAGAAGCTTAGCTAGAGATATTGCGTCTCAAATGAATACCTACGGCGCATTAAAAAAATTAACAAGAACTAAAATAGGTTTATATAATTTAAAAAAAGCTCAAAATATTAATTCAGTCGATTTCAAAAATTTAATCGATGTTAAAATATTATTTAAAAAAACACAAAAAATTATTTTAAATGATTATTTAATTAAATTAGTTAAAAATGGCGTTTTATTAGATGAAAGACAAATTTCGACAACAAAATCATTTCTTGTCTTAGATAAAAATCAAAATTGGATTGCTTATTATGAACCAATACAAAAAAATAAATATTATCCCAAATATTTTTTTTGAAAAAATATATAAAAAATATTAAAATTTTATTACAAAAAACATGAATAAACATAAAAATTATTTAATTTATCGCACTGTTATAGAAAATTTAAATAATTTTATTTTTTTTAAGAATTTGACTTTTAAAGTTAAACTCTTTTTTTGCCTAAATTAAGAAGTTGTTGATATATGGATCTAAATATAAATATAACAAAGTTGTTTAAAATGATGTTTATATTTTAGAAGAAAAAAATTTATAAATTAAATAAAAACCTATTTATTTTGGAAAAAGAACTTATGATTATGTACTTGTTATTTTTTAGTTCCTTTTATTACTAATTTTATTTCCGAATGAAGAAACTAAATAAACATAAAAATCATCATCAAATTATTATTTTAAAAGTTGAAAAAAACTTTTTGAACTTAAATAAAATTAAGAAAGATACAAATTTCAAATATAAAACATCAAACCAAAAATATGTCTTTTAGTGGTCTTTGTTAGACATCGTGATTCAATAAATTTAAAAATAATATTAATTATTATTTTTATTTATATAATATAAATTATTAAAGATTATTTTTTAAATTTATTTAAATTTATTTAAATTTATTTAAATTTATTTAAATTTATTTAAATTTTAAAAGTAACTTTTATAAAACAAAACTTTTTAAAAAAAGATATGAAAGTGAAAGAGCTATTTAATAATAATTAAATAAAAACCAAATTAAAAGGATTATAAAATGAAAAATAATTTAACAAAAATATTTTATTATGAAGATAATAAAAGAATATACTCTATCTACGAATACAATCCATTTAATGGAAAACCAATCAAAAAAACTTTTTTTCAAATTGACGGAAAAACAATAAATAGTATCAATGAATATGATCCATCTACTGGAAATAAAATCAAAGAAACTGATTTTCAAAACGACGGAAAAATAATAGAATGCATCTCTGAATACAATCTATCTACTGGAAACTTAATCAAAGAAACTTGGTTCCAAGAAGACGGTGCAACAATAATTAACATCAATAAACATGATTCATCTACTGGAAACTTAAAAAGAACTTATTTCCAAGACGACGGCAAAACAATAAGCTATATCATGGAAGATGATCCATGTATTGTATTATTCGAACGCATCAAAACAACTTATTTTCGATCAGACGGGAAAACAATAAACTATATTACCGAATACGTTCCATATGATATTTTTCCATTTAGAGAAAATTATTACAAATCTGATGGTTCAACAATAGATTTTATTGAAGAATTTGATCCAGCTGATTTTTCGCCTATTAAAACAACTTATTACAATCCTGATGGCTCTATTTTAAAGGAAACAAATTTTGCAAATAATGAATATAACTATATCAAAGAATTTGATTTATATAACGAAAAATTAATTAAAAAAACTTATTACCTAGATGACGAAAAAACCATAAATAGTATCGGTAAATATGATCCGTCTACTAGAAAAATAATTGAAAAAACTTTTTACAATAACGACGGAAAAACAATAAAAGCTATTTGTAAATATGATCCATCTACTGAAAAAAAATTAAATACACTAGTTTCCGAACTAAAAGTAAAAAAATAAATTACATCAACGAATACAATCCATATACTGGAAAATTAATTAAAAAAACTTATTACCAAAGTGACGGAAAAACAATAGAAAACATCATTGATTACGATCTATGTAGTAGAAAAAAAATTAAAGAAACTCATTTCATATCTGATGGAAAAACAATAAACTATATCGAAGAATTCTTTCCATCTACTGGACATAAAATTAAAGAAACTTATTTCCGAAACGACGGTAAAACAATAAAATATATCAGTGAATATGATACATTTATTGAAAACTTCTTTATTGAAAACTTATTCGAAATCTTAATTAAAAAAACTTGGTTCCAAGATGACGGCCGAAAAATATGTTATATTGAAGAATTTAATCCATTGAAGGGGAATAAAATTAAATTAACTCAATTTCAATTCGATGGAAAAACAATAAGCTACATAACTGAATATGATCCATCTAATGACAACTGAATTTAATCAACTCATCGCAAATCAACAAAAAACTTTATCAATGAACACAATTAATCCAATAACAAATTTATTCGAAAAACTTATTTAAATCCTGCTGATTCCGTCTGAAAAGAAATAAAAAAGGCGAATCCGAAATATAGTATTTTAAATAACAAAATAGTCTAAATAAGAGACTATTTTTAATGTGAGGTAATAATTTTTATTAGAGTGTGGGTAAAATTCATATTAATAATTAGTTTTTTATGCTAAATAAAAACTCATATACGTTTATTTTGATAAATAAAATTTAATTAATTTAACGTTTTTATATTTTTATAATAACGGTTTTATTAAAAACTTTAATCAATACAAACAAAATGCATTTTTTTAATTTTTGTTAATATAATTTAATAATTTTGGTTATAAATCATATATGAAGAATTAAAATATTTTTTTATTTATACTCAATAAATTTAAAAAGTAACTTTTATAAAACAAAACTATTTAAAAAAGCTATAAAAGCGCAAAGATATAAAAATTAGTTTAAAATTTTTTTGTTTATTAATTCGCGCTGTATCCTGAAAATTAAAATAAAAATAAATCATTCAAACAAATAAGATCAACTTAAAGTCGGGATTGTTTGATTTTTTTGTTCAATTTATAAAAATGATAAGGTTTTGTCTTTTTGCGCACTTGCAAAACAAAATTTTATAAAATATTCTTCTTAGGTTTTGATTTTAGAGTGTATCTTTTAATCATTTAATAAAAAATTATTACAAAAAAAGATTAATAATATTATTATTTTTTTTCTTTTTTGTTATTTTTTTGATTTTTTGAATAATATTCATTAAATAAATTAGTAATATTATTAAATTCTTTTTGTAAATCAATAATATATTCTATTAATAATTTATTATTATATTTTTTACTTAAATTATTAAGAGATCCGATAAAGTTTTTGCTATTTTTTTCGATCTCTTTGTATAAATCATCAATATCTTTATCTTTTTTTGCATGATTTACATTATATTCAAGATCATAACAAGCAATATTGATCAACATATCAAAATCTGTTTTAGGGTTTTTTATTTTAATAACAAAAAAATTTTCGTTACATTTAAAATTTTTTATTTTTATTTTTTCTCCTTTATGAACTAATACCCAATTATTAATTTCTTTCAAAATTTTTTTAAATGTGTTAGGTTGTTTACCGTTAACTAATAAAACAATAGAGCCGCAGGAATAACGATAATAAACTCTACTTAATAATTGTTTATAGACAAAGTCTAAATCATGTAAACCGCAAAAATTTTTACATTCGATAATATAATCTTCGTTTTTATTTAAAGAAATTAAAACATCAACTTTGCCATGTCTTTTTAGAGTTTCATTAGTAGCTTTAAATTTATCTAAATTATTAAAAATACTAGCGATATGAGCGCTAATATAATTTTCATCAAAATTAGTAGAAGAATATTTTTTTAAAAATAACAAATTTTGTTCAAAATTTGTCATACATTTATCCAAAATTTTGATAATATACAAATAATTTTCATCATCTAAAATAGAAGATATAGAAGATATTTTTGTTTCTATCAAAAAATTATTCTCACTTTCATTAAATAAAAATTTTTAATTATTTTCTTTTAGAAAAATAATTATACAAAATTTTAGGAGTAATAACGCATTCAGACCAAGATTTATTAGGATCATAAACTGTTTTCCAAGGATCTTCTTCATGAGTTTTTTTACTTAATTCTTTACTATTTAGACCATAAAATTCATCATAAATTTGTTCTAATATTTCTTTTTGTTCTTTAGTTAAATTTTTATTTGTGGCTGATTTATCAAAATTTAAATTAGTATTTGGTTTCATTGTTTCTTGAAATAAAATTTCTGCATAAATAACAGGGATAACAGGTCCATAAATCCAAGCTTCAATTGTTTCATTAAACAAAACTGTATTATATTTGGCTAAAAAATATCCTTGTGAATAATAAAGTAATTTTTGTAATTTAGTTTTATTTATAGAAGAATCTTTATTTAAAAAATATTTTGCTATATCAAAAACATTAATTTCATCATTATTATTTTTTTGTTCCATTTTTGTAATCTCCCTTATTTTTATTCAAAATATTTAAATTATATCTAAATATATTAATTTGATTATTGTTTTTGATATTTTGAGAATATAAACAAAATAAATTCATTATATATTTTCGAAATTTTATTTCTATCCTGGAACAAATAACTTAAATTTAGAATTTAAATTTTTATAAAATTGTTAATTATCTTAATCAAAAATAAATATAAAATCTTCTAAAATTTTTTTATTTTAATTAATTAAAAAATTATGTGGCCGATTGGCAAAAATATAAAAATATTTGTAATTAAGAATAATTTATTTTTTTATTTTCCTGTTATTAAAGAATATAAGTATTTTTTCGATCCAAAATATTAATTATTTTTTTAATTTTTTAATATTTTTATTTAAATAAGAGATTATATATTTTTATATTTAATAAAGTGAATGTTTTTAAAATTTAAGCGATATTTTTAGAAATTAATACAGACAATAATATTTTGATATCATAATTTAAGTAATTTAGGTATTAGCGTGATTATCATATTTTAGTTATAGTCACAAAAATAAAAACAATTTCCGATTTTTATAATTACAAGTAACTATTAAAATAGAAACCAAACAAAATATCTTGTTAAATTTAATTAATTAAAAATAAAAAATAATAATATTAAAATAAGATAATTAATGAATAATTAATAAAAAACAATTTTATTTTTATTATTATTTTTTTTTAAAATGATTATTTTGATATTATGATTTACATTTTTTAACATAAATTTGATGTTACGTTATTTATCTTGTTTTTCATTGTTTAACTCCTTAGATTAAATAATTTATATAAAAAATATTATAATAAAATATTTAATAATTATAAAAATATTAATTTAAATTTTACTTGTTTACATTTTATATAGTACAATAATTATTTCGTTTTTTTAATTATTTTGTCAAAAAATTATATATTTTTCTGAATAATAAAAAAAGAAACTTCAAAAAAAGTTTCTTTTTTTATTATTGATTGAATATTTTAAAAACTTGTTAATTTTTCTATCTCTTCTTTATTAATAGTTTCTTTTTCTAATAATAAATTAACTATTTTATCTAATAAAGATTTATTTTCTTTAATCACTTTTTGACATTCTTGATAACATTGATCTATTATTTTTTTAATTTCTGTATCAATCGCTTTTTTATCAGAAAAATCAGAATCTTGAGAAACACCTAAATCACTCATTCCATATTTAGTCACCATTAAACTAGCTATTTTAGTAGCTTGTTTAAAATCCTCACAAGCTCCATTAGAAACATCGTCAAAAACTAATTCTTCAGCTACTCTACCGCCTAAATAAGAAATAATATTCGCTAACATTCTTTTTTTAGAAGAAAAGAAAGTTTCTTTTTCAGGTAACATTAAATTATAACCACCAGCTGAACCTCTTGGGATAATAGTAATCTTTTGAACTTTTTGAGCGTGTTCTAATTTTAAACCAATAACGGCGTGTCCAGCTTCATGGTAAGCCACCATTTTTCTTTCTTCTTCTGTATATTTAATTGATTTTTTGGCTGGACCCATTAAAACGCGATCAATCGCTTCTTCTAAATCTTCCATAGTAATCATTTCTTTTTGATTTCTTACTGTTAAAATAGAAGCTTCATTTAAAACTGCTTCTAATTGAGCGCCACTCATACCTGGAGTTTGTTTCGCTAATTGATTAAAATTAATATCAGGAGAAATATTTTTATTACGAACATGAACTTTTAAAATAGCTTCTCTAGCTTTAACATCAGGTAGACCAACTATAAATTTGCGATCGAATCTTCCTGGTCTTAATAAAGCTGAATCTAACATATCCGCTCTATTAGTAGCTCCGATGATAATGATTCCTTGTGTTGAAGTAAAACCATCCATTTCAGTTAAAAGTTGATTAAGAGTTTGATCTGTTTCTTGAGATCCTCCTGAAAAACCACCTCTTTTACTACCTAAAACATCTATTTCATCAATAAAAAGAATGCAAGGAGAATGATCTTTAGCTTCTTTAAATAATTCTCTGACACGAGAAGCACCGACACCGACATATTTTTCAACAAATTCAGAACCAGCTACAGCGTAAAAAGGAACTCCAGCTTCACCAGCTAAAGCTTTCGCTAATAAGGTTTTACCTGTTCCTGGCGGCCCTTCTAATAAAACACCTTTAGGTATTTTAGCTCCTACGGAAGCATACTTTTGAGGTCTTTTTAAAAAATCAATTAATTCCTTCATTTCTTCTTTTTCTTCTTCATTGCCAGCAACATCTTCGAAAGTAAAATAAGATTTTTGTTTGGATGAAACTAAAGATTTAGAATTAATTTTTGAATTTCTAGATAAAAAAGCCTCGCCCCAATAACCTAATAATAATAAAGTTTGTACAGGCGTCAAAAATTGATTTATTCTAGTTCTAATTTCTACTTTGATGAATATCATCATTTTATGAAATTTATAAAAACGATATATATTTTGATTGTATTGCGGATTTAATATATTTTCATTCAAAATTGTAAGTATAAAATCAACAACATAAAACATAAATAAAAAGAAAATGCAATTTCTTAAAGTTATTTTAGAAAAAATTTTTTTTAAATTCTTCATAATTAATTTGTACTTTCTATATTATGAACGCAAACAGGAATATTTAACATTTGTTCATGTAAAAGACATAATATTTTTTCGAATATTTCTTCAAAAGTTTTTTGTTTTAATTCTTTTATCTCTGACGATTCTTCTTGTTGAGATTGAGGTCCTAAACCCAATGAAGGGAATAATGTGCGAATGTTATTATCATACGTATCCCACAAATCAGTTATTTCACTTTCAAAAATACCTTGTGAGTTAATAACTAAATTTTCATTTTGTAAATACTTGATGGATAAATTATTAATTTGTTCGATATTTGTTGCATGAATAGAAGAATTTGAATCATTCACATTCCTTATCCCAAATAAATTATTTTCTATTGTTTGACCTTTATTTCTTTTATTTTCTAAATATTGTTTTATATGTGATAAATTTATAGAAATTTTAGAATCATCTTTAAAATGAAATATACTTCGTATAAAATGGAAATAATATTCTTCTTGATTATATTCATCTATTTCAGATGCAACACTTAATCTTATATCAAATGTACCTTTTTCAGTAATTTCTATTTTTAATTTATTTGAATCTAAATCTTTATTTGTTAAAAACTTTAGGAATAAATTATTAATTTGTGTGATAATTTTTTCTTGAATAGAAAAATTTATATCTGTTACGTCTTTATCTATTACGAATCTCAAAACATAATCTTTGTTTTTTTCTTCAGAATTTAAATTATTCCAAGCTTCTTCTAAACATTGTAAAGCTTTTGTTTCATTAAAACCATAATTTTTTAAATCTAAATCTTTATAAATGTTCATGCTGTCTTCATTATGTGGTAAAAAGGGTTTAGGAAAATATTTTGTATTATCTTGAAAAAAAGCTTTAGTAAATAAAAGCGAAAGAGGTTTTAAATTAGTCTCATTTTGAGTTATTTCTTGTCTATTTAAAACATAATACAAACTTTTTCGAAACTTGTATTGTTTCATCAAAGGCAAAATATCTTTATTTTTATTTTCGTCTGTAAACAATTCTATAAAAATCATATCTCCTTTATCAGGAATATTTTGTTTTAATTCTTCTGATAATTTATTTGTATAATTTTGTTCTTCTTTGTTTTTTTCTGAATTTTTTTGTTTTGTATTATTATAATCATAAACGAAATATATCGTAATTATTAATATAAATATTAAAAATATCGGTACTAAATATATAGATTTAAATTTTTTCATATTAACACTCTTTCATTTTGTTATTTATAAAACAATAAATAATAAAATTAAATTTAATAAAATTAAATTTAATTTTCTAATTATTAAAACCATTATATATTGAAAAAAAATTTAATACAAGTTTTATGTAAACTTGTTTTATAAGACATTAAACAAAATAATTAAAATGATATTTTATTTAATTCGAAAATTAATCAAATTTTAGTCAATTTATCTATTTGATAAAAGTTAAATTTTAACCAATTAGGAGAAAATTTTTATTTATTTTTTAAAATTTTGATACCATTTTCTTAGACATAAATAGGTTTTTCTATTTATGTAAGAAACAAATTAATTTAAATATAATATTTTATATAAAAAATGAATAATATAGAAAAATAATCACTTTTATAATTAATAATCTTTATTTTTTTAATAAATAATTAATATAAATCTTTTTATGATACAATTTAATATGTAAGATCGTATTTAATAATCAATTAAATTTAATTATTTTTAATTATTTTATTATTGTAATTTTAAATAAAATAATATATTCATAAAGGAAAAAAGCAAATAATAATATTATTTGGCAAAATAATTAATTAAAAAATAAATTTTATTATTAATTTTAGAAATTTAGATAAACGTTAAAAAATATTTTTTTAAAATTTGTTTTAATATAAAATATTTCAATATTATTATTTTCAATAATTATAAAAAGAATTTTTTTAATTTAGTTTATTTTACAGATATTAATTAATATTAAATAATTTTTTTAAATCGAAAAATATTAAAATCTTGAATATAATAAAGTTTCTTTTATATTAGGAAAAATAAAAATTTTAGATTTTATGACTAAATAAATTTTTCGTATATAAAAATTATTTTTTATTATTTAAAATGAGTAAAATGCGATTTATTTCGAAAATATGTTCCCAATAAACATTTAATATTTTTTCTAATTTACATTTTTGAAATAACGAATAATAAATTTTAAATAACGAATAATAAATTCGAATATTTTTTAAATAATCATTTTATTTAAAAAATTAATTTTCAAAAAAATTTATATCTAAACTTTTAATTTGGTTTTTGATTCGAAAATATAACCTAAAGAATCGTAAACAAATATTTTTTAAAAATTTAAAAAATAAAATCATATTTTTAGAACATCATTATATAAATTAGTCTTTTTTTATTATTAAATGCCAATTTATCATAAATAATTTTTTTATAAAATATGTAAAAATGAACATTTCTAAATATTTTTTTAATAAATAATATTAATATTTAATATTAATTAACTAATTTTGGTATATTTTTATTTTTTATACATAAATTGATGATTAAATTCATAGCAATATCTGTTGGAATAATTTAAGCAAGTTATTAATTCGAACAAACTTTTTGCATATTATTTATTATTAGTTTGTTTTTTTATTTCGATTGTAAAAATATTATTTTAATTATATCTTTCAAAATAATTTGAACAATAATTAATTTATAAAATCAAAAGCAAAAATTTTTAATTATTAAATAGAAATATTTAATAAAATTTAAATTATTCATATAATAATCTTTATTATTAGGATTATTTAAATAAAGTTTATTGTTGATTATTTTAAAATAACAAACTATATAACCTAACTAAGATTTTAAATATATTAAATTTATTCATATAAAAAAGTTATATTATTTAACTTTATTCTTTTTTTAAAAAATTTATGAAATAAAGATAAATTTTCTTTACTTAAGAAACTCCCAACATCTAGTATGAAAAAATATCCGATTTAAACTTATAATATATCAATTATACTTTGATAAGGTTCATCAATGCGATATTTTTTAATGGCAAAACAAAGTTTTTAATTTAATAATAATATTTTTTATGATCTTATTTCACTGCTTTCGAAAACATTTAATAAATGAAAATTATTATCATTTATTTTTTTTAATATATTAATTAGAAATTGATATGATATATGTTCATAAATAAAATTAAACAAAATTTTAATTCAATAATTATTTTTGTCTTATTAACAATATTTATATTTATTTTTTATATTTTTATATTATATTTTTCATTAGATATCAAACAAATAACAAATAAAACAATAGATAAAAATATTATTTTTAATAAATCTCAACAATTAATAGTTCCTCCAGAACAATATAATCCAAATGAAGATATTGATGTAACGAATGTAAATAATCCAGAATTATTGGCTGGGCAACTTTTAACAGCTTTAAAAAAAAAACATAAGAAATTATATTTGAAAAGTATACATGCTAACACATTAATTGATTATTTAAAAGATAGAGATCGACAAATACTAAAAATGAAAAATGATTTAAAAACAAAAAACGAAGAATTAACAACAGCTAAAAATGATTTCAGAACAAAAGAAGCAGAATTAACAAAAACCTTAACTAAAAAAAACGAAGAATTAACAACGGCTCAAAATGATTTAAGAACAAAAGAAGCAGAATTAACAAAAACCTTAACTAAAAAAAACGAAGAATTAACAACGGCTCAAAATGATTTAAGAACAAAAAACAAAGAATTAACAACGGCTCAAAATAATTTCAGAACAAAAGAAGCAGAATTAACAAAAACCTTAACTAAAAAAAACGAAGAATTAACAACGGCTCAAAATAATTTCAGAACAAAAGAAGCAGAATTAACAAAAACCTTAACTAAAAAAAACGAAGAATTAACAACGGCTCAAAATAATTTCAGAACAAAAGAAGCAGAATTAACAACGGCTCAAAATGATTTAAGAACAAAAAACGAAGAATTAACAACAGCTAAAAATGATTTCAGAACAAAAGAAGCAGAATTAACAAAAACCTTAACTAAAAAAAACGAAGAATTAACAACGGCTCAAAATAATTTCAGAAAAAAAGAAGCAGAATTAACAACGGCTCAAAATAATTTCAGAACAAAAGAAGCAGAATTAACAAAAACCTTAACTAAAAAAAACGAAGAATTAACAACAGCTAAAAATGATTTCAGAACAAAAGAAGCAGAATTAACAAAAACCTTAACTAAAAAAAACGAAGAATTAACAACGGCTCAAAATAATTTCAGAACAAAAGAAGCAGAATTAACAACGGCTCAAAATGATTTAAGAACAAAAAACGAAGAATTAACAACAGCTAAAAATGATTTCAGAACAAAAGAAGCAGAATTAACAAAAACCTTAACTAAAAAAAACGAAGAATTAACAACGGCTCAAAATAATTTCAGAAAAAAAGAAGCAGAATTAACAACGGCTCAAAATAATTTCAGAACAAAAGAAGCAGAATTAACAAAAACCTTAACTAAAAAAAACGAAGAATTAACAACAGCTAAAAATGATTTCAGAACAAAAGAAGCAGAATTAACAAAAACCTTAACTAAAAAAAACGAAGAATTAACAACGGCTCAAAATAATTTCAGAACAAAAGAAGCAGAATTAACAACGGCTCAAAATGATTTAAGAACAAAAAACGAAGAATTAACAACAGCTAAAAATGATTTCAGAACAAAAGAAGCAGAATTAACAAAAACCTTAACTAAAAAAAACGAAGAATTAACAACGGCTCAAAATGATTTAAGAACAAAAAACAAAGAATTAACAACGGCTCAAAATAATTTCAGAACAAAAGAAGCAGAATTAACAAAAACCTTAACTAAAAAAAACGAAGAATTAACAACAGCTAAAAATGATTTCAGAACAAAAGAAGCAGAATTAACAAAAACCTTAACTAAAAAAAACGAAGAATTAACAACGGCTCAAAATAATTTCAGAACAAAAGAAGCAGAATTAACAACGGCTCAAAATGATTTAAGAACAAAAAACGAAGAATTAACAACAGCTAAAAATGATTTCAGAACAAAAGAAGCAGAATTAACAAAAACCTTAACTAAAAAAAACGAAGAATTAACAACGGCTCAAAATGATTTAAGAACAAAAAACAAAGAATTAACAACGGCTCAAAATAATTTCAGAACAAAAGAAGCAGAATTAACAACGGCTCAAAATAATTTCAGAACAAAAGAAGCAGAATTAACAAAAACCTTAACTAAAAAAAACGAAGAATTAACAACGGCTCAAAATGATTTAAGAACAAAAAACAAAGAATTAACAACGGCTCAAAATAATTTCAGAACAAAAGAAGCAGAATTAACAACGGCTCAAAATAATTTCAGAACAAAAGAAGCAGAATTAACAAAAACCTTAACTAAAAAAAACGAAGAATTAACAACGGCTCAAAATGATTTAAGAACAAAAGAAGCAGAATTAACAACGGCTCAAAATGATTTCAGAACAAAAGAAGCAGAATTAACAAAAACCTTAACTAAAAAAAACGAAGAATTAACAACGGCTCAAAATGATTTAAGAACAAAAAACGAAGAATTAACAACAGCTAAAAATGATTTCAGAACAAAAGAAGCAGAATTAACAAAAACCTTAACTAAAAAAAACGAAGAATTAACAACGGCTCAAAATGATTTAAGAACAAAAGAAGCAGAATTAACAAAAACCTTAACTAAAAAAAACGAAGAATTAACAACGGCTCAAAATGATTTAAGAACAAAAGAAGCAGAATTAACAACAGCTAAAAATGATTTCAGAACAAAAGAAGCAGAATTAACAAAAACCTTAACTAAAAAAAACGAAGAATTAACAACGGCTCAAAATGATTTAAGAACAAAAAACGAAGAATTAACAACGGCTCAAAATGATTTAAGAACAAAAAACGAAGAATTAACAACGGCTCAAAATGATTTAAGAACAAAAAACGAAGAATTAACAACAGCTAAAAATGATTTCAGAACAAAAAAAGAAGAATGTAAAAAAATTCAAAGTGCTTTGACTCAACAAGTAAAAGATTCGATCAGTAATAAAAATATTTATCTTTTTATTATTATTCTATGTGTTTTTATAATAATCACTGTTTTTTTATTATTTTATTATTGAATAGTATAGTTTTAAAATAATTTTATATTATATTTATATATTTATTTAATTATAATTTTTCGTTTTAAATTATAATTAAAAGTTAAATGTTATTAAGAATGTCAAAAAGTTATTAAAGAAAATAAACCTTTATTATATAAATAGAATATTTTATTTATTTTATAAAAAGAAACTATTTGAAAAAAGAGGTAAATTTATTAACGAAATAAAATTATTAATAAATTTGACAAAAATAAAATTTTAAGATATTTTAAAAAAATAAAACTCAGTTATTACTAACTGAGTTTTATTTTTTTAAAGAACATTAAATATTCAAATTATTATCTAAAATTTTTAAAAAATAAATTTCAAAACTTTATATTTTTTATATATATTTTTGAAAAGATTTCAACTAAAAAATTGAATTGCATATAATGAAATTTAATCAATTAAATTTGATAAAACAAAGGAAACAAAATACTAGATAATATAACTATAATATCTCCTCCAATACGAGTAGATATTTGAGCATAAGGCATTAAGGCCATAGAATCTGACGCTTCTAAAATAGCCATATTTCCGGCTCCACCAATACTATTAGAACAAAGTCCCGCAGAAATAGCAGATTGAACAGGATAATAACCAAATTTATTTCCAAGAATAGCAGCTGTTAATGATGTAACAATAACACATAACATACAAGTTAATAAAAATTGTAAATTAGAAATAGAATCTGTTATTTTATTAATATTTGTTCCTATCCCGACTAAACATAAAATAGCGGACGTAAAATTATTTGTTATAAATTGAGAAGCTTGTTCGATACATTTTTCATAATAAAAAGAAATTAAATTTAAAAATTTTACTATTATAACTAATATAACCAAAAAAATTATAACAGGAGGCAAATAATTTTCAATATTTTTTAAAAAAGAAAACATTGAAAATACTTTTGATATCATTATCCTTAATACACTACTTAAAATATAAAAAGAAAAAATAGATATTAAACCAGTAGCTATATTTGAATAATTAATATTTAAATCTGTCTTTTTTATACCTTTATTTATATTTTTATCATCTTCTAAAATTTTAATATTTTTTTCTATTATTTTATTAGGACTACTATATTTACTTTTGCCGAAAAATTTCTTAATTAAACCAGATAAAATAACACTAAAAATACCGGCAATTAATAAAGAAGGTAAAATATGATCTTTGAAAGCATCTTCATACATTGCATTCCCTTGAGAAAAAATTTTAGTTAAAGGAATTATTCCGCAAGTAAAACCTCCACATGCTATCGGAGCAAAAATATAAAAAATAGAATCTAAAAAACCATTACGAGTGCTATTTTTAATATGACTTAATCCTTTTATAGGTTCTAAAATTAATCCTATTATTCCTACAAATAAAGCCGATATTATCAAAGTAATAATTACTAAAGGCAAAAATCTTTTTAACATTCTACCTAAAAATTCTTTTTTAATTCCTACAAGACTACCTACTACTAAAGATGTCACAAAGAAATCTAAAAAACCAATACCTCCTGCGTTTTTAGAAAAAAAAGAAGTTTGTTGAATAAATGTTTTTTGAAATTTTGTAAACATCGGAAATCCGAAATTATAATTAAAAATAAAAGCAGGAACTAAAATACATAAAATAGGCCCTCCGCCTATATTTTTTATAATAGGAATTTTAGAACCTATAAATTTTAAAATTCCAGATAAAACCATTACAAATAACAACATAGACATAAAATTATGCCAATTTTGAGAAATTATTTTGTCATTTTCTAAATCATAACTTAAAAATATATGAATTATAATCAAAAATAAAATCGTTATAATCGAAAATGCAGAAAAACCTAAAATATTTATTTTATTTTTTTCATTCTTTTTAAAAGAAATAATATCTAAATTATTCTTTTGTTTCATTAAAAAAATATCTTTCTAAAAAATGTATTTTATACATTAACTTTTTTTAAATTTATATAAATTATTTTATATTTTTTGTATTAAAAAAATTTTATTTAAATATTTTTTAAATAAAAATAGAAAGAAAACATCATTTATTTATAAAAAATTATTTTTTTATTTTATTTAATAAATGTTTTACAAAATCTAAAACTGTTTCAGAAGAACGTGATGTAACAAAAATATCACTAGTGACAGCTTTTTCATTAGGGCAATGATTACCTTTTATATATTTTTCATATCCTGGATAACAAGTAAAATTATGATTTTCTAATAAATTTAATTTACCTAAAAAAGAAGGCGCAGCGCAAATAGCCCCAATAATTTTTTTATTTTCAACAAAATGTTTTATAATTTGAAAAATTTTATTTAAAATTTCGCCATTTTCTTCTAACATTTTTTTTACATATGGACCGCCTGGAATGATTAAAAAATCATATTCAGATAATTGAACTTCATCAATATGTAAATCTGATTTTACTATTAATTTTTGCGAAGAAACAACTTCCAAATCAGTATTTGAAGTAAAAGTAATAATATCTAAATAATTTTTTTTTAAGAATGCCCTTGTAGCCAAAGCTTCGCAATCTTCGAAACCATTAGATAAAAATAATAAACCTTTTTTCATATAAAAAACTCTTTTCATTTAAGTTAATAAAAATTAAATTAATTAAATATTTAATTAATTTAATTTTTAATTGTATTAATATGATAATCAATCACCAAATTTATTTTATCATTATTTACTTTAATTTAAATATAACAATTTTGATAAATTATTAAATATGTTATAATTAATTGGATATTATTATTATTTTTCATAATAAATAATATCTGTTAGATAAAATAAATAATAAATAAAATAAATAATAAATAAAATAAATAATAAATAAAATAAATAATAAATAAAATAAATAATAAATAAAATAAATAATAAATAAAATAAATAATAAATAAAATAAATAATAAATAAAATAAATTGAATTAGAAAAGAGAATGAATAAAAATTCAATTATCAAACAAATATAATTTAACTAATAAAAAATTTTATTACTTGTTATATTATTTTATGTTCTTTATCACAATTAACCTTCTAAATTATCAAATTAAAGCAATAGAAATTAATAAAGAAGAAAAAAATAATAAAATTCATGAAGAAATTTTATTAAAAAAAAGAAATGCCGAAATAGAATTAAATATCGCTAAACAATTAAAAAATAAAGTCGACGAATCTTTTGAAAAAAATCTTTTATTAACAAAAGAAATAGAAATGATAGAAAATGAAAATGACGAAAATACAGCCATAAGTCAATTAAAAGCAGCAGAAAAACAATTTAAAGAAGAAAAAAATGAAAATATTTTAGAAAATATTTATGTTTTGTTAAATTCTTCTCTTCAAAATTATAAAAAAAGCATAACTAATATAAAAAAATATAAAGCTTTGGTTAATAAAGAAATACTAAAAAAAGAAATTATCAAAATCCAACAAATGATAGAAAAAACAGATGATTTTTTTTATGATAAAGAAAATGCTATTAATTTAAAAAAAGAAATACAAACAGAAATGGAAAATATACAAAAAGAAGGGACAGCTATTAATTTATCAAATAAAGCAAAATTAATATTAGAAGAAGCTGAAAATATTTATTTAACAAGTAGCAATAATGATGAAATTATAAATAATAAATATGATCGTGCGACTTTTTACTTTCAAGAATCTTTTGACAAATATCAAAATATAAAAATTAAATTAAAAAAATTTTTTATAGAAATATTTAAAGAAGAAAAAACAGAAGAAAAAAATCAAAATGAAGTCAAAAACGAAATAACAATTTCATCTCATGAGCAAAATAAATTAAAACAATGGCAAATTATTTTATTAATTTCAGGAATAAGCATTTTTTTATTAATTTTGATTTTATTAAAAATAAAAAATAAATATTCGAAAAATTTTTTCAAAAAAATTAAAAATAATGAATTTATGTTTTAATTTATAAAAAAGAGTTTATAAAAACTCTTTTTTTGTTTCGAATGAAAATTTATAATAAAATGACAAAAGCTAAGGCGTAGTTTTCAGTATGAGTAATAGAAATTATAATTTTTGAAGATGAATCAGAATGGATAACATAAGGAGCACCTGAATTCAAATCATTTAAAATAGACCAATCACGATAATTATTTTTTAAATTTCCTTTTTGATAAGCTTTAAAAATAGCTTCTTTAGCGGCCCATCTGCCTCCTAAAAAACTAAGTTTTCTTGATAAATGATTAATATCTTGATATATTAATTGCTCTGCATTAGATAAAATCCTATCAGCTATTTTTTCTATTCCTATTTTTTTAATTTTTTTTATTTCGACTAAATCAACTCCAATATTTTTCATTTATTTTTGTATTCCTTTTGAATATATCCGAATATTAAAAAAATAAATAACATATTCTTATAAATTGCGCATTATTTAATCGAATTTAAAATATTATTTAATTCGTTTTCATCCATTATTTTAATTTTTAATAAACGAGCTTTTTGTAATTTAGAACCGCTATTATCACCTTGAATTAAAAAATCCGTTTTAGAAGAAACATTTTTGATAATAGAAGCTCCATATTTTTCTAAAATATTAGTTAATTCATTTCTTGAATAATCATTAAAAGTACCAGTTAAAACTATTTTTTGATCTTTGAATATATTATTAATTGGAACATTTTTATATAAATAATCAAAATTAAGACCTTTAGATTTTAATAAATTAATTTCTTGAATATTTTCTTCTTTCCGAAAATACTCAATAACGCTATTAGATATTCTTGGACCTATTTCAGGAATTTCAGATAATTCCTCTAAATTAACTTTTTTTAGATTATTAATGTTTTTAAATTTCTTATTTAATAATTTAGCTATTTTAATTCCTACATGTTCAATTCCTAAACCGTATAAAATTCTATCAAAAGATTGGTTTTTACTTTGTTCTAAGGCATCTAAAATATTCATTATTTTTTTATCTTGAAAACCAGGTAATTTTTTTAATTGTTCGTATTTATCTTTTAAAGAATATAAATCAGAAATTTTTTTGATCAATCCTTCTTGAAAAAAAGTAAATAAAGTTTTTTTCCCTAAAACATTAATATCCATCGCTTCTCTCGAAACAAAATGAATAATTTTTTTTATTTTTTTTTCTTCACAATCATCATTTAAACAAAAATGATCGACTTCACCTTCTTTTTTAGTTAAAACACCATTGCAAAAAGGGCAATTTGAAATCATTTTAAAAGGAACTTGACTAGTTCTTTTATTTTTTAAAACTTCTAAAACTTCAGGAATAATAGAACCTGATTTATGTACTAATACAAAATCATTAATACGAATATCTTTTTTTTGAATATAATCATAATTATGAAGCGTTATTTTAGACAACAAACTGCCATCTACCATAACAGGCAAAATAGAAGCTACAGGAGTTAAAGAACCAGTTCTTCCTATTTGAAATTCAATATTTTGAATTATAGTTTCACCTTTTAAAGAATTTAATTTATAAGCGGTAGCCCACTTAGGACATTTAGAAGTATATCCAATGGAATTATGTAAAATTAATTCATTTACTTTGATTACAATTCCATCTATATCATAAGGCAATTTATCTTTCAATTCTTTATAATAATTAATTTTTTCTTTTAATTGTTCAAAGGAAAAAACAACATCATAATAAGGATTAACAGAAAAACCATTTTTTTTTAAAAAATCTAAAGCTTCCTTTTGCGTCTTAATAAAAAAAGGAGGGTCGATAATAGAATAAATAAAAGAAGATAAATTTCTTTGAGCAACTATCGAAGAGTTTAATTGTCTTAAGGTTCCAGAAGCTGCATTACGAGGGTTAGAAAATAAAATTTTATTTTTTTCTTTTTGTTCTTTATTCAATTTTTCAAATGAATCATGATCAAATAAAATTTCTCCTCTTACTTCTAAATCTATTTCTTCTTTAATTTTTAAAGGAATATTTTTAATAGTTCTAATATTTTCAGTTATTAATTCTCCAACATAACCATTTCCTCTTGTTGCAGCTTGGACTAAAATACCTTTTTCATATTTTAAACTAATTGCTACTCCATCTATCTTAGGTTCGATAATAAAACAAAAAGGAATATTTATTTTTAATAAACGATTACAAAATAATTTTAATTCATCAAAATTAAAAACATTACTCAAGGACAACATTGGAACAATATGTTCTACTTTTTTAAACTTCGAACTTAAAAAACCACCTACTTTCAAAGTAGGACTGTAAGATAATTTATATTCAGGATATTTTTTTTCTAACACGGACAATTCTTTTAATAAAGCGTCATATTGATAATCTGACAAATCTGTTTTACTCAAATTATAATAGTTATAATTAGCTTGATGAAGCGTATCTGTCAAACTTTTAATTTTTTTTTTAATTTCTAATGTCATTATTTATAACCTTATTCATTATAATTAATAATATTTTTTAAATTTATTATGATTTGACTGTAATTTTTAATAAAGTTTTTTCAAATTTCAAAATTTTTAATTATGATAAATTTTTATTAAATGTAAAATTATGTATGTTATAATTTTAACTGTTATTTATATATTTTATTCTTTAGAAATCAAAGATATCTTAAAATTATAAATTTTAAATTAAAATCAAATATTTAAATTTAACAAGACAAATCTGAAAAATTATAAAAAGGTATTTTTTTATGAAAAATTCAGTTAACAAAAAAATTTTTATAACAAATTTATTAATTTTAAACATTAGGGTTAATTAAAGGGATTTATAACAATCATTCTTTTTTATCTTTATATTTGTTTACGAGGCAAACTGTTTTATTAATTAATATCTATTTTATAATTTTATTTTTCTTTACAAATTTAAAAATAAATAAATATTTAAGTTTTATTTGTTTGTTTAATTGTTTATTGCTTTGCATTTATAATTTCAAGATCGAAAATAAAGAACTTTATAATCAAAGAAAATTATGGGAAATTTGGATTGCTCATTTAGAACATATAATTGTGCCTTTAATATTTTATTATTATTATTTTTTTATAGATAAAACTACATTAAAATTAAAAAATTTTTATATCGTTTTAATTCATCCTTTTATATATTTAATAACATGTTTTTTTCTAAAAAACACTCCATATAAATCTTTAAATTTGAAAAGGAATTTGAATAATTTGTTTTTTTATAGTATTTTTGTGTTATTGATTTCAGGAATGTCTTTGATATTAATTTTATTAAAAAGAAAAATATTAAAAAAATATTATAATTTAAATTTAAAAGAACTTAAAATTAATTAAGTTCTTTTTTTATTTTTAAAATTATAAATCAAAGTTTTTTAAAAAATGAAAAAATTTAAATCATCATAAAGAAATTAATTATAAAATAAATAATTTCTATTAAATAAAAAAATTATATATCCAAATTAAATAATTTTTTTGCATTTTTTGTGGTTTGTTCAGAAACATCTATTATATTAATTTTTCTTAAATCAGCTATTCTTTGAGCTATAATTTTAAGAAATTCGGGTTCATTTCTTTTACTTTTTCCCATAGGAAAAGGAGTTAAAAAAGGAGAATCTGTTTCTAACAGAATTTTGTCTAATGGGACTTTTTGGACTATTCGATGAGCTTCAAGAGCTTTTTCATAAGTAACAATTCCTCCTAAACCTACATAAAATCCTAATTCTAAAGCTTTTTCTAATTCGTCTAAATTACTAGTTAAGCAATGAAAAACTCCTTTGATTTTATCTTTGTAAGGAAGTAACATTTGATATATTTCTAAAAAAGATTCTCTTGCGTGTAAAATAATAGGCAAATTATATTTAATAGCTAATTTAATCTGAATTTGTAAATTCTTTTTTTGTATTTCTAAAGAACTTTTATCATGATATAAATCTAAGCCGATCTCGCCTACCGCTACTACTTGAGGGCATCTTAAATATTTTTCGATGCTAAAAGGATCTTCGTTTTCCCAATAACAAGGATGAATCCCTACAGTAGCTTTTATAAAAGGGTTTTGAATAGCTAATTCTATGGCTTTTTCATTTGTTTCTTTATTTACACCGGGGACAATAAAATATTTAACATCATTATTGTGCGCTCTTTCTATAACTTGTGTTAAATCTTTATTAAAATTTAAAAAATTTAAATGCGCATGTGTATCAATTAACATATTTTTATTTCTCTTTTGAAAAATTAATTTATAGAAAATTTGAATATTAATAATATAAAAAAACCTAAAAAATTAAGGTTTTTATTAATTTAAAATTTTTAAAAAAATATTTAAGTTGTTTAATGAAAAAAATTATATATGAATAGGTTTGTCAATTGCTCCTAAAAAAGTTTCTAAAGTTATTTCGGATAAAGTAGGATGAGGATGAATTGTTTTAACTATATCATAAGCCGTTCCGTTCATTCCCATAACAACTCCTATTTCGCTAATTAATTCTGTCGCATGACAAGATAATATGTGCATTCCTAAAATTTTTAAACTATTTTTATCGACAATTAATTTTGCGAACCCATCAGTTTCGCCCTCGGCCCAAGCTTTTCCTATAGAACTAACAGGGACATTAGAAACTTTATAATTTATATTATTTGCTTTCGCTTGTTCTTCAGTTAAACCTATAGAAGCTATTTCAGGAAAACCATAAATACAAAAAGGAACAGAATTATAATCCATAGGCAAAAGATGTTCTTTTGAATTTAAAGCGTGAGAGACAGCTATTATACCTTCGTGAGTAGCTACATGAGCTAACATATATTTTCCGTTTACATCACCAATAGCATAAACTCCTTCAATAGAAGTTTTTAAAAAATTATCAGTAATTATTCCACTTCTATCTGTTTTCAAATTCAATTTTGTAATCCCATCTAAATTAGGTTTAGTACCTACAGCCATTAAAATTATATCTGCTTCAACTTGATGCTCTTGTGTATTTGTTTTATAATAAACTTTATTATTTTCAATTTTGATTACTTCTGAATTTGTATAAATTTTAATATCATCTTTTTTTAATATTTTGGTATACGCACTTATAATATCATGATCCATATTAACTAAAATATTTTTTTGTTTTTCTATAATTATAATTTCGGAATTAAATTTTTTAAAAATAGTTGCAAATTCTACTCCGATAACTCCTCCACCAATAATAATTACTTTTTTAGGAAATTTTTCTAATTGAACTAATTCTTTGCTAGTGCAAA